>JAFYMF010000038.1 GCA_017556745.1 Clostridia bacterium
CACGGCAATCGGCATCATGATCCTGCCATCGTCAAGAATGTTTTCTTCAAGCTGATGGTACTCGTCCTTGGTCAGCGGAGGTATAACCTTTTCAAATTCGGGATCGATCTTCAATTGTTCAAGCGTTTCGTTCATTTCGTTTTCTCCTTGTCTTTTGATGATCGGCTTCTGAGCAAAACAAAAAAAGCCGTTACAAGACGGCACGACAAAACAGAGGTAGCGGCTACCCCAAATTTTTCGTACTCGCTATGTAACGGCTTTCGCCAAAGGTGCTTTCCTTTAGAAAAATATTTAATTGTATAAGAATATCCCTTCTTGGAAACAATAAGAATGGGAAAATACACGCATTTGCGTGGCACAGTTCGCGCTATGTAAATATGTATGTAAGAGGGCTTGTCCGAGACTTTTTCTCTTAATTTGTCCCTTTACTTAGAATACTGTTTTTACACCCGCTTTTTAAGAACAAATTTTCGTAATCCACAATTTTCTAACTTTTGCACAAAACAAGCTCACCTATTTAGTAAGTTCTGCCGCCATTTTCTATGCAACTTCGACACTCTCAATTTACAAAATCCTATTGAAAAAGATCCCATTTTGCTGTATAATGTAGAAAATGACATTTTATCATCTTATCGGTTGATAGATTGGAGGCGCAATGAAGATACAACGGACACATTTGCTAAAACGCTTGGATACACTCTATTTGTCCTATAACACCAGTTTCGGGAATTGGAAGAATAGCGATCATTACGTCACCCTCCGAGGACCGCGCGGCTCGGGTAAAACTGCGCTTATTCTTGAATGGTTAGAGCAGCATAAGCATTTCTATTTCTCGTTCGCAGGACTTGACGAGCCGATGGCGTTGCGCTTGCTCGGTGACAGATTGCAGAAATATATGGATGAGTATAACCTTGACACGCTCCCGATGGATACGTGGGAAAACGTATTTCTTAACATCAATACACTCTCCGAGCGCACCTGCCATATCTTTGCTTTTGACGATGCCGATGAGATACTGACCGATAACGTATTCTCCACAGCATTTCAAAATTATTTTGCAACACAGAAGCGACGCGCAATCTTGACGATCTTCGTTACCCGCGTGGAGAAGCTACCCGAATTTCCGCCCGACTATACGAAATGGACTTACGACGAAATACCTATCGCCGTACCATACTTCTCAATAGCTGACCTCTGCAAATGCTTTCAAAACAAAAAGGGCGATGATCTTCTCGCTCTATATGCGCTGACGGGAGGCATACCGAAACTCGTTCATCTGATTGACGAAAACTTAAGCACCGAGGAAAATCTGCGGCTTCTTCTATCCCCCGATAGTCCATACATACATTTTTGCGCGAATGAATTTGACCATCTTTTCCGTCGAAGCGAAAGTTATATGTTCATTTGCCACGCTGTTGCGCTCGGCAATAACCGCATTAGTGATATTGGTAAATTTACGGGGTTCGCATATAACAAATGCGATAAGTATATCCGCGCTTTGATCGAGAACGGAATCCTTACCACTGGGAAGGATGAAAGCAACAAGACGGTTTACAAGTTTGTCAATCCCTATTACCGCATTTGGTTCAATATCGTTTATCCCCATCGTACTGAAATCACTCTCGGCGCTGTAGACGAGCAAACGATCTCTCAAACGCTTTCATACATAAAGACAGTTGCCGACGAAGAATACGTTGCCGCTTGCTACCGCCACGCATATTATCATTTCTGCAAGCGGAGATATATTGATCGTGAAACGGTCGCACCAACTCCGCAGACCTTCACCGCCGCAGTAATGAAAAAGGACAAATACGGACAGCCATACAAAGATAGTGAAGCGACGATCACATTCGATCTCGTTCACAACGACGGAGAATTCACCTACGCTATGCTTATTCTAAAAGACGAGCATTATCTCGGCAAGGGAGAATTTGAAGCAATCAAAGCTGTGATTGAAGATGCCTTTTGGCTTGACTTCACCTTCTTCATTTGCTACAACAAAGGGCGCATCTGCGAAGAAGCATACCGATTTGCCAAGTTCAATGAGTATGTAAAGTGGGAAATGATTGATAGATTACGCTTTTAAGACTCAATATATAGACAAGCACCTCGTGCCAAGTTGGCGCGAGGTGTCTCTCATTATTGATATTCAATTTTTGGATTGTAACGTCACATTACTTTTCCGTGCAAAACGCATAGTAAACCGTTCCGCTATAAGATTTGCTCGGATCATCCCATTTCGCAATCACCTCGTAGAGATAATTACCCACCTTAGCATCAATAATCATATTATACCTATCTGCGATCTTTTCAAACGCATCATAGTCAGTAGCGTTCAACTTGTATCTTTTTATCGATATGCTCGTCGGTGCAGATTCAAAATTCAATGTAAGTTCAGTGTTTTGAGAAAGGTTAAGTCTTTGAATACTGTCCTTATAATCAAGCGGGTGTGCGCTGTCAACGCTGATTCCCGAACCCATTCCGTCCTCACCCTCGATCAGCCACGAATATGTTCCGCGCCAAGCAATAATCGTCGTTTCACCATCACTTACAGTGAGTGTTGGCGGTTCTGAGGGGAATTTTGAAGAATTTGGAGATATTGCCTTGCCGGTGATATCTTCCAAGGACATCACTTGTCTGATAACCCCCGTCGAACTCACGTTAATATTGTCAAGATAAAAACCCGTATTGGCGATAGTTTCTATTGCGATAACTTCGGTGTCGCCAAGATATTCTACGGTTTCAAGACGAATGATCATTTCTCTGAATACTCGTAGAATGGTTTGCGCATTTACTTTTGCATTCGCCGGAAGGATTGCTCGAAGAACAGCAAAAGACAATTCGGAGCTTGGTTCAAACTCAATCTCCTTATTGTTGATTTTTATTATACCGTCTGTTGAAATAGAAATCGTAATATCCTTGTCTTTATCGGGTACTGCCTCGTATATTTGCATAATATCAAGCCGCAATTCTCTGCGGAGCAGATTATGCCATACGTAAACGGTTTGAACCTTGTTTGACTCTGTTCTATCGATCTTATAAGCAAATAACGCTTCGTTCGGAAGAAGCATTTCTTCAACCACATCATCGTCCGGCACATTACGGTCTTGGCTATTGAGCATATACGAGGAAAGGAATGCATAATTGTCCGATGCTTTATTGCATCCCGAAAACGCAGAAAGGCATAGCGTTGTTGCCAATGCTATAAACAACGCTTTTTTTATGCAGTTTTTCATTGTCGCATTGCCTCCTTATTTTCTTATTCTTGCTGTAAACCACAGATTCGTTCTGTAAAGAACTTGTGCTCATGATCGTTGAACAACGAATCGACAATTACCTCAGCATTTAGACAAAGATAACCCTGATCATCTATCGACAAGTAGAATCCGCTATGGGTTTCATATTTCTCTAACTGTTTCGTCAACTTTTCTTCAGCCGCATTGATCTTGTCATCGGTTGCAAATAGGAGATATGCAGAATACTTGCCTTCGTAGTTAGCGTGGAAATTTTTCACTGTCTTATCGGCGTTAAATTTGACATGATATGATTCGTAGGTTCTATAATCGCCAATCGTGAGAGTATACTCTACCGAATATTCGCCCTTGGTATTTTGATTTATATCAACACGGCAATTTTCAAGTGATAGCGTGGGATATTCCTTCCTGATCAATGCGTCCGCAAGATCTTCTACGGCAAGTTCTTCTTCCGTAGGCGGTGCATTTACGGCAAGAATTGATTCAAAGATTTTATATTCCCCACCAAAAGGCACTTTGAATGTATATAATCCCTCGGGAGAGTTTTCGTTGGTATAGAAATAGTAAGTGTATTGCGCCTTCTCTCCTTTTTTGAAAACAGACTTTGCTGCATCACATGGATTCGTAAACAGCAAGGTCTCCAATGTTTGATTTTCATCGGAATTAAGGTAAAGCTCAGCAGGCCCGAAGAGATCAACGGCAGAGCCAAAGAATTCGTAACGTTTGCCGATGTTGGTAACATCAACGGTAATGCAGATCGTTTCGCCTTGCATAAACGATCTCTTTTCAATCGTGTAAGCGAAATTCCACTGGCTTGATTCGTTATTGCCATTTTTATGGCACGATGTTGTAACAGAAATAAGTAATATCAGAGCTAAACATAACAGTAGTAATCGTTTCATGGGGACTCTCCTTTCTTGTGGTGTTCGTTATAAAGTTTTTTCAAACTTTTTAGTCTATGATCGGCAAAACAACAAACTTATCAATGATTGCATTGACTTGTGATTTGATTTCGCTTGATAGAACAAGGTGTTTGTTGCTTGTAATATCGTTGAATATACCTTTCTCGTAAGAATATCGAACTTCTCTATAGCACTCCTTTGTCAAATTGGAATTTGGTTCACTCGGAGAAGTCTATAATCAGAACATTTTCAACGATTCCGTTTTCGTCGTAATAGACTGTAATGTGTTCGCCTTTTTTGCTTGTTAATTGCCAAAGTTCACCCCAAAAGCCATTGAGGTGACCGTCAGGTTTTCCCCAAACACCCAATAAGTCTTCTCGTGAAACACCAATGAGTTTTTCGTCCAATTCCTCTTGGGTGCATTCGTTGACTTTTTCTAATGGTAAAATTTGTTTATTTACATCTTCCTTTGTGTTACATGCACATAGACCAAGTACACAGACCAACGCTAAAACGGATGCTATAAACTTTTTCATACAATCACACTCCTTTGTCAAATTGAAATTGGTTACTCTGCCCACCAAACATTGACAACATTGCCATCTTTGTCGATCGTAATTGTTTGCGATGCGATTTTTGCATTGTTTTCCCAAAAACCAACCTCCCAAACTTCTCTATCATCAATGTATGTTATATCGGTATAGTCATAGTTTGTATTACAATGTTCAAGCGCAATACTTAATATTTCATCTTCGGGCGAAGTATTGGGATTGCATCCAACCAAACCAAGTGTAAAAATCAATGCTAAAACGGATGCTATAAACTTTTTCATACAATCACACTCCTTTGTCAAATTGGAATTGGTAAATTTAATCTATAATGGATTATTTATTATGTTCCAATTTCACATTTGTTGCGGTGATCTCATATTTTGGATTCCATCCGGTGGATGGATTGGTTGTTTGGTCGATCTCTTTTATATCGGAATATTCTACAACAATTCGGTCTTTTTCGCTCAAGCCGTCCCAATCTGTCCAAAAAACACGATAAAGCTGTCCGTCTGCGTCGTAAGCATATAAACAATAAGGCTTGTTCGGTTCTCTATATTGAAATGCAACGCAACTCGGAAGTGTTTCTGCGATTGTCAAAGCGAGAACATTGGTGCCCCAAAATATATTCTTGATTATAGTATAATCCGCAACAACAAACTCATAATTAGACGAGTTAATTATTATAGGAAATATAGTTATATCTTCTGAAGGAATATCGTAAGAAGCGAGAATAATCCTCATTTCCTCAATAGTTGCACTATTATTGGCTAAGTTTGTTATTTCTTCAAATGTTTTGCCCCTATTTGTTCCGTACAAAGCGCCGCATCGATATTCGCCTTCTTCCGTCTGCCACATATAGACTTCAATTCCTTTGAATGTATCCAAGTCATAGTATTCGGGAAACTTTTTTTGAAGGTCTTTCGTTGTGTTATTACATCCCACTATGCTGAGTAAACACGCCAATGTTAAAACCAACGTTATAAACTTTTTCATAATTTTCCTCCTTCTTGCAGAGAATTCATTGAAAATTAGAGTTTATTCAATATACACAATTAACAGAGTTTTTCCGTTTTCATTCATATAAACAGCTTGTTTTTCAGCGTTCTCGTCAAAATAATTAAATACGACTTTCCATACGCCGGATTCGGAATCAAAGAAAACATTATAATATGGATTGGCAATATCAAGAGTATACTCTTTAATGGCTCGGTCGGCAGCATCAAGATTGTTGTCAATCACATTTTCAAGTTCGTCCGTATTGACGAATCCATCACGCTTGACATTGGGTAACTCTTCAGAATATGTGATAATTTCTTCTTGGTAAGAAAAAGAAGGATTTTCTTCTCGGCATGTGGGGGGAGCCGAGCAGCCACGATAGGTAACGGCCAAAAACAATACCATTACTAAACTAATACAACTTTTCATAACCACTCCTTGTTATGGGCAGACCGTAAACGACAGTGCCTCAAACCATTCCTCGGACCATATATCAGAATCACATCTGACTAACACAAGCAGGTCGTCATAAACGAAAAAGATACTGTCTCTTGCCTCCTCTTTATATTCAATAACCAAAGCGGTAACCTCGCGGTCGTTGAGTTTCATCTGCTTGTTATATATACTTTTATGCTGAGTACCGAGATTATCAATATTCGCAGAATTGGGCGAAAGCTCCTTGATAACTTCTGAAGCTGTCATATTTTTATGCTTTTCGCTGTCAGGTAAATATGTCATGCTTATATAGAAGTTCTCACCAGTAGATACATTTGGAAAATACCATATCCAAGGTAAACCGTATAATTCTTTGACAAAAAAAGTTATATTGGAAAACCCTTCCTTGTTTCGATAAGTAATCGGTTGGTTGTCGATCAATGGTTGAGGAAATGATTTTTCCGCATTTACCTTGTCTACAAAGCGAGTGTATGCCTCACTCATAACAACCTTTAATTCCTTAATGGTATAGGAACTTACGTCAATCCCACTCTTGCCAAATGCTTTTATCATATCTTCATAACTATCAAAATGAAATGTCGAATTTGCCACATCGGGAGTAGCATCCTCGTTCGATACATTACCGTGCAAATTTGATAACTTATTGCATCCCGAAAAGGCTGCAAGACACATCAATATCGCAAGTATCGTAAATAATATTCGTTTCATGCTTCTCTTCCTATATCAATTCAATTTGATCAGTACAGCCAACTTGACGGAATCAAAAACGTATAAGGCGCAGTAACGATTGCAAATGTGAGTGCCAACTTCAAGCGCAATACCTTATCTGACTTTCTGAAGGTTACAAAGTAATTCAATACGAAAATCAAGACTGCGGATATAATCAACGCGGGGATTGTCAAGTACAGCTCATCGCCCATGCTGCCAACTTCAAATGCCCACATAAGCAAAAACATATATGCCGCGCCAATAATGTCGGACAACATTCCGAAGCCCCAAATTTGGAATATGTGTCGCTTATAAAACCGCTTCTTCTCGGTCATCTTCAAAGCGAACATACTGATTATCAATACAAGGCTATCGATTATAAAGTTTCCGGGCAAAACAATCGCCCACATCTGCGGAAACAACAACAGCATCCAAAAAGGAAACAGTACGTTATATAATCTTATATCGTTATTCTTTTTTTCCATAATCAACCTCCGCGTCTACCTTCTTGTAGTTTGATGATGACTGCAAATCCATCCTGAAAGTAAATTTCATACCAAAGTGAATTGTCATAGCTCATAATCATTTCGGGAGTATTATCCCGAATCATGTATATTCCGCAAGTGAGTTCGCCATCTTCGCTGCGTTGAGCTTGTGAAAACTCACCGTATCTCTCGATAATTACATCTGCTGTATTTCCAATAATAAATCGATCATTGTATTTGTAATGCGTGGGATGATAGTAGAAAAAGATCGCAGTAATCGCTGAGAGAATCACCACCAAACTAACAACTGAAATGATGATTTTCTTTTTTTTCATAGCATCCTCCTTATAAACATAGTCGCTTTTTTCTTGAAAAAGTTTCTCTTTTTCAATTTAAACTTATAATAAACGGCACAGTTGCCAAAACAAATCCTATTACAAGTAAAGCCGTGCGAATGATAACGGTCTGGCGGTTGGTAGCATACTCCAAATCCTTATCATGCGACACCGCTTTAACTATCTTGTAAGACACAAATGCAAGCGGCTTGTTGAGAAACGCCACGATACCAAGCATCGCAAAATAAGCTATGCCGTTGGAAGAAATATCCGTAAGAAGCGGGGCGCGAATGACTCTCGTATCCGTAAGTATAAATAATATTCCCGAAATAGCCGCGAGTAGCATCATCAGAACTGCTGCTCTGACAATCACAACGTCAAATGATTGGTTGGGGAGTGCTTTGTCCATTTTCAAATGACGTATACTAATCAAAAGGACGACAGACAGGAGTGTCACAAAGAAAGGCACGGAGAAAATAGCAATGAAGATTGCTCCAACGAAATCCCATCCCATACCATCGGTTATGACGTATGCGCCGGCAATAAATATAGCCACCAAAGCGACATACACTAAGGTCATAACGAGCATTGCTATATTATATTTTCTTCGATTGTTTTCCATATTGCCTCCTCTTGTTACGGCGCAATTTATTATTCCACCTTTGTTGTTTTCTCATAAAGCATAGCGGTGAGCCTGTTATCTATGGACGTTAGTTTATCTACTAAAAAGCCAACACTTTTGTGTTCATCGTATTTGTCGATTACATCAGCAAGCTCATCAATAAATAGCATAAAGCTTTCTCGATCAGAATAGTAAGCCCCTTCAATTGAAGATAAACTCATATGAATGGTGTGCCATTCATCATCGTTACTTGATTGATTTATAAGTTTAGCAATCATCGAAGATGAATGAATACACGCAACAGAGTTTTCCAGCATAAATTCGTGTCCTGTAAGCTTATATTCCTTGATTTGATATGATACTGTATTTAATTCCGAGTCAAAGTACGATTGCTCTTGGCTTTTTATTTTTGAAACGTTTACCCCTTGTGCAATAATCGCAATAGCCATTGCTAAAATCACAACAATATTGATTATCAGTAATATGTGTTTTTTTGCCATTCTCTGTCCCTCATTTGTCTTAGAAAAATATCCAATACCCGTAAAGGACTCCGATAATACCGCTTGCAAAAAGAATGTAAGTAATTGCTTTGCTGATAAACAGTGCGAAATCCGATGGCGTGGTATCCCAGTTGAAAAATATTCTATATCTCAGTGTAGCCATAAACCACATGACCTTGGGAATCGTCAGCATTGGGATTGCCGCCGCAAAGCAAAACAAAGCGATCAGGGCACTTATTCCTGCGTTATCAATTCTTTCTTTGTAAGCGGAGGGATACTGATAATCAACATCGCCGTCAGAAATGATCGTTGTAAATCCTGCTCCACGATCTATTATGACTCCATCGGGAATAGATGCTTCGATTTGATTGTTTGCTCGGCCCACAAGAATAAGAAGGATTATTGCAGCAATGATGCCAAGCACCGATATTACACCCATGATCTTATCACGGCGCGGAACATAAAAATCCTCTGTGCGATCGCTCATATCATCGAGCGTATTGTCAAGTTTTTCTTCAATTTCAAGCGTTTCCGCTTCACTAAGAGGTTTTCCAAGCTTCTCACCGCAATCGATACAATGATATCTGCTGTCGTTTTGAGTTGCTCCGCATTTTGTGCATTTTTTCACTGTTATTCCTCCTTTCAAAATTGCTTGTTGAACTATCTGAGTTTATTTAATCTTGCCATATCCACTTTGCATAATAGCCGTTTGCAGAATACATAATGTGAACTTCGTTATCTCCATTGCTGTATACATACATTGCTCCGAGTTGCTTGTCGGCTTCAAGAATATAGCCTCCGTTTTCCATCATATACCCATCAATAGTAGCGTTAGGCTTTCCGATAACAATAGTTGGATTTTCGCTTATTGTGACCAATTCCGTATCAGTAAACACTACCTTGTATAATCCGTGCGAAGCGGCAATGAAATTTGCCGTTCCAAATGTAGCAAAGGAAACCGCAAATGCACAGCCAACAAGAACGATAACGACTATTAAGGATATAATCAAAATCTTTTTCTTCATCTTGAATCTCCTATACCGCTAAAAGAACTCATTCGGGAACAGATAATCCCCCGTTTGAAACTATACCTTTATACATCGATACCGCGCCATCAACCGTATTATCTTCTCCCAAAACAATTTCATTTTGGAATTTAACTACCACAGTATCTCCAACCTTAAATCCTCGAACTTCAAGATAACGTTTGATTTTGAATTCCTCTGTCAGAACCTTGAATACCATGCCGTCATTCTTGTCTTTACAAAGAACGGTATCATCAATCAAAATATACCCGTCTCCGATTTCGGTGATCGTACCAGCAATTGCGTACTCGTATGGCTCACGTTCTGTTTTACTTGCATTATCCATTGCATATGAAATAATGCTGTTTGCCTTTT
This sequence comes from Clostridia bacterium, assembly GCA_017556745.1. GTDB lineage: Bacteria > Bacillota > Clostridia > Oscillospirales > CAG-272 > RGIG2161. The sequence goes on from JAFYMF010000038.1 coordinate 10,210, forward strand.
CCACACCTATGAAATAAACGTACCCATAATCAAACACGTTAGTAGAAATATAACCATCCTCGGTAACGTAAAACACTCTTTTATAAACGCCAAGGATATCAGATGTCGCCGTAAAGCTCAGATAATTTCGATCCTTTGTCCTCCAATTATCGGCATCCTCGTAAGACTTCGCATCTCTGCATTCGGACAGAATCTGCCAAATATATGCGTCATTGGTGATCTGATAATACCCCTTTTCCTTGTTACCCTCATTGACGGAAAACTTATTCAAGGGCAACGTTTGGGAAAGATTATACGCATCAAGTAATTCACCGAATGTTGACGGTTGCGTTGCTTTAATGTTCGCATAAACGTAATAGCCCCCGTCCATGCTGACCGCAACAATCATATCTTCCGATACACCCTTTATTTTACGAACCTCAAAGGAATCGCTATAAGTTTTGTCGGTATAAATGTCTGTCCCTTTGGCGCTACAAGTTCCAATAACATTGTCGAGCAAACTTTCATCAATTGCTCTTGATCTTGTGCGATACTCTTTCCCGTCGTATTTGACCAACGTGTATTTTTCAGTGGTTGTCATATACTCCCACGGGAAGATAAAGCCACCTTCACTTCCACTTATCTCTACACCATAATTGCGGTCAACTCCGCCAATTGTAATAGGATTACCATTAAGCATGGGAATAATCAATGCCCCCACCATAACAAAAATGACAAGGCAAGCAGCCATCGACAACCATTTTACCCAAGTACGCCTTTTCTTCTTTTGCACCTTTTCGGCAGGTGCAGCCTTTGCGATAAGCTCGGGATCAAGACCACCGAGATTCATGTAAATATTCTTGTTCGTCATACATCAAAGCCCTCCTTTTGCAAAAATGCTTTCAGCTTCTTTCTTGTGCGGAGCAAGAGAACGGTAACACTACTTTCCTTTATACCGTATTCCTCCGCAATTTCGGATATGGAACTTGAATACCAATACCGGCGCACAAAAACATTCTGCGTTTTGTCGGGCAAAGACCAAACGAATTTATTCAGAGCTTCTCTCAAAGCAACACTTTCGCCAATATCTTCACCGCTATTATCATCGGGAATACACTCGGCAAGCTCATCAAGAACAAGCATGACTTGTCCTCCTCGCTTCTGTGTGTGATATTCTTCGTAACGATCGAGAGAAAGCTGACGGCTTAACATCCCGACGTATGGCTTTAGCGGGTTAGGTCTGTTTGGCGGAATCGTGTTCCACGCTTTGAGATAAGTATCGTTGACGATTTCTTTTGCATCTTCGTCATTTTCGAGAATGCGATTTGCGATGTAATGGCAATACCGTCCGTATTTCTTGTCGGTTTCGGATATAGCAGATTCCGAGCGCTCAAGGTATAGATCTACTATCTGCTTATCTTCCATATCTCACACTCCTTTCGTGTGTTCTTGAAGGTCCTTCACTCTAAATAACGGGAAAATGACCGTCCACACTACATAATGACGAAAACTTTTTTACACACGAGCAGAAACCTCCGCTTAGTGTTCGATCAGCGGCTTATTATTTAACCGTTTCAATCAGATGGTTAGACACAACATTATCGCGAGTGCCGTCAATAATATTCGTTTCATAGTATCGTCCTCACCTTTCAATACCATCATCACCAAAAACGAAACTTACAAATTTCTTAAAGCCGATAACTTCAACGGCAGGTCTGATTCCATCTAACATATCATAAAGTTGGCTGTAATCAATGGTGATCTCATAGGTGCCGCAATCCATAGGAATTGTGTCAACATTCTCGCCGTTTACTGTAATAATCAGTTTATCGTCTACGACAATATGATTGTTTGCGGCTTCTTTGTAATTTCCATACGGAGTAATTATGTGATACTGTTGTACTTCCTGTAATGCAACGCCGTCCTTATCAATATATTCTCTTAAAATTGTATAACCTCTAAATGCAAAACAAATAGGATCATTTGTCTTTTTTTCGAGAATAAACGTACATTTTCCTTCGCTTGTATTATTGTTTTCAAATGTTACTGTGCCGAGTGAAGATTCGACTATATCTCCAACATAGTAATAGGTATAAGGTCCTTCAAGAGGCGGTTCAACAATATATGGTAGAATAATAATGCCTGCTGTAATGATGAGGCACAAACACGCCGCAAGCGAAGCCCATTTTACCAAAGTGCGCTTTCTGGGGTTCTTTTTCTCATCAAGAGATTGCTTCATAATGAAGTATCGATCCAAAATGTCAGAATCAAGCTCGGTGATTGCATCGCTTAACTTTTCTATCGTCATAATACATAACCCTCACTTTCAAGATGTTTTTTGAGTCCGTTTTTGATGGATGTAATCTCTCGTTTGACGGTCGAAACACTGCAGCCAAGTTCATTACTTATCGTTGCAATAGAGTCAGCGATATAGTAACGACTGACGAAAATGTACATTTGTCTGTCGGGGAGAGATCTGACGTAATTACTTATGACTTTGGCAAGTTCTTTTGTTTCCATTTCCGCGTTCATATCTCCTTCGTCTGCTATGAAATCTTCAAGTTCAGAAAGGGACACCGTGTATTCCGACACAATTCGTTTTTGGCGCTTATTAGCATTAAAACGGTTGATCGCAGTACGTCTGATAATGGTTGCGAGAAATGATTGTAGCAGAACAGGTCTTGCCGGAGGAATCGAATTCCAAGCGCCAATATATGTATCGTTCAGACACTCCTCGCTGTCACACATATCGTGGACAATGTTGTTTGCAAGCAAAAGTAGAAATCTTTTGTATTTGATGTCAGTTTCTTTAATAGCTTGCTCGTCACGCTGCCAATACAAGTCAACGATCTTCTCGTCACTCATTGTAGCTGTCTGCTTTCTTTGAAGTTCCATAACACACCTCCTTCCACAGATTTGAAAGGCCCTTCATAAGTAATAGTCAAGATTTTTTTCAAAACGGCTCACGTTTTTTGAAAGTTTTTTGGATTATTTATTATATTATAACATATTTTTTCAAAAAATGTGTGAACTGATAAGAAAATATGGAGGATATATGCAGGAGGCATAAATTTAAAGAACCGCCCACAGATTATCTCCGTAGGCGGCGTGGAACTATTCGTTGTGTAATACTGCAATAGCTATTCGCATTCCTAATTTGAAAGCATACGAAAATATTTCTCGTTCATTGATATCGGTCAACTCATTGTAGCAATCATCGAATTTTTCAAGCAACACTTTTTGCCGATCGTTCAGCGTGGAAAGTAGGTTATCGTGATGGTCGGCTATGTAACCCATCAACTGCTTAGTCTCTTTATCGTGACTTCTACAATCGGTGTTGGGACATATATTACCGTAGAACAGTTCTTCAAGAATAGATCTCATCTGAAGATCACCTCGCTCTCTACGATCTCTTTCGCAGCATTTGCTACGTAATTAGCAAGCTCGACCCATTTCATTTGATCTTTTGCTTTTAGTTCTTCGGTTAAGCCATGAGATTCGGCAAGATCAACTATCAGAGATTCAAAGCGTTCTTGCGCTTCTTCGTTAACATTGTAAAGATATTCGTTCAATTCACCCGACATAAGCAATTCATTGTAACGAGCAATGCGAAAGCGTTTGAGCCATCCTAAATGTAACAAGCCCCATTTGCCGATTTCTTTCTGCTCGGGGAACTCTACATCGGGAATAAGATATCCATTTTCTTCACGGCAAGGAAGGTTGTTATTATAAAAATTAGTCTTTGAGTTTTTCATTTTCATTCTCCATTACATTTATTTTATTATAAGCAAGTATTGTAATGGATTGCTTTGGTGTCTTTAATCAAGTCAGTAGTTGTCAAGAAAAAAGGACGAGGAATTTTAACAATTCTTCGTCCTTTTCCTGTCGGTAGGTAACGTATTCTTAAAACTGTCCTTAAGAACACGCACCATATATCCGCGTTTTTTTACGTCACTTGACAGCATATTGATTTTGTTACTTTGACCTTACAGAATCTTTGCGATGAGTGATATCAGGTCTTCAGCTACTTCATGAGACAGATGGAGATTTAACGCTTTTCTTATATCGGATTCGGTGAACCTGACACCGGAAAGAGCGGCAGATACATTTTCGGAAAGAAGATGATCCATTGCATCTGTGTAGACTTGTACCGAACGGATAATTCCTTTTTCGGTATCCAGCTTTATTTCAACACCACCCCAAGAGAATTTCTCTTTTGCCTCAAAGGAAAACGGAAATGTTTTTCCGTAGAGGTATTCCCAACTTGAATAATCGGCGGCAAGCTCAGATATTTTTTTCGGATCAGGTTCGGTACAGCAGGAGAGGGGAAGAAGATACTCTTTCGCGAAAGCTCTTTTCATATATTCGGTCATAGTTTGAGGGGTCAGACCGTGTGATAATTCTGATAGATTTATGATTCGTGAGCTTACGGACTTTATTCCTTTTGAACGCAGCTTATCACTGTCCGGGGTAAGGTATGAGGATAGCTTATCTGTGTTGCTTGAAATAAGCAAGGTACCGTGATGATATGATCGTCCTTGTGAGTTGTAAAATGCATTTCCCGAGAATTTCTTACCGTTTGTGAGTATGTCGTTGCGACCTGACAATTCTGCATTGATACCGGCTTCGGTACATGCACGGATTATAACCCCGAGCTGTTTTTCAAGATCGTAATCTTCACTTTGGCAAATAAACGTGAAATTCAGATTTCCCAGATCGTGATAGACTGCACCGCCACCGGATAATCTTCTCGCCAGGCGTACACCGTCTTTCTCCATCAGCGAGCAGTTGCACTCGGCCCAAGGATTCTGATTTTTACCGATGACTACAGTGTTATCATTTTGCCACAGATAAAGGATAACAGAGTCGTGGGGGAGGGTATCGAAAAGTAATTTTTCAGTTGCAAGATTTGTATACGGATCAGTAGTTTTACTTTGATAAAACAGTAATTTAGAAATCATATTTTCGCACTTCCTTTGAATTAATTATAAATCAATATGGGTGATGAGTCAAGGTTAATGTTTTTCTGAATGGAGCTTTTAAGAAAAAGATATTGTTAAGGATAAAAATCGTTTTTTTTCTTCAAAATCGGTTGACTCAAGGGCGCAGTTGTAGTACAATAAATTATGAATGTAAATCAAACCCAAACACAGAGACCTCGCCCGACAAAGTGCCTTTTCAGGACGCAGTTTGCCCCGCGAATTGGCCTTTTTGGCGATGAGCTTTGATTTATTAAATAATAAGTGTGCGCGAGTACACTTTTCACATTAAGGAGGTTCTATTTTGGCAAGTGCTGTAATTATGCCAAAAGCCGGTATAACAGTTGAGAGCTGTATAATCGGCACTTGGGAAAAGAAGGTCGGCGACGAAGTAAAGGTAGGCGACATACTCTTTACTTATGAGACCGATAAGGCAAGCTTCGAGTGCGAGTCTACCGCAGAAGGAACTTTGCTTGAGATTTTCTACGGTGAGGGTGAGGAAGTACCCTGCCTTGTAAACGTTTGTGCAGTTGGTGCTGCAGGTGAGGATTGCTCCGCTCTCCGTCCTGAGGGTGGTCAGTCTGAGGCTGTTCCCGCAGTGGCTCCCGCAGAGGAGAAGAAGGAAGAGGCTATACCTGCTGTAGCTCCTGTCGCTACTACCGCAGTTGAGGGTAAGAAGGCTGCAGTATCTCCCAGAGCCAAGAAGCTTGCAGAGCGCGCAGGTGTAGATGCAAGTCTTGCAACTCCTACAGGTCCTAACGGCAGAATCATTGAGAGAGACGTAAGAACTCTTATGGATAATCCTCCCGTAGTAGCAGAGACAGTGGCTGCTCCCGTAGCTGCTCCTGCCGCTATAGCTGAGGAAGAGTATAAGGACGTTAAGTTCAGCGGTATCCGCCGTGCTATCAGTAAGTCTATGAGCACATCTCTTTCTACCATGGCTCAGCTTACTCATAACACTTCTTTTGATGCTACCGCTATTCTTGAATACAGAAAGCAGCTTAAGGCAAGTGATGGAGAGTGCTCCGGTATCACCCTTGGCGATATCGTTCTCTACGCTGTTTCCAGAACACTTAAGAATCATCCTGACATGAACGCTAACATGATTGACGACAGCACCATTCGTATCTTCAGTCACGTTAACCTTGGTGTTGCAGTTGATACTCCTCGCGGACTTATGGTTCCTACCATTTTCCACGCAGACGAGATGAGCCTTCTTGAGATTTCCAAGGCTGTTAAGGAGCTTGCTGCTCAGTGCCGTGAGGGTAATATCTCTCCCGACAAGCTCAGTGGCGGTACCTTTACCGTATCTAACCTCGGTAACCTCGGTGTTGAGTCCTTCACACCTGTTATCAATCCTCCTCAGACCGGTATTCTCGGTGTATGCGGTACTATCGACCGTGTTCGCCGCGGCGCAGACGGATCTATCCAGATCTATCCTGCAATGGGTCTTAGCCTTACCTACGATCACCGTGCTATCGACGGTACTCCCGCTGCACGCTTCCAGAAGGAGCTTTGCACCAACCTTGAGAACTTTACTGTTCTTCTTGCAAAGTGATCGATCAGGAGGATATAAACAATGGAACTTTTTGATGTACTTGTACTGGGCGGAGGCCCCGGCGGATATCTTTGCGCCGAGCGTGCCGCTCAGAATGGAATGAAGGTTGCTCTTTTTGAGAAAAAGGCTCTTGGCGGTACCTGCCTTAACGAGGGTTGTATCCCTACCAAGACCCTTCTCAACTCTTCCAAGATGTACCGTCACGCAAAAGAGAGCGAGGCTTTCGGCGTAACAGTAGAGGGCACCGTTAAGTATGACCACGCCAAGGTCATTGACCGTAAGGATAAGGTAGTTAAGACTCTGGTTTCCGGTGTCGGAGCTACCATGAAGGCAAACAAAGTGACTGTTATTACCGCAGTGGGTACCGTTAAGGGCAGAAGTGCAAACGGTTATTCCATTGAGGCTGACGGACAGGTATACGAGGGCAAGAGACTTGTTATCGCATCGGGATCTGAGACTGTTGTTCCTCCTGTTCCCGGACTTAAAGAGGGACTTGAGGACGGTTTTGTTCTCACCAACCGCGAGGTTCTTGACGAGAAGACTCTTCCCAAGACTCTGGTAGTTATCGGCGGCGGTGTTATCGGACTTGAGATGGCTTACTACTTCGCAAGCGTTGGAGTAGAAGTCACTGTAATTGAGATGATGCCTAAGATCGCAGGTGCTACCGATCCCGAGATATGCAAGGTTCTTACCGATGCATTCGTAAAGAAGGGTATGATCTTCAAGCTTTCCTCCAAGGTGCTTGAGGTAAAGGCTGACAGCGTTATCTATGAGGAGAACGGCGAGAAGAAGGAGATTAAGTGCGATAAGGTGCTTCTCTCTGCAGGCCGTAAGCCTTCTACTGCCGGTATCGGTATCGAGACTCTTGGCCTTGAGATGGACAGAGCGGCTATTAAGACCGACAGACATCTCTGCACCAACGTTTCCGGTGTATACGCTATCGGTGACTGTAACGGTAAGCTTATGCTTGCTCACACCGCATACAGAGAGGCTGAGGTTGCCGTTAACCACATGATCGGCAAGCCCGATGAGATGCGTTACGATGTAGTTCCCTCTGTTATCTACACTGATCCTGAGGTTGCAAGCGTTGGCCTTTCAAAGGAAGCTGCTGAGGAGAAGGGTATGACCGTAAAAGAGGTCAAGCTTCCCATGTCCTATGCAGGCCGTTACCTTGCTGAGACTGAGGGTGGAAAGGGCTTTATTAAGATCGTTGTTGATACCGATAAGAAGCGTCTTGTTGGTTGTCACATGGTCGGTTCTTACGCATCCGAGATAATTATGACCGCAACTATGATGGTAGATACAGAGCTTACTCCTTCAAGACTTGAGAAGCTCGTATTCCCTCATCCCACTGTGGCTGAGATCATCCGCGAAGCGATTTTCCATATATAAGTTTTAAATAGAATAACAATATATATAAGGACTGTGACCCGCGGTGGCGGATCACTTGCCCGGAGTAAAGGAGAGACATAAAATGCCTAAGAATTTATTTGTAGATCCTGCCGAAACACTGGCTCCCGGTAAGATCACATTCAACGACATCCCCGTAAACACCTACAATAAAACAATCGCAGAAGAGCGTGGCCGTTACAGCGATGACGACCTTGTTCGTATTTACCGCGATATTACCGTTCTTCGTGAGTTTGAGTCTATGCTTAACCAGATCAAGACTCAGGGTCTCTACAACGGTATCGAGACTACATATCCCGGTCCTGCTCACCTTTCAATCGGTCAGGAGGCTGCTTGCGTAGGTCAGGCTTATCTGCTTGATCAGAACGACTTTACCTTCGGTTCTCACCGTAGCCACTCCGAGATCCTTGCTAAGGCTCTTTCCTGCATTAACAAGCTCAGCGAGCAGGAGCTTATGACTATCATGGAGGGCTTCCTTGGCGGTTCCGCTCTTCGCGCTACCGAGAAGCTTGGCCCTGTAAGCGACGTTAAGGAGCTTGCTATCCGTTTCATCCTTTACGGAACTCTTTCCGAGATCTTTGCTCGTGACACCGGTTTCCACAAGGGTATGGGCGGTTCCATGCACGCATTCTTCCTTCCCTTTGGTATTTATCCTAACAATGCTATCGTTGGTGGTTCTGCTGCAATCTCTACCGGTGCTGCTCTCTTCAAGAAGATCAACAACAAGCAGGGTATCGTAGTATGTAACTCCGGTGACGGTTCTATGGCACGTGGTCCTGTTTGGGAGGCAATGAACTTTGCCGCTATGGATCAGTTCCACACCCTTTGGGAGAGCCACAACGGCGGTATGCCCATTCTTTATAACGTATTCAATAACTCTTACGGTATGGGCGACCAGACTCGTGGTGAGACCATGGGTTACGATATGCTTGCTCGTATCGGTTCCGGTATCAGCCCCACTCAGTTCCATGCTGAGAGAATCAACGGCTTCAATCCTCTTGCAGTTATCGATGCAATGGAGCGCAAGCTTGAGATCCTTCGCAACGGTGAGGGACCTGTAATGCTTGATACTCTTACCTACCGCTTCTCCGGTCACTCCACTTCCGACCAGAACGCATACCGTACTAAGGAAGAGATCGATGCATGGCGTGAGATCGATCCCATCATCACCTACAGAAAGGGTCTTGTTGAGGCAGGCGTTGCCGCTGATGACAAGCTCGAGGAGATCCTTGCAGGTACCATTGAGCGTATGACCATGATCTGTAAGGCTGCTTCCGATCCTACTGTCAGCCCCTACGTTGATTTCAAGGCTGATCCCGCAGTAGTTGAGCGTCTTATGTTCTCCAACCAGAAGGTTGACAAGCTTGACGACCGTGAGCCTGAGGTTAATATGCCTCTCAGCGAGGTTCCCGCATATCAGAAGATCAAGGAAAAGGAGCGTTGCCCTGTTGTTGACGGCAAGCCCGTTTCCAAGATGAAGCTCTTCAATCTTCGTGATGCTATATCCGAAGTTATCTATGACAGATTCTACGAGGATCCTACCCTTATTGCATACGGTGAGGACTGCCGTGACTGGGGTGGAGCATTCGCAGTATACCGCGGTATGATGGATGCATTCCCTCACTGCCGTCTCTTCAACTCTCCTATCGCTGAGGCAGCTATCGTTGGTACCGCAGTTGGTTACGCAGTTTCCGGCGGTCGTGCTATCGTTGAGCTTATGTACGCTGACTTTATCGGTTGTGCTGGCGATGAGATTTTCAACCAGATGTCCAAGTGGCAGGCAATGTCTGCAGGTATTCTTAAGATGCCTGTAATCCTTCGTGTATCCGTTGGTTCTAAGTACGGTGCACAGCATAGCCAGGACTGGACTGCACTTTGTGCTCATATTCCCGGTCTTAAGGTTTGCTTCCCTGCAACTCCTTGGGAGGCTAAGGGTCTTATGGAGTCTGCTCTTAAGGGCACTGACCCCGTTGTATTCTTCGAGAGCCAGCGTATTTATGACGTTGGTGAGCAGTTCCGTGAGGGCGGCGTTCCTGCAGAGCGTTACGAGATCGAGTTTGGTGATGTTAACAAGGTTCGCGACGGTAAGGATCTTACCATTATCACTATCGGTGCTGCACTCTACCGTGCGGTTGACGCAGCTAAGGAGCTTAGCGAGAAGTACGGTATGGAGTCTGATATTCTCAATATCCACTCTCTTGTTCCCCTTGATTACACTAAGATAATCGAGTCTGTACGCAAGACCGGCAGAGTTGTTCTCGTATCCGATGCTTGTGCTCGCGGTTCATTCCTTAGCGAGGTTGCAAGCAAGATCACTGAGCTTTGCTTCGACGATCTCGATGCACCTCCTGCAGTTGTCGGCGCACGCAACTGGATCACTCCTCCCTTCGAGTTTGACGAGTTCTTCTTCCCTCAGCCCTCTTGGATCATCGATGCTGTCCATGAGAAGATCGTTCCTCTTGCAGGCTATACTCCTGTTAACGGTTGCACCGAGGCAGAGACTATTCGCCGCGCTAAAGAAGGCGTATAATATTGAAAATAACAAGAAGCGCAAATTCCGGCGTCCTTCTTGTGCTTGATGGCGTAAAGATATTACTTGACGGTGTTTGTAATGAGCTCCCGCCTTATCTCGGTACTCCCGAGAACATAAGGCGGGAGTTCTCCCAAGACCCGCCGGATATATTTGCGGTTACTCATTTTCATCCCGATCACTGTGATGAGGATTTTTTTCAGGGTTACAGCAGAGCGGGGAACGGTATTGCTTTGGCACCCGGTATAGGGCGGACAGCGACGGTGGGGCAGGTTACTGTCACAGCAGTTGATACACGTCATATCGGGAAAGGCAATGTCCCACACGTAAGCTACGTAATCAATGGAAGCAGGCGTGTATGGTTTATGGGAGATGCTTCTCCTCTTTCACTCGGAAGCTTTGGGGACTATTTGTCTCCGCATCTTATCATTGCGCCATATGCCTATGCAAATACTCCGTTATCATATAAGAACACAAAGGGACTCGGTGCAGACAATGTAATTATTATGCATCTGCCGAATCCTGAAGGTGATGAGTACGGAATACTGGACTCAGTACTCGGCTGTACTGCAGGTGATACTGCTTTCCGGTTTCCTCAAATGAATGAAACACTAAATTTTGACTAAATAAAGGAGATAGCAATATGCTTCACCCTAGAATAATAGTTGCAAAGGATCCCGAGGCTGTAGGTAAGGCTGCTGCAGATCAGTTTGAGGCAGTAATCGCAAAGAAACCTGCCGCAGTTATCGGTCTTGCTACCGGTTCTACTCCTCTTCCTCTTTACCGCGAGCTTATCGCAAGAGAGAAGGCCGGTAAGATAGATTTTACTAAGGTTCGCTCCGCAAACCTTGACGAGTATAAGGGTCTTGCTCCCGACCACGAGCAAAGTTACCGCAAGTTTATGCAGGACAATCTGTTCGATCACATTTCCATAAAGCCTGAGAACACTATCGTTCCCCTTGGTCTTGCCGAGGATGTTGACGCTATGTGCGCGGCGTACGAGGAGAAGATCGAGGAGTGGGGCGGCGTTGACCTTCAGCTTCTCGGTATCGGTCACGACGGTCACATCGGCTTTAACGAGCCCGACGATCATTTCCCCGCTATGACTCACGAGGTCAAGCTCACTGAGATGACCATTGAGGCAAACAAGAGATTCTTCAACTCTGCTGACGAGGTTCCGAGAGCGGCATTTACTATGGGTATCGGTACTATTATGGCGGCAAGAAAGATAGTTATGGTAGTTACCGGTAAGGATAAGAGAGATATTCTTAAGAAGACTTTCTGGGGGCCTGTTGATCCTCAGGTACCTGCTTCTATCCTTCAGTTCCATCCCGACGTAACTCTCGTTTGTGACGAGGATGCGTATCCCTTTAACTAAATAAAAAATAAACCGGATTCGATCAAACGAATCCGGTTGTTTTTATTCCGTTTTTTATTTTCGTTTCAGATTAAGTGCGATTATTGCAATGGTTACAAGAGCGATACCCAACAACTGAAAGCCGTCGTAAGGCTGACGGAGCGCTACTATGCCGAGGACTGCGGCAGTGAGCGGCTCACTGAATGCAAGGATAGATGCCACATCAGGACGAACAGTCTTAAGGCCGCTTGTGTAAAGCAGAAAGGGAAGTACTGCATTACTTACACCGAAGATGATAAATAAACCGATCAGTATAGCTGTATTCGGTGCCGCAACGGTCTGCTCAACCAGCTTTACAGGATTTGCAAGGAACAGAGCACCTGTAGCGGCAAAGATGAAATTAAGCGCGGAATAGGTAAGTGAATCCGAACTGTACTTCATATAAAATGAAGCAAATATTCCGTAAAGAGAATAACTGAGTCCCGACAGAACCCCGAAAAATATACCGAGAGGATCTCCGGAAATACCGCTTACGATACCCGAGGCAAGAGCACAACCCACAAGAGCGGTAATAAATACGGCTATCTTTTTTGTACTCAGCTTTTCACCAAAGAAGATAAGTGACATTATCATAACGAAAAAGGGAGCGGTGTAGAGGAGAATAGCACTTACTGCGGCAGTTGTTCTGATCATACAGTAATAGTAGAAGATGCACATTGAAAGAACCGATAATATACCGGAAGCTGCAGCTATGGCTAGTGCCCGCAGAGGTAACTTATAAAGTTTGAAGCCACGTCCTTTTATAATGACTGCGAGATTAAGAATAACTGCGGCGGAGACCATTCTTATTGCAGTACACTGGATGGGAGAGAAACCAGCCGGGTGCAGGTAATTTACAAAAATACAGGAGCTGCCCCATAAGATACCCGCTAAAAGAATGTATATAATTGAACGACTTGCTTTCATTTTATTGCCCTTTCTTCGGCTTAACTGGATACAAGAGAATTATAGCAGAAAAACAGGATAAAGGAAAGGGGAAAATAAAGATAATATAAAGAATTTATTATATATGTTGAAAAGGTAGTCGGTACATGTTATAATAAGTAAATTGATTTTTTTCAGGATGGATATATGTTTAAAAAACTTTTCTCACCAACAGATATGACCGAGGGCTCAGTCATCAAGAGTATAGTGGCCTTTACACTTCCGATGCTTATCGGAAATATTGCGCAGCAAATGTACAGTACCGTCGACACGATTGTAGTAGGTAAATTTGCTGAGAACGGTGACAATGCTATTTCCGCGGTTGGAAGTGCACTTCCGATACTTAATATGCTTCTGGTTCTTTTTATTGGTATTTCAGCGGGAGCCAGCGTTATGGTGTCTCAGTATTTCGGAGCCAAAAACAGAAAGGCACTTTCATATACTGTTGGTAACTGTATTACTATTACCGCTATTTCATGTGTGGGATTGATCGTGGTTGCTACCCCATTTATCCGCCCGGTACTGGAATTGCTTAATACCCCTGAGGCAACTATAGATGGGTGCACTGCATATCTTACCATATCCCTTGTGGGAATCGCAGGAATGGCTTATTACAACATTCTCGGCGGTATAATTCGCGGAATGGGAGACTCTGTATCTGCCCTGGTCTATCTGCTCATAGCCACTGTAATAAACATCGTGCTCGATCTTCTTTTCGTTGCGGTGTTCCATATGGACGTTGCGGGAGTTGCTCTCGCTACCGTTATTGCCCAAATGATATCCTCTCTTCTCTGCCTTATCAAGTTGGCAAAGATGCGGGATAACTTTGATTTCGGCATTAAATATATGCGTCCCAAGACACACTACGTCAAGACAGTTGTAAAGCTCGGGCTTCCCTCCGGTCTTACCCAGGCAATATTCTCATCTGCTATGATAATAGTACAGTCCCTTACCAACAGCTTCGGTGAGCAGTTTGTTGCGGCAAACGTAATTATTATGCGTGTGGACGGCTTTGCGATGATGCCTAATTTCTCCTTTGGAACCGCACTTACCACCTTTGCGGGACAGAACGTTGGTGCGGGTAAGTACGACCGCGTTTCCAAGGGTGCGAAGCAGGGAACTCTTCTTGCTGTTGCCTGTTCAACTATCATTACCGGTATAATTCTGATTTTTGGAAGATCCCTTATGAGTGTGTTTACCGACACCAAGGATCTGGTTGATATGAGTTACAGACTGATGTTTATCCTTGCGGTTGGTTATATTGCAGTAGCGGTAACTCAGAGTCTTTCGGGTATTATGAGAGGTGCGGGCGACACTATGACACCTATGTGGATATCCCTGATAACTACAGTAGCAGTACGTGTTCCTATTGCGTACGGTATATCATATTTTACAAGAAGCGAGACGCTCCCATTTGGCGACAGTAGATGTATACAGATATCCCTGCTTAGCTCATGGGTCATCGGTGCCATTCTCACTGCACTGTTCTTCAGCTTCGGCAAATGGAAAAACAAGAGAATATCGTAAAATGATAAAAAAAGAACCTGCCGCGGCAGGTTCTTTTTTTGAGTTTACATTCGGTATTTTTCTGCCTGAAGACGGAACATCTCGGCATATTTACCTCCCTTTTTCATCAGATCCTCGTGACTGCCGTCCTCGATCAGTTGTCCGCTGTCAAACATAAGGATGCGGTCTGCCATTCTTGTAGTGGACAGACGGTGACTGATAAATATTACCGTCTTGTCTTTGGTGTATTCGAGAATGGTGTGGTTAAGCTTATATTCTGCTATGGGGTCAAGCGCGGAGGAAGGCTCGTCCATAATAAGAAGCTCGTAGGGACGGGCAAATATACGGGCGATAGCTACCTTCTGCGCTTCTCCTCCGGAGAGCTCAGTGCCATCCTCCGAGAATTCCTTGGTTAGCTCGGTATCGATACCCATTTCAAGAGAAGACAGCTTATCGGAAAATGTAGCCTTGGTGAGAGCATCTGTGACTGTTTCTCTGTCGCCTTCCTCTACCACCTCGCCACCCATAACGTTTTCCGCAATGTTGGCGGCAAAGATCTTGTAATCCTGGAATACCGTACCAATGCGGCTTCTCAGTGACGGGATTTTATATTCCGTCAGCGGCTTGCCATTATACAGTATCTCCCCCTCGGTGGGGTCGTACAGACGCATTATAAGCTTGGTGAGGGTAGTTTTGCCCGCACCGTTATAGCCGACGATGGCGACCTTCTCCCCTTGATTTATCTTAAGGTTTACATCCTTTAGGGAATATTTTATCTCTTTTTCCTCATCGGTATTTTCCTTATTTTTCGTGTTTGCCGAGTAGGCAAACGATACACCCCGAAGCTCAATGGATTCAAGAGGTTCTGCGGTAAGCGGTCCGTCGGTTATTTCAGGTGTATAGGATAGAAATTTCAGATACTTACCTATATACTGGGCATTGTCCTGCATCCTGAGAATGTTTTTGGCAAGATCGTACATGCTCCAGTTGAGGTTCCAGATTATGTTTATAGATGCCACGAATCCGCCCAGTTGAGCCGTGCCGTCATACAGCTTCGCGAGAAGTAATACGACCGGAAGAAATCTTACCGTGATCGAAACAAAATTATCAAGGGTACGTATCAGATATATTTTTTTGCCGCTTTTGATCTCTTCCTCAATTATTTTGTCTATACTGTCGGAGTACATTGTCTCAAGATTGTCCCCGGCGGAGCTTACTCTCAGCTCCTTTGCGTGGTCGGAAAGGTGGTATATCCGATTAACGTAGGATCGCTTCCTTCCGTAGGGCTTGATCTTTTCATTTCGCTTGAACCAGATCTTATTTTCAAGCTCCCACATAACGGCGTTGATGATACAGCCAAGCAGCAGAATTCCTCCCACCAGAATATCCACCTGCATCATAAGGGTAATAAGCGTAGAAAGGGTGATGAGATAAGTGATTATCCTTTCGGTATCCTCAAGAACCTGCTCCGCACGTCCCTTTGATTCATCCATTGCCCAAACGTAATCATTGTAAAATGCAGGATCGTCATAGCAGGCAAGGTCCATTTTGAGAGCTTGCTCAAAAAGTTCCTCGTGCATTTTGTGCTGGAGTCTTCTGTCCATTACAGAGTGATAATACTGGAAGTACCAGGCGCCGAATATACTGAGCGCAAAATTTGTTCCAATGATGAGAACCAGATAAAGAACTATCGTTCCGAAGGTAATGCCCGGTGTGTCAAGGGCATTGAACAGCGCATAGGTGAATACCGTGGCAACAGAGCTTGATATACCGCCGATGATTCCCACGACTACCATAAGGAGTATGTACTGAGGGGTAAATCGAGCTACCTTTTTTAGCATGAAAAGATTGTATCTTATTACCTGAAGAGGCGGTAACTTGTCCTTCTTTTTATCCTTGCTTTTTTCACTTGACATCCGCGTTCACCTCCCCATTGCGCTCGGCGTAATTTTCTGCCTGCATTGAGAACATTTCGGCGTATTTACCGCCGTTTTTCATAAGCTCGCTGTGGCTTCCCGATTCGATTATCCGTCCGTTTTCCATAAGGAATACTCTGTCTGCAAGCACGGCGGAGGACAGACGGTGGGAAATGAATATGAGAGTTCTGTCTTGGCAGGCCTCCATCATGTTTTCGAACATTTTATATTCCGCTATGGGATCAAGAGCGGAGGATGGCTCGTCCAGAATGACGAAGGGCGAGCCGTTTGTGAAAATACGTGCGAGAGAAACCTTCTGCGCTTCACCTACCGACAGCACTACTCCTTCGTCGTCAAACTCACGGGTAAGTGTAGTGGCTATTCCCTTGTCAAGAGAGGAAATCTTCTCATATGCTCCGCTTTTCTTCAGTGCCTCGGTAACGGTTTGCTCGTCTCCGTCCCTCAGCGGACGGAGAAGTACGTTTTCCGCTACCGACATAGAGAACATTTTAAAATCTTGGAATACTACGGTGAATGCATCGCGGTATGAATCGCTGTTATAGTCCCCGATGTCCCGGCCTCCGAGGGTTATACTGCCATCACGGGGCTCATAAAGGTGTAAAAGCAACTTAACAAGTGTAGTTTTGCCCGAACCGTTGTGCCCTACGAGAGCAATTTTCTCTCCGGGCTTAATACTGAGACTTATGTCGGATACAGAGTCCTTCTCGGCACCGGTGTATCTGAATGATACGTTATCAAGGGTAAGCGTGTCTGACGATACCCTCGGACCGTCGGTGTTTTTCTTCAGCTTCGGTTGATATTCCACGAAAAATCTGTAGTCCTCTATATACATTGCGTGTTCTCTGAATTGAGTAAACACACCTGCCACTCTTGTGAGATTCCAGGATACGACGTCAATGGAATTAAAAACCACAAGGCAGTCTCCAAGCAGCATTGAATGGGTGACGAGAGTGCGGAATGCGGCGTAAAGCATAGCTGCAAAAGAGGTAACGGCCGAGCTTGAGTTTGAAAACAGGTAGAATACAGCCATCTTAAAGCCGTATTTTTTACACAGCGATCTGAAATCATTTTCCGCATCCCTGTGTTTTTTGAGCATAAGGCGGGAAATTCCGCACAGACGCATTTCCTTTGCGTATTCGTTAAGATAAAAGGTTCTTTGTACGTAACCCTCGCGTCTTTCAACATTGCGGCTTTCGTCCTTTTTCTCTTTGCTCAGCTTATTAAATTTGTTTTTGACTATACTGAAGAACAGAGGAACGAGGCCAAACAACATTAGCAACGGATCAATAAAAAACAGTAACGTGCCGGTAGAGAAAAGAGATACCAACGTCCATATCAGACTGTCAACGGTATATACTACGTCCATACATTTACCGTTGGCACCCTCCAGTGCTTTTACGTATTTGTCGTAAAACTCCGGGTTTTCATAGCATTCAAGCTCAACGAGAGAGGCCTTCTTGAAAAGCTCTTTTTCTATACGCTCAACGATTCTTTGCCTATACTTAGGGTATATGAAGGATGGCAAGGAATCGATAATCATGTACCACAGAAGATTCAGAGCTATAAGCAGAAGCAGCATCCACAGTACCTCCTGCACCGACCTGCCTGACTGATAGCGATTTACTATTTCTCTGAGCAGCCATACGTTGGTGAAAAAGTCAAGCAGAGCATTTCCCACACTCCAGAGAAAATACGTGGGCAGATATGAGGGTGCAACTCTGTGTATAACCCCGAGAACGTACAGATTATTGGAAAGTACTCGGCGGATCTTAAGAGGAGATCTATCCTTATCTTTTTTCTTGTTCCTTTTCAATGTGACACCTCCTTTTTCAAGGAAAGAACAAAATCGGCAGCGCAAGGACGTGACGGAAAAGGTGGAGAAGAGAAGATGACACAGCGTTTCTTCCATGCCCTTTTTGTTAGATCATTTTGCCGCCGCATACAGAATATCACAGAGGTAAGCCGAGAGTCAATACGAAAACCGAAATACAACTACAAGTATAGTTTTCGGTGTTTCGGGGAATGCTTTCATATAAAATACCGGAGAAAGGAAAAAAGAAAATGATAGAACAGGATACTATAAAACTGCTCAGAGAATGTGATGCCGGAGTAAAAATGGGAGTTGAGTCCATTAACAGTGTTATTGACCATGTTAAGGATAATGATTTTAGATTTATACTCAATGAATCAAAAGACAGACATTCAAAGCTTGACCATGAGATAAGAGCACAGCTTGACCGTTTTGAAGACGACGGAAAGGATCCTTCTGCCATGGCAAAGGGGATGTCGGCGATAAAGACAAACTTTATGCTTGGGATAAAGGATACCGATAAAACGGTAGCGGATCTGATGACAGACGGATGTAATATGGGGGTTAAGTCACTGAACCGATATCTCAATCAATATGAGGCAGCTGATGAGGTTTCAAAAGATATTACAAAGAAACTTATAAACCTTGAAGAAAAGCTTGCGGTAGATATTCGCCAATTTCTGTAATTAAATAGCTGTCTAACAAAAGAGTCCCCATTACCGTTCGGTAATGGGGACTCTTTATTGTGTTTATGTTATTTTCCTGCCGCTTCTATTTCTGCTACAAGATCGATACGTCTCTGATGACGATCCCCCTCAAATTCAGTATTGAGAAAGAGGTCTACCATATCGAGAGCAAGGCCTGCACCGATAACACGTGCACCGAGGCAAAGTGCATTTGCGTTGTTATGAAGTCTTGTCATTCTGACACTGAATGTATCTGAGCAACAAGCCGCACGGATACCACGGCATTTGTTTGCTACAAGTGACATTCCGATACCTGTACCGCATACAAGAATAGCGTACTCGCATTCACCGTTCTGTACCGCATTACAGGCAGGACGGGCATAGCTTGGATAGTCACAGCTTGCGGATGAATCAGTACCGAAGTCCACATACTTTATACCGTTTGCATCAAGATGCTTTTTTATAATCTCCTTGAGCTCATATCCACCGTGGTCTGCGGCAATTGCGATAACTCTTTCTTCCATGATATGTCCTCCCATTTTTATCAGTATTTGAGCAGTGAATTTATTATTCCTGCGGCAATGGCATCTGCCATTTTTTGCCGCCAATTGTCTGTCAGCATATTACGGGCATCTTCTTCGTTTGTTATAAATCCCATCTCAATAAGTATTGACGGAGCACTTATGTTTTTTATAACATAGTAAGCATCGTTTGGTGACATGTTTCTCAGTTTGATCTCGTCTTCAAAGGCTTCTTCGATCTTACCGGCACAAAGGGAGGCGACCCTGGAGGCTTCTTTCCCACCCTCGGCAGAAGACATGTAATAGATTCGTGTGCCACTTACCGAACTATCCTGAGGGAAAGAGTCACAGTGCAGGGAAACGAATATATCGGGCGAATTTTTGTTTGCAAAATCAGCTCTCCACACCGGGTCTATAACGTATTTACCGTCTTCGTTTTGCGGTATCTTATCATCCGGAATATTTGTGTCGTGGGTCATAATGACATTGACACCGTATTCGATAAGTATGTCGCGAACGCGAAGCGAGACATCAAAGTTGATCTCCCTCTCTGCGGTGTCCTCTCCGAGAAAATCAGAGTCGGCACCGGGATCGTCATATCCGTGACCGGGATCAATACAAACGGTTGGATCACCTATTATCCCGGTTAGGTGACCGCCGTCATCGTATACCGCGTTTACAGGTAGTGTATCCCCTTTAAGATTTGTTGATATAACGATGACTATTACCGTTATGAGGACTATGGCAATCAGTCCGCCTGCGATAGCAATGATAAGATTCAGATTGCGGTACCTTGCGATCAGGGCACGTACAGTATCTTTAGTTTCTTGTTTTTCTATCATACAGTCCACCGTATAACATATTGCTAGTAGAGTTCTTTTTTTCAGTATAACACTTATAAATGAACTGAAAATGAATAAATGAGATGAAGAAAAAATATATATTTTCAAAAAGGTGTTGACAAACTTATTATTTAATGATATAATAACCAAAGTCAATCCAAAGACAGCAGGTTTCAGTAAAAGCTAAAGCTTTCCTGCCGAGGAGAGAACAAATACTTCACGACACTTGTGTCGTGTTTTGATCTGTCTCTTTTCGGCGAATGCTGTAAAAGAGCTTTTTTGTTTTCTGCTACTTGCTTATTTTACATTTATTTTCGGGAGGTGAAACTAAAATGTCAAGTAAGAAAATTCTGGAAGCCAAGCAGGCTATCGTTGAAGATCTCTCCGGAAAGCTCAGTGAAGCTGTTGCCGGTGTTATCGTAAACTATCAGGGTATCAGCGTTGAGAAGGACACTGCACTTCGTGCAAAGCTTCGTGCTGCAGGTGTTGAGTACTCCGTTAAGAAGAACACTCTTATCGGTCGTGCTTGTGACAACGCAAACCTCGGTGATCTTAAGCAGTACCTCGAGGGTATGAGCGCTATCGCTGTAAGTAAGGAAGATCCTGTTGCAGCAGCTAAGATCCTTAAGGAGTATGCTGATTCCATCGAGACTTTCGAGATCAAAGCAGGTTTTGTTGACGGTGAGATTCTTGATAAGGACGGCGTAATCGCTCTTGCAGAGATCCCCTCCAAGGAAGGCCTTATTGCTAAGCTCCTTGGTAGCATCCAGTCTCCTCTTTACAACCTTGCATACGGCCTTCAGGCTATTATCGACAAGAGTGGCGAAGAGGTTCCCGCTGCTGAAGAGGCAGCTCCTGCAGCTGAAGAGGCTGCTCCCGCAGCTGAGTAATATCTCAGCATAAAAAATATAAAAATTATAATCAGGAGGTATGTTACAATGGCATCCGAAAAGTCCCTTAAAATTCTTGAAGACATAAAGTCCCTTACCATACTTGAGCTCGCTGACCTCGTTAAGGCTATCGAGGAGGAGTTCGGTGTATCCGCTGCTCCCGTTGCAGTTGCTGCAGGTGCTGCTCCCGCTGCTGCTGAGGAAGAGAAGACCGAGTTTGACGTAGTTCTTGCTAGCGCAGGCGCTAAGAAGCTCGACGTTATCAAGGTTGTTCGTGAGATCACCGGTCTCGGCCTTAAGGACGCTAAGGACTTCGTTGAGGCTGCTCCTAAGACCCTCAAGGAAGGCGTTAGCAAGGAAGACGCTGAGGCTCTCAAGGCTAAGCTTACTGAGGCTGGCGCAACTGTTGAGATTAAGTAATTTAGTTTCACCTATAAAAAAGACCGTCGCAAGACGGTCTTTTTTTGTTTCTATTGAATATTGTGCTGTTGTTTGGTATAATATCTTTGTGAAAGTTATAATGAAAGGATACAAGAAATGCAGAATGTCATAAATTATCTATGTTCGCTTATTCCGAGTGCACTTGGTGCATTTTGGAATCTTCTCATTGCTGTTGTCATTCTTATTGTAGGACATATAATTATCAAGAAAATATGCAGAAAGGTTGCGAATCGAGATTATAATGGGAAAGCGGAGCAGGGACTTATGCGGTTTCTTGCATTTGTTTTGAAAATCAGCCTTTACGTTTTGCTTGTTTATACTGTGGCTACTATTGTTGGTATACCAACTGCTTCGTTTGTAGCACTTATTGGTTCGGCAGGTCTTGCTATAGATCTTGCTCTTGCCAAGAAGACTGTTTTAGAGGTTATTTCCCGTTACAACAAGCTTATTCGTCCCGGGGGTACCTCGGTGTTTGTTTCTGCAACATCTGAGAGTTCTGTTGATATTTGCTTTAGATGCTGGGCAAAGTCAGGGGATTATTTCACCGAAAGAGCGGCGATTTTAGAGGATGTTAAGTTTTCATTTGATGCCGCAGGAATAGAAATTCCCTTTAATCAGCTTGATGTACATATAAAAAATGACAATGAATAAGTTATTGATTAGAGTAATTTCTTTTTTGACCGCTTTAGTCTTGCTCATGGTCGGAACTATCTCTTGTTCCGAACCGGTAGCGGAAACTATTGAGCCGGATCAGGCTGTATCACATAATGACGGAGTGTTGAATGTAGGCTATTCCGCCATATCGGGAAAACTAAATCCGTTTTATCCTTCTACAGATGACGATGATGTGCTTATGGACCTTACCCAGGTTTCTCCTCTTCTGCTTGACAGAGTAGGTGATGTGGTGGAAAATGGTATAGCCGGGGAGACGGTCTCTTACGGAGGCGTTGACTACAGCTATCATGGTATATGCGATATAACCCTTTTCATGGATGAGGTGTCAAATATCGCAGAGTATACTGTTCGAATCAGAGATAATATATATTTCTCTGATGGGTACAGAATGGATATAGATGATGTAATCTTTTCTATGTACGTTCTTTGCGATCCCTCTTATGACGGTAGTACAACTTTAAGATATTCTTCTATCTGTGGTCTTGATAATTTCATCACAGATTCAGATGATGAGGAATATCAAAAATATGGCAGTGAATTTGATAAGATAAACACAGCGGGCTTCGGACATATTTGGAGCAAGCGTGACAAATGGACACAGGAGCAACAGGATTCATACGATACAGCGGTGCTTAGTGAATGGAAAAAGGACATTTATGCTGTAACCGAATACTGCGTGTCGAGTTATGCAGAGCAGTATGCTGAACCGCTTATTGCCGTACCTTCGCAAACTGTCATATCTGACTCAAGATACCATACCGCATTTGCTATGGCAGCATGGGGATTTGCCGGTCTGAAAAATGGAGTATTTACAACAGTACTCGGTTCAACATTCACTTTGACCGAAGAGGATTTTCCAACGCAGGAAGATTTCTATAACGAGATATTTACTGTTTATGAGGGGGACCCCGAGGCCTACTGGGAGGATGCTAACGGTGGAGAAGTGGACAGCGATACAGTTATGTCCGCTGCACGTAACGCATATATATCCGGATATTCTGAGAGTGCGGTAGGTACTATATCCGGTATTGAAAGAATAGATGATTTCACAGTAAAGATATATACCGACGGTTACAATGCCTCGGATATATATTCAATACTTGATTTTTACGTGGCACCTTTGCACTACTACGGGAACGAAGAACTGTATTCCTATGAGGATGGATGTTTTGGGTTTGAACGTGGGGATCTGTCTTCTGTTACAGCAAGAAACGGAAAGCCGCTTGGTGCCGGAATGTATGTGCTTGATTCGTACAGTGATGGAAGGATATCTCTTAAGAAAAACGATAATTATTATGCTTCAAAGCCTTTGAGTGAAAAGATAGAGTTTGTCCCTTTAGAAGAAGGAGATTCACTTCAAAATGTAATGGCAGAAGAATCCCTTGACCTTATCGTTACAGAAGGTAATGTGGGGACTGTCGATGAAATTGGTACTCTCAACGGTGACGGAAAGCTTATTGGAGACAAGATCTATACCTTAGTATCCAGTACCGATGCCTATGGATATATAGGAATAAACGCAGATACGGTTAAGGTTGGCGAAAATAAGGATTCTGATGAATCTATGAATCTCAGACGTGCACTCGCAACGATTTTTGCTGTGTACAGAGAAGAGGCAATTGAAGAATATTACGGTCAGTCAGCAAAGGTTATAAATTATCCTATGTCAGAGAACTCATATATTGCTTACGACGTAACCGATGAAAAATACAGAACGGCATTTTCTTTGGCTTATGACGGAAGTGAGATATATAACGATATTATGAGCCGTGCTGATAGATACGGTGAGGCACTAAAGGCCGCGATAGGCTATTTTGTGGCAGCGGGATATGTATATGATGAGGAAATAGATAAAATAGTTTCTGCTCCCGAAGGGGCTGGCCTTACCTTTGAGGTTATAGTTCCGGGAGGTGGAGATAAAGATCATCCCTCATATAATATTATAAAGAATTCAGCTGATGCACTTAGTAAGATAGGTATAACACTGTCTATTACCGATCCAACCGGTAATTCTCTCATGTGGGGAAGACTTCGCAGTGGATCGCACCAGATCTGGTGTGCGGCACGGGCTGTATCACCTGAACCGCATATGTATGAAAACTATTTTTCTTCATCCGGACTTACTGCTATTGGCGGTAACTATCACGGTATAGCTGATGATATTCTTGATTATTATATTGCTTCATCAGAAATAAATTCTGATAGAATGTCAAGGCTTATATATTACAGAGATGCTCTTGATATTATTCTTGGTTGGGCGGTAGAGGTACCGGTATATCAGAGACAGTCATTTACCTTGTTCTCGTCTGAAAGGGTAGATACCGACAGCATTCCCTCTGCACTTACGGTTTATTATCCGTGGTACAAAGAAGCGGATAAAATAAAGCTTAAGTGATGATTAACAGTGCGTTGTTAGTATTTTGGCTTAAAATAGAATTTTGATCTCATATAAAAAGGAGCAAAGAGTATTTTACTCTTTGCTCCTCTTTATATTGCTTAATTGAATTTGTATTGACAGATTGTCGCTTTGCGTGTTATGCTAAACTTGTAAGCATATATCGTATATTATCTGTGAGGATAAGGTTGTAAGTTAAGGAGAAAGTATGAAAAATTTTAATAATTTTGGCGTAATGATAGATTGCTCCCGTAATGCTGTTCCAAATTTGACTTCACTCAAACGGTTTATCTATATTATTTCCGAAATGGGCTATAACTGCGCGATGCTTTATACAGAAGATACTTATGAGGTCGAGGGACATCCGTTTTTTGGATACAAGCGTGGTAAATATACAATAGAAGAACTTCGGGAAATCGATGATTACGCGGCTTCCATCGGTGTGGAAATGATTCCTTGCATTCAGACCTTGGCACATGTCAATGCTCTTGTTCGTTGGGATGTTTATAGAGAAATACGAGACTGTAACGATATTTTGCTTGCCGGAGATGAACGTACCTATGAGTTGATCGATGCAATGTTTTCCAGTCTCTCCAAATCTCTCCGTTCTCGTAAGATCCATATCGGTATGGATGAGGCGCATATGGTTGGTCTCGGCAAATATCTGGAGGAAAACGGATACCACGATCGCCGAGAGATCCTTCTTTCACATCTTAACAGGGTTTGTGAGATTGCCCGTAAATACGGTTATGAGCCTATGATGTGGAATGATATGTTTTTCCGTCTTGAGCTTGGCGGTAATTACTACATTCCGGATGATGATCGTGATACGTATCATACCTCCGGAGATGTTTGTGATAAGATTCCGGGTGATCTTTCCGGTGTGTATTGGGATTATTATAACATAGATCCCAAGGTATACGATACGATGATGACACGCTCAAATGAACTCACTCCGGGACGCGTATGGTTCGCGGGAGGTGCTTGGAGCTGGGGTGGCTTCACTCCTCATAATCGTTACAGCATGTGCCAAAATGCGGAAGCGATACCTGCTTGTATCCGTAACGGTGTGAAAAATGCGATCCTTACTATGTGGGGTGATGATGGGGCGGAAACACCGATCTTCGCTGTTTTGCCTGTGCTTATGAATGCGGCGGCACTTGCTGAAGGATGGACAGAAGATGAAATGAAAGCGAAGTTTCTTGAGATCACAGGCGTTGATTACGATGATATGCTGTCTCTCGATCTTCCCAATTATGTTTACGGTCCCGACAGGGAAGTATACTCTTCTAACTTTTCAAAAAACCGCCTTTATAATGATCCTTTCCTCGGTATCGTAGATAAGAACAACGAAATGCCTGTGGATCCCGCTATTTTTGAAGAATATGCAAATATACTTCACGATAACGAGGCAAAATACCCTGAATTTGGCTATCTTTTCAAGGTACAGGCCGCTCTTTGTGATATTTTGACAGAAAAATTTGATCTTGGTATTCGCACACGTGAACTCTATGAAAACGGTGATAAGGAAGGTCTGCGTGCTATTGCGCAAGGCGAATATGCGAGATTTGAGACGAGATGGGAAGATTTTTATGAGGCATTCCGCTACCAGTGGGAAACGGTGAATAAGACATATGGCTTTGAAATGCAGGATCTTCGTCTCGGTGGACTTCTTGCTCGTGTGAAAAACTGCAAACGTAGACTTCTTGATTATGCGGATGGAAAAACAGACCGTATCGCGGAGCTGGAAGAACCCGTTCTCATAAATGATTGCGGTGATGTGTGTCAGTGGCATCACTCGTTCTCGGCGGGTAGTATTGCAATGGACTATATCTGGATGTGATTTTCATAGTAAACATCAGAATGGCAAATTTGACGTAAGTATATCGAAAATACAAATAATAAAAGGACAGAGGATGAAAACACCCTCTGTCCTTATTTGATAATCTGATATTAGCCCTCGCAACCGCAGTCGCAGTGGTGCTCGTCCTCATCGCAATCACAGTCGCAGTCGCATACGCAGCTGAACTTAGCGTTGCAAGCAGGGCACTCAACATCCTCGGGATCAATGGTATCGTCAAGATAAACCATTTCGCCGCAAGAGGGACACTCAACGCCGAAGAAATCGTCGTCGTCATCATCATCGTCATCGCAGCAATCGCAATCATCATCTTCCTCAAAGAGGTAAGACTCAACATCGCCAAGATCCTCGTCGATCTCCTCAATGTAATCCTCAAGGGTATCAACATCGTCGCTAAGATCCTGAAGATCGTTTGCAAGCTCGTCTACGAGCTTAACAAGTTCGTTTATAAGCTTGGTCTCGGGCTTGCTTGCGTCAAGGGAAAGGCCCTCTGCAAGACCCTTAAGATAAGCGGTCTTTTCGGTAATAGTCATTACTGTCACCTGCGAACCCCAAAAAACGGGCTCATACCTTTCTTTATAAATTAAAGGGGATTATACTCTTTCCATGTACTCGCCGGTACGAGTATCGATCTTAAGAACGTCACCGATCTCGATGAAGAGAGGAACCTTAACCTCAGCACCGGTCTCAAGAGTCGCACTCTTGGATGCGCCGGTAGCGGTATCACCCTTAAAGCCGGGCTCAGTCTCAGTAACCTCAAGCTCAACAAAGGTGGGGGGCTCAACTGCGAAAACATTACCCTTGTAAGAGATAACCTTACAAGCCATGTTTTCCTTTACAAATCTGAAGTTATCGCCGAGCTTGTCACCGTTAAGGGGAAGCTGATCATAGGTCTCATTGTCCATGAAATAGTAGAGCTCACCATCGTTGTAGAGATACTGCATCTCTTTACGCTCGATGAAAGCTTCCGGGAATTTATCGGTAGGGCTGAAAGTACGCTCGATAACTGCACCGGTGATAACGTTCTTTATCTTGGTACGTACGAAAGCTGCGCCCTTACCGGGTTTTACGTGCTGGAATTCAACTACCTGCAGAACGTCGCCGTCCATGTCAAAGGTAACGCCATTTTTAAAATCGCCTGCTACAACCATTATATATACCTCCATAGTCGGTCTCCATCTGACAGGAGACTCGCCGCGGGTTTTCCGCGTTCAAAAAATATTATTCTTTCTATATTTTATATCAAAATCGTCGATATTGCAATAGCAAAATCAAAAAATAGTAAAAATAACGCTTAAAATTGCTCCGCATTTACCGTTTTAAGCCAGCTTTGGGCGGCGCTTACCGCTTCTTTCAGTGCATCGCCGAAGGGATCATCCATTCCTGCGTCCTTAACAAGATCGGTGAACCCTTTACTGCCGCCAAAAGAAACCAGCAGATTGTACCGTCTGAAGGCCTCGGCTCTGTCTTTCTGCATAAGAGCAAAAAACTCAAGAGACACAGTCTGGGCAAGACAGTAATCAATGTAGTAGAAAGGACGCTGATAAATGTGACTCTGTCTCTGCCAACCCTTGCCCTCACCGTAGAATGGCAAAGAATCGTCAAGTGCCATCCATGGCATGTAGATGCCGAGAAGCCGTCTCCATTCGTCGTGACGTTCCTCGGGAGACATATCGGGGTTTTCAAAAACACTGTGCTGGAAGTGGTCGACCATAGTACCGTAAGGAATAAATTTAATGGCGCCGGCAAGATGACTGTACTTGAATTTTTCTGTGTCCTCACGGAAAAATCCTTCTGCCCAAGGCCATGCAAAGAACTCCATTGACATAGAGTGTATCTCGCAGGCATCAAGAGTGGGATCACGATATTCAGTGGGGAAAACATCTCTTGCTACGTATGCCGCATATGCGTGTCCTGCCTCGTGGGTCATGGTCTCTACGTCATCGGCAGTACCGTTGAAGTTTGCAAATATAAAAGGTGCGCGGTAATCGGTAAATGAGGTACAGAAACCGCCCACACCCTTACCGTGGCGGCAGAGCACGTCAAGAAGCTCATTGTCGTATAGGAAATCGATAAACTCGCCGGTAGCATCTGACATCTCACGGTACATCTTACGCGCGTGATCCAGAATCTCCTCCGGTGTCCCTTTAGGTGCAGGATTTCCGGAGCGGAACGAAAGGGAAGCATCTGCAAAGGACAGGGGATAGGAAACACCTAAGCGTTTTGCCTGATCACGGTAGAGACTGTCAGCCAGTGGCACTACGTACTTGATGACCGCCTCTCTGAATCTGCCGATATCCTCGGGTGTATAGCAGTTTCTGCCCATTCTCGCATATCCAAGACCTACGTAGTTTTCAAAACCAAGCTTTTTGGCCATATCTGTACGGAGCTTTACAAGCTGATGATAGATGCTGTCAAGTCGATCTCCATTATCTGAATAGAACTTTCCGTCAGCCTCCCAGGCAAGACGGCGCATCTTGTCATCGGGACGTTGCTTTTCCGCCATCATTTGGGGGATAGTATTAAGTTTACCGTCAAACTCTATCTGAGCTGACGCAAGGAGCTTTGTATACTCGTTTACAAGATGGTTTTCCTCCTGAAGATCGGGAATAATCTCAGGGGAAAAAGTAAGCATGTTTATCTCGATATTCTTTATCAACAGTTCACCGTATTTTTCGGTAAAGCTGTCTCTGAATTTTCCTGTAGCAAGTGCGCGGTAGAATTCTTGGCGTCTCTCTTCGATAAGGGGAAGAATCTCGTCGTTCTTCTCATTCTCTTCATCATAGTACTTGTCAAGAGTATTTATCTCGTGACGTACCATGCACAAAGAATATGCAGTGTCAAATGCACTGCACAGTGCAGACATATCTCTGAATGCGCGGTCAGCATCTTCAAATGTCACGGCAGAGTTGAGACGGTTTGTTATTTCTGTTGCCGATTTTGAAAACACCTCTTCTGAGGGGCTGATATATTTCATTTCGCTGAATTTCATTTTTGACTCCTTTTAATCCCGGAAAAAGTATCCGAGGTTTGGTGTTCGACTTTACAAAATTATAGCATAATAAAAGGAAAAAATACAGAGATAATTGTAAATTCACCACTTTGGGAGCCTTGTTTTTTGTGTTATTTACAATATAGCAGTGAAAAAAGGGGATGAATATGAACAAATTTATAAATCTCGGTAAATTTGCAAAAAAGTATGGATATTTGACTTGACTTATGTTATAATTATGGTTGCATCGGTGTGTGTATACGCGGCAAGGAGCCGTACAGCCACACCGATGCACAAAACAAAATCTTTATATAAATTTATCGGAGGTTAAAGTAAATGAGCAAAAAGTTTGTTTATCTCTTCAAAGAGGGCGACGCTTCCATGCGTGAGCTTCTCGGCGGTAAGGGTGCTAACCTTGCTGAAATGACCAAGATCGGTCTTCCCGTTCCCCAGGGCTTTACCGTTACTACTGAGGCTTGTACCCAGTACTATGAAGACGGCAGAAAGATCAATGATGACATTCAGGCAGAGATCATGGAGTACATCGACAAGATGGAAGAGATCACCGGCAAGAAGTTCGGTGATAAGGAGAATCCTCTCCTCGTTTCCGTTCGTTCCGGTGCTCGTGCATCCATGCCCGGTATGATGGACACTATTCTTAACCTCGGTCTTAACGAAGAGGTTGTTGCTACCATGTCCGCTAAGTCCGGCAATCCCCGTTGGGCTTGGGACTGCTACAGAAGATTCATCCAGATGTACTCCGACGTTGTTATGGAAGTTGGTAAGAAGTACTTCGAGGAGCTCATCGACAAGATGAAGGAAGAGAAGGGCGTAACTCAGGACGTTGAGCTTACCGCTGACGATCTTAAGGAGCTTGCAGGCCAGTTCAAGGCTGAGTACAAGGCTAAGATCGGTAAGGACTTCCCCTCTGATCCTAAGGAGCAGCTCATGGGCGCAGTTGAGGCAGTATTCCGTTCTTGGGACAACCCCCGTGCAAACGTATACCGCCGCGACAACGATATCCCTTATTCTTGGGGTACCGCTGTTAACGTACAGATGATGGCTTTCGGTAACATGGGTGATAACTGTGGTACCGGTGTTGCATTTACCCGTGACCCTGCTACCGGTGAGCGCGGTCTTATGGGTGAGTTCCTTACCAATGCACAGGGTGAGGACGTTGTTGCAGGTGTTCGTACTCCTATGCCCATCGCTGAGATGGCACAGAAGTTCCCCGCAGCATTCGAGGAATTCAATAAGGTTTGTGCAATTCTTGAAGATCACTACAGAGACATGCAGGATATGGAGTTCACCGTTGAGGACGGCAAGCTTTACATGCTTCAGACCCGTAACGGTAAGAGAACTGCTAAGGCTGCTCTTAAGATCGCGTGTGACCTCGTTGACGAGGGCATGATCGATGAGAAGCAGGCAGTTGCTATGATCGATCCCCGTAACCTTGACACTCTTCTTCATCCCCAGTTCGACACCAAGGCTCTTAAGGCTGCTACTCCTGCAGGTAAGGGTCTCGGCGCATCTCCCGGCGCTGCTTGCGGTAAGGTAGTATTCACCGCAGAGGACGCTGAGGCTTGGAACGCTAGAGGCGAGAAGGTTGTTCTCGTTCGTCTTGAGACTTCTCCCGAGGATATCACCGGTATGAAGGCTTCTCAGGGTATTCTTACCGTTCGTGGCGGTATGACCTCTCACGCAGCAGTTGTTGCACGTGGTATGGGTACTTGCTGCGTATCCGGTTGCGGCGATATCATTATGGACGAGGAGAACAAGAAGTTCACTCTCGCAGGCAAGACCTACGTTGAGGGCGACTTTATCTCCATCGACGGTTCCACCGGTAACATTTACGATGGCATCATCCCCACCGTTGACGCTGAGATCGCAGGCGAGTTCGGCAGAATCATGGCGTGGGCTGACAAATACAGAACCCTTAAGGTTCGTACCAATGCAGACACTCCCGCAGACGCTAAGAAGGCTCGCGAGCTTGGTGCAGAGGGTATTGGTCTTTGCCGTACCGAGCACATGTTCTTCGAGGCAGAGAGAATCGCTGCATTCCGTGAGATGATCTGCTCCGACACTGTTGAGGCAAGAGAGGCTGCACTTGCAAAGATCCTTCCTTACCAGCAGAGCGACTTCGAGAAGCTCTATGAGGCTCTCGAGGGTAACCCCGTATGTATCCGTTTCCTTGATCCTCCTCTCCACGAGTTCGTTCCTACTGAAGAGGCTGATATCGCAGCTCTCGCTCAGGCTCAGGGCAAGACCGTTGAGGACATCAAGAACATCATTTCTTCTCTTCACGAGTTCAACCCCATGATGGGTCACCGTGGATGCCGTCTTGCAGTTACCTATCCCGAAATTGCAAAGATGCAGACCACCGCAGTTATCCGTGCAGCTATCAACGTTAAGAAGGCTCACGCTGACTGGAACATCGTTCCCGAGATCATGATTCCCCTTACCGGTGAGGTTAAGGAGATGAAGTTCGTTAAGGATATCGTTGTTGCTACCGCTGACGCTGAGATCGCTGCTGCAGGCGCTGATCTTAAGTACGAAGTAGGTACCATGATGGAGATTCCTCGTGCATGTCTCACCGCTGATGACATTGCTAAGGAGGCTGAGTTCTTCTGCTTCGGTACTAACGACCTTACTCAGATGACCTTCGGCTTCTCTCGTGACGATGCCGGCAAGTTCCTTTCCGCATACTACGACAGCAAGATCTATGAGAACGATCCCTTCGCTAAGCTCGACCAGACCGGCGTAGGTAAGCTCATGGATATGGCTGTAACTCTCGGTAAGAAGACCCGTCCTTCCATTCACTGCGGTATCTGCGGTGAGCACGGCGGCGACCCCGTATCCGTTGAGTTCTGCCACAAGATCGGTCTTGACTACGTATCTTGTTCTCCCTTCCGTGTGCCGATAGCTCGTCTTGCTGCTGCACAGGCTGCAATTAAGGAATCTAAGTAATTAGATTTATAAAGCATAACGAATCCCTCTGCTGAAAACTCGGCAGAGGGATTTTTGTATGTCCTTTAATCCAACGATTCGTTGGATTTTTCCAAAAATACGGTTGTTGATTCAATTACGGAGGTATGTTATACTATCATCAAGCAAGGTACCTACGCTGAATTATCCGAAAGGAGCAATAACTATGGAAATGAATATAGGAAACAAAATCCGAGAACTGCGGAAGAAAAAGGGAATCACACAGGAACAACTTGCATCTGCTCTCGGTGTCACTTCACAGGCGGTTTCCAAATGGGAAATGAGCACCGGATATCCGGATATCGCCATGCTCCCGGTGATCGCGGGGTATTTTGGAGTGAGTATGGATACGCTGTTCAATTATGATGCGGATAAGCTGGATGAAAACATCATGAACGTGCTGTATCATTCCAGAGGCGGGAAGCCGTTTGAGAAAGCAGAAAAAATACTTTTGGAGGGAATCGCCGATTATCCCAGCGGACATATTCTCAAGCGTGAACTGCTTGAATGGTATGCAGGAGAAATCCGGGCCCATAGCAGAACCGATCTTGTGGAAAAAGCATTGGAGCTGGGCAAGCAGATCTGCGAAGAATGTGAGGATTCATTCATCTATCTTGGTGTCATGGGCGATATGGCTGATATCTATATTACAACCGGTCGATATGAGGAAGGAAAAAAGCTGATCGAGTCCATGCCGTATCGATATCATCTCGACATCTGCGATAAAATGCGATGTTCTGTCAGGTTTCTGAAAAATGAGGAACGTCTGCATGAAGTACGAAGCTGGAAGCAATGGGCACAGCAGGAATTGGTTATGGTATGTGGAAGTGAAGGAATGTGTTTCTATGAAATGGGAGACTATGAAAATGCAATTCTTTCATTTGAGGAAGCTGTTCATGTTATTGAACCGTTTCTGCATAGAAAACTGCCGGACGAATACAGACTTCTGAAACATGAAATCAGTCAAGGCGATATAACGGTGAGAATTGCCGCCTGTTACTATAAAATGGGCAGATTTGAGGAATGTGACGCTGCGCTCGAAAAAGCGTATCACCTGATAAGAGATCAATTCAGCGATGAATTTTGGAATACACATAGAACAGTAGAGCTGTACAGAGCCCCGTATCACGAAATGGGTCTCGACGAATACAAGCCATGCATCTGATCACATTCCCTATGCTAACACCAGCACAGGCTGCAATCAAAGAATCTAAATAATTAGATTTATAAAGCAAAATTTATCCGCCCGAATTTCTTCGGGCGGATTTTTTATGGCAACAGGTGGTTGCTTGTTTTTTGGAACTCTTATGATATAATAGGTATTGAGGTGATAATGCTATGGAAACAAAAGATATTATTCTTGAACTTAGAACGAGGAAAGGACTATCCCAAGACGAACTTGCGGAGAAAGTGTTTGTAACCCGTCAGGCAGTTTCCCGTTGGGAGAACG
>JAFYMF010000039.1 GCA_017556745.1 Clostridia bacterium
GGAGTCTGTTCCGTTGTTTTATATAATTCTATTAGACATATAAAAACTCCCTCAGTCAGCTTCGCTGACAGCTCCCTCGAGAGGGAGCCTATCTACGCAATAAGGCGCCACTAAAACTTTCGATATATAGCCACATATTACTACGGAAGAATTACGTTTTTGCGTATGCAAAACGGTGTTCCTCGAACACCGAGTAATTCTTGTAAGAATGTGCCACTAAAACTTTCGAGTTATAGCCACATAATATGCGCATTCATTCTACTGTCACCGACTTCGCAAGATTTCTCGGTCTGTCAACGTCACAGCCGCGAAGGACAGAGGTGTGATACGCAAGAAGCTGAAGAGCTGTAGCCGCCGAAAAAGGAATAAAAATTCCACTGTAATCTTTTTCGCAGTTGCCCTTTATACCGATGCTCGGGATCCTGAAAACGGTTTTCGACAACTCAGGCGGAATATCTATATCATCTGAAGAAATAATTATCATCTCTCCGCCACGTGCCGTAACTTCTTTGATATTGCTTATAGTTTTGTCAGCTACATTCTTATCGGTAATGACGGCAACGACCGGTGTACCCTCGGTAATAAGGGATATCGTGCCGTGCTTGAGTTCACCTGCAGGGTATGCCTCTGAATGAATATAGGATATTTCTTTGAGCTTGAGACTACCCTCTGTCACAAGGTACCGGTCGATTCCACGTCCGATAAAGAACGCATTGTCCTGCTCTGACAGTATCTCGGCAAGCCTCTTTATCTCTCGGTCACGCGCCGCTATCCCCTCTACCGCCTTTGGTACAGTGTCACTTAACCCCCGACAAATAGCAGTCTCTGCTTCCTCTGATAATCTGCCAGCCGCCCTCGCGATCTTGGCGGCAAGGGTATACATCAGTACAAGCTGAGCGGAATACGCCTTTGTACTTGCCACAGCGATCTCGGGACCTGCAAGAGTCAGAAGAGACCTGTCAGCCTCGCGCCATATAGCAGAACCCACTGCGTTCACAACGGCAAGGGTGAATACCCCCCTCTCCTTTGCCATGCGCAGAGCGGCAAGGGTGTCTGCCGTCTCTCCCGACTGGGAGATAAGGATTAAAACATCCCCCTGATGCATTATGGGGTCTGAGTATCTGAATTCCGATGCATAGCTCACTTCAACCGAAACGCGGGCAAATTTCTCAAGATAATATTTTCCGATAAGTCCCGCATGCATGGCGGTGCCGCAGGCAACTATCCTTATATTACCCTCCTCCTTGATTATTCCGTCAAGAATATCCCATGGGATAATTTTGTCAATGGGAAGCTCTGCCATACTGCGTGCAGTGTCGGAAATTATCCGCGGCTCTTCATGGATCTCCTTTAACATAAAGTGAGGATAACCGCCCTTCTCTGCCGCACTGAGAGAAAACTCAGCGGTAAGTATCTCCTTACTTCTTTCTCTGCCATCTCTGTCGGTAACCCGAACTCCTCTGGGGCACACGCAGGCGATCTCCCCTTCTTCAAGACGGAAATATTTATCCGTTTTGTCAAGGAAGGCATGAATATCGCTGGCAATATAGTTTCCGTCATCTCCAAATGCGACCACAAGAGGACTGCCTACCCTTACAGCGTATAGCTCCCCCTCCCTGCCACGGAAGATAACACCGAGGGCAAAACTTCCCTTCAACCTCGACATGGCAGAGGTAAGAGCAGATAAAGGATCTTTTTCCTTTTTGTAATACATATCTATCAGCTTCAGAGCAACCTCTGTATCGGTTTCCGAATCAAACGTATACCCTTTCCCGATAAGCTCCTCCTTGAGGGAAAAGTAATTTTCAATAATACCGTTGTGTACCACAGACACGTTATCTGTACAGTGAGGATGTGCATTTTCGTCTGACGGTGCACCGTGGGTTGCCCACCGAGTGTGTCCGATACCGCAGGATGACTTTGGGAGAGCTTCACCTAACTTTTCTCTCAGGAGAGACAGTCTCCCCGATGACTTAACGGTTTTTATTTTCCCCTTTTCGTCAAGCCAAGATATGCCCGAGGAGTCGTACCCCCTGTACTCAAGACGGTCAAGTCCCCGAAGCAACTTTTCGGCGCAACTGCCGCTTCCGGTGTAACCGATTATTCCACACATATCACTCACACTCCTCTTCTCCGCCAAGCACGGCAGATACCGTTTCCCTCAGCTCCTCTGTTATACGTTTTATAGTATCCTCGTCTTCCCCCTCTGCCATTATCCGTATAAGAGGCTCCGTGCCTGACGGACGAACCACCACCCGACCTCTGTCACCAAGCTCTGCCTCTGCCCTATCTACCGCATCACGAATCCTATGATCGGTATAAAAGAGCAATTTCCCGCTGCTGTCAGTTGAAACTACGGCTGACGACTGAGGATATTTCTCTACCTGTCCGGAAAGAGAGGTGAGCCCCTCTCCAAGTCTTGCAGAGAGAGAAAAAAGCTGAAGTGCTGTGAGCAGTCCGTCTCCCGTGGTTGAATGGTCTCTGAAGATTATATGTCCCGATTGCTCTCCCCCAAGAGAAAAGCCCCCCAGAAGCATCTCCTCAAGAACATATCTGTCCCCTACTTTGGTGGTGATAAGGTCAATGCCGTTATCACGACAGTATCTGCCGAATCCGAAATTCGTCATAACTGTTCCCACAACCGTGTTTTTCTTCAGCTTGCCCCGCCGTTTCATATCAAGAGCACACACCGCCATAATATCGTCTCCGTCAAGAACGCGTCCTTCTCCGTCAACGGCAATGCATCTGTCTCCGTCACCGTCAAAGGCCGCACCACCGTCATAACCTCCCCCCTTGACTGCAGATGATATGTTTTCAATTGAGGTAGAACCGCAGCCAAGATTGATGTTGTCCCCGGTGGGGTCAGCAGAAATAACGGTGACCTCCGCTCCCATTTCGGAAAACAATTTCTCTGCCACGGTGGAGGTTGCTCCGTTTGAACAGTCAAGAAGTATCTTCATTCCGTCCAGAGAATGGAGAACTGTGCTCTTCAGATATTCGATATAATCGTGGACGGAATTCTCCGTCCTTTCTACCCTGCCAATATCATGGGGAGAGGAGAGAGGAATGTCTCCCGACAAAGCAAGACTCTCTATTCTCTCCTCCAGCTCATCGGGAATCTTATACCCCTCACCCCCGAAAACCTTTATCCCATTGAACTCGGGGCCGTTATGTGATGCGGAGATCATTATTCCACCGTCACACTTATATTTCTGTATCAGGTACGCTACCCCGGGGGTCGGTATCACCCCAAGCATTATCACATCCGCCCCTGCCGAGCAAAGACCTGCCGTTACAGATGCGGCCAGCATTTCAGATGATGTACGGGGGTCCCACCCAAGGGCAAACACCCCTCTGCGCCTCCGTCTGCCAACAATAACCGAGGCCGTGGCACGACCGATACGCATCGCCATCTCACAGGTAAGAAATTCATTTGCCACCCCTCTGACTCCGTCCGTTCCGAAAAGTCTGCCCATATTCGTCACCTTCTTTCGGTAATATCGCCGTATCTCTTATATATTCTGTCGCTGTCCACAGTCCCTCTCACAATTGAAAGAGGATATACAACCGTATTCTTTCCAACCACCGCACCGGGGCAAAGAACGGCACCACAACCTATATCCGCACCGTCTCCGACTATCGCTCCTAATTTCTTCATTCCTGTTTCGGTATTTTCATCCTCAAAATGGATCACTACCTTTTTCTTATCACTTCTGAGGTTTGACGTTACAGCACCTGCCCCAAGATGTGCGCCGTACCCAAGAATAGAATCCCCCACATAGTTATAGTGAGGTACCTGTACACTCTCAAACAGCACACAGTTTTTCAGCTCCGTGGAGTTACCTACCACCGCGCCGTCACCTATCACCGCATTACCGCGGATAAATGCCGCGTGTCTTATTTCCGCACCGCGGCAAACTATAAGAGGGCCGCCAAGATATGCGGTTTCGGAAACCACAGCATCCTTTGATATCCACACGTCCTCAGATACACGTTTGTACTGCTCGGAGGGCAGGTAGTCACCTATCCGCAGTATCTCGTCACCAAGATCTTCGAGAGCCTGCCAGGGATACTCAAATCTACCGATATATCCCCCTACAAGCGATCTCCCCAGATCAAGTATTTCACATACACTCTCTTTTTTCATATTTATACCCCCATTCTTTAGTATAGTATGTCCAATGTTACGGAAAATTGACATTAATTCTAAAAATACATTGGTAAAAGAAAAAACGCATTGACTTGAGAGAAAAAAAAGGTTAAAATATAAATGCAGATTCACAATAACAAGGCAGGAGGAAATATGTTCAAGATAGATTGGAACAAAAAATATACAACCATCGCCGCCTACGTGGTGATTGTCATTTTCATCTGCGCTTTCGGTGCTATAGTACTGGCTAACGCAATATCAAGCGGTATCGTCGGGAGAATACTCAGTGGTGCTTTCGCATTGCTTTCCCCTCTCGTATACGCATTCGGTATCGCGTATCTGATAAATCCCCTTATGAAGGTGGTTGAGAAATATCTATTCGCCTTTGTAGAAAAGAAAAAGCCCCATCGCAAGCTGCGCCGTGCTCTTGCAGTGGGAACTACCTATTTCGCACTGTTACTTGTCCTCTCGGGATTCATCGTACTTATGATCCCCCAGATCTCAGCCAGCTACAATGAGCTGACCTCAAAGCTATCGGGGTATATAGAATCCGCTCAGAGCTGGGCAGATAAGTTCGTGCAAAACATTCCTTTTATCGGAGAGGGGTTTGCCAACTTTGACGATTTCCTTGAGCAGACCAATCTTTCCGAAACGCTAAAGAATTTCATATCCGGTTCGGGTTCTTTTATGCAGTCAGCCGGAAGCTTTATCGTTTCATTTGCCGAGAGCTTTGTAATAGAGATGAAGAACGCGTTTTTCGGTTTGGTGCTCTCGATATATTTCCTGTTTTCAAAGGAGATACTCATCGCTCAGGTAAAAAAGATCCTGTCCGCTATCTTTTCTCCTAAGCACGTTCAGTCAATGATCCGCGGTGCAAGATATACCAACCGTACCTTTGGCAGCTTCCTTACCGGTAAGATACTAGAAGCAATAATGGTCGGTCTTGTTACCTTCATTGCACTCGGACTCTTCGATATTCCTTTCTACCCGGTAATTTCCATTGTCATTGCAGTTACCGATATAATCCCCATATTCGGTCCCTTCCTCGGCGCTATTCCCAGTGCGATAATCATCTTCATCGCCAACCCCATCAAGGCGCTTTGGTTTGCGATAATAATTCTTATTATCCAGCAGATCGACGGAAATATCATCGGTCCCAAGATTCTGGGTGAAAAAACAGGTCTCAGCTCCATGTGGGTAATTATCTCCCTTATGGTTGCAGGCGGCCTCTTCGGTTTTGCCGGAATGGTTCTGGGTGTTCCCTTCTTCGCAGTTATTTATATGTGGATCAAGCTTATTATCGAGGGCAGACTCAAGAAAAAGAATCTCCCTGTGTCTACCATAGAATATCTCGGTGACGGTTATCCCATAAAGCATGATGATACTGCATCGGAAAAGACGAATACGAGCACGAGCGACAACGCCGAAGAGGAATAAACCAAACTTATATAAGTCAAAGCCACCGACCGTGTCGGTGGCTTTCTTGATATAATAAAAAGTCTGGCAAAATTTTTGCCGGATTTTTTGTTTATATAAATTCGGGAGGGGGAACCCCTCCCCTACCATGTTTGATTTGCCCCACCGCCACAGATGTGGCAACTATATTGAGCCTCCCTCCGAGAGGGGAATTTGCTTTGCAATTTCAGGTGGCACGGCGAAGCCGTGACGGAAGGAGCCTGCGTAACTTTGGATTTAGGTTAACCTCAACGTGACGCACTCTCCCTCAGTCACCTGATTCACAAGTAAATCAGGCGCCAGCTCCCGGAACATTGTAAACAATGTTCTTGGAGGGAACCTTCCGCTGCGGCGGGAATTATGCAAAGCAAAAGCTTTTTGTAACCACCGGCACAACCGGTGTTTTTTTAATACAATAAAGCAAAACATCCGACCGATGGATTCCATCGGTCGGATGTTTTTATATTTGTGAAAAATGATTTACTTTACTGCAAATCCGTTCTTTTCGAGAATCTCTTCAGCCTCTGCTTCCTTCTCTGTGCGAAGTATAACGTATGCTCTGTCATCGGCATGGGAAATATACGCGTACATGTAATCAACGGTAATGTCATTTGCCGCAAGAACGTTAAGCACCTCCGCAAGACCGCCGGGATTGTCATTTACAGGCACAGAGAGAACACTCGTAAGAGATACGGTGATATTGTTCTCTGCAAGTATATTGACTGCATTATCGGGATCGTCAACGATGATTCTGAGAATACCGAAATCAGTAGTATCAGCAATAGATACGGCACGGATGTTTATCTTGTTCTTACCGATAATATCGGTGATCTCTGCAAGACGGCCGTGTCTGTTCTCTACGAAAATAGATATCTGCTTAGTGATCATTTTTTCCGCCTTTCCGCGCCAGCGGGCGCCGTAAAATAAGATGGAACAGAGTATATTTTATGCGCGTGCCTTAATACCAAGCTCAAATGCACGAAGATTCATCTCAAGGAACTTCTCGGGAACTGATGCGGTAAGTGCCACCCTGAGGCTGTCCTCATCAAATCCGATAACACCGGATGCAAGACCGATAAGAGCAACGTTGGATGCCTTCTCACTTCCTGCCTCACGTGCAAGCTCAAGAGTGTTTGCGCTGATAACGGTGACGTCCTTGTCCTTGATTTTTCCGATAACGTCAGAGGGATATTCAGCGGCACCGGTAATAACGGGCATGGGATTGATCTTCTGCTCGCTGGTAACGATAACGCCGCCCTTCTTAAGATAAGGGAGCCATCTTGCAGCCTCAAGCTGCTCAAAGGAAAGAATAACGTCTGCCTCGCCCTTGCAGATAACGGGAGAATATATCTTCTCACCGAACTTTACATAGGTTACAACAGAGCCGCCGCGCTGTGACATACCGTGTACCTCAGATACCTTTACGTCATAGCCTGCATCAAGAGCGGCACGGCCGAGAATTCTTGCCGCAAGGAGGGAACCCTGTCCGCCAACGCCCACGATCATAATATTCTTAGTCATTGTCGTTACCTCCGATCGCGCCGAAACGGCAGAGATGTGTACATACACCACAACCGGTGCAAAGTGCGCTGTCAATAACAGCCTTGCCGTCAACCATAGAAATGGATGGGCATCCGATAGCCATACAAGCACGGCATCCCTTACACTTTTCGGGATCTATTTTAAGTGCAGGAGCGGACTTAACGTACTTGAGAAGCGCACAGGGACGACGGCAGATAACAACAGAGGGAACCTCTGCCTCAAGCTCCTCTCTGAGCACAGTCTCAAGAGCCGCTATATCGTAAGGATCGACTACTCTGATGTGATCCTTGGCAATACCTGCCGCCTCAGCTACTGCCTCAAGGCTGATAGCATAGGTGGGCTGGTTCTTAAGAGTGAGACCGGTACAGGGGTTCTGCTGATGTCCTGTCATACCGGTAATAGAGTTATCAACGATAACTACAGTGGAAACACCGGTGTTATATGTAATGTTAGCAAGGCCGGTCATACCAGAGTGCATAAAGGTAGAGTCACCGATAACGGCAACAGACTTACGCTCACTTTCCTTGCCTCTGATCTTGTTAAATCCGTGGATAGCGGAGATAGACGCACCCATACAAAGAGTGGTATCCATACCGCCCAAAGGATGAGCCGCACCGAGGGTGTAGCATCCGATATCGCCGAACACATTAAGCTTCAGCTTCTTGAAGATATAGAATACACCTCTGTGAGGACAGCCGGAGCAAAGTGCCGGAGGTCTCATGGGGATATTAACATCGCTGAGCTCGCTATACTCATTCTTCTCACCAAGGATCTTCTCACGGAGAAGCTCACTTGAAAACTCACCGAGAAGAGGAAGAAGGTTCTTGCCCTCAACGTCACCACCCTTAGCATTCTTAATGCCTGCGGCCTTGATCTGAGTTTCAAGAACAGGATCAAGCTCCTCGATAACGATAACTCTGTCGTGCTTCTCTGCAAAGTCGCGAAGAGCCTTAAGGGGTATGGGGTTGACCATGCCGAGTTTAAAGTAGGATGCGCTGTCTCCGAAGCACTCCTTCGAGTAAATATATGAAGAACCTGCGGTAATGATACCGAGGGATGATCCGTTGATCTCGATCTTGTTAAGTTCAGTGGTCTCCGCAAACTCAGCCAGGTCAAGGAGTCTCTTCTCAACCACAACGTGACGGCCCTTGGCATTAGCGGGCATCATTACGTACTTTGATGCATCCTTAACATAATCGCGGAGAGGAACGTCATTCCTGTCAGAAAGCTCAACGATACTCTGAGAGTGAGCAACTCTGGTGGAGCTGCGGAGAACGAAGGGGGTGTCAAACTGCTCGGAAAGCTCGTACGCGATCTTGGTGAAGCTGCAGCACTCCTCAGAGTCTG
Source organism: Clostridia bacterium (assembly GCA_017556745.1). GTDB lineage: Bacteria > Bacillota > Clostridia > Oscillospirales > CAG-272 > RGIG2161. The sequence goes on from JAFYMF010000039.1 coordinate 8,495, forward strand.
CGGGCTCAAGCATGGGGAGCTTAGCCGCGATAGCATAGTGACGGCTGTCCTGCTCGTTCTGAGAGGAATGCATACCGGGGTCGTCGGCAACACCGATGACCATACCGCCGTTGATACCGGTATACGCGGTGATAAAGAGGGGGTCCGCCGCAACGTTGAGACCAACGTGCTTCATTGCGCAGAAGGTTCTGCCGCCGGCAATAGCACCGCCGAGAGCTACCTCAAGAGCAACCTTCTCGTTAGGAGCCCACTCTGCGTATATCTCATCGTACTTTGCGGCATATTCGGTTATTTCGGTACTGGGGGTACCGGGATAGCTGGATACAAGACGTACACCCGCTTCGTAAAGACCGCGGGCAACAGCCTCGTTACCTATCATAAGCTTTTTCATTTTATTGTCGCCTTTCTTTATTTTACGCGATTATCTATAATACGCTTTGCCTTACCTGCGGTACGCTCGATAGACTTGGGCTCAAGAAGGTTTATCTTGGCATCAAGGCCGAGAACGGTCTGCAGCTTGTGGCGAATAGTCTTTTGAAGATTCTCAAGCTCGGAATACTTGGTAAGGAGGCTTCCGTCGATAAGCTCGATATTGATCTCAAAGTCGTCCATAAAGTTGACGGTTTTAAGAACTATCTGATAGTGAGGGCCAACCTGAGGAATACTGATGAGTACACTCTCGATCTGGGTGGGGAATACGTTTACGCCCTTGATCTTGATCATATCGTCACTGCGTCCCTTGGGTTTCTCCATTCTTACGTGGGTACGGCCGCACTCACAGGTGTCGTAGTTAAGGCAGGAAACGTCCTTTGTACGGTAACGGAGAAGAGGAATACCTTCCTTGGAAAGGGTGGTAACTACAAGCTCACCCCACTCGCCTCTCTCCTTAACATCTCCGCTTACGCTATCGATGATCTCGGGAAGGAAGTGATCCTCTGCGATATGCATACCGTTACGATAGCGGCACTCACCTGCAACACCGGGACCGCAGAGCTCACTCATACCGTAGTTATCGGTTGCAAAGAGATTCCATGCTTCCTCGATCTTGCTTCTCATCTCAAGTGAGCATCCCTCGGAGCCGAATAGGCCGAGGCGAACCTTAAGAGTTCTGGGATCGATACCGATCTCCTTTGCTACCTCTGCAATATACATTGCGTAGGTAGGAGTTGAAACGAGCGCAGTGGTACCAAGATCCTTCATCATTTTAAGCTGCTTTTCAGTGTTACCGGAGGATATGGGAATAACGGTTGCACCAAGCTGCTCAAGACCATAGTGAAGTCCAAGCGCACCGGTAAATAGACCGTAACCGAAGCATATCTGAACGATATCCTCCTCAGTAGCACCCGCCGCAACAACAAGACGGGACACACAGTCGCTCCACATCTTAAGGTCGTTCTTTGTGTATCCTACAACGGTAGGATTACCGGTAGTACCGGATGATGCATGGATACGAACGATATTCTTCATGGGCTGTGCAAAGAGCCCATAGGGATATGTATCTCTTATATCCTCCTTTGTTGTGTAGGGGATATACTTAATGTCGGACAGAGTCTTTATTTTGTCGGCAGTAACACCTGCCTTATCAAGACGCTCACGGTAAAACGGAACGTTTGTATAGACGTAGTCCACCAACTTCTTAAGCTTATATAATTGGAGCTTTTCTATCTCTCCGCGTTCCATGGTTTCAGCGTCTTTCTGCCAAAACATAATTCTCATTCCTTCCTTTCGTGAGGTCATAAAAACCCATTGTGATAGTTTATTATATTATTATACAGTTTTCTACTCATTTTGTCAATGGAATACGCATATTATTAGGATGTAACTCGAAAGTTGTAGTGGCGTATTCTTATAAGAATTACTCGGTGTTCGAGGAACA
>JAFYMF010000040.1 GCA_017556745.1 Clostridia bacterium
GAAGAGAAACCGTATGAAAGAATCCCCCTCTGCCGTTAGTGTTCCCGAAAGCCAGCCGCGTCATTCACACCGAAGCGCGCATAACGAGCCTGACTTCCGGGAGTGCGGCTAATACGAGGGGGAAGGACAACTATGCCTGACGCGCAGGCATTGTTTGATTGGAAGTTATTTTACGCAAAATTTTATGGGGTGCCTTTTTCCTCCATGCTTTTGCCTTAAACACCTCTTAAACCAATTCTTATCGAATTTGTATAACTCTTAAAATTGAGAATTTTGCTGATCCTATTTTGTCATACTCATTTTTGCCACATTTTGAAGCTTTTTCTTTTGCTACAACTTAGACATCAAATTTTCATAGCAAAAGGCTGAGCCATCTGCTTATTAAAAGCTTTTGACTCAGCCACTTTTGTTAGTTTGTATTAGTCAAATCACAAGTACATCGATTATAGTAAAATAATAACGTACTTTATAATTTTAGTATTAGAAACCATGAAATTGTATTTGGGATTATTATTTTTCAGGATTATAAAATGCTTTTAAAAAAACATGACTATCCTCCGTGCAAGCAATTTTACTAAGAATTTTTATCCCTTTACCGGTATAAAACCTAAAATAGTAAATTTATTTTTTATCGGTGGTGCCATTTCCCAATGCAATATTTCTACATCAAAGTATCTGAGCAATTCTTCGTCTGTCAGTTTATCATCCATACGCCCGTAAGATATGGGAACTTCTCCCCGTAAATATATTTCAATAGATTCTTCATCATAACCATCGCCCATGCAAAACTTAGGATAAAACCTGAAATACAGTAAAACTCTTTCATCGTCCTCTAAAAGAACGTGACGATAATCACCGGTACCCTTCATATATCCGTTCCAGATTCTCGTACGCCCCAAATTAAAAGGCTCACTTGCCGATTTACCTATGTATTCGCAAACATAGGTATCTTCTATGGTTACAGTTTCTTCACCTATCCTATAGACCAGTTTGAAAGGAAACTCACCGTGTTTTATCTCCGGGTCAGGAATAGACCACTCACCGAAATAATAAAAGCAAAAAGCTGACACAAGTAAAGTAATCGATACCCAAACTATAAGAATTATAAGTAAAACCTTTTTAAGTAATTTTTTATCTTCCAGATCCATAGTAACCTCCATTCTGCCGCTTTAAACGACACAACGTCTTATAGAATCAAAATATTTGCACACTCGGGGTCAATTAAGCTTTGAATATATTTAACACCTAATTTTTACTAAAGTGAATACGAAAAATCACGATACATTCTAATCCAAATTATATCTTATTTTTCTATTACCTTTTTCTAATGCATCAATTACAGTATCCATATCATGTTTTTTAAAAGATTTTATCCACCCCAAAGACTGATAATGGAAGATGACTGATTGGATTTATCCTGCTTATCATCACTCGAGGAATTATCAGACGATTCTTCAAAGCTCTTTGAATCCCATGGTTCTTCCATTTCTATAGTATGGTTTGATTTTTCGCAACAATACGATTAGAATTAATTGATGATAAAGGATATATTACAAATATTTTAGTCAATCTTTATTCTCTTCGCTCCTCCGAAAAAGATGGCGTCCTTATAACCATATAAAGCTTCTGTATCAAACCGAAACAGTGCGCTATATGATTGTCCGTTTATTTTCGTCCAAGTATCTGACTTAATATCATATACATAAGTCCCGTTAATATTGTTTTTATCCGCTATCGGCCAAAGGTGGGAATCTGTAAGCCGACGTGACACGTAGAGCCTGTCATTTTCTGCGGCTAACGACGTTATTATTATACCGTCAGGGTCCCCTGCATCATATATGCGTTTCATTTCTCCGGTGCTGTAGACGTACATATCAACAGTATATGTGCTGATATGCAGCGCATAGTTTTCAGTATACAAATAAGGATCATCAAGCAAAAAATAACTTTGACGATCAGGCCAAGGAATCTCTCCGGCAGTCAACATCAAAGGGTCGTCCGTCCTGTCGAGGTAAAGCTGATATATATTTCCACTGTCTTTATACACTATACCGTCACTGTATGAAGCTAATAGTTCGTCAAAGGATATCACCTCTGTAGGAGCATTTTCTCCTACCACTGCTTTATACAGTGTGTTGCCGCAGGTAAAATATAACCATTCTCCGACGTATCCGACGCACCGACCCTGCCATAATTCCGTTAAAGTACCGTCATCTTTATCAAGCAGGCAGATAGCAGAATCATTTTTATGTACAAGAACAGTACCGTCTTCAAGGATAAGAAAGTCCCGGCAATTTGTCGGTAATTTCGCAAATTTGTAAATTATATTATTTTTTACATATTTGATCGTGTCGTTATAATCATCGACAAAAAACAGTACATTATCATGAACGTAAAACTGCTGAGATGTCGATATCACGGTAGCACTACGAGCATAGGTTAATGATAATATATCGGAAGTGAACATAACAAACTTATTTAAATAACAAAAAGTAATAAACGAAACTACGGTAAAAAACAGAACACATAATAAGATTTTTTTACGCAAGTATTTCCACCTTCTAATCTTGTCTAATTATATAGGGCTTAAATCCAAAATAAGGATCGGAAAAATATTTTAGGAACCCATTCTTTTTCATATGGTTATCAATCATAGCATCAAACTGACTCATGCCGACATATGCTGCGTTTGGAGTACTTACTGATAAAGCATAAGAGAGAGCAATCTTATATTCGGAATCGTATTTATCAAAAGTTCCTTCCATAAGCGCTTCCACACTCACTTGCAGGCAATTATTAAAAAGCAAATTATACTGTTTATTATTGTCAGAAGTTAAACTGTTAACTAGTTTGTTTATATATTCAATCGACTTAGTAAAATCTCCTTCAAAATATATAGCCTCGGTACTGGAATTTGTTGTAAGGTTCTCAGTTACCTTTCTTACTACCCTTGAAAGGCTATCATAAGTATAACACAAACGTGTGTTTTTTGCAAGATTCTTCTCCGTAAGTACTCTGCCCAGCACGTCATATGTATACTCAAATCCGGAAATATAGGAAAACGGTCGGAGTTAATCCGACCGTTTTGTTAATTATTGAGTTTTACTAATTAAATATAACAAAATACGAAGAACTGTTAATTGAACTTGAACAACTATTAAAATTTTACCATCGCATAACATAGCGTATTATCGATAAGTTGCCATTATTATCGCTCTCATCTTCTTAATTATCCATAAGTTTTTGGGAAAACAACCGAGAACGGATACACGATCTCTACAAAATATTACAGCAATGATAAGTGCAGAAAATGTCCACACAGAGATAAATGCCATAAATCATCCAAAGCGGGTTACTGAACAGTTAAGGTTAACCAAGTAAATTGGGAACATAGATCTAAAATGCTTGAAGCATTAACACTTCTTCGTATGAACAGATCTATTCAGGTAAAAGGTATGTTTGGCGTACTTAAAGAAGGTTACGGCTTTAAGCATTTTCTAACCAGAGAAAAAAAGAACGTAGAAACTCAATTTTTCCTGAGTTTTATCAAAAATTGTAGGTATCAAATCTCTCCAATGTATGATCTGTCATTATTCTTCATCTACTTATACCTCTATTCCAACTTCGCTACGAGTTTAAAGACATACCCCAAAATATCCAATTCATTCTTGCAGCCAAACCAATAAAAACACCAATGGTGTACCTGCGGTAAAGCAGTTACGCCATTGGTGTTTTTTAACTTATCACAACATTTTGTTTAACTTTCTCTTACAGAAACTAATTGAACATGCGGTGAAACAGCATCCACAAAGTCATTTATGATGCTTTTAGAAACTGCATCAAAGCTTCCTGATATAATATCACCTGAATCCTTAAAATTCTGTATATAGTATTCCTTTGCACCATTTATCCACTTACCTATTTCTACCATATCTTCAGTTGTATGAAGTTGTTGCGATACCGTGGTGCGAAATTCGTAATCAATTTTTCCCTCCAAGAGAATATCTATACTTCTCTGTATAGGAGTAATATCATAATCTTCAATATCTACTGTTGATGAATATTTTTCCTTTGAATTTTTTATATCCATGGCAACTCTGTCAACCAGTCCACGGTCAATAATATTTTTAAGTTTGTCTGGGAAGCTTCCGTTGGTATCAAGTTTTATGTTATAACCTAACTCCTTTACCTTCGAAATAAATTCATCAATTCCGTTTTGCATCAGTGGCTCCCCACCGGTGATACATACCCCTTCAAGGACTCCAACACGTTTTTTCAAAAAAGAAAGAATTTCTTCCTCTGAAAATGATTTACATTCTCCGGGACGAAGTACCAAGGAAGCATTATGACAAAAAGGACATCTGAAATTACATCCGCCGGTAAAAATCGTACAGGCTACCTTTCCGGGATAATCAAGTAATGTAAGCTTCTGCAACCCAAAAAATTTCATATATTCTCCTCCGGATGCGATCAAAATCTATAAATTTTATTTGACCGACACCGTAATTTTACATAACTGTCCCGAAGGAGCAGTAATTTCAATAGGAAGAAGTTCAAATCCACCCGTTGGATTAAATCCACGTTTACCCTCTTCCATATTAACAGAAAGCTCTCCGTTTGTCGTTATCTCTCTTGCTACATCTCCACCAACAATACACTTACCGTCAGAAACTTCAATCTTTTCATCATGACGTGAAATAAGAGGAAAAATAAACTTTGCATCACAGCCGCAGCTAATGCTGATTTCGATGTCATCTCCCAAAGAGTACTCAATCTCATAATCCGCACCTTCGAGAATATTACCGGTACCGTTTTTAAGAGTACCTTTTGTATTTATTCTAATAATCTTACCGTCATCTTCGAAATTTATAGTAGATTTGGTATCGTTTATATTAAGATAAGTCACTTTTCCGTCAGAAGCTAAAAGTCGCGGAGTTCCGCAAACAGGAGCATTCATCGGCATCTGCATATTACCGGATTCGATCATTTTGTACTCTGTCGTTGTTGCACAAGCAACCGGACCGCACTTGCTGTTCCAAAGCATAGTAAGTGCTCCACCGGTAGGATAAAGATCTGTATGCTGGAGGAAATCATATCCGGAAACAGATGCTCGCCAATTTCCACGCGCAGCAAATGTAACGTCAAGGCAAGGCCAATACTTTATTCCATCTGCAACCTCTCTTGGAAGAGCAACTGTTTTCTTATGCTCATATCCGGATTTTGCCATAACGGTAAGTGCTTTAACATGGCAGAAAGTGTGGTGAGTACATGCAGGTTCGCCTGCATCTCCGTACATAAGTCCACCCGCAAGAAGTCCGTTTACTGTACAACGCTTATAAAGCTCATAACTTCTATGTGCCGCCTCACCAAAGACCTCGTCTCTGTCAGCCAAAAGAACGTATGCCGTCTGGCATCCGTCAGCGGTTCTGCTTCCCCAGTATGACCATTTATAAAAACGGCTACCGAAGCTGTTGTCCCAAGCACCGTCGGGGAGCATGAACTCAAGGTGTGCTCTGAGCATAGGAATAAGCTCTTCTATTGCCTCCTCATCATCACAAAGTTTGGCATATAATACCAGGTTCGGAAGAGACTCTTCTACGTTATATCCTATATCGATACTTCTGCATCCTCGTTCTGATATAAGATCCATAGGTATTCCCTCTCCAAAGATGATTCCTTCGGGAGTAACCTTTTCGCGAGAAAATTCATACCACCTACGTCCCTCGTTTTTATACCACTCATTACCTGTAAGATGGTACATCAGCGCAAGCTCAGCGGTATAACTCATAGCATAATTTATATTAGGCATAGATACCTTGAAATACTCATCAAGGAAATCAGAAAGTCTCTTTAAAACAGTTAACCAAAGATCATATCTTTCTTCACCGAGATCAGCTCTGTGTTCAAGTAAAGTTTTTCCGTATGATATTGCAGCAAAAACAGTTATTCCCGTCCAGTTACTTTTTATACCATTCTTATATCCACCCTCGGGAATTACCATATTGTACTCGGTCCATGCAAAAAGTTCATCCGCAGCCTTTATGTATTTCTCATCTCCCGTGATTGAATACATATACACAAGAGCATAAACCATATCACCGCATCTACCATGAATGGAAATACAAGAAGGACAAAGTATACCGCCGTCAAGGTGCGGGTCTCCCGTACCTGACACCTTAAACTTTAGAAGAGTGTCCACCCATTCTTTAAGCAAAATTTGATATTCGTTCATTATAAATGTCCCCCTCAAAAACCAAACAGTACATTACGTAACATTTTATACTAATTTTTCGATTTTTTCAAGTGTAAATGAAATTTTACAATTTTATAACACATTAAAATCTTATAAGACATTGAAACAGATTAGTATATAGTGTATAATGTAGAAAATATAGTGACTTGATAAGGAGTTCTGTAATGTTAAAAAAAGCTACCGCTTTTTTTATATTCTGTTTTCTCATCCCTTCATTTCTTTCTTGCAGTGCAGTTAATTCAGCCCTGCTGTATGTAGGAATAGATGCTCACGATTATAAAAACGAGCCATCAATAAGGTCTCTCGATGTCGATGAAGAAATAGTAACTAAGCTAATAAACACTCTTGACGTTATTGTACTTGATACTATAGAACTGAAAGAATTTTCAGGGCACAAATCTGTTCCCGATATTTACACGGATGAAATTCTGTCGTATCTTCTTAACACAAGATTTTCAAAATACAACGGAAATTCCACCTTAATGCGGGACATAGAAGAAAAGTATCCTGAACTTTATGCAACAACCATTATTCCCGCAGATGATTTTGATTCAATTATGCAAAAACATTTTGGTGCAGGAAGTAGTGTCAGTCATCAAAGTGGAGATATATTCAGGTTTCTCCCTAAAGTGAATATGTATGTAACCGAAGTCCAGCCACTGAAAAAAACAGTAAATATAACGGTTATCTCAGCCGAAGAAACCGAACGAACATATAGAATTTTAGTCACTTTAACTTCACATGACGGAGTCCAAAAATCCTACTGTGGAATATTTGCAAAGAGAGAAAAAGGTGACCCATATCTCAAGATTCTAATGAATGTATAATCATATAAAAATATAAAAACATCGAAATCAGGGTGGAATGTTTAAATGTCAAACGAAAACAAAAATATTTTAACCGAAGAAGAAATAAAACGCGTAAAAGGCCTCGGATGTTTGAGAGACAAAAGATTTCCTGACGTATTTAATGTCAGAGTACTTACGAGAAACGGAAAATTAAAGACTGACGAACACAGAGCAGTTGCCGAAGCAGCCGACAGATTCGGTTCAGGCGAGGTTGCCATGACATCTCGTCTTACTCTTGAAATCCAAGGTGTTCCATATCGAAACCTCGATCAGCTTTTTTCATTTCTCTCAGAGCATGGTCTTGAAAGTGGAGGAACCGGTCCTAAAGTAAGACCTATCGTATCATGTAAAGGAACCACATGTCAGTATGGACTTATTGATACATTTTCACTCAGTGAAAAAATACATGATGTATTTTATAAGGGATATCATGATGTGACCCTTCCTCACAAGTTCAAGATAGGTGTTGGAGGTTGTCCCAACAACTGTGTTAAGCCTGACCTTAACGATCTCGGTATTATGGGACAGAAAATTCCCGCTCTAAACCAAGATAAATGCCGCGGATGTAATATATGTCAGATAGAAAAAAGCTGTCCGATGGGGGCTGTATCTATTCGTGACGGTATTGTAGTCATTGATAAGAACCTTTGTAACAATTGTGGTAGATGTACTGACAAGTGTCACTTTGGAGCATTTGACGATTATACCGTAGGATATAAGATCATGTTGGGTGGAAGATGGGGTAAAAAAGTTACTCAGGGCCGCCCTATGAATAAGATATTTTTATCAGAAGACGAGGTAATGGCAGTTATAGAAAAGATAATCCTTTTCTATAGAGATAACGGTATTACGGGTGAGAGATTTGCTGATACCATATCAAGAATTGGCTTTGATAATGTGGAAAAAAGCATATTACAAGGATAAAGGATAAATGAAGAGCTTTTTTATCCTTGTTCTAACTTTCTGTCTTGTCCTGTCATTTGTATCGTGTTCTGTCTCCGATAATAAACAAAACGACAACACATGTTATATTAAATTTACTGACAGCATCGGAAAAGAGATAAAGCTTACATCAAAGCCAAAAAAAGTCGCTGTTCTCTTCTCTTCATTTGCCGAAATGTGGAAGGACGCCGGCGGAGATATCGCCGTTACGGTTGGAGATAGTATTGAACGCGGTTTTGCCTCTGATGACACTGTTATAGTTGATTCCGGTAGCGGCCACACGACCATTAATACCGAACTTCTCATCGCATCAAACGTTGACTTTATAATCGGTACCGCAGATTACAGCGTACAAGCAGATGTATGCAATTTTATGAACAGTATCGGTATTCCTTCAGCACTTTTTAAGGTAGATTCATTTGACGATTATCTTAAGGTATTTAAAATATTTACCGATATTTGCGATACTCCAAGTAACTACGATCTTTTAGGTACAGGCATTAAGCAAAGAATAGACGGTATGATAAATATAGCGGAATCATCTCGTAAAGCATTTGAAAAAGATATGCTCTTTATCCGTGCAGGAGGTTCGGCGCGATCTACCAAGGCAAAAAAAGCAGACGATCACTTTGCTTGTGCTATGCTTGAGGAGCTGGGAATGCAAAATATCGCTGAGTCAGTTCCCGTGCTTTACGATGGACTCAGCCTTGAAGAAATCATTAAATGTAATCCGGAATATATTTTTATTTCCGTCATGGGAGACGAGGTTGCAACAAGAAATTACATTGGTTCTCTGTTTCAAAAAGACGGTTGGAACGGACTTCGTGCAGTAAAAGAAAATAAAATCATATTTTTGCCGAAAGATCTATTTCACTACAAGCCCAACTCTAAGTGGGCGGACGCATACGAATATCTAATTAATATCATTATTTGTCCGGAGTCAGATAAATAAATGGCTACAAACAAAAGCAGTAAAGTAAACGTTCCGATTCTTTTCTCGTTTTCAATTCTGATATTCATTTCGGTGTTTGCTGCATCTATTTTTATTGGAAGTGTTCATATCTCTTTCTGGGACGTTATAGACGGTCTCATGGGAAAAGGAGACAATGCAGTCATTATCCGTTCTCTTCGTGTTCCAAGAGCTATCGGAAGTGTTATCTGCGGTGCTGCACTTGCCACTGCAGGCCTCTTACTTCAGTCAGCTACATCAAATGAATTATGTGCTCCAAATATAATAGGAATAAACTCAGGCGCAGGGTTTGCCGTAATGGTCCTTACCTGTTTTTTTCCAAATGCCCATTATATGTTATCTCCAATTTCTTTTATCGGTGCACTCTGTGCTACAGCTATTGTAATGGGAATATCAGTAAGTAATAAAAACACTTTTACACGTTCCGGAATAGTTCTTTCGGGTGTTGCAGTAAGTGCCTTTTTCAGTGCCGGAGTATCTTTTCTTTCTCTGAGATTTCCCGACGCACTTCCCTCTTATACTGCTTTTTCTGTAGGCGGTCTTAGCGGTGTTTACTTCGAAGATATTTTACCTGTTATTGCCCCGATATTGATTCTTATACTTTTTTCGTTCTTAATATCCCAGAAACTAAACCTTCTCTACCTGGGTGACGAGTCAGCAATGTCCCTGGGAGTTAACACAAAACGGTTGCGCGTTATTGTCATTATAATTGCGGCAGCACTCTCTGCATTATCTGTTTCATTTGCCGGTCTTATTGGTTTTGTGGGATTAATAGTACCTCATATCTCACGAAGAATAGCGGGACATGATAACAGAATTTTGATACCGTTATCTGCCTTGATCGGCGGTACTCTGGTTACTCTTGCAGATATTCTTGGCAGAGTGGTCTTTGCTCCCGGTGAAATACCATGCGGAATATTTCTTTCTGCTCTTGGTGCGCCTTTCTTTTTGTTTTTGCTTATCAGCCGGAGAGGAGGGTCACGAACATGATAGAGTGTCGTTCTCTCTCCTATTCTTCAGAAAAAAAACAAATATTGTCAGAAATCAATCTGACCGCAATCAATGGAGAAATTACTGTTCTGCTCGGTCCCAATGGAAGCGGAAAAACTTCACTTTTACATTGTATTTCCGGTATCATAAACAGTAAGAAAAATTTATTCGGAGATATTCTTATTGACGGAATAAATTCTACAAAGTATAATACACGCGGTCGATCAAAGATTCTCTCTCTACTGCCGCAAACGCTCCCCAGTCTGCAAATAACTGTATCAGAGCTCGTTTCATACGGAAGGAGTCCATATATCGGTCATTTCGGCAAATTGTCTGATAACGATAAAAAAACAGTAAATAACGTAATAGACCGCGTATCAATGACAGAGTTTTATGATACCCCTGTTTCATGCTTATCAGGCGGTGAAAGACAGCTTGCTTTTTTTGCAATGTTGGTTGCACAAAATACAGGTAACGTATTGCTTGATGAACCTACTTCAAGTCTTGATGAAAAACACAGATCAAAGATTTTTGATACTGTATATGAATTAAAAAAAGAAAACAAGACTATTATAATCATTCTTCACGATATTACCGAGGCTGTAAGATTGGCAGATAAAATATGTGTTCTTGATAATGGCAGATCGGTATTTTACGGCACACCCGAGCAGTTTGTGTCATCTGATGTTCCCGAAAAAATATTTGGCGTCGTCCCATACAAGTGTCTACACGACGGAAAAGAAAAAGTTTTTTTCAGTCGTAAGTTATAACTACACAAAGGAGAACAAATTTATGCGTAAGATCTTTTTATTGGTTTGTCTCATTTTTTGCCTTTGTTTCTTTGCTTCCTGTAATGAAGCAGAAACACCGAATAATGAAACAGAATCATCTAACAATGGTAACACCATAGAAGACATTGTAGCGGAAAATTACATTAAAATGGATGATACCCTCGGCGGAATTGTTTTACTACCTGATTTTCAGGAGTATGCAAAAGTTACTTCCCTGGGTTCTTCAACCGTTAAATCAGTAACCATTACTGCAGAAAAAGACGGAGAGATTAAAATCGGTATTTTTACAGACATAAAGTCCATACCCGGATTTATGACTTCAAGTGCCGTACATACAAGGGATGTAAATATTTATCCAGTATCTGCAGGTAAAAACACTATTGATCTTAACCTTGATCTGCTTGAAAATGAAACACTCTATATAGGTGGAACTGCTTCTTTGCTCTGTGATGATAACGGTACTGCTTTTTCAGTTTTAAGCGATAATATCGGCGATAAAATCGTTATAAGCGACAAGAAATTATCCGTCGAAGCTGATGTAGAATATCATGGCGAGGCAAAGTTGTTTAACAATGATTCGTATAAAATGACTGCTTTTCTCATTGCCCGCAAAAAGAACGTCCCGGATAAAGAGTTACCGTGCGCACTTGCTGATTCATATATACTCTTGGGAAAAACAATAACTTCCATAAGAATTCCTGTAAAAAAGCTTGATAGCTTCGAAGGACCGCATTACATAACTGTCTATAAAATCAAAAATACAGTAACTTCAAATTTCGCAGAAAACTGTGTATCTGAGTACAAGATAGAACTCAATTTTACCGATTTGAGCGGTACTGAAATAAATTACTGGTATTCTGCAGATGTTTCTCATCTAAACATATCACTCGCTGATGACGAAACACTTGCTTTCGGATCTCCGGATGATACCGCTTCCTTTGCGGTTACAATCAATGATGCGTACCCCGAGCAAAAATATATAACCGTAAATGGCACTGAATCCAAAGGCTGTGTTCTGTTTGATATTTATTACAGAACAGACATCTCAAAGGAAGAACGTATATCAACTATAGAAAGCATTAATGAAGAGAGTAAGCGTGACGTGCTCCTTGGAGAAGCACTCTCCGGAAAAACATTATCTGTTCTTGGTGATAGCGTAAGTGTATTTAACGGCTGTTCTAACGGAGACGGGGCAAACACCACAAACGATACTATACGTGAAAACAACGGTGAATATGACGGTAAAAGCCACGGTGTTTACAGCATAAACCTTACTTGGTGGATGAAGACAGTCATTGATACAAATATGAGACTTCTCGTAAACAATTCAAGTTCAGGTGATCATATTCTCGGTGGCGGCAAGACCAGATGCGAGCAGCTCCACGATAACACCGGTGATAATGCCGGTGAAACACCTAACATTATTGCTGTATTACTTGGATTTAACGATATTAACTGGTCAAAAGTCACACCCGAAGAGTATCACGCTGGATACGATTATATGATTGGCAAAATAAAGGAATGTTATCCTGATGCTGACATTTTCATGTTCACATACTACCAGTATAATTTCCTTGGAATAGAAGGCGATACCGAGTTCCTGACTCCGTATATGAATAAACTTAAGGAAGTCGCAGAAAAATATAACTGCACAGTTGTTGATCTTCACAATGAATGTGATGTCGTGTATTCAGATGCATCAACATTTACATCCGACGGAATACATCCTAACATCGAAGGCATGGCACAAATTTCAGAGGTATTTAAGAATTCTCTTTACAAAAAATACTGTGCCGGATAAGCTATAAAACAAAATAAAATTTAAAGCAAATTGCACAAGTCCAGTAAAAACGGACAATAGAAAAAACAGAAGCCCCCCTATGGTAGAATAAAAAGAAACTACCATAGGGGGATTTTGTATGCCAAGAGAATACCGACATATAAAACAATATGAGAAAGAAATAATAGAACTTTGGGAACAAGGAGTATGCTTGCGAGAAATTGCTGAAAGGTTTGGATTTACAAAAGAACAGGTAC
>JAFYMF010000041.1 GCA_017556745.1 Clostridia bacterium
CGGAAGCGTATGTTAAAAAGGTAGAAAAAAACAGAGAGGTATATTCACAGATCCTCAGTAAATAAGATAAAAGAAAGGGTTATGATGATGAGTGAAAAAACGAAAGGTCAGCTTCTTTCCGAAAAGCTGACTTATACAAAAAAGAATGCATATGAAAAAAATCCCGATGAAAAGGACGAGATATTCAGCTATTGCGAGGAATATAAAAAGTATCTCGACAGTGGAAAGACTGCACGTTCAGCATCAAGAGAAGCTGTAAAAATGGCTCAGGCAAACGGCTTTAAGGAATATAACTTCGGAGCAAATGTGAAAGTCGGCGATAAGTATTATTACGTAAACCGTGACAGAAGCTTATTTTTGTTTATAATTGGCAGCGAGAATATCGAAAAGGGAATAAGAATAATAGCATCTCATATAGATTCCCCCGCAATTGACATAAGAGCAAACCCCGTATATGAAGCAGGCGGAATGGCTTTCTTCAGAACTCATTACTACGGCGGCATAAAGAAATATCAATGGACGGCGATCCCGCTTGCACTTCACGGAATAATTACTGACAAAAGCGGAAAAAAGATCGACGTTTGCATAGGCGAAAATGATGACGATCCTATCTTTTATATCAACGACCTTTTGCCGCATCTTGCACAGGAGCAGTGCGCAAAGTCTTTAAGAGAGGGCGTTGACGGAGAAATGCTCAATATCGTTCTCGGCTCGATACCGTATGACGACGAAGCAGTGAATGAAAAGATCAAGCTTAACGTTCTTGCTATTCTGAATGAAAAATACGGAATTACAGAGGAAGACTTCCTTTCTGCAGAGCTTACGATCGTTCCCGCTCTCAAAGCAAAGGATGTAGGACTTGACAGAAGCCTCATTGCATCATACGGCCACGATGACAGAGTGTGTGCATATCCGTCACTTACAGCACTGTTTTCGCTTCAGTCACCCGAGCATACGGTCATGGCGGTGTTGGCAGACAAAGAAGAAACGGGTTCAAACGGCGCTACGGGTATGAAGGGAAGTGCTCTTGACGATATAATAACTGATATATCCGTATCAATGGGTAAAAATGAACGCTTGGTAAGAGCAAATTCAATGTGCCTTTCCGCTGACGTTTGTGCGGCATACGATCCCAATTTTGCAAATGCATTTGAAAAGAATAACTCAGCAATCGTTGGATGCGGCATAGGACTTGCCAAATATACGGGTGCAAGAGGAAAGTCGGATACAAACGACGCAACGGGCGAATACACAGCAAAGATCGCACGCATATTTAACGAAAACAATGTTGTATGGCAGACGTGCGAAATGGGTAAGATAGATTTCGGCGGAGGCGGTACGGTCGCTAAATTCATCGCCGAAAGAAATATCGACACGATTGATGCGGGTGTCCCCGTAATATCAATGCACGCTCCTTACGAGCTTGTATCAAAGGCAGACGTTTACAATATGCATAAAGCTTCCAAAGCGTTTTTTGAAAGTAAATAATAATGATAAGAACCCCGAATTTTATAAAATCGGGGTTCAATTCTTAAAAAAATGCATTTTTCTCGCTTTTCGGGAGTAATTTTCGATATACGGTCTGTTAATTCTTATACCGATTGTGTAGAATATAGGCAGAAAAAAATAAAGGAGATTTAAGTATGTCAAAAAAATCCATAGGTCAGTTTATCGCCGCCTTGCGTAAAGCAAACGGTATGACTCAACAAAACGTGGCGGACCGCTTAAACGTATCGAATAAAGCTGTAAGCCGATGGGAGCGTGATGAATGTGCTCCCGACATATCGCTTATTCCTGCACTTGCCGAAATGTTCGGAGTTACATGCGACGAGCTTTTAAAGGGCGAAAGAATTTTAGAAAAGTCGACCGAAAAGAAAGAGCCAAAGGTCGAAAAGCAGTTAAGAGTCCTTGTAAATAAAACCATATCCGGCTTTAAAACCATAGCATACATATCTTTATCTGTATCGTTTGTAGGGTTTATAATTATGCTCGTTTTATCGTATGGAATTTTTTTGCCGATCGTAGGCTTTGGAATAATGCTTTTGCTTCAGGTGTTCAGTATTTGTGCCTTGTTTTTGGGAATAAAGAAGATAAACGATGTAAAGCAGTACAATGAGCTTTTTGAAATGGCAGAAGAAGGGGTAGTATCAAGTCTTGATAAATGCGTATCATCGCTGTCATTTGCAGTATTTTTCGTGGTATTTTCACTTATTGTATCATCAATTCCGATAATCGACTCTCCGTTTTCGGTTTTGTCGTTTAATAGCTATATTAATGTTTTTATATCATTTATCCTGCCGTTTCTCTTGCTTTGCTATGTTCTTTCCAAAAAGGCGTTTAGGTATTTTGTTATGAAGGAAAGAAATGAAGGCACTCTGTGCAGAAATCTTACTTTGATACAGATCTCTTGTGTTTTATTATCCTGTGCTTTGTTCTTTATTGCTCCTTATTTTGATAAGCCTGAGTATACGGCGCCCGGTGTAATAATAATTTCTGTTTTTGCGCTTTTATGCCTTTTGGCAAACGTCATATCCTTTGCGGTATTTATAATAAGAAGCAAAGAAGCAAAAAAGACCGTTGCTTTGACAGGCGTTAGAAATTTACTGTATATTCCGTGCAGTATAATATTTTCATTTTTTCATTCGTCGGTGTGGTATGACGGCGGCAAAAGGGAATCGTTTTGGAGCTTTAAATATCTTGTCCTTTCATTTTCTGTATTTGCACTTGTAACGGTAATTTTCTACGTGATAGAAAGAGTCATAAAGCAAAAAAACAGTTAAATTAAATAAAATAAAAACGGTAGAGGATCATCCTCTACCGTTTTATTGCATTTAGCTTTAATTATGCAAGCTCTGCGAAATACTTGATCGTTCTTACCATCTGGCTTGTGTAGGAGTTCTCGTTGTCATACCAAGCAACTACCTGAACCTGATAGGTATCCTCGTCGATCTTAGCTACCATTGTCTGTGTAGCATCGAAGATGGAGCCGTATGTTGAACCGATAATATCGGAGGATACGATCTCATCTGTGTTGTAGCCGAACGAAGCGGAAGCTTTAGCAGCCATAGCAGCGTTGATGCCTTCCTTCGTTACGTCCTTACCCTTAACAACTGCAACGAGGATCGTTGTAGAGCCTGTGGGTGTGGGAACTCTCTGTGCAGAGCCGATGAGCTTGCCGTTGAGCTCGGGAATAACAAGACCGATAGCCTTTGCAGCGCCTGTGGAGTTAGGAACGATGTTAGCAGCACCTGCTCTTGCACGGCGGAGGTCACCCTTTCTGTGAGGACCGTCAAGGATCATCTGGTCGCCTGTGTAAGCATGAACAGTTGTCATGATACCGCTCTGGATAGGAGCATAGTCGTTAAGAGCCTTAGCCATAGGAGCAAGGCAGTTGGTGGTGCAAGATGCAGCAGAAATGATCTGATCGTCAGCGGTAAGAGTCTCGTTGTTAACGCTGAATACGATGGTCTTAAGGTCGTTACCTGCGGGAGCAGAGATTACAACCTTCTTAGCGCCTGCGTTGATGTGAGCCATGGACTTCTCCTTAGAGGTGTAGAAGCCGGTACACTCAAGAACAACGTCAACACCAAGCTCACCCCAAGGGCAGTTAGCAGCATCCTTCTCAGCGTAGATCTTAAGGGTCTTGCCGTCTACAGTGATGGTACCTGCCTCGTCGTCAGCCTCAACGGTGTGACCGTCGTAGCGACCCTGAGCGGTATCGTACTTAAGAAGGTGAGCAAGCATCTTAGGGCTGGTAAGGTCGTTGATAGCAACGATTTCGTAGCCTTCTGCGCCGAACATCTGTCTGAACGCAAGACGGCCGATACGGCCAAAGCCGTTAATAGCAACTTTTACTGACATTTTAAAAATCCTCCGTTTTATATAATTTTTTTGAAAACAAGAATAAAGGAACAAATTCCCTCGAATACATATTTTATACTATCTGAGAGCTTTTTACAAGTGTTTTTAATAAAGTTATTAAAAATTTAACAATGTTTCAAAAATCAGATGAAAAATGAAAAATAATGTGGTGAAATAACTAATTCATTTGGGTGTAATGTATTGAAAAATTGATTTTAATGTGGTATAATGACTCACGTTACACGGTTTACAGATTACGATTATTAATTTCTATGATAATCTGTAATAACAATGGAAGTGACTAAGGCAAAAAATCGGCGGTACTGCCCGATTTTGAATAATACAATTTATTTAACAAGGAATTATTCAAAAATTCCAAAATGGGTTTGGATCCCATTTTTAGATTTTTTGTATAGCGTATAAACCTATACTAAAAAGTTATATATTATTATATATACGTTAAGCCTGCATAGTTAAATGGATATAACAAGCCCCTCCTAAGGGCTAGTTGTGGGTTCGATTCCCGCTGCGGGTGCCAGAAAAAGAAAGACACGTTCGCGTGTCTTTTTTTTTTCAATGATGTTTGCCCTTTCGGGCAAGTGATGCGTCTTGCGGCGTGATTTCCCTTCGGAAGTTATGTTAAACCCTGTGGCGTAGAGGGCAAACGCCACATCACTGCGAAGCAACATCACTATGCCAACGGCATAACATCACATCGGTTTTACCTATATTTCACTTTCTCTTGCGCCGCCACTGCTTTTATGCTACAATACCCAAGAGGTGATTTTATGGGTTTATTTAGTGCCATTAAAGAAATTATTAGGTTTAGAAAAGAATTAAAAAAGAGCATCGAAGAATCAAAAGAAAAAGAAATACTTTATTTAAGTATGTCGAGTGAGGATATGGTTTCTCTTTCTGATGATGAGTTGTTTGAAGCGGTACTTTCCAGAACAGAACATAAGGTTGATAGCTTTGATGAGTGGGAATACGGTGTAAACTCACTAAACAACTCACAAAAAATATTTTATTCAATAAACTGGTTGGAAGCGGAAGTTAATAACGGTGGTTTGTGTCAGTTTTTTGTTAACTCAAGCCGAATTGTTGCACCGTATGTCAGTGAGTATATGAGTATTATCGGTGCTAATAATCATAAGAATCTTTTTGATAAATTTATTGCGGATAATAATATAGACCTGTATAATCTTTCTTCGTTTGATGTTGATGATGCGGATGAGTATGTAAAACAAACCGAAAGATATCCATTTGATGATTATGACGAGGCTTTTTACGGTATGGATCCGCTCGAAGTATATTTGAAAAAATTTGCAAGAGATCATTTAGAAGATTTCTAATTTGCATCAATTGAACGGTAAGCAAACAGAGAATCAGGCCCTTACACCGGTGACATTGTACTGATTGCAGTTTAACTGTCGCCTTGCCGTATTATTGTTTTATGATATAATACATAAAAAACAGCGATCTGATAAGAGAGGTTCAAAAATGCAAACCGGTTATGGTGATAAGAATTATAACGAACATAGAGGGGTCTTAATCAAAAAATATTGCACTGTTTTTGGCAAATATGTTTTTGTTATTGATGAGAACGGTAAAAAGTCAAAGGTTTATGTGGGCAAGGGTATTTATGAGGATACAAAGCTATATTCCGAATTAACTGTCGGAGAGATAAACCGTAGGCTTGTAAATATCCGTTTCGGTATTTGTGAAAATAGAGATTAATAATTGAAATCAATGTAGGTTCTTCTGTGAATAAAAAACAGACTGTTTCAGATACGATGTTGTTCGCATCTGAAACAGTCTGTTTTTAACAAATATTAGCAAACGTTTATATAGTTATATTAGTCGTTTTCGTCCTCGATTGCAGGAACCTTACTTGCGTTCTTGCTCTTGAGCTTAGCCTGATGATCAAGAAGAGAATGAATTCTCTTTACGGGGTTAAGGAGATTGCTGATGGTGCGGTCGTGGTTAAGAGTATCAATTATGTAAGCAACATACTTGCAAAGATTAACCTCAATATACCACTCCTTCTTCTTAAGCTCCTCGGAGCGGTAGATAAGGTTAGTGGTAAAGATCTTGTCAAAGTAACCCTTTTCGTAAGCATCGTCAATAACCTCAAATCCGTTACAGAAGAGACCGAAGGAAACGAATACGAATATACGCTTTGCACCCTTCTCCTTAAGCTGAGCGGAGATCTCGATAATGGAGTCGCCGGAAGAGATCATATCGTCAACGATAATGATATCCTTGCCCTTAACATCCTTACCAAGATATTCGTGAGCTTCGATGGGGTTCTTACCGTCGATGATTACCGAGTAGTTTCTACGCTTGTAGAACATACCGAGATCAAGTCCAAGAACGGAAGAATAGTACATACAACGTGACATACCACCCTCGTCGGGAGATACTATCATAATATCGTCACGGTCAAGAGAAACATCGGGAACGTTACGAACCAGAGCCTTGATCATCTGGTAGGTAGGACGAACGTTATCGAAGCCGTTAAGGGGGATAGCGTTCTGAACTCTTGCATCGTGCGCATCGAATGTGATTATATTTTCTACACCCATGTTTACAAGTTCCTGAAGTGCAACTGCACAGTCAAGAGACTCGCGGGAAGAACGCTTGTGCTGACGTCCTTCGTAAAGCATAGGCATAATTACTGAAATTCTGCGTGCCTTACCTGCTATCGCACCAATGACTCTCTTTAGATCCTGAAAATGATCGTCGGGACTCATAGGAACGGTCATACCGTACATCTTGTAGGTAACACCGTAGTTGAACATATCGCAGATGATATAAACGTCGTGTCCGCGAAGTGACTCGTGAACAATACCTTTAGCCTCGCCGCTGCCGAATCTGGGGCAGTCAGCTTCAATAATGAACTTGCTGTCGTCGTCGTGTCTGCGCCAATCACGAAGGTAACTGTCTACCTGTGCAACGAAGTCCTCGCAACCTTTCATGCCTATTACACTAAGATCGCCGTACAAATTTTCTCCCATTTTGCTCCTCCTGATTTTTTAAGCGGGCGTTCCCGCTATTTTTTTGGTTTGCCGGGAAAATTGAGTTTTTGCGTTGAAATTTGCTATATTGTATGTTAAAATATTATAACATCAATCGTAAGTTAGGAAGTGTGAAGAATGAATAATAAGAATATACGATTTTTACTTATCAAGCTGATCATCATGCTGATAACCAATGTGGCTATGCTTGCCGTTTATTTCATAGTGGGTGCGGTGATGGGTGTTGTTGGAATCAGCGGGCTTCTCGGTGAATCCGGAACAGAGGCCGTTAAATACGGTATCACTTTCCTCGCCTTTCTCATTTACACTATGATGCAGGTCCGCCGCTTTAAGGTTGACAGTTCGGAGTCCTTCAGCCATTTCATTGTTAAGGAATGTGCAGTCTACGCTACATTCTGCCTGCCCCTGTTTGTAGTTGCTTTGATATACGGGGTAGCGGGTATCCCCGCTTGGCTGACCGTGTTCTACGCACCTCATATGCTGATGCATTACGTTTCCGGTATTGCGGCAGTTGGCTATGGTGTGCCGCTTATTGTATATGCGGCAATGGTCACCGCTGTTCGCCTCGCTGTACTTGCAAAGGGTAAGAACACGGCGGTAGAACCGATATCAACCGAGATTGAAGATGATTCTGACGACTCTGAGGTTGAGACCGAAGTCGAATCCAAGTAAAACAGAATATCAGATTATTCCGAAGGCCCTCTTGATGTCTTCTGTCTCTTCATCGTTAAAGGTGACTATTCTGCCACCCAGGGACAGGGCATCAGTGAGGGTCTTTGCGCTGTTTTCAAGCACCTCAAGACGGTCATAAGCCTGAAGCTGTGAGCTGCCGCATACTATGACACAATCGTTTTCTATAACACACACCGGTGCATCCGGAGATATTTCCTTAGCAAGTAATTTAGGCTGCATAAAGGAAGATCCGAAGGGGTATTTCTTTACATCTCTGAGAACTGCATAGCTCTCGGGAACGATTTTTGTTGTGAACTCACTGTCGGTAACGGCGTAGGCCATTATTTCCGGTGGACGAGCCATTATTATACTGTTTATTTCGGGATTGTTCTTGTATATTTCATTATGCAGGACTACCGAACGGGAAGGGGATTTACCCTTCTCCTTTTTTATACCTTCTACTCGAACAAGATCCTCGGGAACAAGGTATTTTCTGTCCATGGCATAGGGAGTTACTATTATAGCACCGTCACTGAGACGGGTTGAGAATGTACCTTGCGTACTTGAGAAAAGACCGTGATCGTATGCGCGGTTTATCAGTCGACACATACTGCGTCGAACTTCAAGTTCATCACTTGAAAATGATTCCGGCTGGAAATCCTCAAGAATGACAGAGGTTTTGAGACGATAAAGGGCTATGTGTTTGTCAGATAACCTTTTGGGGGATGCGGATATTTTTGCGGCATTTATCTCGAGCTTTGCACAGAATATAAGGGTTTCAAACATATTGAAAGCCTCAAATAATTCAGATGCGCCGATAACGACACCGTGATTTTCAAGTATTACAGTGCTGTGTCCGTGGGAAAACTCACGAGTTATCATATCACCCAGAAGCTCGCTGCCGGGAACTGCGTACTTAGCCAAAGCGACCTTGCCGCAAATATAACTTGCATCGGGGACACATGCGGTATCAGGCACACGTCTGAGTGCACTGAAAGAACAGAGAGAGGAAGGATGTGCATGAAGTACTGCGTTGACATCGGGACGACATGCATATATTGCCATGTGAAAGGGATACTCACTTGATGGTTTGAGAGTGCCCTCAATACTGCCGTCCGGCAGGATACGGACTATATCCTCGCGGCGAAGGGATCCCTTGTCGGTTCCGCCGGGAGTGATCCAAACTGTACCGTCGTCGTCACGAATCGAAATATTACCGCCGGAGGTGGTAGTCATGCCATAGTCGTAAAGACGGCTCATGATCATTACTATCCTGTCAGCAGGGTGAAGCATGTGAAAATTCATAGTTACCTCCTTTAGGGGACTTAGCGAGGTATTATATAAATCCGAATGATTTTATCAGAAAAATACCTAAGAAAAGAGTTCCGAGGCAGATTACTGTTGAGAACAGGAGTATCTGCGAAGCAAGATCGTGGTCACTGCCCATATTCTTCGCCATGATGTAACTGCTGACCGCGGTGGGGCTGGCAAATATCATAAGAATGATACCAAGCTGAACATCTCTGAAACCGAGAAGTATGGCTACGGTAACTACTATGATGGGAAGAAGCATGGTTTTAACCAAAGATGCAGATATAGAGTAAACAAGACGATCCTTAACGCTCTTTGCCTCTATGTTAGCACCCAAGCTCATAAGAGCTAGAGCCATAGTTGAATCGCTGATATATGTTATCGATTTTTCTGCTATTATCGGAAGGTCGAAGGGCAGAAGCATAACACCGATACCAAGCACAAGAGATATGATGAGTGGGTTCTTTATAATGTTGAGAACGATAGTTTTTAGAAGCTTACTGCCGGAGAGCTGCTTATCTGCGGGAGCAAAGATGCTGAGATCTATTACCGCAAGAACATTGAAAAGAATAACTACAAAGGGAAGAATTATTGCAATAGACTGAACGGCACCGTCACCAAACATATTTATAACGATGGATGAACCGAGAATTGCGAAGTTTGATCTGTATGCGCCCTGAATAAATGCACCGCGGATGGGATTCGATTTACAGAAAATCGGTACAATTAGACAGAATAGAATGAATGAACCTATAATAGCGGCACAACAGAAAGAAATAAACTTGACGTCAAATTCCGGGATTGAGTCAGTGGCCGCAAGATCGAGGAAAAGCATTGCAGGAAGAGCAAAATTGAAAACAAATTTATCTGCACCCGCAAAAAAAGAGGCGTCTAAAACCTTGAAATTCTTAAGACACCAGCCCAAAACTACAACCAGAAATATTGGGACAACGGTATTAACGCTGTAAAGAAAATTTTCAAGCATTTTTTCGCCCTTCTTAGTCAATACATATATTATAAATATATTATAGAATAAAAAAAGACAAAAATCAATATAAATAATGCATAATGTTGTGGTTTTGTGGTAGAAGTTTTTGTAAGGAACAAAAACAAAAAAGACCGATCAACGATCGGTCTTTTTATTATCCATTAAACAGACTCAATTAGTTGAGAGCAGCCTTTGCCTTCTCTACGATAGCAGCGAAAGCTTCCTTGTCAGAAACTGCAAGCTCTGCAAGCATCTTTCTGTTAAGATCGATACCTGCAACCTTGAGACCGTGCATAAGAGTGGAGTAGTTGATACCACAAACCTTAGCCTGTGCGGAAATACGAGTGATCCAGAGAGAACGGAAATCTCTCTTCTTCATCTTACGGCCAGCGAAAGCGTAGTTACCGCTCTTAAGAACGGCCTGCTTCGCCATCTTGAAATGCTTGCTCTTTGCACCCCAATAGCCTTTTGCGAGTTTAAGAACTTTTCTTCTTCTCTTGCGCGTAGAAAGCGCACCCTTAACTCTTGCCATTTTATATTATTCCTCCTGTATTCTCTTTAATCAGTTCTTGCCGATAAGGGACTTGATGGTGGGCGCCATAGAAGCGCTGAGGTAACCTGCTTTACGGAGTGCTCTCTTGCGCTTGGTGGTCTTGAGACCGAGCTTATGACGGTGCTGAGAGTGATTGATTTTAACGAGACCGCTTCCGGTTACGGAAAATCTTTTCGCGGAAGCTTTATGAGTCTTGATTTTTCCCATTTTTAAAACCTCTTTTCGTAAATTTATGAAGCAAATTCAGATAAATGAATCTGTTGGCGTGTTTATTCTGCGGCAGGCTTTTCCTTGTCTGCAGACTTGGTACCGGTGGCCTTAATGGGCGCCATAAACATTGTTATGAATCGACCTTCAAGATTAGGCTTCTTGTCAACTGCACCGAACTCGGAGCAATATTCCTCGAAACGAGCGAGAAGCTCGCGGCCTATATCTACATGTGCCATCTCACGTCCTCTGAACTTGACAATGACTTTAACCTTATCGCCGCGCTTTAAGAAACCGATGGCACGGTTTGCCTTGGTCTCAAAATCGTGTGTATCTATGCGGCAACTGAGCTGAACCTCTTTGACCTCGGCGGTTTGCTGCTTCTTACGTGATTCCTTTTCTTTCTTTTCCTTTTCGAAACGGAATTTACCGTAATCCATGATGCGGCATACGGGGGGAACTGCGTTAGGTGCCATGAGAACGAGATCTACTCCTGCGTCATACGCTTTCTGAAGTGCCTCTGAAGTACTCATAATACCGAGCTGCTCACCACCTTCGCCTACAACCCTGACTTCCTTTACCTTGATGTCCTCGTTTATCAGGTTGGCCTGCGGACTCTTAGTGCTAATAATATACACCTCCAAGAAAAATAAAAATGCGGAGAAACATTCTCCGCATACCTAAAACACAACAATAACGCTGTAAAAGTGATATTGAACCCGACGGTAAAGACCGTGAGGTGAGAACGGAGAACATTCTGCTTCTTTGTACCCAAGTATTATACTACAGGTTTTTTTGTTTGTCAATAGTTTTTTGCTTTTTCTTTAAAATCAAATTTCAGAAAGACGTAGGTCAAGATACTTGCCGATAATGATTTTCGAAAGTCCGGAAGATGCATCGGAACCTTCACGTTTTAATGTGTAAAGTTCAGGTATGGTGGTGAACGGAGAAAGATAGTTGCTCCTGAGAAGTTCTGTTATTTTTACCTTTAATACCATATCTGAGAAGAGTGGGTCATGTTCGATGACCACAACATCCGGTGTCACTAATGTCATGTACGCTGCCAGACTGCGAGCTACCATATCTGCTACAGAGAACAGTGATATATTATCGAAGTATCGGTTTACAAACTCCTTATCGGCAGTTATGGGGTCAAATCCAAGACCAGGTAGTCCTGCGTTTGTACCACGGTGCAGTTTACCGTTACTTATGAGAACTGCGCCGCATGGATCTGTACATTTGATATATAACGTACTACCATCAAGCTTACGAGAGTGCATGAAGCGGAGAGCACCCATAGTCAGATCCTCTTCAACCTCAACATACTGACAGGGAATTACATCAAAGAGCATTGCGCCGAGCTTCACCATGTCGAAATTCCCACTTCTGTCCCCAATAACGGTGTCGGTTACTCTGTCATATCGTCCGGGGACAATGATACCCGCACCGATAAGCGGGAACTTAACCTTGTTCCCAATAAATGCTATAAGTTTATCTCTGAATTTTTCAACTGAGGTAAAAAAATCATCTGACTGACGTGGCATATAGAGATATTTTGAAACTGTTTTTCCCGACATGGAAAAC
This sequence comes from Clostridia bacterium, assembly GCA_017556745.1. GTDB lineage: Bacteria > Bacillota > Clostridia > Oscillospirales > CAG-272 > RGIG2161. The sequence goes on from JAFYMF010000041.1 coordinate 12,215, forward strand.
AGAAGTATCTCAAAATTACTCTTTGTCATATCGAGTATCAAAAACTCGCCACCGGCGGGGGAAAGCAGTGCTAACGGTCTTCCGGCTTTAACACTGTCAGAAATTGATTCGTGTATCAAGCCGAGTTTGTCCAGTGTGTCAACAGAGTTACATACAGACATAAGGCTCACGCCAGCCTCTTCGGCAATAGCTTTTCTTGAAACGGGATGCAGTTCACGTATGATGCTGAATATCTTTTTCAGCATTTCTTTTCTTGAATTGTGCAAAATCGACACCCCCTATTCCGAATTTATAAACGTCATTTAATAAATGAATTATAAAACAGATATATTCCCTTTGTCAATAGTCGACACCGGAATTTGGTAAAAAACACCGCTTCTGCCATTCTGCATAAACTACATGATCCTAAGGCAATACTTTATCTGAGTAAATGATATGTGGGGGAAAATATGCATTATAATAAGGTAGAGATATGTGGTGTAAACACCGCTAAGCTAAAGACCCTGACAACTGCGGAAAAAGATGAGCTGCTCAGACGTGCTCGAACCGGAGATGAGACTGCAAGACAGAAGTTGGTGGACGGAAATCTTCGTCTTGTGTTAAGCATAATACAGAGATTTACTTCGCGTAATGAGAATCTGGATGATCTTTTTCAGGTAGGGTGCATCGGATTGATAAAGGCGGTCGATAACTTCAATATAGATATGGACGTACAGTTCAGTACCTACGCAGTACCGATGATAATAGGAGAGGTCAGACGATATCTTCGGGACAATAACGTAATAAGAGTAAGTAGATCGGTCAGAGATCTGGCGTACAGGGCACTGAGTGCGAAAGAACAGTTATCTGCCGATAATTCTACCGAACCTACCGTTGATGCTATAGCGGAGATTCTTGGTGAGAAAAAAAGTGATGTTGCCGCCGCACTTGAAGCAATAGTTGACCCGATATCTCTTTACGAGCCTATATACAGCGACAATGGAGATTCAATGTATGTTATGGATCAGATAAGCGACAGAGGTTCAAATGATGAGGTGTGGCTTGAAGATATCGCTCTCAGAGAAGCTATGAAAAAACTTTCTGAAAGAGAAAGAGATATCATTGATCTGAGGTTTTACAAAGGTAAAACGCAAATGGAGATAGCAGAGGAGATTGGTATATCTCAGGCTCAGGTCTCCCGTCTTGAGAAAGGCGCACTTGAGCATATACGCAAGGAAATATGATACAGATTTTCCCGAGACAAAAAAGCACAGACGGAATCTGCGTCTGTGCTTTAAGTTATTTTTGTGATAATAAACGCGAATACTCTTTGAGATCGCCCCTGAATACTGTTTCACCGTCAAGATCAAGAAAATCCTGCGGACAGATGAGGTTAAGCGGTTTTTTGAATTTTGTCACTCCGCAAAGCTCAAGTATATATGCCGTAAATTGTGAACAGGTGAAGCGGTTATTACTTTTGGTTTCCAAAGAAAAGACAGTTCCCATTGCTCCGAGATAATTATACTTGTAGAGCTTTTTGTGCTCATACATGGTCATTGCATGGCGATGTGCGGCATCGTACTGCTTTTTGTCCACGGGAAACCTAAGTATTACCCCTTCAAGATTGTCGACCGCAGCGAATATATCAGTGTCCATGGATTCCTTTTTAATTCGTCCGGGAAAAGGAAAATGACGCCATTTTCTGCCAAAGCTGTACATTTCACCGATATTGCTGTCAAAGGATATTGCTGCATGAGTGTATCTGTCGCCGGTGACTACCCCGATAAAACGACCGGTGTGTGATGCCGGTGTGGACAGAACCACGTATATATATTCTGTTTGGTGCTGTACGTGATTGTCCGCCATGATACCTCCCGGGTGGATCAAAGTATTTTAAAAAACTCTATTTTTTCATTGTCAGGACCGTATACGAATGCGATTCTGATATTAAGTGTGGTGGGCTGTGCGTCAAAAGTGAAGTTGCTTGGGGGAGTCATTGACTCAGCACCCCACGCAATTGCTGCTTCGTATGCCGCATCAACATCATCGGTACGAATGGCAAAATGGTTCCAAACACCGTCACTGGTCTGTCCGGAGTTGTCGGATGCTATCTCGATGATACCGCCGTCATCAATGTCCATCATCTGTACTTTAACGTCACCGTTCTTCCAGGAATATGAAGGAGTCATACCGAGAGCATCGCGATAGAATGAAACTGTTTTATCGAAGTCGGATGCTTTAAGGTTAATATGATGAAAGCCCATGCCGGGAAATTTTTTGTTCTCTGCCATTGTGATTTCTCCTGTTTAGTTATTTGTTAACCCATTTTAGCATAAATACGTGGTATTTTCAACCTGATTTTGTTTTTTTAAAAAGAAAAGAGAATAAAATTATTTAAAGACTTGAAATTAAAAAATCTCTATGGTATAATTAAAATGGCTCAGGATTGGACTAAATATGTTCATAATTAAATTTTGATAAAAATAATTGAAAGAATAGGTGAAATCTATGACACAGAACAAGCATTTGCTCGGCTGGATCAACGAGATGGCTGAGATGACTCAGCCCGACAACATCGTTTGGATCGACGGTTCTGAGGCTCAGCTTGATGCACTTCGTGCAGAGGCTATGTCCACAGGCGAGATCATCAAGCTCAACCAGGAGCTTCTTCCCAACTGCTATCTTCACAGAACTGCAGTTAACGACGTTGCCCGTGTAGAGGGTAGAACCTTTATTTGTACTTCCAAGAAGGAAGACGCAGGTAATATCAACAACTGGATGGCTCCCGCAGAGTGCTACGAGAAGCTCGGTAAGCTTTTTCGCGGCTCTATGAAGGGTAGAACCATGTACGTTATTCCTTACTCCATGAGCGTTGTAGGCTCTCCTTTCGCTAAGTACGGTATAGAGCTTACCGACTCTATCTACGTTGTACTCAACATGTGCATCATGACTCGCGTTGGTACCAACGTTCTTGAGGCACTCGGCGATAGTGCTGACTTCATCAAGGGTCTTCATGCAAAGGCTGACATTGATGAGGAGAACCGTTATATCTGTCATTTCCCCGAGGATAACACTATCTGGTCCGTTAACTCCGGTTACGGCGGAAATGTTCTTCTCGGTAAGAAGTGCTTCGCACTTCGTATAGCTTCCTACCTCGGTAGAAAAGAGGGTTGGATGGCTGAGCACATGCTTATTCTCGGTATTGAGACTCCTGACGGAGATATCAAGTATATCACCGCTGCATTCCCCTCCGCTTGCGGTAAGACCAACCTCGCTATGCTTATTCCTCCGGAATTTTATGCAAAGCAGGGTTACAAGGTATGGTGTGTAGGTGACGATATCGCTTGGATCCGTATTGGTGAGGACGGCAGACTTTGGGCTGTTAACCCCGAGAACGGCTTCTTCGGTGTTGCTCCCGGTACTAATGTTAAGTCTAACCCCAACGCTCTTGCTTCCACCAAGGAAGGCACCATCTTTACCAACGTTGTTCACAATCTTGAGAACAATACCGTTTGGTGGGAAGGTCTTGACAAGAATCCTCCCAAGAACGCGCTTGATTGGACCGGTAAGGTTTGGGATCCCGATTGCGGCGTAAAGGGTGCTCATCCCAACAGCCGTTTCACCGCTCCCGCTACCAACTGTCCTTGCATTTCCTCTGAGTTCAATTCTGTTAACGGTGTTCCCGTTACTGCTATCGTATTCGGCGGACGTCGTGCAAAGACCGCTCCCCTTGTATACGAATCAAGAAACTGGCAGCACGGTGTATTCGTTGGTTCTATTATGGCTTCCGAGACTACCGCAGCAGCTACCGGTGCTGTCGGCGTAGTTCGTCGTGATCCTATGGCAATGCTTCCTTTCGCAGGTTACGATATGGGTGACTACTTTGGTCACTGGATCGCAATGGGCAAGAAGATTGCTAAGGCTCCCAAGATCTTCAATGTTAACTGGTTCCGTACTGATGACGAAGGTCACTTCATTTGGCCCGGTTTTGGCGACAATATGCGTGTTCTTCTTTGGATCATCGCACGTTGCGAGGGCAAGGTAGATGCAGTTGAGACTCCTATCGGTTATGTTCCCAGACCTGAGGATATCAACATCGAGGGCCTTGACATCGACGAGGATACTCTCAAGGGTCTTCTTAATGTTGACAAGGATCTCTGGAGAGAAGAACTCGCAGGTATCAAGGAGTTCTATGCTAAGGTTGGCGACCGTGTTCCCAAGGAGCTTTATACCGAGCTTGCAACTCTTGAGGAGAACCTTAAGTAATAGCTCAGTTGTATAAATAATATACAGACAACAGTTATTTCTATAATTCGATAATGTTAAATCCCCGGCAGATATAAAAAATCTGCCGGGGATTTTTGTTTTCTCAGCTTCACAGATAAGCTTGGTATTTTACATTGTTTCATGAAAAATATATGTTCTGTGTCGAAAATAGACAATTAGTGTAGGATATGGGAACACATTGAATGACTGGTAAATGTAAAAAGAATGTAAAAAAAAATTAAACCTTCTTTGTAAACTATTGTATTTTAATATTATAATAGTATAATTAAAGTAAATAATTAATATAGTTAATCTAACATTCGAAGATATACGACAAGCTTAATTATTAGAACTTATTTTTAAAGGCAGGTAGTTTTTGTATGCAGCCTAACAGAAGAATGAGAGCTTCACGAACCCCCAGGCTTAATGCCGATGTGAAAAAGACAATAGAGGATATTTCCGTACTTGAGGTTGCGGAGGACACTATAACCAAAAAAACTGCGTCCAACGCGGCAGAAAATGCTGAGACAGTTGTTTTTGATGTTCCGTCCACGGATAAGACAGTGGTTTTTACTCCACCTGTATCAGAGGAGTCTGTGTCAGAATATGCAGACGAGAAAGTAGTAGACGTTTCTGTTTTTGAACCCAAGGGTGATTATAACTACAGCTTCGATCAGTCCCTCGAGTTTCTCACCGCCGATCAGATTGATCCTGAGGGAAAGAACAAGCGTGGCGGTCTTCCGATATTTACCATCGTGAGAACCATGATGATCGTCATCTGTCTGAGTATCTTTGCTTACTGCGCTTTCGTTATTGCGGATACTCTTATAGATTACCAGCGTTCTGATGCTATTTATGATCAGTTTGCTGACAAATTTTTCTCATTTGATGGTTCGGATGATGATGGTTCATCCCGTCTCAACCAGGTAAATGCCGACGGTTCTGTTCCTAACTTCGGTGACGCTTTGGATGGTTTCATAGGTAATGGCGGTCTTTACGTTCCTCCCATATCAAGTTCGGATAACCCATTTGATACCGATCCCGACAAGATGGTTGCAAACCTTACTCTCCTTCGTGAGATCGCTCCCGATCTTTACGGATGGATATATGTTGCGGGTACTACCATCAATTATCCTATAGTTCAGTCCGGTGATAATGTTTACTACCTTGACCATGATGCGGCAAGGAACAATCTTAACACGGGTGCGATATTCGCAGATTTCCGTTGTGACAAAACAGTAATGGGTAACTTTAATACCGTTCTTTACGGTCACAATATCAGAAGTAATCAGATGTTCCATGCTGTTCAGCTTATGTTTGAAAATGAAAGTCTTTTCAGAAACAAGGAGGTAATTATCTGTACCTTTGACGGTGTACATTACTACAAGACTTTCTCAGTTTTCCAGGCAAGCTACGATACCGGTTACAACGATGTTGGATTTAACTCAACCGATGAGTTTATAAAGTTTGCAACCGACCTTCAGGCTCAGTCCAAGTATAAGAACAATCATGTTTTCAGCGGTGGCGACAGACTTCTTACCCTGTCCACCTGTACTAACGGTCTCAAGACCGATCGTTACGCACTTATGTGTGTGTTGACTAGATTCGATCCTGTAAGTGAAGATTTTTGGGAAAACTTTTAATGATAACTGATATACTTGTTTGCCCGATTTGCAGAAATGGGTTGTCGTTTAGTGAGGGCGGCAGATCTCTGGTATGTCCGTCAGGACATTGCTTTGATATTTCATCTTCGGGTTATGTTAATCTCACAAGAGGTTCATCCGTTAATATTTCGGGTGATTCAAAAGATATGATACGTGCCCGCCGCGATTTTCTTGCGGCGGGATACTATTTACCTATTGCGAATGGTGTTGTCGAGGCACTTGATGCGGTTTCTCCGAGCCGTATAGTTGATGCCGGATGTGGAGAGGGGTATTATACATCTCATTTTGCTAAATCATTTCCTCATGCGGGGGTGATCGGCTTTGACCTTTCAAAGCCGGGCATTGAGCTTGCATCCAAGGCCGCAAAGCGGGATGGTCTTTCTGACCGTCTCAGCTATTCGGTATGCGGTATTTTCGATCTTCCGATTCGTGATAGATCTGTGTCAGCTGTGACAAATCTCTTTGCACCGTGTGCAGGCGAGGAGTTCCGACGTGTTCTTCGTGATGACGGCAGACTTATTACCGTTGTTGCGGGTGTTCGACATCTCTTTGGACTTAAGGCCGCTATATATGATGAACCATATGAGAACGAGGAGAGACGAGATAGTATTGACGGATTTGTTCTTGATGATATTATCGAGGTTCGTCAGACAGCTACCATTTCTAAAGAACATATATTTCCACTGTTTACAATGACTCCATACTATTTCCGCACAGGTGAGAGGGACAAGGATAAGCTGCTTTCACTTGACAGTCTTACCACCGAGGTCGCTGCGGATATACTTATATACAGAAAGGTGTAATACAATGAAAATATCTCTTGTCATTCCTATGTATAACGAGAGCTCAGTTCTTCCAACAACTCTTAAGAAGGTGTCTGAGTACATGGCGGCAAATTTTGACGATTATGAGGTCATCTTTGCAAATGACGGTAGCCGAGATAATTCTGCTGATATTGTCAAGAATTTTGAGGACGAGCATATAAAACTTGGCGGTTATGAAGTAAATCAGGGTAAGGGATGTGCAGTTCGTACCGGAATGCTTGAGGCAACCGGTGATATCGTGATGTTTACTGACTGTGATCTTGCATACGAGCTTGGTGTGGTTGATCGTGCGGTTAAAATGTTCGAGGAGTCTTCAGATTCTGATCTGGTTATCGGTTCAAGATCCATTCACAAGGAAGGATACGAGGGGTATTCATTTGTTCGTAAACTGGCATCAAAGACTTTCCTGACTGTTCTCAGAGTGATAGGTGGACTTAGGTGCTCTGACTCACAGACCGGATTTAAGGCATTTCGCGGTGAGGCTGCACGAAAGATTTTTTCAAAGTGTGAAACCAATGGATTCGCTTTTGATTTTGAGGTTATTCTTATCGCTCAGAAATACGGTATGAAAATCAGTGAAATGCCGGTGAAGATCATTAACCAGAATGATTCTAAAGTAAATGTTATTAAGGATACAATGAAAATGATCAAGGATATCCTTCGTATTAAAAAGCGTGTGAAAAAGCTTGAACTTACCGATAAATAACTTACCGATAAGTGACTTATCCATAAGTGACTTATCCATAAGTTAGTCTTGTTTTTAACAATAATAACGAATAAAAAAGCACTGCTTATGGTGCGTGTTCTTAAGGACAGTTTTTGAGATTCAATAAAATACGTTACCTACCTACAGGAAAAAAGGATAGAGAAAGCAATACGCAATCTCTACCCTTTTTTTTCTTGACAAGCACTGCTTTTGTAGACACATAAGCAAAAAAACAACCCACAGTTGCGAAACGTAACATTGCCTCTATTGTATCAAACCGCGATTTGTGATATAATATGGTCACACCGGTGATAATGAAGCTGTGGAGGTTATTATGGAACTCAAAATTGGAGAAAAGATTGCAAAATATAGAAAACTTAAGGGCTATACGCAGGAACAGCTTGGAGAATTAGTAAGTGTCTCGGGACAAGCTGTGTCGAAATGGGAAAATGGCGGCGTTCCGGACACGTATTTATTGCCGACCATTTCTAAGGTTTTAGGGGTGTCAATCGATGCCTTATTTGGAGTAGAAAAGAAAATATCTGATTACTCTCAAGATGAAATCCTTGATGATTTGTTTAAATTTTGCCTTCAAAAGACACACTGCAAAGATGAAGGAATAGATTTGTTCAAGTTTTTGTTTGATACTATATGGACTGTGCAAAGCGCATACTTCGGGAATGAAAGCCGACCGCTATTAAAAGATGTTATTGACAAGAATCGCGGCAATCAGCAAATAACATCACAAATCATCAACGATGAAGGAACAACATATTTGTCGCTTGTAGAAAACTTTCCATTCTTTTGCGCGGTCAGTGACACGCCCGAAATATCAAAAAAACTGTTATCCGAAAAGAACTTTGGAGAGTTCTTCTCTTTGCTTGCTTCGGAAGACGGAATGAAGGCGATTCTTTTCACGCAAAGCACAACAGAAACAAGTCAATATACAGCAGATATGATGGCCAAAAAAATCGGTATCACACTTGAAAGATTCCTTGAAATTGAACCGTTACTTGTTAAATACGGTCTTTTGAATGAAGATAGCTTAACATTGGATGATAGTATAATCAAGGTGTATCATAAGTGGAGCAATCCCGAAATCCGTCCGTTATTGATGATGGCTTACCAATTCATCAATGCAAGGCAATGCTATTACAATTTTACTTGTAACAGAACGAAGCCATATTTTGAATGCGAATGAAATATACCGCCGAGAGTAACCGTTTGGTCGCTCTCGGCGGTGGTTTGTTATTTCTTCAAAACAACATAAGTCGTAGGCATTTCAAGAGGATGCCAAGCGGTACTCAAGAATTGTCGGTCAATAAGAAGTGTTGCGGGAATGCAAACGGCATTAACAAACTTATCCATAGAGGCAATTCCTGCCACCTGGCTCTGTAAATGTTTTGGCGTATGAGTATTCAAAATCTGTGCAGCGGTTTTATCCATTTCTCTAACAATCGTTGCAAGTTCAACGGATATAAAATCCTTTACAACATTGATAATTGTCAGGTATTGCTTCAAAGAGTAAACAGGAACAGTTGCTTTGTATGTTTCACCCTCCTTGATAACGTATCCTTTCTTTATCATTTCTGCAATTGCTTCAAGATCATATTCGCTGAAAGGAACATGGTTTCCGCAACAGATATCACAGAAAATATTAATATAACGCTCGTTTCCGTAAAAATCGTGATGATCACCCTTTCCCACACGATCTTTCCAGTAGTCAAAAAAGTATAAACTGTTTCCATGTTTATCATCCACACCGCAATAAGAGAATATATGTTTCTCGTTTAACTTCTCAACACACCAAAGATAGGCAGATTCGCCCCATCCTGTTTTAGGTGCATCTATAGTATCACCGCAATCCACTCCGCAGATCATTCTAAAAAGGATAGTAGCAAGTTGCCATCGCAATGTATTATCCGAAAAATCGCGACCTACAAAGTTGAGGCTTTTGTAAACATCTAATTTATCGCTAATAAAAGTCATCATTTTATCAGCAATCTGTTCATGATATTTTGTAACGGCACGTTCGATTTCATCGGCACACTCGGATGTTATAACAATCATATTTGCTTTGTAGTGATTTCCTTCTCGGATAATAACTTTTTTGTCTTCCAACTCTTTGATTTCATCATCAAGATATGGGAGCGGAAATCCAGTTTCGAGGCTGATCTGTTGAACCGTAAGTGCGTCATTATAGCAAGCGCTAACGATATTCTGTCTGATCTTACTCTGCATAAACTGACAAAATTGATTAGGACCTTGACCGCTATACATCGGAATCAATGTTTTCGGATTGTAACTAAGTTCTCCAAGATTTCTTTCCATATTCATTCCTTCTTTCAGTATTTTTCTTGATTTGAAAAGCAGATATTTTACCATGCTTTCGGAAATGGCAAGCGCAGATGAAATTTCAGAACAAGAACAATCTTCAATGTAATACAAAATTGTTGCTTTTCGATATTTTTCGGATAGCAAAGTCAGTTCGCGGCGAAGAAGATATATGTCCCCGGTGCTATCTTCCGGTAAATCAACCTCTGACGCGACATCTTCCGTTAACTCACAAGTGTTATTTTGTAGCTTTTTTCTGTACCACTGCTTATAAACATTTCCTGCAACTCCCCACATAAAAGCGTAAAAGGCATTATCGTCGCGAATGTTTTTAGCTGACTTTATTAGCTCATACAAAATGTCTTGTGAGAGATCTTCAGCTTCTTCTCGCGTAGGCGTTTTAGCCATACAGTATGAGAAAATAGTTTTAGATACTTCTGCTATCTTTTCGCGAAGTTCGTTTTCGTTCATCTGCTCACCTCCTTGTTGGTTTTTAGAAGCTTCTGCCTTAATAGTGAAAGAAAAATGATTTGGTTAATATTTCTCGCAAATATTATA
>JAFYMF010000042.1 GCA_017556745.1 Clostridia bacterium
AGGCTCTTCACTTCCGCTTGTCAGAACATAAGCAGACCAATCCTCGTGGCAAGCAGAATCTCCGTACAAAGGATTCTCCACATCTATTATGAACGGCTCATTTTCTCCTTCATAAAACGTCAGGTTAATATGATCTGTATATAAGGCAATCGGAATGCTGTCCGTGTAAACACCAACATACTCACCGTCCGGCGCAACCAAGTGAAAATTACCTCGTAGAGTCACATCTCCTTCAGTAGAAGAAATGTGCTTTCCTTTTTCGATTTTTTGCCACTGCCCATCGGCGATACGGTACTCACCATCAAAATATACACCGGCCACCATAGCAGGTGCTGCTTGCATACTGTTGGCATTGCCGTGCCACAACAAAACAACCGCTAAGAGAATTATTAACACAACTCCTACTATCTTAAGTGAGGCTATATTTAAAAAAAGAGAATTCGCTTTTTTGTTATTCATTATCGTTTCTCCTCCAAGGAATCTTTCGCTCAATATTTTTCCTTGCTTTCTTGCAAGATGATTTCTGATATATCTCCAATATCACAATTCAAAGCCTGACAAATACGAACAAGGACGTCTGTGTTAACATTTTCGTTTTTTCCCATTTTGGTTACAGAGGATTGACTTATGCCCGAAAGCGCTATAAGGTCTTTCTATTTCATATCTCGATTAATGAGAAGTTTCCAAAGTTTTTTATAACTGATAGCCATGAGTTCAGCTCCTATAGAAGGTTGTTTAAAATGATTTTCTCTTATTCTATCACAAAAACATTGTGTATGCAATGTTTTATGACTGATTGTATCACATTTAAACTAAGTTAAACTTTCCTATATAAAAAAGAAAATACCGAGAAAACCTTTTATGGTTCTTCTCGGTATTCATCTTTTGCTTTCGCCACACCCGATAAATAGTGTATTTTAATAGGTTTTCAAATTACTTCCTTATCGCGTGCCGGCAAAAGACAGGGTGTTGTACATATTAATTGTGTACTGCTAAAATTAGCAATCAAGATCGGAGATGATATTTTTCATTTCCTTAAGGCCAAGGGGAAGCATCTTCTCAGTCTTTGCATAAGCGGTAGCAAAGGACTTCTTTCCATCGTAAATAAGAGATCTGAAAACTGTTGATCCGGGAAGGCCAAGCTGACGACCGTATATCCAAACAGGGTCTACCTTAACGTTAGTAGTGATAGTATCAAGCATCTTTCTTGACTGCGGGTCGTTAGCATATCTGCCCTTAAGAACCATATTGTAGTAGGTAGGCTGAACAGTTCTGTATGACTCGTATGCCATTACCTCAAGAACCGCACCGCTCATCTCGGGATCGGCAACAGTCTTGGGAACCATAAATACGGTATACTGGTCATGAGCGTAGGTGTAGTAATCATCCTGCTTCTCATCGTACTTCGGAATGGGAAGAATACCGTACTCATCCTGCATATTTCTGAGCTCTGCTGACTCTGCATACTTAAGATGAATTGACGCAAAGAGAAGATTACCGCTTGCAAACATATCACGCGCGGTGTTGAATCCCTTGGTATCGATAGTATCATAGGTACCGGGATTTTCACGGATGAGATAATAAACCTTTTCAAACGCGTTTGATATCTTTTCCTTATCGGTACTGTCAAACTCAAACCAACCGTCCTCATCCTTTGAAATCATAGTCATATCAAAGGAGCTCCAGAACATATCACAGTTCTCATAGTGGTTGATAGCAAGGCCGTAACGGTCGTTTTCATCCTTGATGTCATCACCGTTGTTATCATTGTAAAGGTCGGTTATCATTGAGTTGAGATAGTCGATAGTCCATCTGCCTTCCTCAACTACGGTATACATATCCTCAACCTGAAGATCTACACCCAGATCCTTGTTGTAATACATTACAAACATAAGTCTGGTAAGAGAGAGTGCGGGAGCACCGGTGATACAGTAAAGACGGTCACCCATCTCTGCCTGCTCTATCCAGTACTGAGACCACCAGGGCTTGGTGGGATCGAGATATGTGTCAATATCGTTTTCATAAAGGTTGTACATGAGACCCTCATTGATCATGGGAGTACCATATGCAACAGAACCGGCAACTATATCATAGGTCTGGTCACCGGAGCCAACCATAAGAGTTACCTTTTTCTGAAGCTCCTCCTTGTCCTCCGCACCAACCTGAATAATATCCTTAAGACCAAGGATATCACATACAGCCATGTTTCTGTTATAAACCGAGTCCTTTACAGGTTCACCTGTAAGTTCCTCAACCCAAACCTCGTTCGTCGCCCATTCATTAGTGTTTTTTCTTGACAGAATGGTAATGGTTTCACCACTGTAATTAAGTGCAGCAAGAGCTTCATCGATAGGCTCGATATCTACCGTAACGATATCAGTGCTGGCAGTAGTATCCGCCGGATTTGATACAGGGGCTTTAGTCGTATCCTTTGAATCGCCGGATCCGGAACAAGCCACAAGTACAGTAAGCATCATTGCCAAAACAATGACCAGTGCAATTGTACGTTTCACCGTTTTTCTCCTTCATAAACAAATATTTATCTCAATCGATTGCGCAAAGAGTAAGCAAACACCCGAGCGCCGTCAGATATGAGCCACTTCTGTTTGGTGTACTAAACACACCGATTTTAAAGCAACCTAAAAAAATCCTCTTATTATTATATATAAAAAAAAACAATATGTCAATATATTGACAGTATATTACTACTGAAGAAAGAAAAAGCAGTACCGGTTCCTCTCGGGCACGGTACTGCAGCGCAGATCAATTACGTGAAGTATCTATTTGCGATCAGTATTCGATTTTTGAAATGATTTTTTTGATTTCTTTGATCATGAACGGAAGCTTTTTCTCTATACCTGCATAGTTAGAGGCAAATGTCCGGCTTTCAGCAAAAATAGGTGTTCTGAAAACCTTAGCAGTAGGAAGAGTGAACATCTGACCGTAGATCCATGCGGGATCCAAAGTAAAGTTTGTAGTAATGGCATCCAGCATTTTTCTTGACTCCGGATCGTTTGCATATCTGCCCTTGAGCACAACGTTATAATACGCGGGCTGCACAGTTCTGTATGATTCGTACGCCATTGTCTCAAGCACCGCACCGCTAAGCTCAGGATCGTCAACGGTTTTGGGAACCATAAATACGGTATACTGGTCATGTGCATAGGTATAATAGTCATCCTGCTTCTCATTGTACTTAGGAATTGGAAGGATACCGTATTCATCTTGCATATTTCTAAATTCGTGTGACTCAGCAAATTTGAGATGAAGTGCTGCAAAAAGTGTATTGCCGTCGGCAAACATATCCCGGCTGATATAGAATCCATTTCCGTCTCCGGTATCAAAGCTTCCCGGATTTTCATGAATAAGATAGAACACCTTGTCAAAAGCGATGGATATTTTCTCCTTGTCGCTGTTATCAAACACAAACCAACCATCTTCGTCTTTTGTGAGTATGGTCATATCAAAAGCACTCCAGAACATATCACAGTTCTCATAGTGGTTTATGGTCAGACCGTAGCGATCTGTCTCATCCTTGATACTATTACCGTCGTTATCGTGATACAAATCACTTACTATCTCGTTAAGATAGTCGATAGTCCAGCGGCCTTCATTAACCACAGTATACATATCCTCTACCTGAAGATCGGTAGCCAGATTTTTGTTATAGTACATTACAAACATAAGCCTGGTAAGGGTAAGAGCGGGGGCACCGGTAATACAGTAAAGACGATCGCCCATCTCTGCCTGCTTGATCCAATAATTAGACCACCAAGGCTTTGTGGGGTCAAGATATGTATCTATTCCGTTACTGTAGAGATTGTACATCATCCCCTTATCGATCATTGGGGTACCGTAATAAACAGATGCGGCAACTATATCATATGTAGTATCTCCGGACTCGACCATAAGAGTCGCCTTCTGCTGAAGTGCATCTCTTCCGTCAGCAGAGATCTGAACGATATCCTTGAGTCCGAGAATATCACACACAGCCAGATTTCTGTTATATATAGAATCATTTATCGGGTCAGATGTAAGTTCTTCAACCCAAAGTTCATCGGTAGACCAGTCCTCTGTGTTGCCCCTTGCAAGTATAGTGATAGTCCTGTCCCCACCGTAATTAAGTGCGGCAAGACTTTCATCAATAGGCTCGATATCTACTGTAAAGATATCAGGATCGGCGGTAGTATCCGCAGGACTCGATACAGGGGCTTGGGTAGTATCCTTTGAACCGTTTGAAGATCCCGAACAAGCAATCAAAAGTGACAACATCATTGACAGAACTATCAACAATGCAAACACACGCTTCATTTTGTTTCACCTCAAACACAAACAACAAATAATTTATCTTAGCCGATCTTCTCTGCGGCGGCAAGAATGACCTCAACACAACCGTCAATACCCAGCTTTGAGCTGTCAAGCATCAAATCGTATGCTTCCCTATCCTCCCAGCCGGAGGTACAGTTCATGTTGTAGAAATTTGCGCGACGCTTATCGTACTTTTTAAGCACTCCGTTTACCTCCTTTTCGGAGATACCGTATTCATCCACCGCACGGCGGACACGCGCCTCCTTGTCGGAATAAATGAATACTCTCAGACAATCGTCCCTGTCCGCAAGGATATGACCTGCCGCATGGCCGATTATCACACAACGCTCATCCTTCTCTGCTATCTCATTTATTACATCAGTCTCGGCAATAAACAGTTTATCCGCCGGAGGGATCATATCAGGGGTACGCATAACTGCACCCGGAGTCATAATAAATGAGTAGAGCATACTGTTGGTTGCACTCTCTTCTATATCCTGAAGATATTCGCGGCTCATACCAATGCGATCGGCGGCAACGTCAAGGATCTCATGGCCGTAGCACTTGATCCCGAGTCTATCTGCAATCATACGTCCGATACGGCTGCCACCGCTGGCATACTGTCTTTCGATAGTTATAATATTACGTTTTTTCATGTGTCTCTAATTATCCTTTCACAAAAAAGAACTATTCTGCTCCTTGTGTCTGTAAAAATTCGATCTTGACAACTTCAAGAGGCTCTGCGGAGGGATCATAACTTATTTCTACAGTATCACCTGATTCAAGGAATGCAAGGCGAGGGGATACTCTGAGGGAAGCGGAATAAATAGCATCGCTCTCCGAAAGAGAGAAATAATAATAAGTCTCACCGCCAAGAACCACCTGTTTTATCTCTGCTACGATACCTTTTGCAGTCTCTGTTACTTTATCATCACTGCCGTCGGGGAGCACAAGATCACTCTCGGCAGAGAGCTTCGTAATATAATCTTCCTTAGCTTCATTGACTGTAGTACCTGTTCCTACCACCTGATAACGGTCAACGTCAACGAAAGCATACATTTTTACAAGACCGGCACCGTCCTTAAGAGACATAAAATAGGTAGGACGATCTGCAACATTAAGGAGTATCGGGAATGTGGAATTATATCCGAGATGCTGTACCTGACCTTGAGCAGAGCTCATTGCAGAATACTCCTCAGCACCGGGTACAGTATAGAACTTAGTCTCCTTGGTACGGAGATTTACCATTACAAAGCCTACGTTGGATTCATCTCCCGCAACAGAGGTCATTCCGGTATAAAGATACACGTCATCATTTATAGCTATATAATTATAGCCGCGTGTTGTCTGAAGCACACCCTTCTGTCCGAAAATAGAATTGAGAAAGCCCGACTGATACTTGCCGTTATAGTCAAGCTGCTCAACCACAAGCTCACTTGTATATATCTGGTCTACCCAGCTGGGTATCTCACCTATCTTATAATACTCATGCTCACCGGTGATGGCATTTACAAGCACTGCGCCGTCAATGTCACGTCCGCTCCAAAGTGCGATGCGGTAGGTAACAGTGGGAGCTATCCAGTAGGGAGTACCGTTTTCGTCTATTTCAAACGAAACACTTTCAAATATCTTGGTAGGATACTTGAAACGGAGATATCTGTTAACATTACGCATAAGATACTCGCCGGGAGAATATTTAATACCCTTCTCGAGGCGTACCAACTCAGTCTCCTGAGTAGTCATATCAACTGTAATATATGCAGGAATCCCCTCTGAAGTATTTCCGATCCACTTAAAGAAGTCTCCGTAGTTAAGAGAGGTGACTCTGTATGGTCTGCCCTTGTAGTTTATCTGGGTATAATCCTCACGGATCTCAAACTGAGAAACAAGATCGGCCATTTCGCCAAGCTTACGCAGTCCCAGTCGTGACGCGGTGTCCTTGTCAACCACAGGTATCTGTGACATTGACAACTCAACTATATCCTCGGTAAAATCACCGTCTTCCTTGGTGATAAGTTCCTTATAGGAGGATGCAAAAAAGAACGGTGAACCGATAAATGAAGCAAAAAATGAAAGTGCGATTATCACTGCTACAGGTACTAAAAATATTTTAGTCACCTTTCGCATACTCTTGATCATACCGCGGATATTCTCAGGAGAAACATCACCCCCACTGACGCTCTTTGTAATACCGCCAAGAGAAAGAAAATTAACCACATATATGATCACAAGGGAAATCACAACGAAGTTGTAGAAATCACTGCTGCGAAGATTTATCGGGGGAAGCATAAACCAAAATATTAAAAATATGGCCAGAACAGTTATAAAAGCACGTATAACTCTGCCAAGCTTATTTCCTTTCATTCAAGCACCTCCATGTGGACTAAACAGTAAATTATATTATTAATATTCCCCAATAAGTGTATCATATATAATAAAAAAAATCAACAGCATACATAAGAAAGTATCATATCCCATTAATACCCCCCTTTTTCTTGATTTTAATTTCAAACAGTGTTAAAATATAAAAAACAAAACCGGTGGTTATAATAATGAACTTCAAAAATATTTTAATACCGAAAAACAAATATACCCACATAATCTGGGATTTCAACGGCACTCTCCTTGATGATGTTTCCGCAGCAGTAGCTGCAAACAATATAATGCTGAAAAAACGCGGACTATCCGAAATAGAAAGCCTGGATACTTTCTACACTATTGCAGACAGACCAATGTGGGATTTCTACCGTGAAATGGGGTTTGACCTTGAAAAAGAGGATTATAGAATTGTCGCGGCAGAATGGGGAGAATATTACAGAATGCTCTCCCGGTCCTCATCTCTCTTTCCCGGAGCGATAGATTGTCTACGCCGATTTGAAAGCATGGGAGTAAATCAGATAGTTTTGTCTGCATCTGAGAAAAACATTCTCACAGACCAGCTTTCTTCACTTGGTATAATAGATTTTTTCTCGGAAATACTTGGATTAGAAACATTTCATACTATAGATAAGACGAGTATCACAGAATCATGGAAATCAAGGAATCCTGATGCCGTTTCACTTGTTATTGGAGATACGGAAAATGATGTTAAGACCGCAAAAATTCTCTCATGTGACTGTATTCTCAAGTGCGGCGGTCACCGAAGTGCCAATTCCCTCTTAAAGCACGGTTATCCGGTTGTAGAATGCTTTAGTCAATTACTGTAAAACAATTAAAACGACAGTTGATCTGTCGTTTTTTTATTGACCCGACACAATATTTCTCCGGGGGTATGGGTGACTATGCACGGGAAAATTCCGTATTATTATATACGGGCAAGGAATATCAGGGAAATACAGCGGGAAAAGGCAAAACGTGTTATGAATAAAAAAGGGGGGTTTTTATATTTTCGAAAAATAGAAAAGGGGGGTTTTTAGAGTGTGCTGTTTTTCAAAAACCTTAAGTTAAGTTAAGTTAAGTTAAGTCAAGTTAATTCAAGTTAAGTCAAGTTAAGTCAAGTCAAGTCAAGTAACTGTATGCTTCGAAATCATCCTCAGCATATGACGTGGAGGCGGATGCAAAAAAAAGACACCCTTATAGTCTCTCCGAATTTCAGAGAAGACTATAGGGTATCCTTTTACTTATTCAAAATATCTTATTTTTTCTCACCGTCGGTTCCTTTTACGGTTGAGACCATATTGTTCATAGCCTTGTTCATGAGGCGGAACATGCAGTCGTTATCGTACTCTTTATTTCTCATGTTCCAGCATCTCTTGACCTCTGCCTTAACTGTCTCATAACTGCTAAGGAACTTCTCAAACTTTTCGTCAACGTTCTCGATAGCACCTGTCTCAGCATATTCAAGACGGAGAAGCATAAAATCGGTCATAAAGCTATAGAGCTCCGCAGATACAATTAACTCATCACGAAGAATTTCTCCGTCATCTGCCGTCAGCTTCAGTGCCTTTGATCTCTCGATAATATCCTGCATTCCCTGCTTTATCTTCTGATAATGCTCAAGACAGAAGATACCGTCATGCTTAGGATCGCCGTTCTCGGTAAACTTTCTGTGGAAGGTCCAGAAATAGTGCTGGTCGTAAAGCGACGCTCCTAAACGAATAATATCACTGACGCTTCCGTTATCACAGGGATAAAGAACTCTGTCTGCATAAGCACAAGCAAGATCAAAGTCTCGGTTACCCTCAAGATTCCATGCCAGGGCACCTGCATATATAAGACCGTGCTGCATTGCAAAGTCAAACTGAATGTGACCGAAGTCACCCCATTCGGTCATAAGCAAGCCTCTTGCGCCGTACTTAATTGCCGCCTCTGCACCTTTGAGTACGTTGAGACAGGAATTTTTAAGATCCGGGAACATTGCAGTCCAGCTGCTGGTGCCGGGACAAATATAGAAATCAAAGCCGAGAGAAGACAACAGAGCACCGTTCTTCTCAAAGTCCTCGTTGCTTCCGTCATAGTTCCATGCCAGAGGGATCATGTTCTTAGACACTCTCTTGATAACGTCTGGCTCATCCTTGTGATTTAAGAGTATATCCGCCCAGAACATGGGACGGTGGTCGTGCTCCTCTGCCTTTTTACAGATCTCATCGAGATAGTCAAGATAAACACCGATGGTGCCCACCTTATCTGCCTTTTCCTTTGTTTTACCGTTTCTCAGACCCCATACCTCATCGCATCCTACGTTAAGATACTTTGAGTCAAATGCAGGGAGGAGAGAGGAATACAGCTCCTCAATGAAATCAAGAGATCGGGGATCGATAGGATTAATTGAACCGCAATCATCCTTATCCTCAACGCGAAGATCCATGAACTCGGGAAGCTTGAGCCAAGCATAAAGATGGCCGAAGCTATTCTGATTGGGAACGAGATCTATGTATCTTTCCTTTGCGTAATTTGTAAGCTGAAGTATTTCAAAAGGAGTGAGCGCTTCAGCTATGTGCGCATGCTGAGGGAAAGACTGATACTCGTATACATAGGTCTCAAGATAGAGCTGAAGCTCGTTCATCTTGAGGGAAGCCATTATATCCACAAGGCGGAAAAGCTTCTCTATCTTCGGCACCTTGGCACGGCTGATGTCAAGCATAAATCCGCGGTGCTCAAGACAAGGCCAGTCCTCATAACGACCTGCAGGAACTTTTCCGGAGCTGAGCTCTATGAGCTGGATAAGAGTTTCCTTGGCTCTGAAAGCAGCCACAGGCTCCCCGTAAAGAACAACTATTCCGGTCTCGCTGACCTCGATCACGTACTTTTCTCCACTGAGGTCACCGCACTCCTTGAACTCGATAGATACTGTCAGCTTACCTGCGTAATCGGGGACAGGATAACAGTCCACACCGGCACGGTCAAAAAGCTCCTTTTTGAATGCGGATATTATCTTAAACAGTCTTCCCTCTTCATCCTTGTGAAAAAGGACAACGGGAGATTCAGGCAGAGCAAATACGCCCTCCGCCTTCTCATATTTCTGTATACGTGGGAACAACTTGTCTATCATATCATCACCCGAATTATTTTTCTTCTTTGGTTCCTTTTACGGTTTCGATCATATTGTCGATACCGTTCTGTATCTGACGGAACATACACTCGTTATCGTATTCCTTGTTTCTTGCATTCCAGCATCTCTTGATCTCACTCTTGACTGATGCATAGTAAGCGAGGAAGGATGCAAGTCTGAGATCGAAGTTTTCGATAGCACCGTTCTCCTCATACTCAAGACGGAATAGCATATAGTCGGTCATTACATCATAGAGCTGCGCAGATGCAATAAGCTCAGCGCGAAGAAGCTCGCTGTCGGGAGCGGTCATTTCAAGAACCTTTGCCTTTTCGACAATGTCATTCATACCCTGCTTTATCTTCAGATAATGCTCACGGTTAAAGTGACCGCTCTTTTTCTGAGCGTGGTTATCGGTGAAGGCAGTGTCATACATCCAGAAGTAATTTTCGTCATAAAGATATCCGCCTATACGGATAAGCTCACTTACACTGCCCTTGGTACATCTGTAAACGAAATCATCCGCGTAATCACAGGCAAGAGAGAAGTCACGGCAACCCTCAAGACTCCAGGAAAGTGCACCTGAGTAGATAAGACCAAGCTCCATTGCGAAATCGCACTGGATATGACCAAAGTCACCCCACTCGGTCATAAGCATACCCATTGCACCGTACTCAACTGCCGCTTCCGCACCGTTAAGCACGTTAAGGCAGGAGTTAGCAAGATCGGGGAACATAGCTATCCAGCTGCTGGTACCGGGACAGATATAGAAATCGTATCCGAGAGTGGACATTACCTTACCATGTCTGTCAAAGGCGTCGTCCTTACCGTTGTAGTTCCACACAAGGGGAATCATATTCTTAGATACTCTCTCGATAACACGGGGATCGTCAGTTTCGTTAAGCAGAATGTCGCCCCAGAACTGAGGACGCTTTCCGTGCGCCTCTGCCTTCTTGCAGATAAGCTCAAGGAAATCAAGGTAAACACCAAGCTCGCCAACCTCTGCTGCCTTTTCCTTTACCTTTCCGCCGTCAAGACCCCATACCTCGTCACAGCCGATGTTGAGATATTCTGAATCAAATGCGGGGAGCAAAGATGCATAAAGTCCTTCTACAAAGTCAAGAGAGCGAGGATCAAGGGGATTGATGCTGGCGCAGTTGTCACTGTCGCTTAAGCGGAGTTCCTTAAACTCGTCAAGAGCAAGCCAATTTTTAAGATGACCGAAGCTGTTCTGGTTGGGAACAAGGTCAACGTATCTTTCCTTGGCATAATCTGTAAGCTGAAGGATCTCGAAAGGAGTAAGACCCTCGGCTATATGAGCATGCTGAGGATATTCCTGATACTCATATACGTATGTTTCAAGATAGAGCTGGAGCTCATTCATTTTAAGAGACGCCATAACGTCTACCAGACGGTAAAGCTTCTCAAGGGTAGGTACCTTAGCGCGGCTGATATCAAGCATGAATCCGCGGCGGCGAAGGTCGGGCCAGTCGAGATACTTACCGGTAGGCTGATCAAGGCCGTATACCTCAAAGAGCTGGATAAGAGTTTCCTTTCCTCTGAATGCGGCAACAGGTGTACCGTAAGAAAGGGTTATCTTTTCCTCTGTGATCTCTATCTCATAGCACTCGCCTTCAAGTGATTCATCATAAAGAAACTCAACGGATACAGTGAGCTTTCCTGCGTAATCGGGAACAGGATAACAGTCAATACCTGCACGTGCATTAAGCTCAGTCTTGAGGGCGGATATTATCTTAAAAAGTTTTCCCTCCTCGTCCTTATGAAAGAGGACAACAGGATTCTCGGGAAGTTTGAGTATACCGTCATAAGAGGTATATTCTTTCGGACGGGGATACAAAGCTTTTTTCATTTTAGGTTACTCCTTTTGGTGCAACGTGTTTTTTTTATTATATATCAGCTGAAGGTTTTTTTCAAGACATGACGGGAAATTTGAAGATAAAAAAGGCACTCCGCCTACGCGGAGTGCCAATATCTGCTTATCAGAGTCTCCAGTCTTCCTTATCGTCACCGGTAGTCTCACGCATGGTTACATGATGGCGATGAGTGAACTCCTCAAGCTGCTTTATGTACTTCTCAAAGTCATCCTTGCCGGCAGCCTTCTCGGTTATAGAGTAAGTACCCATAGAGCTGTTGATAGAAAGATACTTTTCAGGAAGCTTTAAAAGGCCGAAAAGCATCTTCTTGGTACGAACACCGTAGAAAATGGTGGAAATTGTGCTGTAAGGAATATTGATCGTGGGGGGATTAGGTCTTGAAATGTCAGTATATATAAGCTCGGTTTTTTCAACGTATAAATATTCCATTGTTTTTTCTCCTTTTTTCTTTTCTGTTTTTATTATTTTACAACAAAGATGAATCAATGTCAAGAGGTGAACAGATTACTTTTCTGTATAACCATAAAACACTTCCTCATCCTGTGCAGATTAGGGCATATAATCTTATTTGTCTGTAAAAAAACAGCACCGCGCATTTCTGCGCGGTGCTGAATATGACTGTTATATAAGAGTCCTTAAACCGGATTACTCCTCGGTGGAGTAGAGGTCTACGAACTTAACGAGTCTGTCGTACTTAGCCTTAGCTGCAGCCTCAGCATCCTCAAAGAGCTTAGCGGCTCTCTCAGGGAACTGCTGCTGGAGACGGCTGTAACGAGTCTCACCGGTGATGAATTCCTTATAGTCAGCGGTGGGAGCCTTGCTGTCAAGGGAGAAGGGATTCTTGCCCTCTGCCTTAAGAGCAGGATTGAAGCGGAAGGTGTTCCAGTAACCTGCCTCAACAGCCTTCTTCATCTCTGCCTGACAGTTGGTCATACCGCCCTTAACACCGTGCATCTCACAAGGAGCGTAACCGATAACGATAGAAGGTCCGGGATATGCCTCTGCCTCGCAGATAGCCTTGAGGGTCTGGTTCATATCAGCGCCCATTGCAACCTGTGCAACGTATACGTAGCCGTAGGACATAGCGATCTCTGCAAGATTCTTCTTGCCGATTGCCTTACCTGCTGCTGCGAACTGAGCAACCTGACCGATGTTGGAAGCCTTGGAAGCCTGTCCACCGGTGTTAGAGTAAACCTCGGTATCGAATACCATGATGTTTACATCCTCGCCGGTAGCGATTACGTGGTCAAGACCACCGAAGCCGATATCGTAAGCCCATCCGTCGCCACCGAATATCCATACGGACTTCTTAGCGAGGTAATCCTTCTCAGCGAGGATCTTGGGAGCTACGGGGCAACCTGCCTCTGCAGCCTTCTCAAGCTCTGCAATAAGAGCCTTAGCGGGAGCTGCGTTAGCCTTGCTGCTATCCTTAGTGTCAATGAATGCCTGAGCGGCAGCCTTGAACTCGTCGGAAGCCTTGTCGGAAGCCATCATCTCTTCAACATAACCGATAAGTCTGTCGCGGATGGTCTTCTGACCGAGATGTATACCAAGACCGTGCTCAGCGTTGTCCTCGAAGAGGGAGTTAGCCCAAGCGGGACCGCGGCCGGTCATGCGGTTAACGGTGTAAGGAGTGGAAGGTGCGGAACCGCCCCAGATAGAAGAACATCCGGTAGCGTTGGAGATGTACATGTTCTCACCGAAGAGCTGGGTGATGAGACGAGCATAAGAGGTCTCAGCACAACCTGCACAAGAACCGGAGAACTCAAGGAGAGGCTGATTGAACTGGCTACCCTTAACGGTAGTATCAGCAAAGGAGGTCTCCTTCTTGGTAACGGTAGCAACTGCATAATCGAATGCTTCCTGCTGATCAGCCTGAGTTGCCTGAGGCTTCATAACAAGAGCCTTATTCTTAGAAGGACATACGTTTACGCAAAGTGCACAACCCATACAGTCAAGGGGAGATACGCTCATAGTGAACTTGAAGTTCTCAAGACCCTTGCCCTTAGCAGCCGTAACTCTGGTAGAAGCGGGAGCCTCTGCAGCTTCCTTCTCATCCATGATGAAGGGACGGATGGTAGCGTGAGGACATACGAAGGAACACTGGTTACACTGGATACAGTTCTCGGGAATCCACTCGGGAACGAATACAGCAACACCGCGCTTCTCGAATGCAGCAGAACCCTGAGGGAAGGTACCGTCAACGTAGTCAACGAATGCGGAAACGGGAAGGCTGTCGCCCTTCATCTCGTTTACGGGGTTAACAACGGTGTTAACAAACTTCTCAAGATCCTTACGGTCGGAAACAACAGCTGCTGCAGGAGCATCGGGAGTGCAGCTCTTCCAATCAGCGGGAACGTCGATCTTAGTGAACGCGTCTGCGCCTGCATCGATAGCGGCATAGTTGAGATCAACCATTGCCTGACCCTTCTTGATGTAGGACTTGTATGCCATCTTCTTCATGTACTCGACAGCCTCATCCTTAGGAAGAATGTTAGCGAGAGAGAAGAATGCGGACTGAAGAATGGTATTCTTAACCTTAGCGTTACCGATCTTGTTTATAGCAAGGCTGGTAGCGTTGATGGTGTAGAAGTTGATATTGTTGTTAGCAATATACTCCTTAACAGCTGCAGGAAGGTGCTCGGAAAGCTCCTCGCCGCTCCACTGACAGTCAAGGAGGAAGGTACCGCCGGGCTTAACATCGGTTACGATGTCGTACTTGCCGATGTATGCCTGGTTGTGACAAGCAACGAAGTCAGCCTTATTTACATAGTAGCTGGACTTGATGGGATCGTCACCGAAACGAAGGTGAGAAATGGTAACACCACCGGTCTTCTTGGAGTCATACTGGAAGTATGCCTGAATGAACTTGTCGGTGTGGTCACCGATGATCTTGATGGAGTTCTTGTTAGCACCAACGGTTCCGTCGCCGCCGAGACCCCAGAACTTGCAGCTGATAGTGCTCTTGGGTGCGGTGTCGGGAGCGGGCTTCTCCTCAAGGGAGCAACCGGTAACGTCATCTACAATACCGATGGTGAAGTTAGCCTTAGGCTCGTCTTTCTTAAGGTTCTCAAATACTGCGAATACGCTCTGAGGAGGAGTATCCTTGGAACCGAGACCGTAACGGCCGCCAACAACCTTGATATCGTTCTTGCCGTTGGTAGCAAGAGCAGTAACAACGTCAAGGTAGAGAGGCTCACCAAGAGAGCCGGGCTCCTTGGTTCTGTCAAGAACAGCGATCTTCTTAACAGTTGCGGGAATAGCCTCAAGAAGCTTGTCTGCGCAGAAAGGACGGTACAGACGTACCTTGATAAGACCAACCTTCTCGCCTGCAGCAAGCATATAGTCAATAACTTCCTCTGCAACGTCACAGATGGAGCCCATTGCGATCATTACTCTGTCAGCATCGGGAGCACCGTGGTAGTTGAAGAGTTTATAGTTAGTACCGATCTTAGCGTTAACCTGGTTCATGTAATCCTCTACGATAGCGGGAAGCTTCTCGTAGTACTCGTTACATGCCTCACGGTGCTGGAAGAAGATATCACCGTTCTCAGCAGAACCGCGAAGTACAGGATGCTCGGGGTTAAGAGAGCGTGCGCGGAATGCCGCAACAGCGTCCTTATCGATCATCTCTGCAAGATCATCATAGTCCCAAGCCTCGATCTTGGAGATCTCATGGCTGGTTCTGAATCCGTCGAAGAAGTTAAGGAAAGGTACTCTGCCACGGATGGTAGAAAGGTGAGCAACAGCACCGAGGTCCATAACCTCCTGAGGGTTAGACTCGGCAAGCATAGCAAAACCGGTCTGACGGCAAGCGTATACGTCACTGTGGTCGCCGAAAATGTTCAGCGCGTGAGAAGCAACGCAACGTGCGGATACGTGGATAACACAGGGAAGAAGCTCACCTGCGATCTTATACATGTTGGGGATCATCAGAAGAAGTCCCTGAGAAGCGGTGAAGGTGGTAGTAAGAGCACCTGCTGCAAGAGAACCGTGAACGGTACCTGCTGCACCAGCCTCAGACTGCATCTCCATAACCTTTACTTCATCACCGAAAACGTTCTTGAGTCCGGTTGCGCTCCAAGCGTCAGTAAGCTCTGCCATAACGCTGGAAGGGGTAATCGGGTAAATACTTGCGACTTCCGTGAATGCGTAACTTACGTGCGCGGCGGCAGTGTTACCATCCATGGATATCTTTTTACGTCCCATTAGATTTTCCTCCTCAAATTTATATAAAATATTTTTTAGCTATTTAGCTTTTCCAACTCAGTATTATACCACCTAACGCAAAAAAAGTAAATAAAGATTTTGTAAATAAGTTAATTTTTTAACTATTTTATCGATAAATGTTGCCGATAACTCTTCCGTTTTTTCTCTGTTATTGAAATTACCTGTAAAATATGGTATAATTTGGTACAAAGCACAGAAAAGAAATTTTGAGTATAACACTAACAGGGGGACATTATGCTATCAACTGTTTACAGTGCAGGACTTTGGGGAATAGACGGTTTTTCAGTTATTATAGAGTGCAACGCCGAGGATAAGATTCCCGCCTTTGAACTGGTCGGTCTTCCCGACACTGCTGTCAAAGAGGCAAAGGAGAGAGTCCGTGCCGCATCGGAAAACAGCGGATTTCGTTTTCCCGACCTTGCGTTCACGGTAAACCTTGCTCCTGCCGACAAAAAGAAGGAAGGCAGTGCCTTTGACACCGCTATTCTTGTGAGCATACTTAAATGCTCGGGAGCTATACCCGGCAGTGTTTCCCTGTCCGACAAGTGCTTTATCGGAGAGCTTTCTCTTTCGGGAAAGCTTCGTCCCGTCAGCGGTGTTCTCTGTCTCACCTTAGCCGCCAAGGCGGCGGGACAGACCGAGGTTTTCGTCCCTGCGAAAAATGCCCCTGAGGCATCGGTGGTTGACGGAGTAAAGGTCTATCCGGTACAGGATATGCGTTCCTTGATACTCCACCTGCGTGGCGAAATGCCCATCGCCCCCATTGAATATACCGAAGGAGATTTCTTTGCCGACTCCGACACATTCGACCTTGACTTTGCCGACGTCAAGGGACAGGAAAAAGCAAAACGAGCTCTTGAAATTGCCGCCGCAGGCGGTCACAACGTACTGCTCATCGGCCCTCCCGGCACCGGTAAGTCCATGCTTGCAAAGCGTATTCCCGGGATACTCCCACGCATGACCTTTCCCGAGGCCATCGAAACCACAAAGATACACTCCATCTCGGGTATTCTGCCAGCAGGAATTTCGCTTATAAAAAACAGACCGTTCAGGTCTCCTCATCACACTATGTCCGCACCCAGTCTTGTGGGCGGTGGTGCTATCCCTGCCCCGGGAGAAATATCTCTTGCACACAACGGTGTTCTCTTCCTTGATGAATTGCCGGAGTTCAGCAAATCGGTTACAGAGTCTCTCCGCCAGCCTCTTGAGGACGGAGTAGTTACCATAACTCGCACTGCCGCAAGGATAACCTACCCCTGTACATTTACCCTTGTATGCGCGATGAACCCATGCCGCTGCGGCTTTTACGGTCACCCCACAAAGGAATGTACCTGCAAACCCAAGGATATAAAGAGTTATCTTTCAAAAATAAGCGGTCCTCTTCTTGACCGAATCGACATTCAGATCGAGGTTCCTCCGGTGTCCTACGAGGAGCTGTCCGACAAAGCCCCGGGAGAAAGCTCCGCTGAGATCAGAAAGAGAGTGGATGCCGCTCGTGACTATGCGAGAGCAAGATATGAGGCATCGGGTGAAAAGGATCCGCCTGTCTGCAACGCAGAGCTGTCCTCATCGGAAATACGGAAATACTGTCCCCTTGACGAAAGGGCGGAAGCAATACTCAGTCGTTCCTTTGATTCAATGGGGCTGTCAGCCAGAGGCTACGACAGAATCCTGAGAGTTGCCCGCACAATTGCCGACCTTGCAAAAAGTGAGATAATACGTGCAGAGCACTTGGCTGAAGCAATTCAGCTCCGTTCTCTTGACAGAAAATATTGGTAAGGCCTTTGTTAATCAAACAAGATCCCCCTGTCAGCATAGCTGCTGACAGGGGGATCTGATTATTATATAGTAACAACCGGAAAAAGCTTTACACGTATCTTTTGATTTTTATTTCATATAGTCCCGGGATAAGTACTGTCTTCGTACCTCCTCGTAGACCTCATCCGGGATCTCGTCGCCGGGATGCTCAATATTGTTGGGAACGTACATATCTCCGCCGATCTCCTTAAAGGTACAGAATGTATCGTTTCTGTAAGCTTCTCTTTCCTCTTTGTTACGGAGGTTGGGGATCTTTACCGGAACGTTACCGTTGATAATAGAGCGGTATGCAAGTATACCGGGTATACTCATATCAAGAGCATCGTAAACATTGATGGAGCGTCGGAGTGCCTCTTCATCACCCATGATAGCACGGATAAAGTAATAGGTGGGATAGAAGTCACCGCCTCCGTGTCCCGATTTTTCGCTTCCGTCAACTATTGGGGCGGGCTTGTAGGATATCTGCTCGACAGGCTTATACTTCTCGTCCTCACGGTACAGATAAAGCTCATCTCCCATATCGTTCATGGCACCGCGGTCACCGTTGAGCTGATAGGGTGACAACTGTGCCGAGGTGTGCTTGAGATTGAAGTGAACGCTTCTCAGTATAGCACCGTTCTCAAGAGTGATCATTTCCATACCTGCACATCCTGCGGCACAACCAAGCTCACGGTAAAAGGGCTTATTGGGAGTTTCAAAGCCGCATACCTGTACAGGACGAAGGCCTGTCATATAGAGAATGGGACCGATGGAGTGAGTACAGTAGAAGGTAGAAGACATTTGATTGCGCCAGTGATCGCGTTCACCGTATGTAATATCAGGCCAAATAGATGAGCAGTCGTGGATATATTCACCCTGAGCATACATCAATTCACCGATGTCTCCCTTTCTGTACCTCTCTCTCATTTCCCAGCGCACTGAGGTAAAGCAATAGTTTTCAGCATAGGTATATATCTTACCGCTTCTCTCAACAGCTTCAACAAGCTCAACAGCTTCCTTCATGTTGGCACACGCAAGACATTCTGTCATTACGTTGATACCTCTGTCGAGAAGTCTGATGGCATAGGGAACGTGCTCATTTGCATGATTGACCACGATAACGCCGTCCATATCGTGCTCAATAAACTTATCAAAATCGCTGTAATAAACAGTGTCAAAAACTCCGTTCTTCTCTACTCTCTTTCTGCATCTTTCAAGGATCCTGTCATCTCTGTCACAAACGGCGACAAGGTCAGCAACATCGTTGTTCACAAGAACACGGTCTACCATATCAAGTCCTCTGCGAAGCCCGAATACTCCGATCTTAACTTTTTTCATTTCCTATCCCCCTATTAAGTATTATTTTCCGGTTTATCTTTTAACGATCAAAATGTAGGTAATAATAACTGAATCTGTAGTTTTTCTTTTCTGTAAATCAGATTATGAAGATAAGTACTAAGAGCAGTATACAATAACCGCGAATAACTGTCAAGGTTTACGCAAAACATTTATAAATTCTACATCGTACATACTATATTCTTATGACAAATATCGCAGTACTATGGAAAAAATACTTATTAACAAAGGAAGTCAAAAACAACAGTATCCCCCATGTCAGTCTATCGTCTGACATGGGGGATAGGTATATATTATTTATATAACATCAATGGCTGATACCTTCAAGAGCCATTTTTACTATCTTCATTTTCTGCGGCAGGCTTCTTTCAACCTTTGCATAAGAAGATGCAAAATTCTGTTTCTCAAGCTCTATGGGATTTCGCATTACCTCTGCGGCAGGAACACCAAGTATACCGCCGTAGATCCACGCAGGATCCATTGTAACATTGGTTACTATCATATCAAGGATTCTTCTTGACTGCGGATCGCTGAGGTATCTTCCCTTGAGCACCTTGTCATAGTATACAGGATGCAGACTTCTGTAGGACTCATATGCCATAGCCTCGAGAACGGCTCCGCTCATGACCTGATCGCGAACAGTTATCGGTATCATAAATATTGAATACTGATCGTGAACGTAGGTATAGTACTTATCCTGCTTTTCATCATATTTAGGAGTAGGAAGAACACCGTAGTCATCCTGCATATTTCTATACTCGGTAGTTTCCGCATAAAGAAGCTCGGCCGGGACAAACAGTGCTTTACCGTCTGAGAACAGATATTCAAATACCGCGCCGTCATCCTTGAATCCACCCATGTTATATGATCCGGTATTCTCATAGATGAGAGAATATACAATATCATATGTTCTTGAGATCTTGTCCTTATCTCTTGTGTTGATTTCAAACCAACCCTCAGTATCCTTAACAAGCATACGCATGTCAAAACTGCTCCAGAAGATATCAACATGGCAGTAATTATCAATAAGAATACCGTATGTATCTTCTTCATCCCTGATACTGTTACCGTTATTGTCGTTGTACATACCGCTTACCGTCTTGGTAAGATAATCGATTGTCCATCGACCGTCCTCAACAACATCATACAGATTTTCAAGCTTATGCTCGGCGGCAATCGCCTTATTATAATACGTTACATACATAAGACGGGTAAAAGAAAGCGCAGGAGAACCTGTAACACAGTACAAGCGATCATCTATCTCCGCCTCATCTATCCAGTACTGCGGCCACCAAGGTTTAGTGAGATCAAGGTATGTATCTATATTGTTTTCATAAAGATTGTACACGTTACCCCTGGTTATCATAGGAGTACCATAGTATACCGATGCGGCAGCAAGATCATAGGTTTGATCTCCCGAACCAACCATCAGATCAATCGAATCCTGAATATCTCCGTGAGATTCTTGTCTGACCTCCCGTATTTCTATACCGAGAAGCTCCTGCACATAAAGATTTCTCTCATATATGGCATCGTTTATCGGATCATTTGTATATTCCTCTACCCATATCTCATTCTCACCCACGTGATGTTTTTCCTTTCGGGCAAGAATGTTAAATACCTCCCCCTTATAGTCAAGGGAAGCAAGCTCCTCATTTATCGGCTCAACGTCACTGTTAATATTGGCTACAGTACCTTGAGTTGTATCGCTCGAAGAGTCTTTGTCATTTTTTTCGTCCCCTGAAGAACACCCGAAGAGTCCGCCAAGAATCGAAATAAGCAAAAGCAATGATAAATACTTTTTCATAACAATCTCCGTCCCACCGTTCATCAGCAGTTAACTTAATAATTTAAAACATAGAGTGCAGTAACCGAACTTATGACAATACACCACTTTACTTTTGTCAATCGCAAAGATGGTCAAGAGTCGCATCTACACCCCATTGTTATTATTTATAAAACTCGAGGAACTGCGAGATATCGCAGTCCCTCGCTGTATTCATTAATACTTGGGCATTCGCTGACGGGAAATATTGATCGACCCCTCAGGTATTACCGACAGGTTATCCAGTGACTTACCTGTACCGATAGCCACACAGTGCTCAGGCTTGTCCGCAATACGAGTCTTAATACCGGTTACATTTGCAATAAGCCTGTCAAGACCGTATATAAGGCATCCACCACCGGTCATTATTATTCCGCCGGTCATGATATCACCGATAAGCTCAGGGGGAGTACGCTCTATTACGTTACACACCGCCTCGATCACCGCGGTGATAGGCTCCTCAAGTGCCTCGGGCATCTCATTTGAAGAAAGATGCACGGGCTTAGGAAGACCGGTAATAAGGCAACGGCCTTTAACATCAATTGTTCTCGGCTCGTTTGACGGCCAAACGGTACCGATGGCGATCTTGATTCTCTCAGCGGTTCTCTCACCGATGAGGACATTGTATTTTTTTCTTACATATCTGATAATAGCCTCATCAAACTTATTACCCGCGATCTTAATCGACTCGGACACTACCACACCGCCAAGAGATATTACTGCAACGTCTGTAGTACCACCGCCGATGTCGACTATCATATTACCCCTCGGCATTGAGATATCAAGACCTGCACCGATAGCAGCCGCCACCGGCTCCTCAATAAGGTAGGTACGCTTTGCACCTGCCTGACGGGCGGCATCAACTACCGCTCTCTCCTCAACCTCAGTGATACCGCTGGGTACACATATAATTACACGAGGCTTGAACAGTACTGTACCGCATGCACGGCGAATAAAGTACTGTATCATCTTAAGAGTTACCTCGTATTGGCTGATAACACCGTCACGAAGGGGACGTATAGCTACTATATTACCGGGAGTTCTGCCAAGCATCTGCTGAGCATCACGCCCTACTTTAAGCATTCTGTCGGTGTTCTTGTCTATGGCAACAACAGAAGGTTCCTTTAGAACGATCCCCTTTCCCTTGACATAAACGAGCACCGAGGCTGTGCCAAGATCTATTCCTATATCCTTGCTCATCATAACCCGGTTCCTCCGACACACACAGCATATTTATATATATGTTATGCAGTATGAGTCCTTTTATCCTCTCGTAAAGAATACTTCTCCATACTAATACTACTATTATAACGCATATTATTTCAAAATGCAAGAAAAAATGCGTTTTTTCCTATAAGCTATGCGGTCATCACTCTGTCGAGTGACTTTTTGCTCTTGAGACAGAAAGTGCAATTACCTCTTCCGCCCCCATGCGGTAGAGAAGCACCGCCGCCCGAGACATGGTAGCACCTGAGGTAACTACGTCATCCACAAGCACCACTCTTCCACCGTCAAGAGACACACCGTCAAGGGGGAAAATAGAATTCTCTACGTTTATCTTTCTCTCCCTGAAGTCAAGTTCTCTCTGTTTTACTCCACCGCGGCGAACAAGGGTGCGAATAAAACCGCATCCAAGACTCTCCGCCATGGCACGTGACACTATCTCACTGTGATCACCGCCGTTTGACCTGTGTTCCTTTTTCGTGCGCGGAGGATAAGTAATAAGGACTGAGGCAGGGTCTATATCGCGTGAGGAAAGATACTCGTTTAACCTATGAGTACATTCCGATGCTATAAACTGTGTAGCACTTCGTTTTCTTCCGCTTTTGAGAGAATATATCAATGCTCCGGTGACTCCGCCGACACCGTCATAGAACACAAGCTTCAGATGGTCCCGAATGCCGGACAGGTACATATCGCCCTCTCCGCAAAGACAGTCAGAGACCTCCATTCCGCATATTTTACACCGAGCTCTCTTATTCAACTCCCATTTTTCCCGGCAATTCGGGCACAGCGCATTACTGCCCCTATACTTTCCGATTATCTCGCCGCAGGCAGTACACTTTGACGGAAATATTCTTCCAAGTATCGCTTCAGTTACCCACATGATCAGTTACCGCAAAGCATAGTCTCAAGACCGGTATACCTCTTGGCATGACGGTCGTTATCAACCATTTCATAAACGGTATCGGGGTCTCCCACGATTATTACCATTTCCTTTGCACGTGTGACCGCGGTGTAAAGCAGATTTCTGCTCTTCAACTGAGATGCAAAGTTACCGATCGGAATAATAACTATCGGGTATTCACTGCCTTGACTCTTGTGTACTGTCATGGCATAAGCGTGGTCAAGTTCATCTGTCTGTGAGAAATCATAGGTCACATATCTGCCGTCAAAATTAATGAGCATGGCCTCGTCAATATAATCCATATCCTCAATAATGCCGATATCTCCATTGAAGATACCAGTACCGCGACGGCCGTCCTTCTCCCACTCAAGGTCGTAATCGTTCTTCGTTTGCATTACTCTGTCACCGACTCTGAAAACTCGGTTGTAGAGTGTCTTCTCCGGTTTTCTCTCATTGTGAGGATTTATCGCCGCCTGAATAAGTGAATTCAGATTTTCGGTTCCTGCCTCACCCTTGCGGGACGGAGATATCACCTGTATTCTCGAAAATACATCCTCACCGTATTTTTTCGGTAAACGGTTGACACAAAGATCAACCACTGTTGCCGCAACATCGCTTTCCCTGTATCTGCGGAGAACAAAGAAATCACTGCTTTTATCCCCTGCTTCAGGGTACTCTCCGCGATTGATCCTGTGAGCGTTGTAAACTATAAGACTGCTGTCCTCCTGACGGAATATCTCGTCAAGACGCACAGTTCTGAATTTTTCCGATGCAATAAGATCGGAAAGCACGTTGCCTGCACCTACCGACGGAAGCTGATCTGAGTCACCGATAAGCACCACCTTAGCACCGTTTTTCACTGCGCGAAGAAGTGCCTCAAGAAGGAACACGTCTATCATTGATACCTCATCAACGATTATTACGTCCTCCTCAAGAAGATTGTTCTCACAACGTATAAAGCGAGGCTCATCCTCGTCACTGTAGTTCATTTCGAGGAGGCGATGTATAGTCTTTGCCTCTTCAGTGGTGGTCTCTGACATTCTCTTTGCTGCGCGTCCTGTGGGTGCGGTAAGCGCCACCCTCATACCCATATCGCTAAATATACTGATAAGAGCCTTGACTACCGTGGTCTTTCCTGTTCCCGGACCTCCCGTAAGAATGAAAACACCCTCTGAAAGAGCGCAGAAAATAGCCTCTCTCTGTTTATCCGCGTATCTTATATTCTCACTGATCTCTATCTTTTCAATAAGAAGCCGTATATCGCCTTCGTCTATCGGCCTGTTAAGACGAGCGAGAAGGCTGAGTTTGTCCGCCGAATACTTCTCTGCTCTATAGCTGCGTGCAGAGAACACCAGCGGCTCTCCCTCGCCCTGCGTAAGAGTTATCAGCTCCCCTGCCGCTATCATTTTGTCAGTTATACCGCTCACGGTATCAAGCTGAACTCCGAGAAGCTGAGCCGACACCGCCGTAAGTTTATCCCGCGGTATTGCGGTATGTCCGTTTCGCTGACCGTTAAGCGAAAGAATATACTTGACACCGCTCTTTATTCTGTCCTCAGACTCAAGGGAATATCCGATAGCTGAGGCAACGGTATCTGCCTTTTCAAAGCCGATACCGCTTATCTCACTGCAAAGCCTGTAGGGATTATTACGTATTACATCCACCGCCGCCGATCCCCACTTCTTGTATATCTTCACCGAGGTATTGGGGCCGAAAAACTCACGACAGAACATCATAACACTTCGCATTCCTGCCTGAAGGCGAAAGCTTTCGCTGATGTCCTCTGCCTTTTTCCTTGAAATTCCGGGAATTTCCGCAAGCCAATCGGGACGGTTCTCTATTATATCAAAGGATTCGGTACCGTATCTCTCAACTATCCTCTCGGCAGTCTTGGGGCCTATACCCTTTATAGCTCCTGAAGAAAGATATCTGAGTATCGATGCCTCGTCAGCCGGCATCCGCTTTTCATAAGAATCTACGGAAAACTGTCTGCCGTATACCGCGTGGTGAGTCCAACTGCCGTATACCGTCAGCAGCTCCCCCTCCCTGATATAAGGAATGATACCCACCGCGGTGATTATCTCATCGGTATCGCTCTCAATGACAAAAACACTGTAGCCGTTTTCCTCATTGGTGTATATAACATCCTCAACGGTACCGCTGTATGCAATTATCTTATCCTGTTTTCCGTTCATTTTATCCTTCCGTACAGAAACTCTGCACTGTTATTTTCTTTTTACGTATATCTCCGCACAGATGTCCTTAACACGTGGGAAATCCCCCTCATCCGAGAGAAGCACCACTGCGCGGCTCTCAGCACCTGTAGAATGTCTTGCAAGTCTTTTTGCGAGGTACACACGGTCTCGCAGATTTCCTGAATCATTTCCCTCACCTCTTACCGCTATCACGTATCTGTTCTTTATAAACACCAACTTAAACAGCTCGAGAACAAGAGAATATCCTCCAATCACCGCGAGGGCACTGATAAGTATTTCAAAAACGGCTCCGACGTTCATACCCAACCTCCGAAAATGCTATTCCTCGGTTTCAGGGTATGCTCATCGGAGCCACTTTGTGATTATATGCTGTTATTAGTTCTCAAAGTATTTGCGAAGCTCGATAGACATATCGAGATTCTCCCACGGAGCCTTGAGATCCTCTCTACCCATGTGACCGTAAGCCGCAAGGTATCTGTAAATAGGACGGCGAAGATCAAAACGCTCGATAATAGCCGCAGGACGAAGGTCGATGCACTTGTTTACTGCCTCTGCAATCTTCTCCTCAGAAACAGTGTTGGTACCAAAGGTATCGATCATAACGGATACAGGCTTAGCAACACCGATAGCGTATGCGATCTGAACCTCACACTTCTTTGCAAGACCTGCCGCAACTACGTTCTTTGCAACGTATCGTGCAGCATAGGAAGCAGAACGGTCAACCTTGGTAGGATCCTTACCGGAGAATGCTCCGCCGCCGTGACGGGAATATCCGCCGTATGTATCAACGATGATCTTACGTCCGGTAAGACCGCTGTCACCCTGAGGACCGCCCACAACGAAACGGCCGGTGGGGTTAACGAATATCTTGGTGTTCTCATCGATCATAGCGGGATCAACAATGGGGGTGATAACGTGCTCAATAATATCACTGCGGATCTGAGCAAGCTCAACCTCGTCACCGTGCTGAGAGGAAACAACGATTGCGTCGATTCTCACAGGGGTATCATCCTCGTACTCAACAGTTACCTGAGTCTTTCCGTCGGGACGAAGGTAGGAAAGAGTTCCGTCCTTACGAACCTTGGTAAGCTGAAGAGAAAGACGGTGTGCAAGAGAAATGGGAAGAGGCATAAGCTCGGGAGTCTCGTCACAAGCATAACCGAACATCATACCCTGGTCACCAGCACCGGTGTCATAGTTATCGGTGTGCTCACCGCTCTTAGCCTCAGCGGACTTGTCAACGCCGAGAGCAATATCGGGGGACTGACCGTGGATGGAGCTGAGAACTGCACAGGTATCACAGTCAAAGCCGTACTTTGCGCGGTCATAACCGATCTCACGAACGGTCTCTCTTACAACATTCTGGAAATCAACTACTGCGTGGGTAGTGATCTCACCCATTACGTATACAATACCGGTGGTACAGGTGGTCTCGCAGGCAACACGTGCCATGGGGTCCTGGCGGAGAATTTCGTCAAGTATCGCGTCAGAGATCTGATCGCATATTTTGTCGGGATGTCCTTCGGTAACCGACTCAGAGGTAAAAAGCTTTCTCATATCATTTATATCCTTTCGATAATTTCACAAGATGAAATATTTACAGAAGTAAAAAAGAAATGCCTCGGGGCACTCCCGAGGCGGATGATCGTCATCTACTCATCTGTCGGGAATTAGCACCTTACCGATACATATCGGCAGGTTGCCGGGCTTCACAGGGCCTGTCCCTCAGCCACTCTTGATAAGTTGAAATAATTATATCATAAAGGTGAAGTTTTTTCAAGATATATAATAAAAAGTTAACAATTATACAAGCCAAGACAAGAATCCGAGGAATCCGTAGCTAATGGCAGTAACGACAACACCTGCAGTGAGCACTCCGAGGATTATCGATATCAATGCATTCTTAAACTTCATCTCAAGCATCGCCGCAACAAGAGCACCAGTCCATGCACCTGTACCGGGCAGTGGCAGAGCAACAAATATAAAAAGGCCCAAGGTAGCATACTTCGTTATTTTATCCTTATTTTTCTCTGCCTTACGGATTATGAAATCAGATACTTTTCTGAAAAGGGGTACCTTACAGGTATGCATGTAATGAAGAATTTTTCTGATAAGAATAAGAATAAACGGTACCGGGATGAGATTACCTACAATACAAACAAGGTAATTTATCCACATGGAAAGCTCCATTGCCACTCCCACCGGTATAGCACCGCGAAGCTCAATTATCGGCAGCATTGATATAAACAGTACCCAAAGAATTTTCGACACTTCAGTTCCCTCTTTTTTCTCAGTATTGATTTATTATACTATATTATGCCCGCAAAAACAAGTATCACTGTACGGAAATGGTGAAAATATGAGAGGTGTCTGAATAATTAATTGTTTTTAACCTCCGCTGGGTCTGCGGACTTATGTCAGCTTTTTAAACATATACAGAACACCTCCGACAAGGGATACGCCTTGTCGGAGGTGTTCGAGGATAAATATTTCTGATACGATTTTACTCAAGCTCAAATGCGCCGGTATAAAGCTGGTAGTAAACACCCTTATCCTTAATAAGCTTTTCGTGGTTTCCGCGCTC
The DNA here is from genome assembly GCA_017556745.1 of Clostridia bacterium. GTDB lineage: Bacteria > Bacillota > Clostridia > Oscillospirales > CAG-272 > RGIG2161. The sequence goes on from JAFYMF010000042.1 coordinate 27,828, forward strand.
GATTATCTTACCATGGTCGAGCACCATTATAACGTCAGAATTCATAACGGTGGAGAGGCGGTGAGCAATAACGAATACCGTTCTGCCCTCCATCAGCTTATCCATACCTCTCTGGACGATCGCCTCGGTACGGGTATCGATAGAGGAGGTAGCCTCGTCAAGGATCATAACAGGGGGATCGGCAACTGCCGCGCGGGCAATAGCGATAAGCTGTCTCTGTCCCTGAGAAAGGTTTGCGCCGTTGCCTGAAAGCTCTGTGTTATATCCCTCGGGAAGACGGGTGATAAAGTCGTGCGCACCTGCAAGCTCTGCCGCACGGACACACTCCTCGTCTGTAGCATCAAGCTTACCGTAGCGGATGTTATCCATAACGGTACCTGTAAACAGATTGGTCTCCTGAAGAACAAGACCGAGAGAACGGCGAAGATCCGACTTCTTTATCTTGTTGATGTTAATACCGTCGTAACGGATCTTACCGTCCTCGATATCGTAGAAGCGATTGATCAGGTTGGTTATTGTAGTCTTACCTGCACCAGTAGCACCGACAAAGGCTACCTTCTGACCCGGCTCTGCGTATACGGTCACGTCATGAAGAACGGTCTTGCCCTCCTCATATCCGAAGTCAACATTCTCCATTCGGATATCACCGCGAAGAGGTGTATAGGTTACCGTTCCGTCACCGTGAGGATGCTTCCACGCCCAGTGACCTGTGTGCTCCTCAGTCTCACTTACCGTACCGTCCTCCGATACCTTTGCATTGACGAGAGTTACGTATCCCTCGTCCTCCTCGGGCACAGCATCCATAAGGGAGAATATTCTTTCAGCACCTGCAAGACCCATCGCAATTGAGTTTATCTGCTGAGAGAGCTGGTTTATGTTACCGGTAAACTGCTTGGTCATATTGAGGAAAGGAATGGTTATATCTATGGTGAGTATTCCGATAGCTCCCGCAAATATAGAGGAGATACCGATATTAGGCACCTTTGACACGAGAAGTATACCGCCTACTGTTGCAATTACTACGTAGAGGATGTTACCGATATTTGCGATAATTGGGCCGAGACAGTTTGCATACGCGTTTGCTCTGAAGCCATCCTCGTAAAGCTCGCCGTTAATGCGCTTGAAATCCTCCTTGGTATGTCTCTCGCGGCAGAAGACCTTAACCACCTTCTGACCGTTCATCATTTCCTGGATAAAGCCCTCGGTCTTACCGATAGACTTCTGCTGACGGATGAAATATTTTGCTGAGCCGCCGCCGATCTTTCCGGAAACAAGGAACATAAAGAACACGCCCACAAGCACCACAAGAGTCATCCAAAGACTGTAGTAGAGCATTATAAACAGTACGCAAACAACGATGATCGAAGCCTGAAGCAATGAGGGAAATGCTTGAGATACAAGCTGACGGAGAGTATCGATGTCGTTGGTGTAATGACTCATTATATCGCCGTGCTTATTCTGATCGAAATACTTGATGGGAAGTTTCTGCATTCCTCTGAACATAGCACAGCGCATCTTATCAAGGAAGCCCTGAGTAATATACGCCATAAGCTGTGTCTGAAGAGTGACCGCAAGAAGAGACACTATATAAAGGGATATAAGTATGATGATCTTGGGAATAATGACCTGTGATGCACTCGCCCAATCACCTGTGGTATACCAGGTCTGAATATCTGCAATTATCTGCTGCTGGAATATTGCGGGGACAGTAGCCGTTGCCGATGCAAACAGGATACAGAAAACAACCATAGGCAACAGTACGGGATAAAATTTAAACAGCATTTTAAGAACGCGGAGAAGGAGTTTGAAATCTATCTTTCTTCCGCCGGGACCGGGTTTACCGCCGGGTCCGCCGGGTCTTCCGTGAGGCTTATTCATTCCTTGTCACCTCCGCCCGTTTGCTGAGTATAAATATCTCTGTATATTTCAGAGGAGACGAGCAGCTCGCTGTGTGTACCCTTTGCCACGATCGAACCGCCGTCCATTACGATTATGATATCCGCATCCTCAACCGAGGAGATTCTCTGAGCTATAATAAGCTTGGTAGTATCGGGAATGTACTTTTTAAAGCCCGAACGGATAAAAGCATCGGTCTTTGTATCAACCGCACTTGTAGAGTCATCAAGTATAAGGATCTTCGGCTTTTTAAGCAATGCTCTGGCAATACACAGTCTCTGCTTCTGTCCGCCGGATACGTTGGTACCGCCCTGCTCTATGTAGGTATCGTAACCGTCCTGGAACGACATTACAAAATCATGAGCCTGAGCGAGTCTGGCCGCTTCCTCTATCTCCTCGTCGGTTGCATTCTCGTTACCCCAACGAAGATTCTCCTTGATGGTTCCCGAAAAGAGCTGATTCTTCTGAAGCACCATAGCAACGCTGTCTCTGAGGGCGGTAACGTCATAGTCGCGGACGTCAACACCACCGACCTTGATACTTCCCGTTATGACGTCGTAAAGACGGGGAATGAGCTGAACCAAGGTAGACTTACTTGATCCCGTACCGCCGATAATACCAACGGTAGCACCCGAGGGAATCTCAAGATCTATATCAAAAAGAGCATATTTGTCAGCCTTACTTGAATACTTAAAGTTTACATTCTCAAATACGATAGAACCGTCCTTTACCTCTGTCACGGGATTCTCGGGATTGACTATACCGGGCTTTTCGCTGAGCACCTCATAGATACGCTTAGCCGACTCTGCAGACAAAGTGAGCATAACGTATATCATAGAGAGCATCATGAGAGATATCAGTATCTGCATACCGTAGGTAAGCATTGCAGATATCTGTCCTACGTCTATAGTTTCACCCATTGAGGTTATTGTAAGACGTGAACCCACAAGAAGCACGAAGATCATATTGAAGTACACACAAAGCTGCATAAGAGGGGAGTTGAGAGCAACTATTCTCTCAGCGCGGGTGAAGTCTTTACAGATATCGTCTGCTGCAACCTCAAATTTTTTCTTCTCGTAATCTTCTCGGGAAAAGCCCTTGACCACACGCATACCTCTCACGTTTTCCTCGATGGATTCGTTGAGCTTATCATATTTTCTGAATACGCGGCGGAATGCGGGCATGGCATTTCGTCCTATAAAAATAAGTCCCAGTGCAAGAATGGGAATGACTACAACAAAGGTTGCAGACAACATACCGCCCATAATATATGCCATTATTACAGAGAATATCAGCATAAGAGGACAACGGACAGCAATACGGATAAGCATCATAAACGCCATCTGTACGTTAGTTACATCCGTTGTAAGACGGGTAACGAGAGAAGCGGATGAAAACTTATCGATATTCTCAAATGAATAATCCTGTACAGAATCGAAAAGATCGTTGCGCAAATTACGCGCAAATCCCGCTGAGGCCTTTGCACAGGAATAACCTGCAATACCGCCGCAGGAAAGTGACATAACGGCCATTACCGTAAGAATAATACCGGTAAAAATTATCGACTTAATCTCTGCACCTGCTTTGATACGGTTTACAAGATCTGCGGTTATAAAAGGAATAAGACATTCTATTATAACCTCACCGATAATAAATACCAGGGTAATTATCGTGGGTCTCTTAAACTCACGGACACAGCCTAAAAGTCTTTTAAGCATATTTACCTCCAGGTTTATTATCCGAGCATACGTAAAAAACGTATACACATTTTTCCGTATTATATTCTACCCCTTTACAGTATCATTGTCAATTATGACATTATCCAAAAACAGTTTACATATTAAAGATTATTTAGAGGTATATGTTGTATTTTGTCTTTATATTACCTGAAGTTAGATGTGTGTCTACTACCGATATTTCATGTTTGTGATACGCCGTTTGGTATAATTGTTCAAAAAATAGGAATACTTATAAAAAAGAGATAAAAAGGAGAAGGATATGGGACATAAAGCAAACGAAATACTGAAAGAGGCCGAGAAAATAAAAGACGAAATGATATCCCACAGAAGGCAAATACACAGTGAAGCCGAGATTGGCTTTGACCTTGAGCATACTGTGGAATACGTAAAGAAGGTTCTTGATTCTATAGGAGTCGAATACACCGACTGTGGTATGTGCGGAGTAACGGCAGTTATAGGTGACAAAAAGAAAAAAGCCTTTCTTCTGAGGGCAGATATGGATGCTCTTCCCATAGAAGAAAAAAGCGGAGAGGATTTTGCCGCGAAAAACGGTAATATGCACGCTTGCGGACACGATATGCATACTGCAATGCTTCTCGGTGCGGCAAAAATATTAAAGGAACATGAGGGTGAGACAGACGGTTGCATCAAGCTTATGTTTCAGCCATCTGAGGAAAACCTTATGGGGGCAAAACACATGATAGAAAAAGGAGTACTGACTTCTCCTGACGTATTCGGCGGCATGAGTCTTCACGTTTCACCCGGTCTTGACCTTGACACAGGCACGGTCATTCTTGGAAGAAAAGGAGTGTCCGCACCTGCCGCCGATACCTTTACCGTTGAGTTCATCGGTAAGGGCAGTCACGGTGCAATGCCGCACAAGGGGATAGATCCGATAATCCCAGCCGCACATTTCATCCTTGCGGCACAAGAACTGATATCAAGAGAAATCCCTGCCGGAACAGGAGCAGTTTTGACGGTAGGGACAATCGACTGTAACGGCGGAATCAATATAATATCCGACCGTGCGGTAGTAAAGGGCAGTATGCGAAGCTTCTCAGACGAAACAGAAAAATATATGAAAAAGCGAATAGAAAAAATGGCCTGTGGTATAGGAGAAGTATTCAGAGTTAAGACAGAGGTGTTCTTCCCGGGCGGCTGTCCGGTGCTGAAAAATGACAGTGACCTAACCGACAGAGTAAGCGGATATTCAGAGGAGCTTTTCGGCTCATCTCCCGTTACCTCGACGGAAAAGCTTACAATGTCGGGCTCTGAGGATTTTGCTTATATAAGTGAAGGTGTTCCTGCCGTAACCATGATGATCGCCGCAGGCAAATCATCTGACGGCTACAGTGAGCCGCTTCACAGTCCCCGCGTCACCTTTGACGAGTCCGCTCTTCCCTTCGGTTCCGCACTCCTTGCCTATACAGCCTTAAGAGAATGTGATAGATAATCATCTATTTGAATGTTTTATATAAGACTAACAATGGATAATAATAAAAGAGATGACAGAAAGTCATCTCTTTTTTAATAACAAATCATTCTCCCGATACCCTTATCTCAACGCCGCTCTCGGAAAGAAGCTCTCTCCACTTAGGGGCAAACTCCTTACCTGCGGGTATGGGGTCGTATACGTCACGGCCGACCGCGGTATTCTTATCTCTGCCAAGCTCGTGATAAGGCATGATCTCAGCATACATGATACCGTCCTTTCGCTCTGCGATAAAGTCGCGGAGAAGCACCAGATCCTCCTCGGAATCATTCTTTCCCGGAATCATGGGCAGACGGAGAACGATCTTCGCACCCACCGCGATAAGCGCATCAAGATTCTTATGGATAACATCGGTATATACACCGGTGTTGATCTTGTGCTTTTCGCGATCTATACCCTTTATGTCAAAGAAGAAGGTGGCTCCAAGCTCGTGGAGACTCATAAAAAATTCTCTCTCGCCAAAGCCGGAGGTCTCGATAACAGACTCAATACCCTCCTCCTTTGCCATTCGAACAAGCTCGATAACAGCCTTACTCTGCATAGCAGGCTCTCCGCCGGATACCGTCATACCTCCGCCCGAGGTCTTGTAGAAGGGAACGTCCTTCTTTACCTCCTTGAGGATAAAGTCCAGATCGTCGGTCTTACCGCAAAGGCTGTTTGCGGTATTATAGCATTTCTCTGTGCATTTTCCGCAGAGCTCACATTTTGATCTGTCGTATATAAGCTCGCCCTTATCGGTAATTGTTCTTGCAGGACAGAATTCAAGACACCTTCCGCAAGAAGAACACTTGTGCTTATAAAACATTATCTCGGGGACACAGCTCTTTGACTCGGGATTATGACACCACAGACAGTCAAGAGGACATCCCTTTAAAAATACTGCCGTTCTGATTCCCGGGCCGTCGTGTATACAAAATTTCTGTATATTAAAATATGTAAGTTCCAAAATTAATACCTCTCTTAAAACTTAATGCCGGTACGTGCAATAACATTCTCCTGCAGAGACTTACTGATGTTTATGAAATAATCGCTGTATCCGCCCACTCGTACTATGAGATCCTTGTGTGCCTCCGGATTGATCTGAGCGTCTCTCAACTCCGCCTCAGAGACGACCGTAAAGGTCAGCATCTGTCCACCACCCTCAAAATACCTCTTTACAAGAGGGATGAACGCGGATTTGCCCCCTTCTGACAGGAAGATATCGCGATCAAACTTAAGGTTAAGTATAAATCCGCTTCCTGCAAGAGAATGATCAAAGGAAAGGCAGGAATTTATAAGAGCGGTAGGTCCATTGGTATCACATCCGGGGGTAGCACCGATAGAGTCGGCAATAGTAGATTCTCCCCGTTTTTTTCCGTTAGGGAGAGCACCAAGTGCCGATCCGTATGAAGGTGCATTGGTAAACGGTGAACAGCCTCCGCTGTATTTACCGCCGCGGTAAGTATCTACCGTCAGGAAATATCTGTTGAGACGATCTATCATATCTGCGGCGATAGAGTCAACGTATTCTATGTCGTTACCAAACTTAAGGGGACTGTTTTTGAAGGTATGATACATCTCGTCATAACCCTCGTAGTTTTTCTCCAGTGCATCCAGCACCTCGGCCATAGTATAACGCTTTTCTTCGAAAACGTGTTTTTTTATAGCTGCAAGGGAATCTGCCGCATTGGCAATTCCTTCAATAAGTATCTGTCCGTGGTTATATACAGGTCCGCCGCACTTATAATCTATTCCCTTTTCAAGGCACCCCTCTATAAGAGGTGAACGCATAGGATTCTGTGCATATTCCGCGTATACCTTCTGACATGCATTTGACATATCGCAGGCAATAGCTGCCGCATGCTCTATCTGCTTTGTGGCCGCAGAATATAATTCATCAAATGAGGTAAACTCACGCGGATCGCCGGTCTTAAGACCAAGCCCTTCCTTGCCGTCCGTCGAAACACCGTTTGTAAGAGCAAACTCAACCGCCTTTGCAACCGACATCTCGCCGTCATTGAGCCCCATGTGGCTCTTGCCCTGAATATCTATCTGATTACAGCCGTTCATTACATACTTGTGAGAATCCTTGGGGGGAATACCCAAATGCTCCTCAAGCGCACAGCAAACAATCTCGTCATTATATATGGCAGGCAGACCGCAGCCTGTGGAAACCGCTTCATATGCCGCTTCAAGAAGAGCCACCGGGGTGTTTCTGTGACAGCGCATGGTAAGATTGGGAGTCTGATATTTTTTCTTCTTTGTAATTTCGAGTATTGCGTAGCTCAGATCGTTCGTAAGATCATTCCAGTTCTCATCAGAGCCTGATATCGTAAGATTCCATGCCCTCGTTTCGTGGAAAAACTCCCACAGACCGTCAAGATACTTCATCCTGAGATCTGGATCTGTATTCTTCCAGTACCTGTACATATACTGGTCAAACCAGCCGGGAGAGTCGATGCCGTCAAAGGAAAAAGCTACGGCAAATACAATGACTGCCTCTGCAAAGTCACGGCATGGGTATTCCGGCGCGTGATCAAAGGTATCTATAACGCGCTGAAGATTTTCTCTTGCCTCGGGATCACTCTCATCCGCAAGCATCTCTGTAGCAAGAGCGGTAAATCGTTTGCCGAGAATATCGTATGCTTCGGTAACACGGGAGCACGCATCGTAGAAAGTGTCCTTACCGGGATTAAGAGCACGGAAGCGCTCTATCTTCTCTCTGAGACCGACAGTACCCATATCCGCAATATCGATGAAGTTGGGGACCGCATGTCCCACCCAGTTTCCGCCGCATGCAAGACCCTCTCTTCTTGCTCTCAGCATAAGAGGGGTATATACATATTTATCAAGCTGACTGTCATCGTGTCTGAGCAAGCTCTCCATCATCTTGGCGATCTCTATCATCTCGGCTTCATCGTCCGGATAATTCTTTGCCACCTCTGTAGTCCAGTCAACAGGACAGAAAGCTCCGGTTCCGTAGAAATATCCTGAGGGTGCCTCTACTCCGCCATCACAAATTCCTGTTATTTTATTTATCTTTATTGGAGTTTCTCTTGCTGATGCAAGTATTCCTGCAACAACCCTCTCAAGCATATTATCGCTTTCGCATGAGAGAAATGCTCTGGCAAAAGGAAGCTGTTTTGTTTTGAATTCATGCATATATGACATCCTCCGAACAATGTTTGCTTATGTTAAATATTAAGAACTGTACGCGCTATAACGTTGTCCTGAAGTCCCTTTGAGATATTTACAAAGTAATCGCAATAGCCGCCTACACGGACAATGAGATCCTTGTGGTTTTCGGGATTTTTCTGAGCATCGATAAGCTCATCTGCGGAAACGACGGTGGCAGTGATCATCTGTCCCTTACGGTCGAAATAATTCTTCCAGAGGGCAATAAATGCCGCCTTGCCGATTTCGGAATTGAAGATGCTGCGGTCAAACTTAAGATTAAGAATAAATCCGCTGCCCGGGAGAGTGTGGTCAAAGCCGAGGCAGGAATTGAGAAGTGCGGTAGGACCGTTTACGTCACAACCGGGAGTTGCACCGATAGAATCCGCAATAAGTCGCTCTTCCTTCTTGAGGCCGTTGGGAAGTGCACCGAGAGATTCACCGCACTTAGGTGCATCAACAAAGGGTGAGCATCCGCCGGAATAGTGACCGCCGCGGAAGGTGGGAATGGTGAGGAGCTTATTGTTTATGTAATTCATGACCTCTGCCGCAATGGAGTCAACGTACTCGATATCGTTACCGAATCTTATATTATTGTTCTTGAGTACGTGATAAAGCTCGTCATAGCCCTCGAAATTATTGTTAAGAGCATCAACAAGCTCGGCCATAGTAAAGCGCTTTTCCTCATAAACAAACTTCTTAACAGCGGCAATAGAGTCCACCGCCTCTGCAAAGCCCTGAAGAAGTATCTGTCCGTTACCGTAAAGAGGACCGCCGTTCTTGTACTCAAGTCCCTTTTCAAGACATCCGTCTATAAGCACACAGCGGAAAGGACCGGGAAGATGTACTGAATGGTGCTTCTGAGCGGTATTGGCCATATCGGTTATAAGCTCAATGATAAAGTCCAGCTGCTTGATAAACGCTGCGTAGAAGTCCTCGTAGCTTTCAAAGCTGCGGGGGTCACCGGTCTTTGCACCGAGGTCAGCGCCGGTACGGTTTGAAACACCATTGTTAAGAGCAAACTCTACCGCCTTTGCAACGGTGAACTGACCGTCCTCAAGTCCCATATGGCTCTTACCCTGAATATCTATCTGGTTACAACCGTTCATTACGTACATATGCGCATCAGCTGAAGGTATACCAAGGCGCTCAAGAGCGGGTACTACCGCCTCGTCGTTGTAAAGGCCCGGCAGACCGCAACCGGTGGCAAGTGTCTCGTACGCCGCCGCATAAAGCTCCTCGGGAGTATTTCTGTGGCAACGCATAGTAAGGTTGGGAGTCTGATATTTCTTTTCTTTTGTTATCTTGAGAATAGCATAGCTAAGATCGTTGGTAAGGTCATTCCAGTTCTCATCGGAACCTGAGATGGTAAGGTTCCATGCTCTGGTGTTATGGAAGAATTCCCAGATATAATTAAGATACTTAAGACGAAGCTCACTGTCGGTAACCTTCCAGAAATCATACATATACTGATCAAACCAACCTGGAGAATCCAGTCCATCCGCAGTGTATACAAGAGCGAACACGATAACTGCCTCCGCAAAGTCACGGCAGGGAGCCTTGGGAGAATGTTCAAAGGTCTTTATGATCATTTTGAGCTTATCTATGTTCTCGGGATCGGTCTCTGTCTCAAGCATCTCCAGTGCCTTTTCTCTGTATCTCTCAGCGAGAATATCAAGAGAATCCATAGTCATTGAGCAAGCATCATAGAAATCATCCTTGCCCGGGTTCAGTACACGGTATTTCTCTATCTTGGCTCTGAGCGCATCAGTACCAAAGTGGCACACGTCAGCGTGGTCGGGGTTTGCATGACCCTCCCAACCGCCTGCCCACATATAGCCTTCTTTTCCGTTAGCATAAAAGTCGGTACGATCCTTACCCCAGTTATATTGCTCCTCAGCATAAGGAACCATATTCTCCTTTATATACATAAAGTCATCTTTTTCCTCAGGGTATCTCTCTGCCAACTCGTCGTAACGGTCACCCCATGCATGTATTCCGGTGAACTCATACATAGTTCCATACCACATATTTCCGTAACAAAGACCGAGCTCCAGATCAAGATCAAGCTCTCTTTCCTTTGCCGTAAGAAGCATTCCGGCAGCAGTTTTTTTGCTCAGATTTTCACTTTCGCAGTTAAGGAAGCCACGGGCAAAGGGTTCTTTTTTAGTTTTGAATTCGTACATAATCACACCTCCGATTGGATGTTATAAATGCTGCAATGCATCACGTACAGTAGAGAGCACGAAAAACGTCTTTTACTGTTATACAAAATTCGGGCAGAGGCAACACTTCGCCTCTGCCCGAAAAATCAGTTAGATATTAAGGCAGGTACGTGCAATAACGTTATCCTGAAGTTCCTTTGAAATATTTACAAAATAATCGCAATAGCCGCCTACACGTACGATAAGATCTCTGTGGGCATCGGGATTTTTCTGTGCATCAAGAAGTTCCTCTGCAGAAACGACAGTCGCAGTGATCATCTGTCCCTTACGCTCAAAGTAATTCTTCCAAAGGGTGATGAATGCCGCCTTACCGATCTCGGAATTGAAGATATTGCTGTCAAACTTGAGATTGAGAATAAATCCGCTTCCGGGGAGAGTATGGTCGAATGCAAGGCAGGAATTGAGAAGAGCAGTGGGACCGTTAATATCGTATCCGGGTGTTGCACCGATCGAGTCCGCAATAAGCTCATCGCCCTTCTTATGTCCGCTGGGAAGAGCACCCAGGGTAGCACCATGGTCGGGAGCACCTACGAATGGTGAGCAACCGCCTGAGAAATGACCGCCGCGGAAGGTAGGAATGGTGAGCAGATGTCCGTTGACGTGATCCATAAGATCACCTGCAATTTTGTCAACGTATTCTATATCGTTACCGAAACGGTAGCTGCTGTGCTTGAGAACATGGTACATCTCATCGTAACCCTCGAAGTTCTTCTCAAGAGCATCAACAAGCTCAGCCATAGTGAAGCGCTTGTCATCATAAACAAACTTCTTAACGGCAACAACAGAGTCAACTGTCTCAGCAAATGCCTGAAGAAGTATCTGTCCGTTACCGTAAAGAGGACCGCCGTTCTTGTATTCACGTCCTTTTTCAAGACAACCGTCAATAAGAACAGAACGGAAAGGACCGGGGAAGTATTTTCCGTGGCAGGCCTGTACAGTATTTGAGAGATCGGTTATAAGCTTCATTATATAGTCAAGCTGAGCGATAACCGCAGCGTAGAACTCCTCAAATGTCTCAAAGTCTGCCGCATTTCCTGTCTTGAGACCAAGATCTTTACCTGTAAGATTAGAGCGGCCGTTGTGAAGAGCAAATTCAACAGCCTTTGCAACGGTGAACTGACCGTCCTCAAGACCCATATGACTCTTACCCTGAATGTCTATCTGGTTACAACCGTTCATTACGTACATATGAGCATCAGCGGAAGGAATGCCGAGACGCTCAAGAGCGGGTACTACCGCCTCGTCATTATAAAGGCCGGGCAGACCGCAACCTGTAGCAAGAGCTTCGTATGCCGCCACGTAAAGTGCCTCGGGAGTGTTTCTGTGGCAACGCATGGTAAGGTTGGGAGTCTGATATTTTTTCTCTTTTACGATCTTCAGAACAGCATAGCTAAGATCGTTGGTAAGGTCGTTCCAGTTCTCGTCAGAGCCGGAGATACAAAGGTTCCACGCTCTGGTATTGTGGAAAAATTCCCATACGTGGTCAAGGTACTCAAGACGAAGCTTCTCATCGGTAACCTTCCAGAAATCGTACATATACTGGTCGAACCAACCGGGAGAATCCTGTCCGTCAAAGGTATATACAAGAACGAATACAACTATAGCCTCGGCAAAGTCACGGCAGGGAGCCTTGGGAGCATGCTCAAAGGTTCTTGCAATGATCTGAAGCTTTTTGATGTTTTCGGGATCTGTCTCACTCTCAAGCATCTCAAGTGCCTTTTCTCTGTATCTCTGTCCGAGAATGTCAAGAGCGTCCATTGTCATAGAGCAAGCATCGTAAAAATCGTCCTTGCCGGGATTAAGTGCACGGTTCTTCTCTATCTTTTCTCTCAGGGCATCGGTACCGAAGTGACAAACGTCTGCATGGTCGGGGTTTGCGTGACCTTCCCAACCGCCTGCCCACATATATCCCTCGCTGCAATTAATTTCCTGCTCAGGGGTACGTGTCCAGGAAACCTGCTCGTCAGCTAAAGGAGCTAAATGTTCCTTTATGTAGAGGAAATCCTCCTTCTCTTCGGGATATTTCTCAGCAAGTCTTTTGAAATGACTTTCCGAGCAATGAAGGCCGCAGAAGTTATATGTAGCTCCGCCATCAATATTACCGTAACAGAGGCCAAGCTTGAGATCGAGTCTGAGATCCATCTCTTTTGCCGCTAACACTGCACCTGCGGCACATCTTTTACTTTTGTTCTCGCTTTCACAGTTGAGGAATCCACGTGCGAAAGGCTCTCTTTTAGTCTTAAAGTTATACATAAAATACCTCCTGATAATTATTCTTTATATCACATACGATCACGCACCGTATACAGTACGTGCAATAACGTTTTCCTGAAGATGCTCGTCAAGGTTAATAAACAGATCGCTGTAACCACCCACACGGACGATCAAGTCCTTATGGTTATCGGGATTTATCTGCGCATCCTTCAGCTCCTCTGCCGATACAACAGTCACAGTTATCATCTGTCCGTTTCTCTCAAAATACGATTTGAGAAGTGATGTAAATGCAGCCTCGCCCGCCGCACTGTTAAATATAGCTCTGTCAAATTTAATGTTCAGTATAAATCCACTGCCGGGGAGAGTATGGTCGAATGCAAGACAAGAATTGATAAGCGCGGTAGGACCGTTCACATCACATCCCGGAGTCGCACCGATAGAATCGGCAATAAGTCTTTCAGACTTCTTAAGTCCGTTCGGCAGTGCACCAAGTGCCTTTCCGCAGGTAGGTGCATCGACAAAAGGAGAGCAACCGCCTGAGAAATAACCGCCGCGGAAGGTAGGAATAGTGAGAAGCCGACTGTTTATATGGTCCATCAACTCTCCTGCAATGCTGTCAACAGCCTTTATATCGTTACCGAATCTCTGATCGTTATTCTTCAGAATACGATAGATATCGTCATATCCCTCGAAATCGTTCTCAAGTGCTGAGATAAGCTCCGCCATTGAAAAACGCTTTTCGTCATAAACGAATCTCTTGACGGCAACCAGTGAGTCAACCGCCTCAGCAAAAGCGTTCACAAGTATCTGACCGTGTCCGTAAATGGGACCGCGGTTCTTATACTCAAGCCCTTTTTCAAGGCATCCGTCGATAAGCACAGAACGGAAAGGGGCAGGAAATGTAGTTCCGTATGACTCCTGTGCGATATTTGACATATCGGTCACAAGGTCGATAATATAATCAACCTGCTTTATAAACGCCTCATAAAACTGCTCGAAGTTTTCAAACTTTGTTGCATCGCCGGTCTTAAGACCAAGCTCTGCACCGGTGCGGTTTGAACGTCCGTTGTGAAGAACGAATTCGATGGCCTTCGCAACGGTAAACTGACCGTCCTCAAGACCCATGTGGCTCTTACCCTGAATGTCTATCTGGTTACAGCCGTTCATTACGTACATATGAGCATCGTGTGAGGGAATGCCGAGACGCTCAAGAGCAACCACGACTACCTCATCATTATAGACAGCCGGTAATCCGCAGCCGGTTGCAAGAGTCTCATAGATAGCCGTAATAAGCGCCTTCGGAGAATTGCGGTGGGTGCGAACAGTAAGATTCGGAGTATGATATTTCTTTTGCTTAGTGACCTCAAGTACCGCATAGGTAAGGTCGTTGGTAAGGTCGTTCCAGTTCTCGTCAGAGCCGGAAACAGTAAGATTCCACGCTCTCACATTATGGAAATACTCCCATATACTGTCAAGATATTTAAGACGAAGATCACTGTCGGTAACCTTCCAGAAATCATACATGTACTGATCGAACCAACCGGGAGAGTCCTGACCGTCAAAGTCAAATACAAGTGTGAAAACTATAACCGCCTCTGCAAAATCGCGGCAAGGTGCCTTGGGGGCATGATTAAATGTGTCCGCGATCTTTCTGAGCCTGGACTTGATATCCGGATCGGTCTCGTCCTTTAACATTTCGAGAGCCATCTCCCGATATCTTTCACCAAGTATATCAAGGGCGTCCATCGACATGGAACAAGCATCGTAAAAATCATCCTTGCCGGGATTAAGTGCACGGTACTTCTCTATCTTTTCTCTCAGTGCATCGGTACCGAAGTGACAAACGTCAGCATGGTCGGGGTTTGCGTGACCACCGACTCCACCTGACCACATATATCCTTCTTTGCGATTAGCAAGCTGCTCGGGAGAAGGAGTCCAAACCTTCTGACGATCTACCCAATCACCAAAATTTTCTTTGATATACAGAAGATCTTCCCTCTCCTCGGGATATTCCTTTATCAGATTATCAAAAAGTCTTTCCCATATACCGAGTCCATCGTGATCGTAATGTGCACCGAGATCGATTTTTGCATAGCAAAGTCCAAGTCCGGTATCGATCTTAAGATCCATATCCTTTGCCGCCTGAACCATACCGGCAGCACATTTCTTGCTTATATTATCGCTTTCGCAATTCAAAAATCCGCGACCAAAGGGTTCTCTTTTAATTTTAAAATTATACATAGGACACCTCAAGAATCTGCGCTAAATGGTAAACAACCGAAAAATGTTCTGTTATGCCCCGTAAACAGTACGAGCGATAACATTCTCCTGAAGATTTTCGTTAAGGTTAATAAACAGATCACTGTAACCGCCGACTCTTACGATCAGATCCTTATGATTATCAGGATTCTTCTGAGCATCCAGCAGATCCTCTGCAGATACCGCGGTAACGGTTATCATCTGTCCCTTTCTTTCAAAATAGGACTTGAGAAGCGCGGTAAAGGTTGCCTCTCCTGCCTCTGTATTAAATATCGACTTGTCAAATTTAAGATTCAGTATAAATCCACTACCTGCAAGAGTGTGGTCAAAGCTAAGACAGGAGTTGATCAAAGCGGTGGGACCGCTAACGTCACAACCGGGAGTCGCACCGATAGAATCGGCAACGATCTTCTCCTCCTTCTTAAGACCGTTGGGCAGTGCACCAAGGGACGCTCCGCAACGGGGAGCCGCGGTGAAGGGTGAGCAACCGCCTGAGAAGAATCCTCCGCGGAAGGTGGGGATAGTCATCAGATACTCGTTTATATGGTTCATAACGTCTCTCGCTATAGAATCCACGTACTCGATATCATTACCGAACTTCAGCTCACTGTGCTTAAAGGTATAGTGCATCTCGTCGTAACCGACAAAATTCTTATCAAGGGCATCAACAAGCTCAGCCATTGTATAGCGCTTATCCTCGTAAACGTACTTTTTGACGTTTACAAGTGAGTCAACAGTATCAGCAAACGCATTTACCAGTATCTGACCATGTCCGTAAAGAGGTCCGCCGTTTTTATACTCGCGCCCCTTTTCAAGACAACCCTCGATAAGAACTGAACGAAGAGGGCCGGGCAAGTTGGCCGCATGAACCTCCTGCGCCTCGTAAGCAATACGGGTAACGATATTCATAATATGATCAAGCTGCTTGATAAACGCCGCATAAAATTCGTCAAAGCTCTTAAACTCGGTAGGATCACCTGTTTTAAGTCCAAGCTCTCTGCCGGTACGGTTAGAACGTCCGTTGTGGATAACGTACTCAATAGCCTTCGCGGCGGTAAACTGACCGTCCTCAAGACCCATGTGGCTCTTACCCTGAATATCTATCTGATTACATCCGTTCATTACGTACTCATGAGCATCATGTGACGGTATTCCGAGACGCTCAAGAGCAGGAATAACTGCCTCATCATTATAAATAGCCGGCAGACCACAGCCTGTAGCAAGAGTCTCATAGATAGCCTTAATAAGCGACTCGGGAGAATTGCGGTGAAGTCTGACGGTAAGGTTGGGAGTATGATACTTCTTTTCCCTTGTTACGTCGAGTACCGCATAGGTAAGATCGTTAGTAAGATCGTTCCAGTTTTCGTCAGAACCTGATATGGTAAGATTCCATGATCTGGTATTGTGGAAGAATTCCCATACACTGTCAAGATATTTAAGACGAGTGTCATGAGGTGTTACCTTCCAGAAATCGTACATATACTGGTCAAAATGGCCGGGAGAATCCGCCTCATCAAGTCCGTCAAGTGCGAAAACCATAGTGAACACTATGGCAGCCTCAGCGAAATCGCGGCAGGGATACTTTGGCGCGTGTTCAAAGGTCTCAGCTATCTTTTTGAGTTTTTCTATATTGTTTGGATCAGTCTCTGTTTCAAGCATCAGGTTAGCCTTTTCTCTGAATCTCTCACCAAGGATATTAAGAGACTCGATAGCCATTGCACATCCGTCGTAGAACTCATCCTTACCGGGATTCTGCTCACGGCATCTCTCAAGCTTCTCCATCATAGCCACGGTACCGTAACGGCACACGTCCGCATGGTTGGGGTTGGAATGTCCCTTCCAGTTACCCGCCCAGAGGTATCTCTCACCTATATGTGCGCTGAGCTCATCATTATGGTCAGGATACTGAGCAAAATAGTAGGGACGGATATTATCTTCTATATAGGTATAATCTGCCGCCAGATCGGGATATTTCTCTTTAAGCTCATCATAAGGATAGTTCCATCTGATACCGAGAAAATTACAGAACAGGTGTACGGGCGCCTCATAGTAGCAAAGGCCGAGATCAAGGTCAATAATTATCCCCATCTCTTTTGCCGCAAGCAACATACCTGCACCTGTTTTTTTAGTAACATTATTACTTTCGCACAAAACAAAACCGCGTGCGAATGGATCATCTTTAATCTTAAATTCGTACATTACGGTACCTCCCTGTTGTAGAACATTAAACCGTATATAATTGGGTTGAGGTCAATCGTTTTTTACCTCATTTTCCGTTGGATCAATTGTTATCTTTGCCACCGACATTCTTGAAAGACCGTGCCTGTCCTCGGGGAGTCCCGCACAGTATGCAAGAAGAAGCTCCGTTTCACTGAGGAAAAGAGTAGCTGTATATGCATATGCACCCACAGGATCGTCCTCGATATTATGGATCACACCGAAAGATGAAACATCCTCCGATGTTTCGGCAATGGCAAGCGGTGTTCGTCCCGAATCCACAAAGCCTCGCTCTCTGCCGTTGTACAGAGGAATAGGATTCCAGATAGCATATATCTTGCCGTTATAGGGATTTCTCTCTATGGTTATAGGTGAACAGTTTGAAGTAAAGCAGGATGGCTGCGCCGCTGTCCAGTGTATGCCGTTGTCAAATGACACTGCCTCATACTGATGCATTTTGTCTGTACGCCAGAAGCATTTAAGCACACCGGGCTGAAGCTCTATTACCTCTCCCTCCTGAATACCCTTTTCGGTATTTGTAAAGGGTGGAAATACCGTATCAGGTGACTTGTGCCAGGTATATCCGTCATCATCTGAATACATAAATGTACCTATAGTCTGTGGACTTGCTCTCTTGCCCTCAAGATGAGGGGATCTATTCCATACATAGTAGCCGAGCTCATCTGAATATGTAAAGTGTCCCGCAGTATCCTCGCTAATCGGTTCTATACCATTTGCCTTTACTTCTCCCGGATGGATAGAAAGAGGATATATTATCCTGCCGTTTGAAAGGCGGATAACTCTGGCGTTATTCATACCCATACGGATCCAGTATTCCTCAGGACCGCACTCGCACACGTATCTGAATGTCTTTCCCTCATCGGAAGACCGCATGTGTATAGGACGGTTTTTAAAGCCCGGAATTTGCTTTGCGACAAAGAAAAGTCCAATATCTCCGTCAAGCATTCTGAGCATTGAAACACTCATAATATTCTGGGTTCCAAACATAGCCGCAGGAACTATCTCCTCCGCCTCACTCCAGGTCTCACCGTTATCGTATGACACTCTTTTTGCAAGGTCAGCGGGGGCAGCATCTCCCGCCTTAGCTCCCTTAAATCTTGTATATATAAAGAGAATTCCACCGTCCTTGAGACGGATAAGATCGCCCTCACTGTGACGGCAATATTTTTCATCTCTCGCAAAAGAGAGAACTACTCTTGCTTCTCCCATCTTATACTCCTTAGTATAACTATAATCAAAATAATTGTATCATATCATAATATTTTATGCAAGTATTATGCCGAAAAATATCTCGCCTCAAGATCAAAAAAACAGTCCCGACACTACTGTGTCGGGACTGAAAGCAATGTTATTTTACACCGGCAAGCTCTTTTGATACATAGAACATATCAAGTCTGTCAATGTTCCATCTGAGCCACTCGGTAAACTGTACTCTTGAGTGGAGAGTTTGGTAATAATCAGAGGTTATATAATCATACTTGAAGAACACCTCTTCAATGGAAGTAATGCCGTCAGCGGGTGCATCATGTCTTCTGTATGCACCCTTCCAGATAGCATAAAGCTCCTTTGCAATGGTAAGATCATATTCACCGTTCTCGGTCTTTGCGATCGGAAGCATCTCCTGAGGTTTTGTGAAAATAGTGAAATGATCAAGCGCTTTCTCGGTAAAGAGTGCAATATACTTCTCCATTGCTTCTGCATCCTGACCGTACAGGTCAGCGATAATTTCTTTCTTAGCCGCACTGAACTCTTCCTCGCTGAGGTTAGAAGAAATAACACGGTTGATAATCGAATAACGAAGCTCGCCGTACTCAAGTACCGCACCAAACTTACACCATACATACATCACACCGTTTGCATTCTCGGTATAAAGCTTGTAGTTAGCATTGATAATGTCAAAATTCGGGAGAGTCGACGGATAGTATCTATAGTCCTGAGAGAAGTCAAGAACATAAACTCTTGCCTTATTCTTCCAAGACTCAAGAGCTGTCTTGATTGCCTTGTTAGTCTCACAGCTGCCGTCGCCGAGAGTATGACCGAGGCACATATCGGGAGCAGCAAAGTATACGAGAACATTGCTCTCAAGTGCAAATGAGGGAGCAGTAAGAGTCTCTCTGTAAGCGAGAGTAGCAACGGTGATGTTATCACCGGAGAGAGCCTTTGCAACAGTGTTTACAGTAGAGAAGAACGCCTCTGACTTTCCTCCGCAACCGGCACAGGAGCAGTAAGAACCGGTATTGTTTACAAGATAAACAGTACTTCCGTTAACAGGGTTAGTTGCCTTGATAGCGGATATGAGCTTGTCAGCAGTAGCACTGTCAGAGAAGCAGGGGGTCTTGTCGGTACCGAGGAGAGATGCAACGGTATGACGGAAAAAGGTAGTGTACTCGGGAAGCTCGTTAACACTGCGGAAAACATCACCCTCGTGACTGATATTACCAAGTGCGATATCCTCACCGTTACCGATATAAGTAGTACCGATAATGCTGAAATACTGTCTGTAAAGAAGCTCCATAGCGGCTACAACACCCTCGTCTGTTGCACCGCTTACGATAATATTGGTTCCGTCTGTCTTAAGAACGGAATAAGCCTTTGCCGCATCAGCACGGTTGGTGTTACCGACAAGGATCTCGTGTGCCGCTGCAGGCTGGCTGTCATCAACAAGAGCAACGATACGGCCTGAAAGAGCGAATATCACACGGCGGAGATTCTCTGCAAGATCAACGACTGTCTTGGATGCGCCTGCAGGATATACGATGGTATACTCTCCGATATCAACACCGTTTGCAGTAACGCCGACCAGTGAATCAATATCAAGATAATGGCTCTTTACCTTGTTAATGGGTTTGATACTGAGATTTGAAACAGATTCTGTCTCCTCTGCAAAGGGATCATAACCAAGTCCCTCGGAAATAAAGTAGTAAACAGCCTCACTGTTTGCAGCAGACATATCAGAATCGGGAGTAAGAATCACTATACGATTCTCGTAAGTGAATATTGCCCAGCCGAGGGGACCGACAAGATCAACGTCAAGCTCGTATACACCGGGATCGGCAGCAGCGCGCTTTTTAGCGGTGTTGTTGGTTCCCTTTATATAACCGATAACAATTTCTCTATCCTTGAGCTGCATATCAGCAATAGACTCTTTGAGTTCAACTCCGGTCTTAGCCTTTACAGCATCGATTATGCTTTGAACAAGATCTTTATTAATGTCCTTGTCCTTCCATGATAATCTTGATGAAACGAAGAGATCAGATTCGCCGTTCTCAACTATCTTAAAACTCTTTTCTTCAGCACCAAAAGTTGTAAATGCAAATACTGCACAAAAAATTCCGGTCAAAAAAGCAAATAATATTTTCTTCATAGTACTGCGCTCCTTATTTTATAACACCGATAGATTCATAAGGAATCTTTCCGAAGTCGATAATGTCACGATACACCTGAGAATTTTCAGTAAGCGCATCCGGTACCTTACCAATAGTTGTAAAACCGGGAGTCACATCATACACAAGGTTATTTCGAAGTGATCCGTACAGATAAGTAAGTCCACCGGCGATTATGACATCATCTACAGTATAGTGGGTATACGGCCTTACCTCTATCTGATCGAGATCAACAGGATCGTACTCTATTCCACTCTCGCCCACAAGTATGTTGCCCTCAATTACAGTGTAAGAAGCAGATCCGGGATCGTCTATATCACCTGATGTATTCTCTGTCTCAATAATAAGAGAAAGCTCGGGGTACAGTGTGGAAATATATTCAGAAGTGTAGTCCATTGCAATGATCTCACTAAAGTAACCCTTGTGTCCGGTCTGGAAGGATATACCGTTATCGTTCATACCGATAGCATTAATACCAATATCGATAAGAACATTGTTCTTTACGGTCATGTTCTTACCACCGCTGAGCGCGATTCCGTTACCGCTTACATTCTTGATGGTATTACCGTAAACAAGCTGACCGGGGAGCTGATCATCAAGATAAAGTCCGTTAGGACGAAGTGCATTTTCAAATTCAAAAGAGACATTATAAATATAGTTATAACGAAGCACATTACCGGTTCTTGCCCAGCTTCCTCCGTTGTAGATGGCTCCGGCATCACCTGACATCTTACAAAGATCGTGACAGATATTGTATTCGATAATACTGTCGCTGACAAGTGCTGTTATAGCAGAGTGAGTACTGTTATAAAGCTCATTGTGAGCAATATAGAAGCCTACACCCCTTGCATCAATACCGAAGTTCTCGGTAGGATAACTCTGTGCCCAGTCGTGAACTACGTTGTTGGTAATTATGTTATTAGAGGGCTTTCTGATAGCGTAATTCTCGTTATGTACCTCAATACCTGCGGTACCGAGCTCATGGAGATAGTTACCGGTAACGGTAACGTTAACGGCATTTCTGACGCTTACACCAAATGCACCAAGTGCCACAAACTCACAGTTCTTAACGGTTATATCGGTAAGCAGTTCGGTTGATCCTTCGCTTCTGTCTGCCGCAATACCTGCTCCGCGTCCATGCTTAAAGGTAATACCGTCAAAGGTAAAGTAGCTTGTATCTGTTGTATGAACCAGATAATCACTAACCTGAGAGAAAACGATTTCCTTGCCTGTAAGATCTCCGTCGGGATAATAGTAGAGGATCTCTGTTTCAGGATCTCTCCAGAACTCACCGGGTGCGCTAAGCTCTGACGCAAGGTTAATAAGATAATAGGGACGTCCGTTTGTAGGCGAGTATATAAGCTTAGTACCGAAGAAGTAGAATTCACCGCGTTCGGTATCAACACCTGTCCATACCGCGCTGTTATGAGCAGTTTCCCAACCGTTAAAGAGAAGTCCGCAGCAAACCATCTCCTCATCTACCCAAAGCTCTGCCTTTCCCTCCGGGATAGTCATGTAATGCTTGTAGTATGCACCCTTATCGGCAATCTCCTGTGTACCCTCTTCCTGTAAGGTAAACTCTGAGATAGCATATTCTCCGTGGTCGGGCCACTGTGCAAGATACTGGCGCTCTCCGTCAACGAAAAGCTCCTGTGCACCGTTTCTTATAAGCATTCCGCCCCAGCCGTATGTTTGATAAGGGGTAAAATCGTAGCAGCCTGCCGCTTTAAGATCGATCTGCACTACGTTTGCCTTAGCATCCTCGTTCCAGAGTTTGGATTTAAACTCTTCGTTTGCGGGAGTGAAATCCTCACCCCTAAGAACAACTCCGCCGTCAATTATGACCTCGGCATCCTTCTCAGCCTTGTAGGTAATTATCTTACCCGCCTCACCGGAGTCCTCAGCGGTAAGCTCGATCGGCTCTGTAATACGATAAGTACCCTCACCGATAAGAACGGTTATACCGCCGTCGGGAAGTCCAGACTCCGACCTCTTTGCTCTGATAGCATCTCTTGCGGCGGTTATGGTAGCAAAAGGATTTTCTTTGCTTCCGTCTCCGTCCTCTTTTCCGTCTACCGAAACGTAGATAACGTTTCCTGCCTTTTCAGCCGGAGTTTCTTCATAGCTGTCGGCAGTAGTAGTATCATCCGTTTTTTCCTCGTTTCCGCTACATCCTGCCAAGGAAGCAGTCATTGAAAACGCAAGAACGACCGAAAGAATGGTATAAAAGAATCTTTTCATTGAATTAACACCACCTAAATTTATTTATATAGATAATTATACCCTTAAATTAACCTGTTAACAATATATATTTTGTTAACTTGAGGAAATACTATGACTTTATTTCTTTCCCGTAATATAGACACAAACGCGATACATATCCAGCCACACGTTACGTCTTAGCCATTCGGAAAATTGTACTCTTGAGTGAAGAGTGTTATAATAGTCCGAATATCTGTAATTTTGTCTGAAATATACCTCACTGAGTCCTTCAAGATCCTCTGTGGGAGCACTATGACGACTGTATACACCATGCCACACCGAGTACATTTCCTTCACAAGAGAAAGATCGTACTCACCGTCCTCTCCCTTGGTAACTGATAAAATTTCAGCAGGAGACGAGGATGCAGAATAATGCTCTGCGGAATTATCCGCAAACAGAGAAATATATTTCTTCATTGCCTCAGCATCATTCCCATAGATATCAGCAATAATATCAGAAAACGCGTCGTTATAATCTTCCTCGGTCACACCGGGATTAAGCATAAGATATTCGATAAGTCTCAGTCTTGTCTCACCGTATTCAAGTGCCGCCGCCTTTTTACTCCACACGTAGATAGCTCCGTCTGCATTATCCCGGTAGATACTGTGGTTTGAATAAATAACACCCAAGCTTGGCAGAGTGGAGGGATAGTGTCTGTAGTCCTGAGAAAAATCAAGGAAGTATACCTTTGCCCTGCAATTCCAGGAAGAAAGTGCTTTAAATATCTCCGCATTACATTCACAGTTAACGTCATCAAGGACGTGGTTAAGGCACATATCAGGGGCAGCAAAGTATACAAGCACGTTATCCTCTAAATCAAATGAAGGCGCGTTAAGAGTCATTTTGTATGCCAGAGTGGCAACAGTAATATCCTTATCCGCGTATGCCTTTGCCACCTCGTTTAACGCACGGAAGAACGGCTCGGAGCTACCGCCGCATTTTTCGCAATCGCAAATAGCAAAGGTGTTATAATTGATATATACGGTACCGCCCGCCGTGGGAAGTGAAAGTCTTACAACATTGACAAGTCTCTCTACAGTATCGGAATTCGAGAAGCATGGAATATCACTTGAATTGAAAAACTTAGACACGGTATGCTGCATATATGGAAGATATTCCTCAAGTTCACTTACCTCGCGGAAAATCTCACCCTCAAAATCAAGTGCGCCAACGGAAATATCATCACCGTTTCCAAGATACCTGTTTCCCACTATATCAAGCTGTTCTCTGTAAAAACCGGATATTGCATTGATAATGCCCTCATCTCGTCTACCGCTTAAAATCAACCTTCCGTCGCCTGATTTAATAACACTTTCGTGCTTTGCTTTGTCGGTACGGTTGGTATTACCGATGAGTATCTCATGCTCCGTCACAGCCGCGCTGTCATCACATACTTCCACAATACGGCCGGTCAAAGCAAAAAGTATGCGTCGCATATTTTTTGCCGCCTCAGCGACAGTCTCAGAAGCATCGGCAGGATATACTATTTTAAAATTGCCTACATCCGCACCGTCTATAGTAAGTCCGACAGTTCCGTCACACTCAAGATACTTACTCTTTACAACGTTGACCTTTTTTGCCGTAAAAACTTCGGACGGTTCTTTTTTAGGTTCTGTAATATCGTATCCTATTCCGTATGTAAGGAAGTAATGTAACATTTCTCCGGTCTGTATAGATGAAACATTCTGCGGAATAAGCATTACAATTCGGTTTTCATAAGTAAATATTGCCCATCCCCAAAGTCCCACAAGGTCTGTGTCAATATAGTATACACCGGGTTCATCGCTCACTCTCTTATCATGAGAGATACCATCCTTGACCATTCCTATAATTATCTCTTTATCCTTGACCTGAAGATCGGTAAACGAGCTCTTGAATTCAACTCCGGAAGCCGTTTTGAGAGCTTCTTTAAAATCATTTATAAGCTTTTCGTTGTCACCGGTTTTAAGCCAATTTGCATTACAAGATATATAGAAATCAGAATCACCGTTCTCAGCAATTATTATTTCATTACTTGCCGCTCCGAGGGAAAGGCAGAAGACAAAAGAGAAGGCTGCTATAGAAATCATAAAAACCAGCTTTTTCATTTCTCATTCACCTCCATATCAATGTTTCCTATCATCTCATAAGGTATCCTCTGAAAACCTACTACGTCACAGTATATCTGTGACTCAGCTGTAAGAGCATGCTCAACCTTTCCGCAAGTTCCTATTCCGTATTTTGGCCAGGTATGATAAGCTACATTGTTGCGTACCGAACCGTAGGAATACGTACGTCCGCCGGCAAGCACAACATCGTCATAGGAAATAAGCTCAAAGGGTGATTCTGTTATATAGTCACGTGGAAAAGCATCGTGCATTCCCTCGCGGCCGTAAAGAGCGTTGCCCTCAACTATTGCATAGGACTGAGATGCGGGATCATCTGCATAAAACGGAGAACCGCCCACCTCAAGTATAAGAGAAAGCTCCGGATACATAGAAAGCAAATACTCTGATGTATAATTCATTTTCTGAAGCTCTTCCCAGTATCCGGTATAACCACCGTTATACGCAAGCTCGTCTTTTTTGGTAGAAGGGTCATGGATACAAATTGGTGCATGCCCCACATTCATAAGTACGTTATTTCTTACAGTAATATTTTTACCCGATCCGGCAGTTATTCCGTTACCGTGAACATTGAAAATCGTATTTCCGTATATGTACTGTTCCGGCAGAGTATTATCGATATGAATTCCGGAAGGCATAGGATTTTCCACACCGGGCTTATTCGGAATGTGATATAGAATGTCGTATATATAATTATATCTGATAACGTTACCGATATTTGCCCAGCTTCCGTCAACGGTTATCGCCCCAAACAAGTTGCCGCCGGTATAGTTCACATTATGGCAGATATTATACTGGATCATACTGTCTCTTGTATATGCGGTTATTGCACAGTAATTTCCGTTGTATACCTCATTGTTTGATACAGTGAAGCCAACTCCGCGAACACAAATACCGTTTACGTTTTTGATCTTATTAAAATCATGTACAAGATTATCGTGGATGATATTTTTTGCAGATGCACTGTTTTCGGTATCTCTGTTTTCCAAGTAAATTCCGCCGCCACCTACGTTATATATATCGTTGTTCTCAATCGCGGTGTTGACAGCATCAGAGATAATAACCGCCGTACCTCCTATATTGCGAACCGTACAATTTCTTACGGAGATATCTGTCATTCTTTCACTATCAGCCCCGTCAAGTTCAAAGATAATGGCGGCACCGGAGGCATTCTCAAAGGTAATACCGTCGAATTCAATATAATTTACCGATCTGCCGATGATAACAGGCGTTTCATTTTCTGTTTCACCGTTACTTATATCAAAAGGAACACCACCGTCAAAAATAACGCTTCCCTTTTCCTCTGCGGTGTAAACAATCGGTTTACCGGTCTCACCCGAATCCTCTCCCCTAAACTCAATTGGCTCTGCTATACTGTATGTACCGTTTTTAATAAGAACGGTAATACCGCCATCGGGAAGTCCTGCAGAAGATTTCTTCGCTCTTATAACATCTCTTGCCGCTTCAACTGTAGCAAAAGGCTTTTCCTCGCTTCCGTCACCGGTATCACTGCCGTACGGAGAAATATAGAGAATTTCAGCCAACTTCTCTGAGGGAGCACCTACGGAGGTATCGGCGGGGCTGCTTGCACCACCGTTACAGCCCGAAAAACTCGCAGCCAGCATCAAGCAAAGCACTGTGCAAAAAAACTTTTTCATTGACCGTTAACCTTTCAAGTATAAGAAATTGACGTAATAAGAGAGCATCCTACACATTGTGTAAATACATTTAGTATATTGTAACATTTAATATACGTTATTTCAATAAACAGAATTAACAATCTTAACATAATTAATATAAAAACTCATTATTTATCAAAAAATCTGGTGTAAATTTAATCAGTGTTTTTCAAGCAGTACAGGCAATCTCAAACAGTTTCAATAGTGTTATTGTTCTTGTAATATTGACAAAATTGATATAAAATGTTATTTTAATATCGGAGGTGAGTTTTATGCGAACAATAGATATAAAGTCATTACCTGAGATCTGTTTTGCACACGTATACAGAGCTGATTCTTATTTTAATATTCTTACAGACGCAAAAAACTTTATCGAGATAATATATGTGGCAGAGGGTACGGTAAATATAAATGACAACGGTTTAACGGTATATACCGCCAACAAGGGCGACGTGGTCTGCCTGTTCCATACAGGTACCAATCTTATCTTTTCACACGATACACACTGTCATCATACCGTTGCAGCATACACTGAGTGGACTTATTCGGAGGACGATGTGACAGGTCTATGTCTCCCGATTATCACCCCCGCATCCTCAGATACTTCAAAAATACGTGATATGATAGATGATATCATACACAAGTATGAAATATATAAAACAATTACTATAAAGGGAGCGGCAAGATTTCTTGACTTACTCTGTGAAATTGATAAATGCAACAGAAAAAACGAGCATTTTGACGTTCCAAGTACCACAGTATATATTCAAAGATCCAAAGAATATGTCCAGCGTAACATTCATAAGCCTATCACTCAAAATGCTATAGCTGCACATCTCGGAATATCACCGGGGTATCTGTGCGCTCTGTTCAAAAAATCAGAAGGCACTACCCTGATGAAATATATAAACAGAACCAAGCTTGAAAGCATGAAGGCCATGATGGATATTGAAAAAATACGGCTCAGAGAGGCGACCCCTCTTTTCGGATATTCAGACCCCAACTATGTCAGCCGTCTGTTCAAACAGATATTCGGTTATAATATAACAGATCAGTCATACATATATCCGGAAAAGATACAGACACCTGAAAATGATAAATAAACAGTTGTTTTATGTAAACTAGTCATAATCACCGGCAGTGTCGGTGGTTTTCTTGATACAAAAAATCCCCTCCGCAGTTAAGCGGAGGGGATTTATACTTACATTGTAAGTTTCGTTTCAGGTAATTAAATTAATTACTCAGCGATCTCGATAACAACGCCGGAACCAACGGTTCTACCGCCTTCACGGATAGCGAAACGAAGACCCTTCTCGATAGCGATGGGGGTGATAAGCTCAACGTTCATATCAACGTTGTCACCAGGGCGGCACATCTCTACGTCAGCAGGAAGGCCGATGGTACCGGTAACGTCGGTAGTTCTGAAGTAGAACTGAGGACGGTAGCCAGAGAAGAAGGGCTTCTGACGGCCGCCTTCCTTCTCAGTAAGAACGTAAACCTGACCAACGAACTTGGTGTGAGGGTTGATAGAGCCGGGCTTGCAAAGAACCTGTCCACGCTCGATATCAGTCTTCTGAACACCACGAAGAAGTGCACCGATGTTGTCACCAGCCTCAGCAGAGTCAAGGAGCTTACGGAACATCTCGATACCGGTGATAACGGTCTTTCTTCTCTCCTCGGAGAGACCGATGATCTCAACTTCATCGTTCATCTTAACAACACCACGCTCAACACGACCGGTAGCAACAGTACCACGACCGGTGATGGAGAATACGTCCTCAACAGGCATAAGGAAAGGCATTGCGTCATTTCTCTCAGGAGTGGGGATATACTCGTCAACAGTGTTCATAAGCTCGAAAATAGGAGCGTATGCTGCGTTGGAAGAATCGGTATCAGCGCACTCAAGAGCCTCACGTGCAGAACCACGGATGATCGGCACATTGTCACCGTCGAAGTCGTACTCGCTAAGAAGATCACGGATCTCCATCTCTACGAGCTCAAGAAGCTCCTCGTCATCAACGAGGTCGCACTTGTTCATGAATACAACGATTGCGGGAACGCCAACCTGACGAGCAAGAAGTACGTGCTCGCGGGTCTGCTGAAGGGGTCCGTCAGATGCAGCAACAACAAGGATTGCGCCGTCCATCTGAGC
>JAFYMF010000043.1 GCA_017556745.1 Clostridia bacterium
TAATGTTTTAGAGTTTACTTCCCGATTTCTCGGAAAGCTTCTTCTCAAAAGAATTACGAGTTTGTGTTTTCGTTCTTTCGTTGTTGTTCAATTTTCAAGGATCTTCCGTCGCTCTTGGCGACTCGTTTATTCTACCACATCTCACTCGGTTTGTCAAGCCTTTTTTTCGATTTTTTCGAACTTTTTTATCGGCTTTTTTTCAACCTCGCTTGCTGGAACTTGGATAGTCTACCACTTTATAACTCTTTTGTCAATAGCTTTTTTGCTTATTTTATTAATTGTTGCAAAACAACCATTTTATCGCTTTAGTCTGCGCTTAACTGTTATGGAATGTGCCGGACACATCTCTTGACAACAGAAACAAGAGATACAATTCGATTTCTTTATTATACGCGCTTTTCTGCTTTTGATCTCAATAATATGCTGAGGACAACTCTCAGCGCACTTGCCGCAACCAACACAGCTACCTTTTTTAACATTTGGTACCGGCTTGAGAAAACGCTTTGCAAAGAACCCCAGTGTTCCACGCATAAATGACGGAACGCCGCTGAGATAACTATCGTCATCAGTCTCCGGAAGAAGAAAGTCTTTACATTCTATACTATCCCCCACAAGAACGGTATCTGCAGGTTCAAAAAGACCTCTCTCTTCGGCGCATTTGATCATCTCAACCTTTTCGGTAGGTATTCCTATGATACCTGCCGCCACTGCATCCTGAGCATATACGTCACGGGATGCCAGGAAATATCCGCAATTCTTTGGAGTGCCCATATTAGGCCCCTCTCCCTCCATGCCAACGACCGCATCGATAAAGGTTACATTCGGACGAACAGTCTCAAAAAGATCAATGAGCATTTCGCTGAAATCACCAATACCGGGAAAACGGTAGTGCATCTCCGGCTTTACAAGGCCGGGGATAGCACCGAACATATTCTTTATGCCGCCTGACATACCTGTAAGGGAATGTGTTTTAAGCTTAGCTACATTTATAATATAATCCGCTTCACGTATCGGGTCTATGATATCAAATTCCTTTATAACCTTACCGTTCTCATTTCTTACCTTACCCGATCCTGTAGAGTAGTTAAGGGTAGCATACTTCTCAAGAGCCTTATATCCACAGGCAGAATAAACAGATGAAAGGTTAGCGGCAAGATAAGGACCACCGGGGCTGTCCGCAACAGTGACAGACTCCACCCCAAGGGATTTGAGCTTTTTTATTATAGCGAGAATCACCTCGGGATGAGTGGTAGCAACACACTCAGGCTTGCGAGCTGAAAGAAGGTTAGGCTTTATCAGCACCTTCATATCCGGCTTTATGTCACATGCAAGACCAAGTCTGTCAAAATGCTCATCCACCGCCCTCTCAAGGAGGGCGGTATCATATTTATCTACCTTAATTACCGATACGATTGACATTTATATTTCCTCTCAACAAAAATCTCAGTCAACGAAGCTGTCAGTATCCTTCATATATGCATCGCACTGACGTTTTGTCTCCTCATAGGTATCTGCATGAGTAAGCATATACAGTTTTATCTTAGGTTCTGTACCCGAGGGACGCATAATTATTCTGTCACCGTTATCGACAACGAAATAAAGAACATTGGACTTAGGAAGCCCTGTCTCTGTCACAGCACCGCTGTCAATGTCGGTAACGGTATTTTTGAGATAATCTCTTACAGAAACAACACGTCTGCCGCCAATATGGGTAGGAGGAGAATTTCTCAGCTCGTCCATAAGAGCCGCCATTTTCTCAAGTCCGTCAAGACCCTCCATGTAGATATTCTTAACACCCTCAAGGAAATAACCGTGCTTCTCAAAAAGTCTGTCGAGAGCATCAGCCAATGTCATTCCCTTTTTCATATAAGAAGCGGCCATCTCGGTAACAAGCATAGATGCGACCACCGAGTCCTTGTCTCTTGCATAGGTACCCTTGAGATATCCGTAGCTCTCCTCAAATCCAAAGAGGAAAGTATCGTGACCTGTCACCTCATACTTTTTAATAACCTCACCGATAAACTTAAATCCGGTAAGCACGTTGTGAAGAGTCACACCGTGAGATTCACATATCTTTGTCACAAGCTCAGTTGTAACGATAGTCTTAATGGCATAGGGATTCTCCGGCATCTTATCCTGCTCGCTGAGGGATGAAGCGATATAGTCAATGAGAAGTGCGCCCACCTGGTTACCGGTGAGATTGATAAACTCTCCGGTAGAGGATCTGCGAGTCATTACCGCAAGTCTGTCAGCATCGGGGTCGGTAGCAATAATAAGATCGCTGCCCACCTTCTTCGCCAGCTCAAGACCAAGCTCAAATGCCTCAAAGTTCTCGGGGTTAGGACTTTTTACTGTGGGGAAATCTCCGTCAAGTACCATCTGCTCCTCAACAGGATAAAGGTGCTTGAGTCCGATCTCGCGAAGCACCCTCGGTACAAGTATGTGTCCCGCACCGTGAAGAGGAGTATAAACTATTTTAAGATCATCAGCAACAGCATCCACCGCGTGAGGCTCTACCTGTTCCCGAAGAACCTCCTCAATATATCTGTCGTCGATCTCCTTACCCACAACGATAATTCTGCCGTCAGAAACAGCCCCGTCAAATGAGCATTTCTTGACACCGGTAAATATATCAATAGCTTCAATATATTTTGACACCGAATCTGCGTGATCGGGCGGAAGCTGACCGCCGTCCTCCCAGTACACCTTATATCCGTTATACTCTGCCGGATTGTGGGATGCGGTTACGTTAATACCGGCAATACACCCAAGTTCCCTTACCGCAAAAGAAAGAACGGGAGAAGGTCTGAGATCCTCGAAAATATAAACCTTGATACCGTTTGCTGCAAGAACAGATGCCGCAGTCTCAGCAAAAAGACGTGAGTTGTTACGGCTATCCATGCCTACAATGACACCCATCTCGCATTTATCGGCATCAATAATAACGTTAGCAAGTCCCTGTGTAGCCTGAGCAACGGTATATACGTTCATAGCGTTTGTTCCGGCCATCATAATACCGCGAAGACCTGCGGTACCAAATGTAAGCCCCGAGGAAAAGCGAAATTCCTTCTCTTCCTCGTTGTTTTCTATACCGAGAAGTTCTTCTCTGCTCTTCTCGTCAAGAGTGGGCTCACTGAGCCATCTTTTGTATTCGGCAATGTAATCCATAAGGTTCTCCTAAAATAAGCTTTTACAGATTTTCTTTAAGAGCAGCAGCAAGCTGATCGGGACAAGAGGTAGACTTAAATCCGCATTTGATACCGGAAAGTCTGTTTATAATCTCATCCGCCTTCATACCGCGGACAAGGGAACTGATTCCCTGAGTATTACCGCTGCATCCACCAACAAATACCGCATCAACAACAGTACCGTCCTCGGAGAGAGTTATTTCGATCTGTCTTGAGCAAGTGCCCTTGGTTTTATATACTATATGTTTGTCCATTTTCTTTTATCCTTTCATTTGGTCATTTATATACAGAAAATATTCCGGTGAGAGTGCACTCTACCCTGCTGAGCGCAAGATAAAGCGAAAATGGGGTAAAGCTCTTTTTCGTGCATCTGATGAGTATATCAAGGCTGTACGAATCATCCACATAGGGTCTGCGTGCTGAATCTATCTTTACCGCAGTAAGCTCAAAATCAGAAAGAGCGGAAAGAAACTTGTCAAGAGTATTCTTTCCCGACGGTGAGAAATTAAGAGAAGCAAAATACTCACCGCTGTGGGGAAATCCCGACAGTACACGACCCAGAAGCACGAAAAAGGTTTCATTCTGTCCATCTGAGGAAGGAATATAACAACCGCCGGTCACCTTAAGGTCAAAACGGTTTATAAGAGCACCGAATGAGTGGAGTCTTCCCTCAAGAAGATTTTCAAGAGGAAGAATACCGTATTCACTTTCACCGTTGTACACATCTTCACACACCGCCGAAAAACTGCTTTGGTACGATGCACGCGGTCTCTCTATATGCTTTGAGAACACCTCATACGCCGCATCGGCATATATATTTTTGAAGTAGCTTATCTGCCCCGGTTCTTTCAGAGTAATGTCCTCTGTTTCGTCCTCAAAAGCAGAAAGGGGATCATAAGGTACCCCGAACACACTTTCAAAAAGCTCACAGATACATATACAGATCTTTATCCTCATAGCAGACCACTGAGAATATCTGACAGATTTAATAAATCTGTAATTTTCCTCAATAGCATCGCCAGAGGGTACTATCTTACTTCCGAAAAAAGACCTGCATTCATATTCAAGCGCCGCAATGGGGGTAGCGAATCGCTTTTCATCCACGTCAATGGCAGCGAGTCTGAGCAGTGTCAGTGCCATGTCTTCGCAATAGGATGCGATCATTTCATATTTATGGCTGACAAGAGAGTCGATACCGCAGATGTTGTCTATCAGCACCTGAGCATCCCTCTTCAAAGAATCTCTTTTATTCATATTACTAAAAAACCGCAGGAGAGTCAAGCAGAATATCAAATATTGCCGGTTATGCCGCAGATTTCACTATGAAACCATACGAAGAGCAATACATGGATTATACCGTCTCAACGCAAATTAAAAATCAGAAAGCATATCGTAACTGTGACTGAGAAACTCCTCAAGCTCAGAAGCAGAAAGCCGACGCTGAGAAATCAGTGCAAGAGAGTATATCTGACGTGCAATCTTCTCACTCTTCGCGGAAGCAGTATCCTCGGTAAGACGGCGAATAATACCATTTGATGTATTAAGGACAAGAGAAGTTTCGGTCATGTTTGGCATATCCATACCATTGCCTGACATGGCGTAAAGGCGCATCATATCCTCCATACGTCTTGACTCCTCACTCACTGTGAGAATAGCAGGAACCTTATCATTTTTAAGAGTCTCAAAGGTAACGGTGAGCTTATCGTTTCCACTCACCTTCTTAAACAGCTCCTTCAACTCCTCAGACTCAATAGTTTCGCCCTCGCCCTTAAGAGCATCAGCAAGACCGGAGTCAACTCTCTTAAACTTGACCCCTGCTCTATCTGTCTCAATAACCTGTATGAACTGAGTATCAATTATCTTATCAAGTACTACTACCTTGATATCCTGAGAGGAAAGCATAGAGATATACTGTGCCTGAGACACCGCATCGGTAGAGTAATAAACTGTATTTTCGTGCTTTTCCTTTGCTGATTCAAGGTAATCGTTAATAGTTAAGTAACTGCCGTCGGAAAGCTTAAAGAGAATAGCATTCTTTACTCTGTCATAGAACTTTCTGTCGCGAAGACATCCGTACTCAACAAAGGTCTTGAGATCATCCCAGATTCTCTCGTACTCTTCTCTTTCTGTGTTATAGAGACCGTTTATCTTGTCCGCAACTTTCTTTACGATATGTGCGGAAAGCTTTGACACGTAGCTGTTGTTCTGAAGGTAACTTCTTGATACGTTAAGAGGAAGCTCGGGACAGTCAAGAACACCCTTGAGCATAGTGAGATACTCGGGAATGACCTCCTTGATATTATCTGCAACAAATACCTGGTTGTAGTAAAGCTTTACCTCCCCCTCAAGGCTCTCATACTCGTGAGTAATGCGGGGGAAATAGAGTATTCCCTTAAAATTAAGGGGATAATCTGCATTTATATGAATGTGGAAAAGAGGCTCCTTAAAATCAGAGAACACCTTTCCGTAAAACTCCTTATACTCCTCAGGTGAACACTCGGACGCGTTCTTCTGCCAAAGGGGATTTACGTCATTTACAGGTTTATCTGCCTCCTTATCTGCCTCCTTATCTGCCTCAGCTCCGTCAGCCTTTTCGTCAGCATCGGCTGATGCATCTGAATCTTCAAAATAAATTTCAACAGGCATGAATGAGCAGTATTTTTTGAGGATAGCCATAAGCTTATCCTTCTCAAGATACTCTTCTTCTCCCTCTGTAATATGCATAACAACAGAGGTACCGCGCTCAGCCTCCTCTATCTCAGACATTTCATACTCGCCACCCTCGGTACATACCCACTTAATGGCAGGCGCACCGGTGTAAGAACGCGTAATTACGTCAACGGTACCGCTGACCATAAATGCAGAGTAGAAGCCAAGACCGAAGTGACCAATGATACCGCTTGATGCATCTCCCTCACCCTCATATTTTTCAATGAATTCAAGTGCACCGGAAAGAGCGATCTGACAGATATATCTCTTCAGCTCGTCCTCTGTCATACCGATACCGTTATCGGTTACGGTGATAGTATTTTCCTCCTTGCTCACAGCTACCTTTATCTTGAAATCATCCTCTATTCCCTCAACCTGGCCAAGGGATGAAAGTCTGCGAAGCTTGGTACATGCATCACAAGCATTTGAAACTATTTCACGAAGGAAAATATCCTTATCAGAATAAAGCCACTTTTTAATTATCGGAAATATCTGTGCGGTCTCAACGGATATACCGCCCTTTTCTATCTTTTCGTTTGCCATTTTTCTTTTCCTTTCCAAATAGAATTACTTATATTCCTTAACTGTAAGTGCTATCAGCTTGTCCATATCGTCAGGCTGATTTTTTGCTTCGTGCGCCGCCTTGTTACGTCTGACGGCACCGCACTTGCGGCACTTGTGTATTATAATATACCCTTTTTTGGGGTCTGTCTCGGCGCCGATGGGATCCATTATTCCGCCGCAGTCACTGAGTCTGTCACCCGGATTTACATCAAGATGCAGAGAGCATAGGCACACGGGACAATGGTTACGGGAGGTGTAACCGAGAGGCTCTACCTCATGTCCGCAGTTGGCACAGATAAAACCATTATCGTTTTTTCTGAATCGTTTTTCTTCCATATTTATACCCTGCCTTTACTTTCCTACACAGAAACGGCTGAATATATCTCTGACGATATCTTCGCCGACGGCACGGCCGTCACACTCGCCGAGAGCCGCCATTGCCGATTCGAGATCAACCGACACAACGTCAGGTGGAAAGCCGTTTTCAAGAGCATTTGCCGCTCTCGAAACACATTCACCTGCAGTTTTAAGTGATGCATACTGACGGGCGTTATATACTATAGCCGTGTCACCAAGACTGATGTCACCGCCTATATACATCTTGCTGACAGTATCTGAAAGCAGATCAAATCCCTCACCTGTTACAGCAGAGACCTCAATTATATTATCATACTTTTCTTTTATCAAACCTACATCTAAAACAATACCGAGATCTTTCTTATTTATAAGCACTATCACCCTATCGCTATCAAGGAAGGAAAGAGTATCAAGCACTTCTCTGTCCTCATCCGCAAGAGGCGACGAGCCGTCAAAAACAAGGAAAACAAGCTCTGACCTCCGTGCACGGTCAGCGGCACGCTCGATACCTATCTTCTCAACCGTGTCAGATGATTCTCTGAGTCCTGCGGTATCGCAAAGGTTAAGAGTCACATCCCCGAGAACCGCCCTGTCATAAAGCAGATCACGTGTAGTACCCTCGATATCGGTAACAATAGCTCTATCCTCACCTAAAATACGGTTGTAAACAGCACTCTTGCCTACGTTAGGTCTGCCGAGAACAGTAGTCTCGATACCGTCGGCCACCGCACGTCCGGTACGGTATGTAGAAATTAGTGCATCTATTTTCTCACCGTACGAAGCAAGACCTAAACGGATCTCATCCACCGAAAGCTCGGCCAGATCCTCCTCGGGGTAATCGATTATAGCATATACCGATGAGATAAGGGTAAGTATCTCACTGTAAAGCTCATTTATTTTCTCACTGAGCTTACCCGATGCGGCACTTCGTGAAAGCTTCAGCTTTCCCTCTGTATCGGCATCGATAATATCCGCCACCGCCTCTGCGGCGGTAAGGGACAGCTTGCCCGAGATAAAGGCACGGCGGGTAAATTCACCCGGACCCGCAGGGTACGCACCTGCACTGAGAACCGCACCGAGAACGTTTCTTGTGTTAAGTATTCCTCCGTGACAGGCTATCTCAACTACGTCCTCCCCGGTAAATGAACGAGGGGCACGGAAAACGGTAGCTATACCATCGTCAAGAAGCTCATCCCCGTCATAAATTCTGCCGTAAACGGCACTTCCGCCGGACAAAGAGGAAAGGCTCTTTCCGCCGGAAAGTCTAAAGCACTTATCGGCAACTCTAAAGGCATCGTCACCGGATATTCTGATAACCGCGATGCCGCCCTTACCGTGAGGAGTGGATACCGCTGCTACAGTCTTATTATGTGTCATTTTTCACCTAAACGCAGAAAACCGCAAACGCAGAACTAATTTAAAGAAGATTCTGCCTTCTGCGGTTTTCACAAATTTTAATGATTATTCTTCTGTCTCGCTGTTTACCTGACGGTTCTTACCCTGACGGTTGTAACCGCCGCGACCCTTTCCGCGTCCGCGGAATCTGTCGGATGTGGGGTTAGTACCCTCAAGATAAACGATTACCTTGCGGTTTTCGTCAGAACCAACGGAGGTAGTACATACACCCTCGATACCCTGTACCTCAGAGTGGATTATGCGGCGCTCACCGGGGCTCATGGGTTCAAGAGTATAATTCTTCTTGTACTTAAGAACCTTGTCGGCAACGCGTCTTGCAAGAGCACGGAGAGTCTCCTCTCTCTTAGCTCTGTAACCCTCAATATCAAGAACGATCTTGGTGTAGTCACGGTTCTCCTCTTCTCTTCTGTGGTTAGCTGTAAGGTTAGCCAGATACTGAAGAGAATCAAGAGTGTCACCGTGATGACCGATAAGGATACCTGCCTCTTTACCGGTTATAGTAAGAAGGATTGTTCCGTCGTCGGTCTCAGACTCGGTAACGTCTGCCTCGATATTAAAGTTTTTGATAACAGTTTTAATAAAGTCAAGAGCACCTGCAGATTTGCTCTCGGGAATATCTCTGTAGAACTTTACTACAGCGGGAGTTGCACCGATACCGAAAAAGCCGGATGAGGGCAACTTGACTATTTCAAATTCCATTCCCTCGGCCTTTTCACCGAGTTCAGCCTTACCTTTTTCAATTGCTTCTTCAGCGGTTTTGGCTTTAAATTCGAATTCTTCTCTCATTTGTTATATCAAACGGCTGTCGCCGTATTCTCCTATAAAATGGGTAGTATATCGTTTTATTACTTGTCCTTTTTGGACTTACGCTCAAACTTCTGCTCGGAACGGTCATCCTTGAGAACAGGAGTCTCGGAATCGCTCTTTGCCGCTTCCTCAGCTTCCTTCTCTGCTCTCAGACGGTCAGCCTCGGCATCCTCTGCCGCATATCTTGCCGCCAGCTCCTTTGCATAGTCGGAATAATCCTCGTCATCCTCCTGATAAAGGGACTTGGGCTTATTCTTCTTTTTCTGTATAGCGTTAACCTGACGTTCAGCTTCCTTGATCTCTTCTTCAGTAGGCTTGGGTACCGGGAACATCTTAACAAGAACATACTGCTGAAGAACACCGAAAATACCCTGGAAGATCCAGTATACAGCGATAGCGGCAGGAACGATGAAACAGAAGAACACGCTGAGCATAGGCATAGCGAAGTCCATAAGACAACCGCCCTGACCGTTCTGTGCCATTGCAGAATTGTAGGTAAGCTTCTTGAGAATTCTGGAGCTGCCGAACTGAACAACGAAAGTCAGGATCGGAATAAGGAAAAGAAGCCATTCAGCGGAAAAACCGGTCTTAAATACGTCAAAATTGGGAGTTCCGGAAAGATCGAGACCGAAAAGGCTGAAATTAGGAAGAGCCTTCTCAGTAAGCTCAGGCACTGCATCTGCAAAAGCGCTGAAGTTTCCGCGCATATTATTTGCGAGGTAAAGAGTCTCGTAACTCTGAACGCTCTGTACGACACCTTCCTTTACCTGAGTGAACTGCTCTATAGCCATAACACCGTTCTTCACGGCAAGATTTGCAAGCTCAGTGATCTTATCGGCAGAGAGATGAAGCATATAACGAAGGGGGTTAATAACAACATTATAAAGCGCGATGATGATGGGGAACTGAAGAAGCATGGGAAGACAACCGCTGAGAGGACTGAAATTGTTCTCAGAGTAGAGCTTCTGGATCTCCTCGTTCATCTTCATCTGGGTAGGCTTGTCAGTACGGCCGGCATACTTTTTACGTATTGCCATTTCCATGGGACGAAGCTTAGCCTGCTTTACCTGGTTCTTCTGCTGCTTAATGCTGAGAGGGAAAAGAACAACCTTAACAACAAAAGCAAAGAAGAACAGTGCAAGGGTGTAGTTATTTGTAATGTGGTAGAAAAACTCTATGACGTACCCAAAAGGTACTGCAACAATATCAAGCATAATTATTTAAAGTTCAAGAATATGCTTTAGCATATTCCCCTTTCCTTTTATACTCGTCCGCCCGATGCGGAACAACGTCACGTAAGGCCGCCTATCATTTCTTCGGCCTCTTTTTTTTCTCGGGTACAGGGTCGTAACCTGCGCGGCAAAAAGGATTACATCTGAGTATCCGCCACACAGTAAGTCCCAGACCCACGAAAAAGCCGTGAACCTTAAAAGCCTCCAGAGCATATTCCGAGCAGGTCGGAGTAAACCGACATGTGGGACCGCCCTTAAGAGGGGACAGAAATTTTCTGTAGAATTTGATCAGATAAATACAAACGTGTTTCATTTTGTAATTTCACACCCACTGTCCGGTGCTGAATCAGATTTGCGGGATAACATCCCAAGCTTTTTAAAAGCATAACTGAGGTCACGGGCAATATCAGTAGATTTAGCCTTGACGGCACTTGATCTTGCAACGATAACGATAAGATTGCCCTTGGTAATAACGTTACTCGTATCCACCGCACGAAAGCCCTCACGGAGTATCCGTTTAACACGGCTTCTCACGACGGCACCGCCCAGCTTCTTTGTAACAGTGAGGCCTATACGGTTGATAGGTCTCTTCAAGGGGTCGGCACGTCTGAATGCCTCTGAGCGGTAGTCACGGAGAACGTAAACCACCACACGTGCGGCCACGCACTTCTTCCCTTTTGCGTATGCTTTACCATACAAATGATTCTCGCCTATAGCACGATATTTCACTTAAAAAACCCGCTTCCATCGGAAATTTCACTGTAAAATAAATTAACGTAAAACAAAAAAACTTAATACTAAAGCAAAACCCCCAATAGCCTGTCCAAACGATGTTCGACAAACTCTGGCGGTTTTCGTGGTATTCTACCGGTACGGGCAAAGATGCGATCCCTTTGCCCCACCGGTCATAACTCAATAAGTGAGTTTTGCTCTGCCCTTTGCGCGTCTTCTTTTAAGTACTTTACGGCCGTTGGCAGTTTTCATTCTCTTTCTGAATCCGTGCTCCATTTTTCTATGGCGCTTCTTAGGCTGATATGTTCTGAGCATTCTTTTGCACCTCCCTTTTAAGTTCAAAAATCGGAAGCGTGTTAATACGTACCGAGTAATGTGAAATCACATAACAACACACCTTATTATATATGAAAACACCCTTCAATGTCAAGAGTTTTTGCGATTATTTTTACCCTCGGCAGTGTTTTTTTGAAAAGCGAGATCATACCCATGGATATTACCTTGATATTTTACCACATATCCGAGATAAAGTAAATATAACTGTTAAAATATATTGACAACGAAAAGAATATTTGTTACAGTTATGATAAACAAGCAAAGGAGATATAAATATGGTAAAACACATGATAATCTGGAAATATAAAGAGGACGTCGGCTCTCCCGAAAAAGGACAGGAGATCAAAGCCGCGCTTGAAGGTCTTGTCGGCAAGATAGACGGTCTTCTTCACATGGAGATAATCACAAACAAGCTTCCCTCCTCCTCGGGAGACCTGATGATGGACTCCTCCTTTGAGAGTGAAGCGGCACTTATGGCATATCAGTCCCACCCTCTCCATCAGGAGATTGCAAACGGTCTGGTGAGACCGAATGTCGACGTAAGACTTTCTCTTGATTATGAGGTATAAAAAAGTATATAATCAAACAAGATAAATTTAAAAGCACGGACACTGTCAAAATCAATGTCCGTGCTTTTTTATTATTCGGTAAGAGTTCCCTTATACGCGCTGAGAAGCTCACCGGTTGAGAGCTGACAAAGTATCTCTAAGGTATAGGTACCGTCAGTATATTTTATAAGGTTATTATAAAGGTAATCTGCATCGCTGTATATAATATTTTCGGTAAATGCAGTCTCAAGATCACATTTCTTCATCTTGTTGGGTGTAGTCTTGTCATTGACATGGTACCCCTCAAACACAACGCTACCATCTTTATCTCTTACAGTGAAGGTCACATCCGAAATCATATAATTTGCCGATACAGTCTGACTCTTAATATCATCAATGGTGATGGTCTCGTTTTTATGATTAAAGGTCACCTTTGATTTTTCCACCGTACCCGTACCTGCGAGCTCGGGGATTGTAAACGGAGAGTAATCTTCATCGTAAAGTGTATAAAAATCCCACTTCATCTCGGTTATCTCGCCATTTACTTCAACCCCTGGATAATTACCCATAACACGATAGGTCTCTCCACTGTCATTCAAGGGAGAATAAAGATCAACACCGCCGTACTCGGGAGAATCCGTGAGAAAGGTTGCCTTCTGCTCAGCCACAAGAACGTAGCTCTTATAGGGATTAATGGTTCCGTCATCATTATATACGACAACGGGATCGGCAACTATCATAATAGCGTGTCCGCTGTTAACCAGACCGTCACCCCGAAGCATCTGTGCATAACATTCATACATTACCTTTGGTCCGTTTGTCTTACAGTAAACGTCCGGATCCTCGGATACAATCGTGAAACCGCCAACGGGAACAAATCCTCTTGAAGGGCACCAGCCACTGGTCCAGAAATTATTTATCTCATTAGTTACTCTTGACCATGCCCAAACACAAGCAGAGGAACAGGAATTACCGAAGATTCTGCTTCCCACATCGGGATATACACGGTCTTTACTTGTGTCAACCCAGTCAATGCGTCTTGATGCGATAATAGGTGACCAATCCATTTCCCCTGTCTGAGCATCATAAAAAGGAATCCAACGGTAGAATGAGCCTCTTGCATTGCCCATATACGGAACACCGCCGTAATACTCACCGTCTATAAATTTTATAATAAGATTTTCTAAATTATCGCTTCCGTCATACAGGCTGTAAAGGTTCTTGATGTAATAGCCGTACTGTCCGTCGAATTCGGTATAGCTTGCACGGTATCCGAAGGTCAGCTGAAGCTTCATGGTTTCGACCACAATATCGCGAAGCTCGTCGGTCGTCATATCGGGAGTTGCCACAGGAATCTTAGAGAGCGCGAGAATAAGATTCTTATCCTGAGGTATCTCAGAATCCTTTACCTTGTCACATCCC
Source organism: Clostridia bacterium (assembly GCA_017556745.1). Taxonomy (GTDB): domain Bacteria; phylum Bacillota; class Clostridia; order Oscillospirales; family CAG-272; genus RGIG2161. Next base: position 13,312 of record JAFYMF010000043.1, read on the forward strand.
TCTCTGACACAAATAACGATACCGGTCTTCTCATCAGTCTGCCACTCATGTCCGAGAGCATCACCCACAGTACCGTTACATACACTGCAGGTCTTTGGTGTATCACAGTCCGCCTCGCATAATGTGTGCTCAAGGGCGTCACCCTCGGTAGTACCGCACTCAGAACAGGTTTTTGGCGCTGCACATGTAGCCTCCATCCATACGTGCTCACAGGCAGGCTGACTCACCTCACTGCTGCACCCCACAAGCAGGGCGGCAATTACCACGAGAGATATTGTCAATGGGAGTATTATTTTCTTGGTCTTTTTCATACTTTGACACCTCGTACGTATTTTTATAGAAAAATTATAACATATCATTTCACAGTTTTCAATATTTTCCACAATAAAACACGTCGTTTTTGAGTTTATTATGGATGTTTTGCCAACACAAAACAATAAAACACACATATAACCGGTTCTTACCCAAAAATATCCTTTTCCTACTTGATTTTTCTTTTCCGATATGATATAATATCCCTCGTTGACGGAGGCATAGCTCAGTTGGTTAGAGTACTTGCTTGACATGTAAGGGGTCACTAGTTCGAATCTAGTTTTCTCCACAAAAAAGAAACGACAATTTTCGACAGAAGATTGTAGTTTATTTTTGTTCTTTTCACTTTTCTCTTTTCGTTCTTCTCCCTTCTCTAAAATTGTCGTTTCCAGAGAAAAGATAAGAGAGAACAAAGAAGAGAAAAGGTAGCTTTGCTTCGCAAAGCGTTGATTTGAATAA
>JAFYMF010000044.1 GCA_017556745.1 Clostridia bacterium
TAATGTTTTAGAGTTTACTTCCCGATTTCTCGGAAAGCTTCTTCTCAAAAGAATTACGAGTTTGTGTTTTCGTTCTTTCGTTGTTGTTCAATTTTCAAGGATCTTCCGTCGCTCTTGGCGACTCGTTTATTCTACCACATCCCACTCGGTTTGTCAAGCCTTTTTTTCGATTTTTTCGAACTTTTTTATCGGCTTTTTTCAACCTCGCTTGCTGGAGCTTGATTAGTATACCACTTTATACCTCTTTTGTCAATAGCTTTTCACTTTTTTTTGCAAAAAAGTCGCACCCCTATGTTTTATAGAGATGCGACACGTAATATTTATCGGTTTCCCGGGTTTATGATAACCGGTATACCGATATCGGGTACATATCTTTTGTCTTTATCTGTTCCAAGGCTATTGTCTGTAAGTATAGAATCCACATCTGTGCGATACCGTTTAGCAAGCCCCCACAGATCCTCGCTCCCGTCAGAATATACGACCGTTATTCCGCTACCTATAGGGTCCGTTTCTTTCACAGATACATTATCTACTACCTGCATCCTTTCTCTGCCCCAAGCAGATACCGAAAGAGCAATCTCGGATTCCACACGTACCTTGTCACCATCGATTCTCCCGCGAGCATTTATCATCTCGGCATTATATACGTATACATGGTCGCTTTCTCCCAGTCTGACATCACATTCATACTTAAAAGGATACGAAAATTCCCCCGAAGATATAACTCGACCACCCGAAGCATCAGCTCCATCCAATTTCTCTTTCATAATAACATTTATCCTGGCATTTCCGGAAAACACAGTTTTTGTTTTACCAAAAGCAGCTGAAGTAATCTCAGGGTATACCGAAACGTCAACTATCTCGCCTTCATCTCCACCTATATCTTTCTTTGCAGCCACAGCCGACAAAGTAAAATTTCCTCTCAGTCCCGCCGCATTGTTTATTTCCACATTTCTACAAGAACATTCGGTGTCGTGAATATAAGAAACCGCATAAGCATCTCGACAAAGTGTTACATTTTTTTTTCGCATAACAGTAACTGTCATATCAAAATTAATCGAACAGTCGGATGTGTTTTCCTTTTCACCATCTCCCACCGTTACCGAAACACAGTACCCCTCTGCCAGACATCGATCCCCCGGAACAACACCGTCACATCGTACCACTCGTTCAAATGGGATACGGCAAGATACATTGCCGTACCGTCCACTACCATGCAACTGATCTTCTCCTAAATATTCAAATAGCGCTCTGACAACAACATCCCCTGAAACTACCACTGCATTGTTGTGAGCAATAATATTTATCGGCAGAATCGTAGCATTACAAAAAACCGGTTTGCCGCCGTTTTCCTCTATGCAGTCATCCACTCTGATATCTCGAGCTTCATAAAAATGGGTTTCGTAAGTATTTTCCAGACTTTCAAGGCGGTCAACTCTGATCCCTCCATCAACAGAACAAGCACCATCCCTGAGTTCTTCCTCAGAAAACGCAAGTAGCCTGGTTCTAAGCTTTGCTCGTACACTGAGTTTCCTCGGACCAAGTAATCTGCAGGCCGCATTTTCTACCCCAGTAGAAACCCGACATTCGGTAAACTCACACGGTACCTCTACCTTACCGTCATAACCGGAAGAAAGAGACACACTGCATATACCACTATCCCCGGAAGCATATATAACATTATAGGACACAGCACCGGAAAATTCCGCTGATCTTCCGCCAAAATATTTCTCGTCAGGAATAGCACGATATTCAAACCTAAGAATTCTGTCTATCTGCGGCAAATAATCCGGCAGCAAAAAATCCTCACTCACCTCACCGTTAACGTACCCGTCGTAGCAAAGCCGAGGAAGAGTCTGCACTTCCCTATCTCTCTTGATCTCATCTGCCATAACATACTCTCCTTTTTGCACATTTTTATTTAAATATATGCAAGTCCGACAGAGTATATTACCAATCATGAACTATCGAAGTTCTACCTTTTTATATATGGAGTTATTTTCATAAAATCATTAGTACTGCGTTTATTTTTAAGTGACATTGCGTACAACGCCTCCGATGCAGACAGAATAACACCCGAAGGACTGTCTGTATTAACCAGTGAAGGCTTAGTCACAACATTGATTCTGTTATCGTCAACAACTCTAAGAGCAGAAGTTCCTTTCTTGTTTGCGGCAAGAACCATGGTATATTCCGGCGCTGCCGAAATATCCGCTTCAGTTACAGACAAAAGTGCCGACAGAATAGCCCGTCTGATTCTCGCATTAGTAAAACGTTTTGTCGACACACAGCGAAACAGTTCTTCAATCGCTCCAACAGTGTGGGCAGCAGTAACTAATCTACGGTCAAGGCCACCTGACATTTCAGCACAGTGGGAAAAAGCGCCATCCCGAGACAGTCGAAGAAAAGTAATCACTCCATCGGATAGCCCTTCCCAGCCCAAGGAATAATTTCCGTTTTCTATTGCTTCTCTGTATATATCCGCCGCCACACGCGGCACCTTTGAGCAGAACAATTCCTCTCTGCCCTCATAAAAAAGACGTCTGAGAGCTGTGGCAGAAAGAAAATCTCCGCACGAAGAATCATCGTTATATCCCGATCCAACTCTTTTCACGGTAAACGGATGCAGATCCGAACCTTCCTCGGATATAGACCTGATATATTCTATTGCGAGAATATTATTTGGTTGCGAAAGCCGATCTTCCAAAGATTTCCCATACAACTCTCGGTATATTCTAACCACAGCCTCAGCATACGGTTCATCCATAGATCTGTTGGAAAGTGCCGCTATATACTCCGGGCGTGACATGTTAAACGCTATTTCACTGAGAGAATCTATCTTTCCGCTCTCGCTTCCAAACACCAGGTATTTTTCATCACACAAAAAGGTGGATGCAATTCTCACTCCCGCGCGAGCAAAGAAACTGCCTCCTGCCATAGAATAAGGAACAGGCAAGGAGATGACAAGATCTGCACCGCACTCAACAGCGGTACGTGCACGAACCTCATAGGGAAAAAGCGCAGGTTCTCCACGCTGAACAAAAGATGTACTCATTATCGCAACAACAATGACATCTCCGAGTTCTTCCCTCAATTTTTGTATCATATATTCGTGTCCGCAATGAAACGGATTGTATTCAGAAATAACAAAAGCTAATTTCATTCTTTTCTCCCTTAAAATGCCTAAGTTAACAAATTTCACTTGAATTTTGTCTTTCTCTGTAGTATAATATCCCTTATCTAAGAACACTATTGAAAGGACATATATAATAATGAATGTACTGGTTGTAAACGCCGGCTCAAGTTCACTCAAGTATCAGCTTTTTGACACTAACACCGGCAGTGTTATGGCAAAGGGTAACTGTGAGCGCATCGGACTTGACGGTAAGATCGAGCACAAGCAGGCTGACGGTACCAAGACCGTTAAAGAAATTGAAATGCCCAACCACTCTGTAGCTATCAGAGTTGTTGTTGACACTCTCACTGATCCCACCATCGGATGTATCAAGAGCATGAGCGAAATCGAGGCCGTAGGACACAGAGTAGTACACGGTGGTCCTTACTTCTTCGAGAGCGTTCTCGCAACTGAGGAAGTTATCGAGAAGCTTGAGCTCTGCCGTGACTTTGCTCCTCTTCACACCGGAGCGCATCTTATGGGTCTTAAGGGATGCATGGACGAAATGCCCGGCGTTCCTCAGGTTCTCGTATTCGACACCGCATTCCACCAGACTATGCCTGAGGAAGCTTACTTCTATCCTCTTGCATACGAAATGTATGAAAAGTATCATATCCGCCGTTACGGCGCGCACGGTACCTCCCACCGTTTCGTTTCCGGTGAGATGTGCAAGATCCTCGGCCGTACCGAGGGCACAAAGGTTGTTACCTGCCACCTTGGAAACGGTTCTTCCATTTCCGCAGTAAAGGACGGTAAGGTTCTTGATACCAGTATGGGATTCACTCCTCTTGACGGTATCGAGATGGGTACCCGTTGCGGTGCTATCGACCCCGCTATCGTTCCTTATATTATGGAAAAAGAGGGCTTCACTCCTGCGGAGATGAGCGACTTCATGAACAAGAAGTGCGGTCTGCTTGGTGTATCAGGCGTGTCCTCTGACAGCCGCGACGTTGAGCAGGCTGCAGCAGAAGGAAACAAGAGAGCAATTCTTGCTACTAAGATCCTTGCTTACCAGATCAAGAAGTTCATCGGCTCCTATGCAGCTGCTATGGGCGGTCTTGATGCTATCGTATTCACTGCAGGTCTCGGCGAGAACAATCCTCTCCTCCGCGAGCGCGTTTGTGCTGACCTTGAGTTCCTTGGTGTAAAGATTGACAAGACTGCTAACGATGCAGCTCACCATCAGTCCAACACCATTAAGCTTTCTGCAGGTGACTCTAAGGTTGATGTTTACTTGATCCCCACAAACGAGGAGCTTGTTATCGCATCTGATACCGAGGCTATTGCAAAGTCTCTCAAGAAATAATTATAAACAAAAATTAAAAGGCAATGCGCACATGCGCATTGCCTTTTAATTTTATGCTTATCTGACAAACGCATCCTTCTGTAATTATATCATCACACGTGATAAAAATCAACAGAAGCGTTTCCTTTTCAAAGAATTCGAAGTGCTCCGGTCGGACAGAGTTCAACACATCTGCCACAAGATTTGCAAATCTCGGTTTTACTGCTGTCTCTGAATTCAGGACGAATAACAGTGGTAAATCCTCTGCCAACAAGGCCAAGCAGACCTGCACCTACCTCCTCCGAACAAACCCTGACACAAAGGTTACAGAGTATACACTTGCCCTGATCTCTCTCAATAACACCAAGCTTCTGCTCTTTGTAGGATTCGTGCTCTGAACCGTCAAATCTATGAGGATCAATAGGAGCAAGATTAGCATAACGGATAAGCTTACATTCCTTATAGTCGTGGCATCCGCATTCAAGGCATCTGCCTGCCTCACGTCTCGCTATCTCCTCAGAGAAACCGTTAATCACCTGATCAAAGTTTCCTCTTCTTACCACAGGATCTTTAACCGGCATAATCGCACGAGGCCGCTTCTCTTTACCCGAGAACATTTCGGGAACTATCTTCTTCTCAGAATAATAAGGCTTATGAAAATCGATAGGCAAACCGATAAGATACGCATTTATTGCTTTTGCCGCAGTATTACCCTCAGCAATTGCATCAATAGCAATAGATGCACCTCGATTAGTTGCATCACCTGCTGCAAACACACCCTCAAGGGCCGTCGCACAATTTTTCTCATCTGCAGTAATTGTTCTTCTTGAAGAAAGAGGCAGCCCATCAAAACCAATGGGGTCGCATTTCTGTCCGATAGCAGAGATCAGAGTATCTATCTCGATAGTTTCAAACTTACCCTCGACAGGAATAGGAGAACGTCTGCCCGATGCATCAGGTTCTCCAAGCTCCATGATCTGAAGTCTGACAGCGGTAACCTTACCGTTCTCACCTACGATCTCATCGGGATTAGTAAGGAATTTAAATTCAACACCTTCTTCTATTGCCTCAGTGATCTCAATATCCTCAGCAGGAGCCTCTGCTCTTGTTCTGCGGTAGATAACATATACATTCTCCGCTCCACAGCGGATGGCAGTTCTGCAAGCATCCATAGCAGTGTTACCACCACCGACAACCGCAACATTTTTACCAATATCAACTTTTTCACCACAGTTAACGCGGCGAAGAAAATCAATGCCGCCGATAACACCGTCAAGATTCTCACCTGCGCAACCTATTCCGCTACTCTTCCACGCACCGATAGCAACAAGTACCGCATCTGAGTTTTCTCTTATCTCATCAAAGGTGATATCTCGACCAATCTTTACGTTATTTTTCATTTCAACGCCTGCACAGGATATCATATCCACCTCTCGTGCAAGAACAGATGCAGGAAGTCTGTACTCAGGAATACCGTATCTGAGCATACCGCCCATCTCAGGCATAGCATCATACACAGTTACATTATGTCCGCAAAGACTTAAATAATATGCAGCACTAAGTCCTGCAGGTCCACCGCCGATAATTGAAACTACTTTTCCGCTATCAGGCTTTCTTTCGGGAACGTATGGGTTTTCTGAAGCAAGATCGTTATCCGCCGCAAAAGCCTTAAGATATGCAATAGACAAAGGCTCCTCTACATATTTACGTCTGCAATTCTTTTCACAAGGGTGTGGGCAAACTCTTCCAATAGATGCGGGGAGGGGAATTTTTTCTTTTATTATACGTACCGCTTCTCTGTCGTCGCCATTTGCAATCGCTTTAAGATATCCCTGGACATCGGTACCTGCCGGACAGTGAAGTGAACAAGGTCCTTTACAGTCACCGTCATGGTCACTCATTATAAGCTCAAGAGCAATTTTTCTCGCTTCTCTTACTCTTGGTGTATCAGTACTAATGACCATTCCATCGATAGCAATGGCAGAACACGCGCGAAGGAGTTTGGGCATTCCCTCTGCTTCAACTACGCAAAGACCGCACGCTCCATACACCTTGACACTTTTATCGTAGCACATGTTGGGAATCTCAATACCGTTTCGCATTGCGGCATTCAGTATGGTATCTCCCTTTTCAGCGGAGACAATTTTTCCGTTTATTGTAACTTTGATCTTTTCCATTTTTATTGCCTCCTTAGTTAATAGTAACTGCACCAAACCTACAGGTCTTTCTGCAGTTATCACACTTTACGCAAAGTGTCGTATCTATTACATGTGTCTCCTTGACCTTACCAATGATTGCCTTTGTAGGACAGCCGCGGGCGCAAAGAGTACATCCAACGCACTTGTTGGGATCAATAGCATATCTGCGAAGTGCCGCACACTCCTTGGCAGGACAGCGCTTTTCATTTATATGAGCCTCATATTCATTTCTGAAATACTTAATAGTGGTAAGCACGGGGTTCGGCGCAGTCTGACCAAGTCCGCAAAGTGCTCCGTCTTTAACTGCCAAAGAAAGTTCCTCAAGCAGTTCTATGTCTCCTGTCTTACCCTCACCGTCAACTATTCTTGACAATATCTCCTGCATACGCTTGGTACCGATGCGACAGTGAACACATTTTCCGCAGGATTCAAGAGCGGTGAAGTCAAGGAAGAATTTAGCCATACCAACCATGCAGGTACTTTCGTCCATAACAACCATTCCGCCTGAACCCATTATTGCTCCGGTTGCGGCAAGAGCCTTATAATCGATAACAGTATCAAGCAATGATTCAGGAATACATCCGCCCGAGGGTCCACCCATCTGAACCGCTTTAAACTTTTTACCGTCTCTTATTCCACCACCAATACCGAATATAACATCTCTGAGGGTCTTACCCATGGGTATCTCCACAAGTCCGCCCTTCTTTATTTTTCCGGTAAGTGCAAACACCTTGGTACCCTTACTATTCTCGGTACCCATTGCGGCAAAAGCAGCACCGCCGTTATTTATTATCCATGTAATATTGGCATATGTTTCAACATTATTAATGTTAGATGGAGAATCCATATATCCCTTTTCTGCAGGGAAAGGAGGCTTGAGCCTTGGCATACCCCTCTTACCTTCAAGGGACTCTATCAGAGCAGTCTCTTCTCCGCAAACAAATGCACCTGCACCGGCTTTGATCCTCATCTTACATGAAAATCCGCTTCCGAGAATATTGTCACCGAGGAAACCGTTTTTCCCAGCCGCAGCTATAGCAATTTCAAGATTTTTTATAGCAAGGGGGTATTCCGCCCTGACGTATACTATCATTTCTTTTGCGCCTATTGCATAAGCACCGATAAGCATACCCTCGATCAAGCTGTGTGGGTCAGACTCAATAAGAGCTCTGTCCATAAATGCACCGGGGTCACCCTCGTCTGCATTACATATAAGGTATTTATCTTCTCCACTACTGTTACGAGCGGCATTCCACTTAAACCAAGTGGGGAATCCTGCACCACCGCGTCCCGCAAGACCGGATATCTTTATCTCATTGATAACATCCTCCGGTGTCATTGTTCCGAGAACTTTTTTAAGCGCAGAATAACCGTCAGCATTACAGTAATCGTCAATTGAAGTAGGATCAATAAGTCCACAGTGACGAAGAGCTATACGAGTCTGCCCAATAAGAAATTCCTCATCATCAGAAGTTATGGTTATATCGTCCACAAGAGAGAAATCACCACTTCTCACAGAAGACACGATATCCTCTGCTTTATCCTGAGTTACACGAACCAGTCGCTTAAAAAGAACCTCTCCATCATATATATCAACAATAGGTTCAAGATAGCACATACCTATGCATCCTGTGCTACCAAGAGAAAAGGAATCATTGGCGGTAATAAGATTCTCAATAGCACTATGTACTTTAAGTGCACCGGCAGCAATTCCGCATGAACCCTCACCTATAATAATACGCATCATTTTTCACCATTCTCCTTTTCCTTTATGGTCTTGAGAACTTCAACTGCACTTTCCGGAGTAAGGTTGCCGTATGCCTCTCCGTTTATCATGATAACAGGAGCAAGAGAGCAACAACCGAGGCAAGCAACATTCTCAAGAGTAAAGAGACCATCAGCTGTAGTTTCACCGTGCTTTATACCGAGATAATCAGCCACAGCCTCACTCACCCTTTTACTGCCGTTTACATGACACGCTGTTCCCTGACAGGACATTATAAGATATTTGCCTATAGGGGAAAGTCTAAACTGTGAATAAAATGTAGCCACGCCCATTACCTCAGCAGGTTTAGCGCCAAGGACGTCTGCCACGTGATAAATTACATCCTCCGGGAGGTAACCGTATATCTCCTGTGCCTTTTGGAGCACAGTAATAAGATTTTCCGGAACACAGGATATCTCTTCAAAAATATTATTTAACAGGGTAAGATCGCTCTTAGGTCCCTTGCAATTACAACTCATTTATTTTCCTCCAATCTATGGATTTTAGCTGTTACTATTTTATTATATTTTACAGAAAAAATCAATTAAATTTCGGTAAATACATTATATTCCTTGATTATAACAGCTATATCAGTAAAAAATGCCGTTATCCTTTCTATCGGATAAACGGCATTTTCGTTTAGTTTATCTTTTTTCTTCTTATAACAAGTCTCAGCATAGCCTTTCCGTTAAACGGAATAAGAGGATATAGATATCTGCGTTTTCCATTTACGGTATTATTGCTCGCAACAAGTACGATTATCGTAACTATCCCTGCGATAAATCCCCATATACCAAAGATTGCGGTAAGAAGGAGCAGAAGCATTCGCATAAACTTAAATGCATATCCAAGCTCATAACTCGGCTGAGAAAAGTTTGCAATAGCAACGAACGCCATATACAGTATAACCTCGGGTATAAGCCAGCCGGCCTTGACCGCAAAATCACCAAGTATCAACCCTCCCACAATAGACAGGGAGTTGTTAAGCATGCTGGGAGTATTAAGAGAGGCAAGTTTAAGTCCGTCTATAACAAATTCAACCATAAAGAGTTGAACGATTATCGGAATCTCCCCACTCTCCGGAGGTATAACAAAAGTGAGCCATTCGGGCAAATATGACGGATATTTGAGAGCAAGATACCAGAGAGGAGTTATTAGCATTGTAAGCCAAAATACGAAATGCCTCAGTATACGCATATAACTTCCGGTGAGAGGAGGAAAATAATAATCGTCTGTCTCCTGAAGAAAGTCAAAAATAGAAGTAGGCAGTATCATTGCTTCAGGGGAATTATCACAAAGAAGAATAAGGCTTCCTTCAAGCAATTGTGCTGCAGCACAGTCAGGTCGCTCGGTAGAACGTATCTTAGGAAACGGATTATACCATTTTGTTTTTATGAGGCACTCTGCAAGACTCTGATGCCCCATAACGAGAGAATCACAATTTATGTTTTTTAGTTTTTCCGTTATTTCAGCAACATATTTTTCATCGGCTCTGTCCTTCATATAGCATAGTGCAAGATCTGTCTTTCCGGCGCCACCTGCATTAATATACTTTACTGTAAGTGATGTATCTCTGATACGTCGCCGAATAAGTGCAGTATTAAATATTAAAGTTTCGACAAACCCATCTCTGCTACCACGCATAACGCGATCATTTTCCGGCTCATCCATGGATCTTACAGGATAACTTCTCAGATCAATAGCAATAGCCTTATCTCCAAATGTTTCGAGGAACATGACAGCCCCGCCTGACATAACCATAAACTCTGCCGCTTCAAAGTTATCTATAACATCTACCTCAATATACGGAAGATTGATAAGAGAGAACTTCTCAGCAGTCATGGTATCGTCAAAATCTTTAAGTCCTATAAAGTACTGCATAAGTCTCTGCATCGTTCCATCTTTAACGAATCCATCTATATAATAGAATATCGCCGAACAACCACCTATACGCATTTCCCTTGCAATGACGTCAAAACTGTCTTCGGGGTGTATACGACTGTTCATAATATTGATGTTTTCAAAAAACGAATTCATCATCCCTGTTTTTTTACTTTCAGGCATATCTATTCCTCTCTGCAATTACCTTATTGTATTTTGTATTTTTCCCCTCCTTTCCGGTTTTATGCAGATATGTGACTGTCATCTAATATAATATCCTCATTACCATACAAGCATATTTGTACATTAATTATTTAAAACGTAACAAAAAAACCAAAAGCAAAAATGCTTTTGGTTTTTTTATTATTAATATCAGTTTTCAGCACCGTCACCGAGAATATACTCGTTAACTATAGCTTCGATTTTTTTCTCACTTTCAAGGGCAGCAATTGCAGAATTTGTCTTGGATAAAATACCACTACTAGTGTCCTTCACAAATAAGACAAAATCCAAACTGTAGTACTCATCAGGAAGAAGTCTGAGACCGTTTTCAGAGACATAAGCATCGTTAACTATTTTATCATTATGTTCATCAACGACCATAGCATCAATCTCACCGTTCTTAACCGCCTCAACACCGGTCTCATAATCAGAATAGGTAATTACATTATCCTCACCAAAGCGACTAACTGCATTCTGCATAGCAACAGAACCCTCGAGGATACCGACCTTTTTGCTGCTTTGAATAGCAAGATCATAAAGTCTATATATTCTGGAAGAACCAGAAACAAGAAGGACAAATTTATTGGAAACCAAAACCTGAGACGAAAAAATAGATTTTGCAGATTCCTCATCAATATAAGTATCTGCAGGAGCAAGAACTGCAGCATATTCATTCTTTATGAGTCCTGCTATAGCATCGTTACTGTCAACAATTTTAAGTTCAAGATCCTCGTCATTTTTTTCTGCGATCTTAGCAAGAATATCTACGCAAATACCGGACACCTTGTCCTCAACACTGTAAACATACGGGTTACCGAACAAACTAACAGCAACAGAATACTTGGTATCGTCAACCTCATCTTTATCATCATTCTGATCATCGACACTACTGTCAGAACAGCTAACAAAAGACAAAATAGAAAGTATAGTTGCCACGCAAAGAAGCAAAGATATAAGCTTACCAAAATTCTTCATGCAAATAATTCCTCCACACACAGAAATCAAATACGTAAATTAACATTATGTATTATACTGTATATGAATTACGAAAGAAATAACAATATGTAAATTAATTGTTGCTAAAAGTACCATATTATATTATCAAGGATAAAATGATCACAATATAGATTAACGAAACATGAAATGACTTTTATTTCTATAAATATACCTATCAAACGGCATCTTATAAACTCTAATTGTCCATGTACCTCAGCCAAACATGCACTTAAAGATAAACATTTATATCCTTAAACCAACCGCGAGAGCTACAATACATAATTATGCTCAACCGTTGATTATTAATAAATAACAGCCGTGACCACTGTCTCACCCACGCAAGTTATCATACTATGTAAAAACATCTTACTGTCAAAAGAAAAATTCGCAAGTAATTCTAACAATCACAAAACAATACTACTGCCACAAATATGGCGGTCACCTAATAACACATAACCTTATATGAAGAAGACATCACTAATCTTTACTGCTAGTTCAATACATTAAAGAATTTACAACCACAGTCATCAAGTTATAACCAATAATGCACCATCTCTCCTAACTCATCATCGATTTATGTTGGATTCCTTGTTACCTTACACATAGAGAAAAAGCATACAACGGTAAGTCCCCTTCAACAACAAAAGCTCTTTGTGGAATCATTTAACCGGTGAATCATTTTCATAAAAAAAAACGGAAGGGTAAACCCTTCCGTTTTTATGTTATTTAAGTATTAACTTATCTAACCTTCTTTGCAACTACAACGCCTGCAAGAGCGAGAGTAGCAAGAACAGCGATACCTGCAACAGCTACGTCAGAGGTCTGAGGAGCGTCGGAAGCAGGAGCCTTGGTGGTCTCAGGAGCCTTGGTGGTCTCGGGAGCCTTGGTAGTATCGGGAGCCTTGGTGGTATCGGGAGCAGCAGTGGTATCGGGAGCTGCAGTGGTCTCTGCGGGAGTGGTATCTGCAGGAGCTGCAGAACCGCCCTTAAGCTCTACATACCAGAAGTTCTGAGGCTCCCAGCCGGACTGAAGAACACCCTCAACATCATCGTTTGCAGCCGCCTCAACGGAGGACTTACCGTTGGGGTCGGAGCAAAGGAATACCTGGTCGAACTGAAGACCGTCGAAGAGCTGGATGCAAAGAGATACCTTAGTACCATCAGCGTAAGAGAAAGTCTTACCGCCAAGCTTATCAGCTGCGGGAAGCTTAATCTTTATCTCAGCGATGTAACCGTAAGCGGTGTTAACAACACAACCGTCGGAAATGAAGCCGCCCTCTTCGGACCACTCCATAGGAAGATCCTCGGAGTTACGGAAACCACCGAAGTCCTCGTAGCAGTTGTAGAACCAACCGCCAAGCTCAGGCATGCTCTGAGTGGGGGTTGCACGGTACTGGTTAACGTCAGCCATGGAGTCGGGATAGTACTTGATAACGCCTTCGCCGTCACCATTGTTCCAACCGATAAAGAACTCAACACAGTCAACGTCCCAACCCTGCTGCTGCATGTACTGCATCATAGAGGTTGCCTCAGCGGTGTTGTCCTTTACGTCAGCGCAAAGGTAAAGGTAAATGCCGTCCCAAACAAGATAAACGGTACCTACAGTACCCTTGATGTTATCCTTGTCGGAAGCGGGAAGGATGGAGTCAACAGCAACAGCCGCGCTGGTCTTGTAAGCAGCGTCGATTGCACCGTCGATCACGATGGAGCCGGGCTCAACGAAAGAAACGTCACCCTTGGGGAACTTCTGTCCGTTGGAACCAGCACTAGCTACTATTGCCATAGAAGCAACAACAGCTATGAGAAGTGCGATGCTAAGAAGTTTTTTCATGCTAAATTACCTCCTAAATTTTTTATACACCCATAGTATACACAAATATTAATTGTTTGTCAAGATAATTTTACAAAATTATTTCATGATTTGAGCGAAATGCGACCTATCCCCAGAGGCTCAGATGACTGATTTACTGTAATGTCAGAGCTGTGTTTTTTAACAATTTCCTATGTTTTCCAAGTTCTTATATATTATATATAATCAAATGTAGGAAATATTATATTATTTTAGAGAAATGCGATTGCATATTGATTTTCTTGACTGTTTATAATATAATCATTGTAGATATTTTTTGTTTAAGATCGGAGAAAAGATGAGCTTTTCAATGTCAGATGTGGCGAACCTTATCAGAAGTATTGCCGGAAAGCCAAAGAAAAACTATTATACCTCTGCCATTGTGCTTGCCGGTGGCTCCGGTACCAGAATGGGAGAACTCGAAACGACCAAGCAGATGCTTGATATTGATGGAATTCCGGTAGTTGTCCGGTCTCTCCTGGCATTTGAATCTTGTCCCATCATCGACGAGATAATTGTTGCCGCGAAAAAGGATGAGATCCCCATTTACAAGGAGTTTCACAAAAAATACAAACTCAGCAAGCTTAAAACCGTGGTTCCCGGTGGCGAAACCCGCCAGGCGTCTGTATTCTCTGCCTTGAGGGCAGTAGACGAAAAGTCAGAGTTTGTGGCTATTCACGACGGAGCAAGATGTTGCATTACCCCCGAGATGATAGAAATAACCGCAAAAAGCGCGTATAAATGCGGGGCTGCAGCCGCAGCTTCCAGGGTAAGTGACACCGTAAAGATAGTCGACAAAAACGGATATATAGAAAAAACTATTGACCGAGATACAGTATGGCTTGTCTCTACCCCACAGATAATAAAAACCGATATCTACCGTGCCTGCGCCTATTCAGCAAGAGAAAACGGACTTCTTGCCACCGACGATTGCGGTCTCTTGGAGGCACACGGCTTTAAAATAAAACTTTGTGATGTTGGTAAAGACAATATAAAGATAACCAAAAAAGAAGATATTTCTGCCGCCAAGGCTATTCTTTCAAAGAGAACGGAGGAACAGAAATGAGAATAGGACACGGGTATGACGTTCACCGTTTGGTAAAAGAAAGACGCCTTATTCTCGGTGGTGTTGATATACCATACGAAAAAGGTCTTCTGGGACATTCCGATGCTGATGTTCTTCTTCACGCCATAATGGATTCCATACTGGGTGCACTTGCTCTGGGGGACATCGGCAAGCTGTTTCCTGACTCATCGGATGAATTTCTCGGTGCTGATAGTCTGGTTCTCACAACAAGAGTTGCATCAATTATGAAAGATAATGGGTACCAAATCGGAAATGTAGATGCAACGGTTATCGCCCAAGCTCCAAAGCTTCGTCCTTATATAGATGAAATGAGGAAAAATATTGCCTCCGCTCTCGGATGTAATATAACAGACATCAGTGTAAAAGCTACGACCGAGGAAAAAATGGGGTTTACCGGAAGCGGCGACGGAATTTCTGCTCATGCAGTATGTATAATTAAAAAGAGGGACATAGAACAATAATTATCCCATGTCCCTGTATATAAAGCGCGATAACGGTGGAGACATTAGCATTATTCCCTTACTTTTATACTTCTCTTCCCCTGTCATCGTGCGTATCCTCTACATTTTATAATATGGTGAATGGCGGATTTCTGTCACGCACTAAGTCAAACAAATAAAGGAGATTAAAAAAATGATCAAGACAGCACCTTCAATTCTTGCAGCCAATTACATTACTCTCGGTGATGATATAAAGAAGATAGAGGACGCAGGCGCAGACTATCTTCACATTGACATAATGGACGGCCACTTTGTACCTAATATGTCTTTCGGCCCCGGATTTGTCAGTGCAATTCATCCGGTATCTAAGTCGGTACTTGATGTGCATCTCATGATCACAGAGCCGGAAAGATACATAAAGCAGTTCGCAGAAGCCGGCGCAGACATTATAACTATACACACCGAGAGCACCGCAGATCCGGAAAAGGTAATCGACGATATTATCTCCCTTGGTGTAAAAGCAGGTATATCTGTAAAACCGGCCACCCCTGTTGAAGAAATCTACCGCCTTCTTGATAAAGTTTCAATGGTTCTTATTATGACAGTCGAGCCGGGCTTTGGCGGACAATCCCTGATCCCTGCTACTCTTGACAAGATCACTCCTCTCTATAATGAGATAAAGAGAAGAGGTTTGGAAGTAGATATCGAGGTAGATGGCGGAGTCACCGCAGACAATGTCCATGAACTTACATCAAGAGGTGCAAACGTTATCGTTGCAGGTTCCGCTGTATTTAAGGCAAAGGATCCCGCGGCAGTTCTTGCGGAATTCAAAAAATAATGTAATAAATGATATGCATCCCAAAAGTTAGACACTTTTGGAGGTGCATATTTTTTATGGGCAAAACAGGCAGAAAAAACAAAAATGATAAATACCACTCCTACAAAGGAGAGGTTGGTAAGGTAGCAGATAATCTGCTGAAAAGAGATTTTCATGCAGACAAGCCATTTGAAAAGCTCACTACAGATGTTACTGAATTCAAGATCGGTGATGAGAAGGTCTATCTTTCTCCTGTCCTCGATATGTTCAACCGTGAAATTATATCTTACTCTATTTCTACCAGCCCCAACTTGCAGCAAGTTAGAGATATGCTGAACGGCTTATTTGAGAAACTTCCTTCCCATGCTCGACCTCTCTTTCACTCTGATCAAGGTTGGCAATGCCAACACACTGAATACCAACGTCTTCTTGCCGAACATAACATTACGCAAAGCATGTCTCGAAAAGGGAACTGTATGGACAACGGCATAATGGAAAACTTCTTCGGCAGGCTTAAGGTTGAGATGTATTACGGTGAAAAATTTGAATCCCCTCGGGGATTCATTGAAAAGTTGGAAGAATACATACATTACTACAACAACGAGAGAATTTCTCTCAAATTAAAAGGAATGAGCCCAGTTCAATACCGAGCTCATTCACAAGCAATTTAATATTTAATTTTGTCTAAACTTTTGGGTTCACTTCAAAAAACGTCTCTTTTTTTATTACATTAACTTAGCAAACTCCGAAAAGAAGACTGCCGTAGGTAGGATATGGCCAGTACTCCTCACCGACTATAGTTTCAAGCTCGTCCGCAACCTCACGAAGAGAATTCATTGCAGGAATGAGAGTATCTCTACAGTAACAGGAGAGCTCTGTGTTGTCAGCAAATTTTTTCATGCCGTTGGAAACCTTTTCAAGAGTCTCGGTCTGACGATACATGGAGAGAAGGAGGCCCGAGAGTCTGGTGAGCGCAGTAGTTTCTGCCTCAACTGAGATTCCTACGGTTTTCATGTTGGCAGCAGTCTTAGCAATCATTCCGGCATACTTTTCACATGCAGGAATAATATTCTTTCTCGCCATATCAATCATGGTAAGTGCCTCGATATTAAGTACCTTGCAATAATTCTCGACAAGTATCTCGTAACGGGACATTACCTCGGTACGTGTGAAAATACGGTGCTTTTCGAAGAGAGCAATGCTCTTCTCAGTTTTAAAATGAGGAAGTGCATCTGCGGTAGTCTTAAGATTTGAAAGTCCTCTCTTCTCCGCTTCCTTTTCCCACGCGTCCGTATAGTTATTACCGTTGAAGATTATTCTCTTATGATCCTTTATCGTGGTTTTGATGATCTGGTGAAGCTCATCGGTAAAGCTCTCTGCTGACTCAAGTCTGTCAGCAAAACGAGAAAGCTGCTCTGCAGCAATAGTATTAAGAATTATATTTGACTCAGCAATTGAGAACGCGGAACCAAGCATACGGAATTCGAACTTATTTCCTGTAAATGCAAAAGGAGAGGTACGGTTACGGTCTGTAAGATCCTTCGAGAAAGCAGGAAGAACGGTAACACCTACGCGCATCTTGGTCTTCTGCATGTTCTCATATTCATTTTCATTCTCGATAGCATCAAGAACACCGGTCAGCTGATCGCCAAGGAAAATGGACAGAATCGCAGGAGGTGCTTCGCTTGCGCCAAGGCGGTGATCATTACCTGCGCTTGCAGCAGAAACACGAAGAAGATCCTGATATTCGTCAACACCTGCGATAACAGCCGCAAGGAAGAGAAGGAACTGCGCATTCTCATAAGGAGTATCACCCGGCTCAAGCAGATTAATACCGTCATCGGTCGCAAGAGACCAGTTATTATGCTTACCCGATCCGTTAACACCGGCAAACGGCTTTTCATGAAGAATACAAACCAGACCGTTACGGAGAGCAACCTTCTTCATGATTTCCATGGTCAGCTGGTTATGGTCGGTAGCTATATTTGTATTGGTAAATACCGGGGCAAGCTCATGCTGAGCAGGAGCCGCCTCGTTATGTTCGGTCTTAGCATATACACCGAGGTGCCACAACTCATTGTTAAGATCCTCCATATAGGCCTTAACACGCGGCTTGATGGTACCGAAATAGTGATCCTCAAGTTCCTGACCCTTGGGGGGCATTGCACCATAGAGAGTACGTCCGGTGTAAACAAGGTCCTTTCTCTTGTCATGAATATCCTTGTCAACCAAAAAATACTCCTGCTCTGGTCCAACGGTGGTAATAACTCTCTTAGTAGTGGTATTACCAAAGAGACGAAGTATTCTCAGTGCCTGAATATTAACCGCTTCCATTGAACGCAGGAGAGGGGTCTTTTTATCAAGCGCTTCACCGCCGTACGAGAAAAATGCAGTCGGAACACAGAGGGTCTTGTCCTTTATAAACGCATAAGATGTTGGATCCCACGCGGTATATCCCCTTGCCTCAAAGGTGGTACGAAGTCCACCGGAAGGAAATGATGACGCATCGGGCTCGCCCCTCTTAAGGTCCTTTGAAGAGAACTCCGCAATGGCCTCACCGTCACCGGTAGGACAAAGGAAGCTGTCATGCTTCTCTGCGGTTATTCCCGTCATAGGCTGGAACCAGTGGGTATAGTGGGTAGCCCCTTTTTCAAGTGCCCAGTCCTTCATAGCAGAAGCAACAACACCCGAAACACCGTGGTCAAGCTCACATCCTGTCTCGATAGTCTTACGGAGAGAGCGATATATTTCTTTAGGAAGACGCTGTCGCATCTCGGCATCGCCGAAAACCATACAGCCAAATTCATTCTGGATCATACTCATAAAACACACGACCTTCCTGTAAATTTCAGTTCTTCGGTAAAAAGAGGAAAATTGTCTATACAATGCCACTTCTACCTCGATTTTATTATAATTCACGCACCAAAAAAAGTCAAGGGTTTTATCCCTTCTGTACCTTTCACAATAATAAATATCTCCTTTACTTTTTTTGAAAAATATTCTATAATATATTCATACAAAATACGAGATGATATAGTGAAGAATATACTTATGTCATCTCTCCGATATGTCACGTCACCGTTTGCGGCTTCGGTCCTTATTTATATTCTATGGATCTACGCGAGACGGTCGGGATACTTTTAATTTAATTATATCCGAAAGGGGTTTTGATATGAGACTTGCAAACTTTAGAAAAGCAATCGTTCAAAACGGCTATGATGCCGCAGTTCTTACCAACACAGTTTCACAAAGATATATTTCCGGCTTTAACTTCACAGACGGTTACGTGGTAGTCGGACGAGAGAGAGCCACCATTCTTGCTGACTTCCGTTATATTGAGGCAGCAAAGGCTGCTGCGGGAGATGACTTTGACGTAGTTATGATATCGAGAGAGCAGAAGAATATTCTTCCCGACACTCTCTCAAGTTACGGTGCAAAAAAAGTAGCTTATGAAGATAACTATCTTACATGCTCCGGCTTTGCCGCTCTTAGCGATAAGCTGGCTGACTTCGAGCTTATTCCAATGGGTAACCTCCTTGATGATATCAGAGAGATCAAGGATGCCCCTGCATTTGAGTCTATCACACGTGCACAGAGAATTGCCGAAAGCGCATTCCGCCACGTGCTCGGTCTCATAAATCCCGATATGACTGAAATAGAACTGGCAGCTGAGCTTGAATACTTTATGCGCCGTGCAGGTAGCGAGGAGCCCGCATTCCCCACCATTGCAATTTCAGGAGCTTCCACCTCTCTCCCGCACGGAGAGCCCGCAAACAGAAAGCTATCCCGTGGCTTCATCACCATGGACTACGGTGCAACAGTAGACGGTTACCGCTCTGATATGACGAGAACAGTAGTTCTCGGCCGTGCAGATGACGACATGCGCCGTCTGTACCAGACTGTACTTGATGCACAGCTTGCCGCTCTTGAAGTAGTATGCGAGGGTGCTGATATGGGTGCGGTTGACGGTCTTGCAAGAGATATCATTGAGAACGCAGGTTATCACGGTTGCTTCGGCCACGGTCTCGGCCACGGTGTCGGCATGTATATTCACGAATCTCCATCTCTCAATCCCTCGGCTAAAGGCAAAATTCTCCGACGCGGACAGCTTGTTACTATCGAACCCGGTATATACATCGAGGGTAAATACGGTTGCCGTATAGAGGACATGGTTGCTCTCACCGATAACGGTCCCGTTAATCTTACTGACTGCGAAAAGCAGCTTATTGAACTTTAAACAAATACGGGCTGTCCACAAGAGACAGCCCATTTTGATAAAATCGTTTTAAATGTATGCAGGAGACATTAAATGAACATTTTGGTGCTTAACGGAAGTCCGAAAGGCAACTACAGTATAACTCTGCAAACGGTAAAATACCTGTCTGAGGTCTATCACGACCATTCTTTTGATATTCTCCACGTAGGAAAATATATAAAGAAATACGAAAAAGATATGAATGAGGCAATATCAGCTATCGAGTCAGCGGATATCATACTGTTTTCGTATCCTGTATACACATTCATGGCGCCATATCAGCTCCACCGTTTTATAGAGTTGATAAAGGAATCCGGCATCTCTCTTGAAGGTAAGATCGCAAGTCAGATCACAACCTCAAAGCATTTTTATGATGTCACCGCCCACAACTATATAAGAGACAACTGTTTTGACCTCGGGATGAAATATATCCGTGGTCTCTCTGCGGATATGGAGGATCTGTTAAAGGAAGAGGGGCAAAAGGACGCCCGTGATTTCTTTGAATATCTTATCTTCTCCATCAAAAACGATTTGTTTGAACAGCCGCCAATATCTAATTCTGAGTCTCGGGAAATTATCTCCTCTTTACCAAATAAGCCCTC
Source organism: Clostridia bacterium (assembly GCA_017556745.1). GTDB lineage: Bacteria > Bacillota > Clostridia > Oscillospirales > CAG-272 > RGIG2161. Next base: position 20,572 of record JAFYMF010000044.1, read on the forward strand.
GAAAAACAAAAATGGTGACGTTGTTGTGCTTACCGACCTTGATGACAGCGATGTTTCACTTAAAAGCATGATAGATCGTTTCTGCCATGTAATGCCAAGAGCCACACGCGTGGTAAACATACGGGAATACCCCTTTTCCGGCGGTTGTCTCGGTTGCTTTGGATGTGCAGTTGACGGAAGATGTGTGTACAAAGATGGGTTTGATGAATACCTAAGAAATACCATACAGTCAGCTGAGGCTACCGTTTACGCATTTAAGATTAAGGATCATTCAATGGGTGCAAGATTTAAACTCTATGACGACCGTCAATTCTGTAACGGTCATCGTACCGTAACAATGGGCAAGCCTGTCGGATATCTCATCAGCGGTGATTATTCGGCGGAAGAAAACCTGAGAACAGTTATTGAGGGCCGTGCACAGGTAGGACATAATTTTCTCTCAGGCATCGCCACCGACCGAAGCTGTCCAGATAATGAAATCGACGATCTTGCAAAAACTCTTAATTACGCAATTGAAAAAAGCTATACTCCTCCGCAAAACTTTCTCGGTGTAGGAGGCAAGAAGATATTCCGTGATCTTATCTGGCTTATGCGGGGAATGATGAAGGCAGACCATAATTTCTATAAAAAGAACGGAATATACGATTTTCCCCAAAAGAGCAAAGGTACCGTTATCAAAATGTACCTCGTGGGTGCTCTTATCTCATCTCCTAAGATAAAAGCAAAGATGGGGAACAGCATGAACGAGGGAATGATAGCTCCGTATAAAAAGGTAATCGAAAAGATAAAAAAGGAAAATATCAAAAAATGAAATTCATCTCTTTTAATGTAAATGGATTTAGAGCCTGCCTCGGTAAAGGTTTTGCTGATTTCTTCAAGGAAGCGGATGCCGACTTCTTCTCGGTACAAGAGACAAAAATGCAACCAGACCAAGCTGACTTCACCCCCGACGGATATCACATCTACTACAACAGTGCAGAAAAGAAGGGGTATTCAGGCACAGCTATATTTACAAAGCATGCTCCCATATCGGTAAAATACGGAATAGGAATTCCCGAACACGATACCGAGGGAAGGGCCATAACACTTGAGTATGATAATTTTTACCTTCTCAACGTATATACTCCAAACGCTCAAAAGGAGCTCGCCCGTCTTGACTACCGTATGCAGTGGGAGGACGCTTTGAGAGAATACATAAAAGCTCTTGATGAAAAAAAGCCGGTCATCTACTGCGGTGACCTTAACGTAGCGCACGAGGAAATAGACCTCAAAAATCCGAAAACCAATCACAAGAGCGCCGGTTTTTCTGACGAAGAGAGAGACAAGTTTTCTAAGCTTCTTTCCGAGGGATTTTGTGACACATTCCGCACACTTTACCCTGACAAGGTCGAGTACTCTTGGTGGAGCTATATGATGAAAGCGAGAGAAAAGAATGTGGGATGGCGTATTGACTATTTCGTGGTATCCGAAAGAATAATGAACAAGGTATCGGACAGCCGTATACTGACACAGATCATGGGCAGTGACCACTGTCCCGTTGAGCTTGAAATAAACATATAACCTATTTTCATTCTCAGGAGATCAAATATGCAAAAGTTAAAGTTCTTTTTTAGCACCAATATGGCAGCTTTTTCACCCGAAAGAATATTTGTAAGGCTTCTTGCCGCATGGTGCATCTTCATAGGTTTCGGACTTATCGGCGATCCTGAATTTGACAAGCTTGAATACGCACAGGATACCTCGCTTATCTATATGTTTTTATTTATCGTATTCCTGTTTATCATTTTCACCTTTATTAACGTACTTATAATCAATTACGAGTCCGACACTTGGTTTTTAATGCTGGGATCGTCGGTATGCGTAGTGCTTTGGTTACTCTCTTTCAGACAGACCGGCAGTGAATTTTTCATATCCTTGGCAGTTGCCGCAGTTTATTCACTGTTTACCGTTTACTTTATCCGCAAAAATGACCTGCTGTGGAAAAAATGGAATCCGTCAAGTAAAACGGTCTGGGGATTTGCTATTGCTTTCGGAATTTTCTGCGGTGTCATAATAGGAACCATAACCTGCTACAGACACCTAAGATTTTCCACCCCCAACTTTGACTTCGGTCTGTTTGTAAATATGTTTCACAACATGAAAGAATGCGGACTACCTCTTTGCACTTCCGAAAGAGACGTGTTGATGTCTCATTTTGTTATTCATATATCACCGATATACTATCTTCTTCTGCCATTCTATATGATCTTCCCCTCTCCGCTCACTCTTCAGATCGGTCAGGCGGTAATACTTGCATCGGGAGTTATCCCGGTGATCCTTTTGTGCAAGCAGTTTAAGCTTTCACAAAAGGTCACGATACTGACGTCATTCATTTATGCACTCTACCCCGCTCTTTCAATCGGATGCTTTTACGATCTTCACGAAAACTGTTTCCTCACACCGCTGCTTCTTTGGGTCTTCTATTTCTTTGAACGTAACAAGTGGCCCTGGATGTACATATTTGCCGCGCTGACCCTTACTGTCAAAGAGGATGCCGCCATATATCTTATCATTTTTGCAATATACGCAGTAGTAGCAAAAAAGAAATATTACCATGGGGTACTTATTATTTTGGGATCGATTGCATATTTCACGATCGCTCTTACTATTCTGGAAAAGACAAGTGCCTACTATGCAGAGCTGTATGCCAACTCCACACCCAACCCGTACATTAACGGCCCAATGATAAACAGGTTCAGCAACCTGATACTCGATCAGTCAAAGGGCCTTGGAGGAGCGGTGAAAACAGCCCTTCTGAACCCCGGATATCTGTTGACACAGCTCTTTGTTACAGAAGACGGTGACTGGGGAAAGATCCTGTATTTTCTAAAGATGTTCTTACCCGTTGGGTTTATTCCGTTCTTCACAAGGAAACCCTCCCGTTGGCTTCTTATAGCACCGATACTGATGAATCTTCTGACAATGTATGTGTATCAGTACAATCTCAAATATCAGTATCACTTCGGTATAATTGCATTTATTTTCTATGCCACGATCACAAATCTTCCCGATCTGAAGTTTCCTGTTCGCAGAAACATTATCAGTGTTGCGGCAGTCTTCTGTCTGTGTATGTATTTGTCGTCAGTCATACCGGTACTAAACGAAAACCACACCGACTATAATAAAAATGAAGAAAAGTATACTCAGATGGAAGCAATACTCGATACCATCCCCAAGGATGCGTCTGTATGCTGTTCCACATTCCTTCTTTCACATCTTGCTGACCGTGATGAAATATACGAGATCTATTATCACGATGACGTAGGCGACGTTGACTATGTGATATTTGATACGCGAGGTGGAATTGACAACAACCAGCTTACTGCTTTTCTGAATCAGGGGTATGAAATAAAGGAAGAACATCCCGGAATGTTAACTATACTTGAAAGAACAGATAAATAACGACAAAAACACACGGAAGAATAAAAGCTTCCGTGTGCTTTTTATTTTCTATTTGTATATGCTGTATTGATAAATTAAAGAAATAGTGCTATAATTTACTAAAATGAAAAGATGTTTCTATCAATATATTATATGATTAATTTGCAAAGGAAATGAAAAGATGAAGGTCGTACTGGAAAATCTGACAAAAAAATTCCCTTCCAAAAATAAAAAGGAACATTCTGAGGTTGTAGCTGTAAACAACTTTTCCTTTGAAATACCCGACGGTAAGCTTGTGGGGCTTCTCGGCCCATCGGGATGCGGAAAAAGTACCGCTCTTAATCTTATCAGCGGTCTTCTTAAACCAACATCGGGCAAAATATTCTTTGGTGATGATGACGTTACAACTATCCCTCCGGAGAACAGAGGGGTTGGACTGGTTTTTCAGAGCTATGCTCTCTACCCACATCTTACAGTAAGACAAAATATCATCTTCCCCCTCGAAAACTTAAAGGGTAAGAACAAGCTGTCAAAGGAGGAGATGAACAAAAAGGCACTTGAGATAGCGAAGCTTGTTCAGATAGATAAACTCATGGACAGAAAGCCATCTGAACTGTCAGGCGGTCAGCAGCAGAGAGTTGCTATAGCAAGAGCACTGGTCAAGATTCCCAAGGTTCTTCTCCTTGACGAACCCCTCTCCAACCTTGACGCAAGACTCCGTCTGCAGACGAGAGAGGAAATTCGCCGTATACAGAAGGAAACCGGGATAACCACTGTTTTTGTCACACATGACCAGGAAGAAGCAATGAGTATATCCGACCTCATTATAGTTATGAAGGACGGTGTTATTCAGCAGATAGGTGAGCCTCAGTCTGTATATGATAATCCTGTCAATCTTTTCGTTGCCCAATTCCTTGGCACTCCTCAGATTACCGTATTCTCAGGTGAGATTAAAAACGGCGGTCTTTACATCGGTGAGGACAAGGTTTTGAGTATCATCACAGACTACAGCGGCCCCGTCAAGGTCGGTGTACGTCCCGAGGGATACATCCCTGCCGCGGACGGTGCACTTTCCTGCAACCTCTGCCGTATTGAGGTAATGGGCAGAGACATCAGTGTAGTTTCCTCAAATCCTTTAGCCGAGAGTGAAATTATTCGCTCTATAATCAGCTCAGACAACAAAATAGATACGTCCTCTGCCACAGTAAGATTTAATCTCAAGCCGAGCAAGGTACATCTTTTCCGCCCCGACAACGGTGAACGTATTGATTTTTCACTGAACTGACGGAGGTTAGAATAATATGGATAAACAAAACAACAAGGCATGGTTATACCTGATACCTGCATTGATATTCATCGGAGTCTTCATGGTATATCCTCTGGTAGACGTTCTTATATACTCCTTTGAGGAAGGTTATAACTCCGCATCACAGACATATAACGGTGTAGGCGGTTACAACTATTCATTCGTGCTTCGCGACCCCTATTTTCTTCAGGCGGTAAAGAACACTTTCATTCTCGTTATTATAACCGTCCCCCTTTCCACCGGCATCGCACTTCTGATTTCTGTGGGACTGAGCTCGATCAAACCACTGCGTAATCTGTTTCAGACGGTGTATTTTCTCCCATACGTAACAAACACCCTTGCAGTAGGTCTGGTATTTATGATACTTTTCAAAAAGACACCCTACAGCGACGGTCTGGTAAACCTCCTTATCAATTGGTTTGGCGGTTCATCAGTTGACTTTATTGACGGTCCGTACGCCGCAAAAATGTTCGTACTTTGCTTCTATACAATTTGGGTCGTCATGCCCTTTAAGATACTGATACTCACATCCGCCCTTGCATCTGTCAACCGTGACTATTATAACGCAGCAAAGGTAGACGGTACGTCTCCCTTCCGTATATTCAGAAGGATAACTCTTCCCATGATCTCCCCTATGCTTTTCTATCTGATAATTACAGGCTTCATCGGTGCATTCAAGGCATATAGTGATGCAGTAGCTCTTTTCGGTACAGATCTTAATGCCGCAGGCATGAACACCATTGTCGGTTATATATACGATATGCTTTACGGTAACAGCGGCGGTTATCCCTCCTACGCATCAGCTGCGGCTATTATCCTCTTCATAATCGTCCTTACCATAACCTGCATTAACCTGATAGTCAGACGCAGGTTTGTTCACACAAAATGAAAGGGGTGAGAACAAATGACAAATTTATCAAATTATGAAAAGACCGAGAAAAAAGTCTCTGTGCGAAAAAAGTTTTTTAACGTAATAGTCTATACCCTGCTTTCTATCTGGGGACTTATGGTTCTTTTCCCTTTCTACTGGATGATACTTTCATCGGTAAAAAGCTACAGCGCATACAGTTCTGAATTTGTACCTAAGTTCTTCACACTCTCCCCCACTCTCGAAAACTTTTTCGATGCATTCACTGCAGTCCCACTTGCTGACTATTTTGTCAACACCTTGATCTTCACCGTTTTGACAACTGCCGTAATGCTGGCTGTCATCATTCCTGCCGCATTCGCCTTTGCAAGGCTTAATTTCAAGGGCAAAAATCTGCTCTTTACCTTGATTCTGGCACTCATGATGATCCCGAACGAGCTTGTTATCATAACAAACTTCACGACCATCACAAATCTTGATATGCGCAATACCTTCTCGGGACTTATCTTCCCCTCAGTGATGTCGGTATTCTATATATACCTTCTCCGTGAGAATTTTGCCCAGATCCCCGATGACCTGTACTATGCCGCAAAAGTAGACGGAACTTCCGACTTCAAATATATGATGAAGGTCATGGTTCCTATATGCCGCCCCACTATTATTACGGTAACAATACTTAAAGTCATTGAATGTTGGAATTCCTACGTCTGGCCGCGACTTATCACAGATGATCAGAACTATTTCCTTGTCTCCAACGGCATTCAGGAGATAAGAGAGAACGGTTTTGGACGTGAGAATATACCTGCTATGATGGCAGCGGTAGTTGTTATCTCAATTCCCCTCATCGTACTTTTCCTTATTTTCCGCAAGAAGATAATGGAAGGGGTAGCAAGAGGAGGTACTAAGGGATGATAAAAAGATTTCTTTCTTTGACTGTTCTTCTTCTCGTCCTGCTTCCCACTCTCTTTGCCTGTCACGGCAGCAGAGACAAGGTATCATTTGTTATTCCCGAGAATTTTAATGAGAGTAAAAATTATGAGATCACCTTCTGGGCAAAGAACGACACAAACGTTACCCAGACCGCAATATACAACAAGGCTATCACAGATTTTGAAGCACTGTACCCTAACATCAAGGTGAATCTCCGTCTCTATACAGATTACGGAAAAATATATAACGACGTTATAACGAACATTGCCACTGACACCACCCCAAATGTATGCATCACTTATCCCGACCATATAGCCACATATATGACGGGAGAAGATACTGTAGTTCCCCTTGACGGTCTTTTCTCTCATCCCGAATACGGATTCGGTGGTACCAAACTCAAATATGACGGTCCCACCTTAGAGGAGATGGTTCCAAAGTTCCTCTCTGAATGTATACTTGGAGATGAACATTACGCGATTCCATATATGCGATCCACCGAAGCATGTTACGTAAACAAAACTTATGTTGAGGCTCTTGGATATACTCTGCCCGAAATACTTACATGGGATTTTGTATGGGAAGTATCGGAAGCCGCTATGGCAACAGATGACAACGGTAATTTTATCGTCAACGGTCAGCAGGTACTTATCCCGTTCATATATAAATCCTCTGACAATATGATGATACAGTACCTCAAGCAATCGGGTGGCAATTATTCCACACCCGACGGTGAAGTCCAGATATTTAACGATCACACCAAAGACTTTCTTTATACTATCTCCGCCCACACCAAGACAAAGGCTTTCTCCACCTTTAAGATTTCAGGTTATCCTGCAAACTTCCTCAACGCAGGTCAGTGTATATTTGCAGTAGACTCTACCGCAGGTGCTACCTGGATGGGAAGCAATGCACCTCTCGTTGATATAAGTGAGGACAGAATAGTAGAATTTGAGACAGTGGTAATGCCGATTCCTCAGGCTGATCCCGAAAATCCACGAATGATTTCCCAAGGCCCGTCGATATGTATATTTAATAAGGAAGATTCCGGTGAGGTTCTCGCATCTTGGATCTTTGCTCAGTATCTCCTTACGAACGAGGTTCAGATATCATACTCTCAGACCGAGGGTTACGCCCCAGTTACTCTCAAAGCACAGAACTCCCCCGAATATCTTGATTATCTCTCACGGGAGGGCGAGGATAATCAGCTATACTACGACATTAAAATAAAAGCCGTTAAGCTTCTTATGGAAAACACCGATAATACCTTTGTCACACCGGTGTTTAACGGTTCTGCTTCTCTGCGTGATGCGGCAGGACAGCTCATTGAAGAGGTTACAAAATCCACAAGGCGTAAGAAGACAGTTGACGAGAAATTCATGGCAGAGTTATATGCAAACATGAAGTCTCTTTACAGACTTGAAGAGTTCTCAGCAAAAAATTCCTCAGACAATAATGATCTCTCAAAAGAGCCTCTCCCCACCACCTCAGTTATTTTACTGTCCTCTATTGCCGGAGTATGGGTACTGATGGGAGTTTATCTCCTCATTACCCGTAAAAAAAGGGAAAATTAACGTCAAATTATTGACATATTTGAGAATTTATGTATAATAGTCTTTGTATCAAAAAGGTCATTGACCTTTTGTAATAAAAAGGAGAAAAAAATGAAAAAACTTCTCGTACTGTTTATGACTATCGTTCTTTGCGCATCACTCTTTGTTGCCTGCTCACCCGCGAACGATACGACTGTAGACGACACCACCGTAGCTGATGACACTACCGTGGCTGACGACACCACCGTAGCTGACGACACCACTGTGGCTAACGATGAGCCCGCTGATCCCGCGGCTAAGTCCGAGGGCGTTATGACCTATGCTGAGTATGTTGCAGCTGAGATGGATGCTGAGGTTGTTATCGAGGCATACGTTCAGGCTAAGCAGATTTGGAACGCTGACTATCAGAATGGTTCTCTCTATCTTGCCGATCCCGACGGTGCATACTTCGTATATCGTATTGCTTGCGGTGATGAGACCTACAACAAGCTCGATAAGGGTACCAAGGTAAAGGTTACCGGTTATAAGTCTGCGTGGGCAGGTGAGGTTGAAATCACCGATGCTACCATCGAGATCCTTGAGGGTAACTGGACCGCAGAAATCAAGGACGTAACCTCTCTGCTTGGATCCGATGATCTTATCAACAATCAGAATCAGTTCGTTGCTTTCAAGGGAATGACTGTTGCTGCTTCTACCGATGCTAACGGTAACGAAGTTGCATTCCTTTACGGTTGGGATGGTTCCGGTGTTGAGGGTTCTGACCTCTACTTCAACGTTTCCATCAATGATAATACCTACAATTTCGTAGTTGAGTCTGATCTTTGCGATAGCTCCTCCGATGTTTATGCAGCTGTTAAGGCTCTTAATATTGGCGACAAGATCGACCTCGAAGGGTTCCTTTATTGGTATGAGGGTGCAAACCCCCACATCACTGCAGTATCCGCTGCAAAGTAATTAAAACTGCATAGTTTAAGATGCCCGAGGTCTCGGGCATCTTTTTTTGTCTGTATATTCTCTTGAAATATTATCAAAATAGTTGTATTATATATAAAAGGAAAGAAAAAGGAGATCATCTAATGCTAAAAGAAGGAATGAAAGCACCTGATTTTACACTTTTTGACAAGGACGGAAAAGAGGTCTCTCTCTCCGACTTTCTTGGCAAGAAGGTAGTTTTATATTTTTATCCCAAAGATAATACCCCCGGATGTACCCGTCAGGCATGTGCATTTGCAGGAGCATATACAGCGTTCAAAGATAAAAATATAGAGGTCATAGGTATTAGCCGCGACAGTATTGCCTCTCACGTAAAGTTTGCAGAAAAGCATTCTCTTCCATTTGTTCTTCTGTCTGACCCGGAGGTTAAAGCGGCAGAGGCTTACGGAGTCTGGCAGGAAAAGAAGCTGTATGGTAAGGTATCTATGGGAATCGTCCGTACCACCTTTATAATAGACGAGAGCGGTAATATTGAAAAGGTTATGCCTAAGGTAAAGCCGGACACCAATGCCGCAGAGATCCTTGAGTACCTCTGATAATAATGAAAAGCTTAGTTCATAGTAAGCTCACCCACAATGACTACCTTTTCCGCAGAATAAAGGACAGCGAGATACAGCTCATGTTTGAGATGATACTCAGCCGTATGCGTTGGATGGACGAGGTTGGTATCGAGCAATGGAACAAAACGGAATAAAATTTTTCCGTCTTGACAGTGCTGTCGGTAACGATAAGCTTGAAAAATACTACTCTGACATGGGTTTTACACCTGCAGGAGTATGTGTTGACGGATTATATACAGGTGTGCTCAGACAAAAGAAGCTACAGTGAGAGTCCTCTGTATCCGAGTCAAGTTTTTCATATTCCAGACTATAACTATGACTATTACCAAACACCATAACAATAGGCGGTAAAAAAGATGAATATATATGATATTTCTCAAGATATATACGGATGCTCGGTGTATCCCGGAGATCCGGTACCTAAAAAAGAGGTGCTCTGTTCCATCGCTAACGGTGACGTATGTAATCTCACACAGTTTTCTATGTGCGCCCACAACGGTACTCACTTAGACGCACCTTATCACTTTTTTGATAACGGCAAGAAGATAGACCAGCTTCCCCTCAAGCAAACCGTAGGTCTTGCATATCTGGCAGAAACAGACGTAGATCTTACGAAACACTCGGCAGAAAAGATTATTACTGCGGCAAGAGTTGCTTACCCGGGATGTGAGAAAAAAATTCTTATCAAGGGCAAAGCCGTTGTCACCGAAGAAGCGGCACAAGTCTTTGTCACCTCAGGTGTTGAGCTTGTAGGTGTTGAATCACAAACTGTCGGACCGTTTGATGCCCCAATGGAGGTACATAAAATACTTCTCAGTGCAGACGTTGTACTGCTGGAAGGTTTAAGACTTTCCGAGGTAAAGGAGGGACCGTACTTTCTCTCCGCCGCTCCTCTCTCCCTTGGAGACGGTGACGGTGCACCCACGAGAGCGTTTCTTATAGAAATATAATATAAAAAGACACCCGACCGGGTGTCTTTTTATATTGGCTGGGATAGCCGGATTTGCGAACCGTGATTTTCGTTTTTTGTTTGCTTTTTTCTTCAGTTTCTGCTACGAAAATCTTACTCTGTGCTAACGCACAGTGGCGATCCTGCATACTATAGACTATTCTAAACAATATAAAAAGACACCCGACCGGGTGTCTTTTTATATTGGCTGGGATAGCCGGATTTGAACCGACGAATGCGAGAGTCAAAGTCTCGTGCCTTACCGCTTGGCGATATCCCATCGACCTATATATTTTATCACAATTACCGCAACATGTCAAGAAAAAGAGTGTCGATAGCTTTTTTAATTTACTACTTGAAAACAAGTTCTAAATGTGATATAATACTTGAGTGCAAAGTAGCACGCAGAGATATCGAAGCGGTCATAACATGAATTGCCATTGACAATTCCGATGACTCGAAATCATCGTGCCGTCAGGCGCGACGGAGCTATGTCTGTGCACAAAAACTTAATACGCAGAGATATCGAAGTGGTCATAACATGAATTGCCATTGGCAATTCCGATGACTCGAAATCATCGTGCCGTCAGGCGCGACGGAGCTATGTCTGTGCACAAAAACTTAATACGCAGAGATATCGAAGTGGTCATAACGGGGCTGACTCGAAATCAGTTTGCTGGCAACAGCACGAGGGTTCGAATCCCTCTCTCTGCGCCAGAAAGAGCCTAAAATGTTAAGTTTTAGGCTCTTTTTTCGTTCTGGCACGAAAAAATGTGAAATTTGGAATTATGATTCCAACCAATCGTGTTAATCCTCTATTTTCTTGAACGCTTCGTAATTTGCTACTTCGCGTTCCATATGGTACACCGCATACTCAATCGTGTCGAAGTGGTATAGGTAGTCTTGCATCACGGTGTTGAATACCTTGGCAACGATTGCTGGAGGATTTCTGAATGCCCCACAGCCGAACGCACCGAGGATCAGCACCTCATTTCCGTTGGCAGCTGATACCTCAAAGATTCTGCGGATTCGCTTTGTCAGCAGTTTTTCGAGATCTGCAGGCGTTATCTTTGCAGCCTTGTCTCCGGCGTGAGGATTCATAGAGTTGCTCGGACGTTCACGCAGATTCGGGGCCGCGCAGGTTAGAATATTCACGTTCCACCAATCCTCTTTGAGCAAGGGTTCGGGAAAGTTCGTGTCACTCTTGAACACGCACACATCCGGAGTATAAATGCAGTCGTTGTTGTATAACGGATTGGCTGCTTTGCGATGCGATTTATAGAAAGCACTCCACATCGCATCGGTGTTCAGACACGGGTACAGCATCGTGCATCGGCAAAGGCATTCCTCTTGTGCGGAAGAGCCGTTCACCACACCGCCGCCGGGATTGGTTGCCGAAGCAAAGTTCAGTACGCAGACCTTCTTGCCCTGCTTGGCATAGCTCTCGGCGGCTTCGAGAGAACGTTTGCCGCTGACTATAACTTTCGCTTTTTCGGATTTGTAAGCTTAAGGAATGATAATGTTATCGGTTTCGGCTATGAATGCTTGTGCTTGGATTTAATGTTGGACGGTGGTCATCAGAGCTGAGTCCGATGTATATTGCCATTCGGTATCGCGGAATATCTCCGCGTTTTTTGTTCTTCTGTCAGTCATGTGATCACATCCTTTCTTTGTGGTAGCACACAAGATACCACAGAAATCCGGGAAAGTATAGAGTTATTTTACCTTTTTCTTGCGTGATTTTATTGCCTCATAGCTCGCATATACCAAACGTTCGAGCTGATCATCGGCAGCATCAGGCAGGCGCACCGAAATCCAATGGTACGTATTCATGTGGTATGCTGGATATACACCGTACGTAGCATTGAATGAGCCGAACATTTCGAGCGGCAGCTTGAGATTGACTCTGTCGATCACCACCTTGTCGCTGTCTGCCGAACTTCCGGTGGGATACGCGCATCACGATGACGTACCATTTGCGATTGTTGCATGACGAAACACCGCCGTTTCGAAGTATTCCTCGAAGGGATAATCGGCGGCAGTACCCTGATGTATGAACGTAATTGTTGCGCCAACGGGAATCTTGCACTTGGAGAAGGCAAACGGAGAAAGACGCTCGATGTGGTCTTTCTCAATCTCCTGCGCCAAATTTTCGCTCTTTTTCTCTTCAGCAGAGGGATCATACAGATGAAGCCTGTCTTTGCGGCCGCCGAGCACGGCAATTGTCTCAAGGATAGAATAAGCCTGTTCGGGTGTCATCGCATAGAATTCACGAACGCGCTGTTTACCGTCCACATTGTCGATAGATCGCAGATTTGGATTGAGCTGGTCAATCAGTGCATGGAGTTTCAAGTCCGTAAGGCGTTCCTCAACCTCGTATGTAGCGTAAATGCGGAAGGCAAAAGGAATACACTCACTGTTATTCAGTTGTTTCAACCGCGATTCCACGTTGTCAGCGTAGCCGATCTTGACATATTGTGGGAGGAGGGATTTGTAAGAATATAAATTACGCCAGCTTTATTCATAGAAACTCCTACTGTATCAAGAATGTGGAATATTGTCTTTCGCTCTTGCCTCATAATATTCATTTGTCAATTCAGATCGCAAGAACGAGCCGTTCAAGAGCTTTATAAACGCTTCTTTAGATTTTTTTGTATCCAATCGTATTGCAAGACCATCGTCACTATATTTGAAAGCGCCTTTAAGACCAGGATTTGTTTTTGTAAATTCCACTATAACTTCTTTGGGAATATTATTTGCAAAAATAGGTGATGTCTTTTTCACTTTGGAGAGTTTTCTTGCAAAAGATACCTCTTCGGCACTATCTTTTAATACTTGAATATCTTCCAAAGGTTCGAGACTGTCTATTGATTCAATTGTGGTTGATGCCTCTCGAAATATCAGTTCATTAAAACCAAGATTTCGTTCCAGCGCCTTGACATCGGTAACAAATATCTCATCGCCAACACGGATGAGCTGAAAATCTCCGTTCAAGCGAAGGATATCATCGCTACTAATTTTTTCGAATCGTTCAGCACTCTTTTTGAGTCCTATGCAGACCAAGCAATAAATAAGAAACAAGAGATGCGCTTAATTGAATATACCGGAAATATTATCGCTGCCAATACCTCTTACGATCAACAGATAACTTGAATGATCACAGATTATTTATCCACTGAAAATTCTTTTCGTCCCGAACCCGTGTATTTCTCGGGCAGGTTTCAAGAATACGAACTGCTTCTGTGAACTGCTTATTATCGCGAATCAGATCGTATATCGACTGTTTCATCTGATACAGGTAATCTTCCGGTGAGCCACACGCCCCCTGTCTGCCCATTTTCGATTCATCGTAAACCAAATGACTGACAAGATATGATGTATGTTCGGCATAGGGCGGGATTGATTCGTGCATTGCCGAAAATTCGGCGGTTTTCAGCCAGCATTTAGCCGATTTTTCGCCGTCGCCTTTCATCATGTATGTTTCCGCCATACGGGAGTACGATGCAGCCATATGCCATGCATAATCGAGATAATCTCCATCCCGGAACAGACAGTTATAGATTGCAATCTGCATCTCATTCACGGCGATCCATGTGTCGTCATCACACTGCGGCATGCCTTTCGAATCTTCGAACCATCTGCCGCACAGGTCAAGCACCTTTCTGTTGAACCACCAGAGCAGTTCCTGCATATTTTTCTGACGAAGTTCGATTCCTTTATCTGTGTCCGCAGGATAGATGTCTTCCATCCACAGTTCCTGAGTGAAATTGAATCCGGATGGGATTTTCTTACGCATTTCTTCTCTCTCCTCAGGCTCGCAGACACAGCACAGGCTCTCGATAGCTCCATAACGATAGTCTTCCACTGTGCATCCTTCAAGAACCAGCTCAGCTACACGGCGGATTTCCGGCTTGCGCTCCTGCCAGTTCTCGTACGTCACATCATACGACTGAAGTGCGGTTGTATAGAAATCCATCATTTTATAGGAATACGGATATCTTTTATAACCTTCTACCGCCATGGTAAGGGCTTTTGCTTCGTCTCCGAGACGTGCGGTCTCGCGGCAGTCAGCAATTAATTGGTCAATCATTGCATCGGTTTGGGTTTTATCATTCCCCAGAAGCTCATCTATGGTAACACCGAAATAATTCGCTATCACAGGTAAAGTATCAATATCGGGATAGGTTTCCGCGCGTTCCCATTTGGAAACGGTCTGCGGAGTAACACCCACGAATTCTGCCAGTTTTTCCTGTGTGATGTCAGCGGTGCGGCGGAGCTTCTTGATATTTTCGCTGAAGTATTTTTTCATTTTTTATCTCCGTGATATTTATTACGGTACCGTTGTATTAAGTGTACATCATGATAAAGTGAAAATCAATAACGCGTTTGGCGGGGATTTTTCCCGTTCTTCGTTAGTTTTATAAGACTGTATGATAATTGCATCATATCTCGTTTGCCATTCCGGGTACGAAGATAACACCCCACTGCCAATAACGGCGGTGAGGTGTTTGGATTTCCTATTCAGTTTCTGCTTTCCTGCATATTCTCACAAAACCCCCTCATCCCAGCGGCTTACAGTTTTTTCATCATCCAATCCGCGTCCGCATACGTACCGTCCGAATATCTCACATTGTCCGGAAAGGTACCGTATTTTTCAAACCCCAGACTTCTGTACAATGCGATCGCCCTTTTGTTATCCGAAATCACTTCCAGTTCCGCCTGTTCATATCCGGCTTCCTTCGCCGCTTCAAGAACTGCCTGCATCATTTTCCTGCCGATTCCGCAGCCGCAGTATTCCTGATACAGTGCAATGGCGATCCCGCAGCGATGGGCATATCTTCTGTACGGTGCAATGCTCATCAGCGAACAGTTTCCGATGTGTTTCCCGTCAATGAAAGCGACAAGCATCAGTTCCCGTTCGTCCTCCGCTTTGCGTTCGATAAACGCTTTTTCCTGTTCGGGAGTTATGGTAATTTCGTCCGGTTCCCGGATCAGATACGGGGTTTCCGCCGATGTTATTCTGAGATATTCGATCAAAGCGTCCGCATCCTCCGTTTCTGCTTTCCGCAGGAGAACTTCCCGCCCGAACTTATCTCTGAACTGTACCGATTCAAAATTCATATCTTGCTTTTTCCTTTCGTTTCAACCCAAAGTTCATTACAAATGTCCCGATCAGTGCCAGCGGAAGTGCGATGAACCTGTTGCGATAAACACGCTGACGGCATCGTATTTGGTGTCTCCTCCTGCCGGATGACTGATTTGTCGAAGTTTTGAACTATTATATACCAATCGCTGAAGAATGTCAATCATTGAAAACAGCCGGAGCAATTCCGTAATTCTGCAAGGTATATCTGTCAATTTAGGATGAATTACGGATTTTATCAGTTATAACTGATAAATTTACAATTCGATCATTGTATTTCAGTTATAAATGGATTATACTATACTCAGCCACGAGAAAGGGGGACTAAAAAATTATGATTAAACGCGAAATGTATATGAGCCGTATTCGTCCTTTCATCGGATCGGATCTTATAAAGGTCATGACCGGTATTCGCCGCTGCGGAAAGTCAGTTATGCTGGAACTGATCAAGCAGGAACTTACGGAATCCGGCATCAGCCCCGCTCAGTTTATCTCCATCAATTTTGAGGATATGAACTATTCCCATCTGCAAACCGCTAAGGCACTGCATGATGAGATCACGAAGAGAGCTGCCGGCATAGAAGGCAAGGTATATCTGTTCTTCGATGAGATTCAGGAGGTCAGGGATTGGGAGAAATGTGTCAACTCCTTCCGTATTTCGCTGGACTGTGACATTTATATCACCGGTTCAAATGCCAAGCTGCTGTCCGGGGAGCTTGCAACCTATCTGGGGGGACGCTATGTCGAGTTTGTGATATACCCCTTTTCCTTTGCGGAGTTTATGAAGCTGTATCGCGGGGTTGCACCGGACGAGCCGGTTCAGAAATGTTTTCAGCAATACCTTTTATCCGGCGGTATGCCTTACCTTGCGAACATCCGATATGCAGATGCTCCGGCAAAGCAATACCTCCATGATCTCTTCAATTCCGTTCAGCTGAAGGATATTATGAAGCGAAACAAAATCAGAGATGTAGATTTGCTTGAGCGTATAATCGCCTATGTTATGGCAAATGTGGGCAATACCTTCTCCGCAACCTCTCTTGCAAAGTTTCTGAAAAGTGAACAGCGTGCCGTAGCACCGGAGACTATCCTGAACTACATCAAATATTGCTGTGATGCCTATCTGTTCTATCAGGTGAAGCGTGAGGATTTGCAGGGCAAACAGATTCTTGCATCGAATGAGAAATATTACATTGCGGATCACGGCATCCGGGAAGCTGTTTACGGAGGCAACACACGAGACATCAACCTTATTCTTGAGAATATCGTTTATCTGGAACTGATGCGCAGAGGTTATAAGGTTACTGTTGGCAAAACCGGAGACCTTGAGATTGACTTCGTATGCGAGAATCGGGGAGAGAAGCTGTATGTTCAGGTTGCTTATCTGCTGGCAGCGGAAGAAACAATTGCCCGTGAGTTTGGAGCGTATGACAGCATCCAGGATAACTTCCCCAAGTATGTCGTTTCTCTGGATGAGTTTGATATGAGCCGCAACGGCATCAAGCACCGGAACCTCCGTGATTTCCTCCTGATGGAGGAGTGGAACTGAAGATATTCCAATAATGACATTCTAATAGAAGCAAAAGAAATTTTAGACGCATTCAACACTCTAAAGCAAAACTGTTAATTTTCAGGAACAACAGGTTACAATCATGTGAACTGAAAAAGCGGATAGAGTAAAAACGCTGCATTACGCACAACCCCTCCATCCCGCAGTTTTCCCGCAAATTCTCACAAACTGCGTACAATCCCGCAAAAATCCCCGAAAATCCGCGTTTTTCAGGGACGATGCGGGACGAAACGGGACACCATGCCATTTGCTCGAAATGTCGTGTACAGAAATGCACCTAGGGTTCGAATCCCTCTCTCTGCGCCAAACAGACCGCAATTCTCACGAATTGCGGTCTTAATTTTGTTTTGTAAACAGTTTGATCAATAAGAATTTACAGGTGTATCAATATAAAAATAAGATTATTCAAGCAAGAAGATGCCCCAGAAGTGGCACAACCTGTTACCGAAACCTTGAGGGTAAGTAATAGCAAAGACTATTCTTCTGAGTATATAAATGGTAACATTACTTCGCATTCAGCAGGAGTATTGATTGAACGTGCCAAAGAAGGACAAATGTACGTTGTTTGCGATAAATCAATAATCGTTGGGTATGGTGCAATTGCCGGATATTGGTGAGGTACACCTGAAAGTATTCTTTTGACAATTTTTGTGTTGCCCGAATATCAAGGAAATGGAATAGGAAAACAGATTATACATACGCTCGAACAAGATGAATTCTTTTTGAAAGCAAAAAGAATAGAGATACCTGCTTCAATTACAACTGTGGAGTTCTATCGTAAAATGGAATATGACTATAAGAACGGGGGGGCAGAATTGGACGATAAGCAGATTTATCGTTTGGAAAAATTAGATAAATTCAAGTTTATGAAGAGATATATTGCAAACATCATTACAGGGAGTAGAGTTGTATTTAGTTTACCTCTTCTGTTCATTCCTATATCATCGGTATGGTTTTACATACTCTATCTTTTTTGTGGACTTACCGATATGATTGATGGAACGATAGCAAGAAAGGCCGGAGCGGTTAGTAAATTTGGAGCAAGACTTGATACAGTTGCTGACTTTGTATTTATGTTCGTAGGTTGGGGAAAGATAAGCCCCCTAATGTACATACCTGTGTGGCTATGGGTGTGGATTATCATTATTGCGTTGATTAAGATATTTAATATTGCGTTAGTTTTTATTTACAAGAAAAAACTAATATCAATACATAGCGTGTTAAATAAAACAACGGGATTGGCTTTGTTCCTTTTGCCGTTGTCGATAACTTTTGTCGAAACAGCTTATAGCGTTACTACAATATGTGTGTTTGCAACCATTGCGGTAATGCAAGAAGTTTATTTTATTGCGAAAGGGAAAGAGGTCTTATAGTCAAATCCCAATTTTTCGAACAGTTTGAAATTATCAAAGGGGTACTCGATTTGGTCACCCCTTTCGCTATTCCTTCCTTATCTCAATGCTTTACTCATCGCGGCGCCGGTGTCTGCTTTGCTGACGGCATCGAGGTGGCTATAGATGTTGGCGGTGGTGCTCATATCGCTATGCCCGAGCCATTCCTGAATCTGCTTCATGGATACGCCCTTCTCCAGCAACGCCGAGGCACAGGAGCGACGTAGGTCGTGGGAACCTGTCTTTTTCAAATTATGCTTTTCAATTTGTTATTTCACTCATCAATAACATCCCCTGCTTTTAACAAGAGTCAAAATCAACCACAAGTTGTGCGAATTTTATTTCTGTTATCCAAACGCTATCTTTATAGTCGTTTTTTGATATGATATACTATACACAAGATGAAGAGGAGGTTGAATCTATGTATTTAAATCAAAACATCGCATATTATCGCAAGCTTTGCGGATATACACAGGAACAGTTAGCGGAACGACTCAGTGTGACGGCTCAGTCGGTATCAAAATGGGAAAACGAGATTTCTAATCCTGATATTTCTATCTTACGGGACTTAGCAAAAGTACTTGGAGTTGACATCAATTCGCTTTTTGAAGAAACGCCAAACGCACTAAAGGGAATTAAGTTATCTGAACTTTCAAATCTTTGCTATGATGCTCTTATTTCTCTCTTTGTTAAAGCTCAGTTTACGTTTTACCATAGTGAGAAAAACGTTTTACCTAGCGAAACACTCAATAAACGGATTGAAGCATTAAAAAAAGAATTTGACTTTCCACTACCAAAATGCGCTTACATTATAGATGAAGGTGAACCTGAACACAGTTCTGTTTTTCTTTCCGATGCATTTTCTTTCATCGATCGCAGTTATGGTGGCCCGGATTCTGCCTTGCTTTTTGATCTTGATAAAGCGGGAGAACTATTATCTGTCTTAGGAGATAAAAATGCACGTAAGGTTTTGAAAACTATTTATGAAAAATTAATTTCAGAGGGAGAAAACGCAACATCCTTTTCACCTCAAATGCTTTCAAAAGTCACTTTATTGACAGAGGATGCCATTAGCGATGCTGCCATAAAGTTGCGACACGTAGGATTGCTCGATGAAGTTGAAAGGATTCAACAGGATGGATTCAAGAAAGAATACTGTGCTTTGTACCCAACGGATTTTATTTTTGTGATTTCTATACTTCGACTTGCCTATATACACACATCGAATATGACAAGTGTTCAGCTAATGTATAGGGATGCCAAAAATCAACTCAATAATTACAATAGTGATGCAATTTAACTCATACAAGTTAAGACCGCCTCGATTGCTCGAAGCGGTCTTCTTTATTATTCGGTTACCCTAACGCCTTACTCATCGCTGTATTACTCTTCGCTTTCGTCACCGAATCAAGGGGTACGTAAATATTGGACTATCAAACAAATTATCAACCTCTGTCTGAACGTAATTCTTTATAAAGGGATTGCGGTTTTTACTTTTTTTATGGTATAATTAAGTTTATAAGTATCTAAAGATTTTATATAAACCACGCAAGCAGAGGTATGCTATGAACATAACAAGAGAACTTGATCTGGCTATCAAATTAGCAGAAGCAAAGACTACCGAGGGTGGATACCTTATCGGTGACAAAAAAATAGATACATATATGACAAATAGTGAGTGGAAAGAGTTTAAAAGCTCGATGCTCCCGTCAGCACTCAAGGAATACGAAGCAGGAAAAGGAGGCAAGCTTTCCGAGAAAAACGGATGTCCGCCCGAAATGGCATCATACGGATCATCCGGCAGAATGATTTATATGCTCTCCCGTCACAAGGAAGATTTCCACTATGAGAAAATGCTTTATACTACCGTGGGTGGAACAACAACTATCGACGGTTTCTATGACGAGGAATACCGTTACGTATTTGTCGAGGCGAAATGTCACGAGCCTTATACCGTAAAGAACTCATCAGTCAGCATAGCCTATGAGAAGCTATATAATTATATCAACACATATATGCCGGAAAATCTGATGATCGAAATGTCACCGAGCTCAGATAATGGCTACATGGAAGCTGTATTCCATGCAGACGGAGAGGTACTGGAGCATTTTGACTTAAAGCAAATGATCTGCCATCTTTTAGGCATCGCAACAGGAATACTCAAGGGAGAACTGGAAAACAGACAGATAGACTTTATCTATCTGCTCTTTGATCCCACCGAGCTTGATATTCGTCCCGAGGCAAAGGATACTATCGACTCAATATACGAAAGAACCTGTTATGAGTGTAATCTCGTTGATTTTGCCACCTTGTTACAGGTGATTTTTGCCTTTCTGAGAGAAGAAAAATTTGGTGATACCATTTCTGACGAGGGTATTTACGACATCATATGCAAATTCACCTTTTCACTTGCTTCACAGGATTTTTATCCTATTCTTCTGCAGTAAAAAATCAGGACTTTATAATTGAATCTTGTCTATTAACTATAAAAATCAAATCCCAAAGCAGAGGCTTTGGGATTTGCTTTTTTTCATTCTTTGCGCTGTTATTCTACAAGAATACCCGCAAAGATATTGTCGTACATGGTAGCTTTTTCGTTAACAAGATGATCTATTTCATATGACTCGTATTTTCCGATACAAATATTATGGTGGAACACCTGATAATCCTCAGGAACACCTCTGAGCCAATATGGTGTTTTTTCAGTAAGAATGGTATTGTTATACATCTCACAATATGTTCCGGCTATATTAGTTCCATCACCGCGATCTTCTCCTCCGTGTATATCAAATGGGTACATCAAACAATTACCCATTTCTATATTATACCTTGCAATATAACCGGTAACCGGAGCTCCGGTGGCAGCAACAGAATGCCTGTTATAATTAAACAGACAGTACTCTACGATAGATTCAGCTCCATTTTGATGGCATATACCATAACCCAGACCTTTAGCTTGATTATGGTGTATATAACAGTGATCTATTCTTACCCCTTTGATTCCACCGGGAACATTTATACCCGTACTACCAAATCCGAACACTTCACAATTGTCTATTCGCACGTTATTTCCCGCAGATATTCCGTACTGTCTCGGTAAATTATAGTACGAACTCTCAATACCGTGTTTCCCTCCTCCATGGCTTCTTGCATGATGTTCAATATGAGTGTATGGATTTCTACCGTTAACTACAAGTCCCGTAACACGTGAATCATCCCCGGCTGTGATAATACCCGATCCACAGGCAGCTATACTCCAAAGAACAGCACCTGTACTACAGTTGCCATTTTCATCTATATAACCGCGATTTGAAGCAAGAGTTACACCTTTTGCAATAGAAATGGTATTTGCGGACGTAACGTCTATATTTGCGTGACCCTCAACAAAGATAACTTCTCCGCTTTTTGCTTTTTTTGCAGCGTCTAACAGCTCCTCAAAAGTATCGACCACGTAGTCACCTGTTGTGAATATTTCACTGTACCCTACCCCACCACCGATGGGATCCATTCCCTCCTCGAGATATGCACCGTATTTAACACCGTCAATATCCTGTGAAAACACACCGTTCTGTTTATAATATTCAGAGAAACATCCAAGCTCCGCTATCGCATCATCCAAAAATGACCTTGCCGTTTCGCTTTCGCCTTTATTTATGTTTTCTGCAAAGCCGTTTATTTTCTCCATGACTTTATCATGGTCGCCGAGACCTCCGACCGTAACTATTTCCGGAATATAGTCATATCCGTAATCAACCGTTTCTGCGGGGTATACCTCAACCTGAATATTTATCAGTTTTGTTTCGGAATCTTCTTCTCCCAATGTCATAAGATACGGTTCTTTTATATTAAACACATTATTTGTAAATGAAGCTAACGCCTTAACAGCATCGTACTCTTCACCTTTACCGTAAAATGCTTCTATACTGTACTGATGTTCATTAAGAGAAAAGAGATTATTTTCTACAGTGTATTCTCGAGGGACCCCCTCAAGGAATATCGGCTGAGTATATCCGAGAACGGTATTATTCTTAATAATCGCAGACGCACCTGCCGCAACGCGGAACATCGATTCAATAGAGTTACCGACTTCAATATTATTTGTTGCTTCAAGAAAAGCATTTTCCCTCACAGCCACACCATTTCTGCAGTTTGAGAACAAACTGTTCTCAACTTTGACGCTACCACCCGACACAAGAATTCCGTTACCGGCATTATTTCCTCTTATATGATGTATGTAACAGTCGTGTATATATGCATCCCCATCCGATACAATAATTCCGGCACCGGTAAACCCGGAAATTTCACAGTTATCTATCTCTATACCGGTACCGTTAAGTTCAATACCGTTAGACTCGGTGTAATTATCTATCCCATCGTGTGTGGTAGCATCCGGTCCTTCAATAATAACACCTGTTATACGTACATTTGAAGATACCTCAAATATTTTGGCAGCTTCCGTTGAAAATTTGAGCACACCGCCTCCCCAATTGTTATATCCTCTGCCTGAAGCAATGGTGACCCCATCCGGAATAACAAGATCAGGATAATTGGTTATCTTAAGATCTGATAAGTCTATCTCTACATTAGGTAAAATGTAAAGGATATCCCCCGTCTTAGCAATACTTACATAATGATAAAAATCATTATCCTCCATAATAAGATAAACACCGAGAGTGTTACCTGTTTGAGGATATTTTTTTCCACCACCGATAGCCCAGTCATTTACTGAACTTGCGCCGTAAACAGCACCATCCTCAGCTGTAATGAAAGCATTACCCTCATAGTCGTAGTAATAACCGAGCTGCTCCAGCTCCCGTCTTACACTTTCGATTTCTGACAAAAGAGTTTTCTCGGTAAGTATACCGTTTTCCATACCGTACTTGATATTCATTAGCTTTTCCAAAAGCACGGAAGAATCAGGGTAATAACTTTTACATGTTACCGAGATTCTCTCTGTCATATTCAATACTTCGAGAATAACATCCGGTGTCTTATTATTTCCCGTCACCTCAACATCTTCAGTGACATCGTCATCAACAATCCTGACATCGCCGCTATCACACCCACTGAGCATAAAACCAATAAGGTAAAGTAACGCCACAGTAAAGAATACTACAAACTTTTTATTCATATCAAATCCTCAGTTTTTATAGAATAAAACGCCACAGTTAAGTACGTTTATATTTATTTTTATTATACATATTTTGGCTTTAAATTACAATATACCGTCACTGTTTTATTTTTACCTTTTTAACCTTCAAACCAAAAATGCTTTACCCTGTTTTTCAGGGTAAAGCATTTTTGTGTTTTTTTATTCAGCAAGACATTTTCTTATATTTTCGGCAACAGCCTGTGCAGCAAGCTCCGTGCCCTTATCTGACAGATGAATACCATCATCGCAAATGTTATCAAGATCTGCTCCGATAACTGCGTTAAGATCAGTTATCCACACTCCCTTTGAGGTGAGATAACCTGCAAGAATATTATTATAGAGAGCGATCTCCTTATTCCATTCATCTCTCGAAAGATAGCAAAGACTGTTTGGCTTATTTGGGTTATATCCAAGACCTGCAGGAGTGGTGGTAGCCCAGATAAGTTTATCGGTATAGGTTGTCATATGATCATGTAAACGTCTGTTAAGATACAGGTACTGTTCGGGAGTAGAAAGAGGAGCCGCATCAGCAAGAGTACGATGATGGTCCCATATACCGTTATTATAATGTATAAGGTCAACCTTCTCAAATCCCGTCTCATTTACCCAGTTACGAACATTCCATACTGTTTTTAATGTATAAGCGCAGTTGTCCTCAGGAAATCTCACATCACAAATATCCTTAAGTAATTCTTTTACACGTTCACAGTACTGCTGTCTTATAGAATCGCCGAGGAGAATAACATTTTTCATTTTTCTCTCCATTTCAGTAAGATATTACAAATTTATAATTTTAAATTCATTCTCGCCAAGGGTGTAACTCTCACCACATACGGTAACAGTCTCGGTAGTCTTCTCAGGGTTCCAGATGACTACAAGCTGTTTTCCGTCGGGACTTTCAAAAACATTGGCTATAACTGTATCAGCCTTCTGTGCTTCGTCATAGGTACCTGCGTATTTACCGTCGTAGAAGAACTCTCTGTACTCTTCCTTTATGTCAAGCAAGTATTTTAGATGCTTACCGTATTCCGGTTGACCTGAAATATCGATGAGTCGGCCGCGATATATGGAAACGTCGTATCTGAGGCCGTATACGAAAGCCATATTCAGCTGAACCTTAAAATCATCTCTCTCATCGTGACAGAAGCGGTTTGAAATCACAGTTTCCGGGAATGTGTATCTGTAAAGAGCAGTGAAATTACCGGTATCCCAGTCGGCATTAAGCAGACCGTGAATAAAATCAAAATGCTGTGAATAGCAGTCTGTCGCATTTTCGGTACCCATACCCTTTCCCTCAGGAAGGATGTCTCTGATAGCCTTGACGTTTCTCAGTTTGAAATAAGCATCCAGGTCAGCTCTGGGACCGTGGTGATGACTCTTATCAAAGCACAGATGAGGATCGTGTCCTCCGATCTGATCGTAGAAAATTGCATCAGGATCAAAGGAAAGCTTGACCTTTGCATTCTCTATGAGCTTGTTTTTCCAGCTGTCAGTTGCGTGACATGCCGCAGTAAAGGACTTGTGACCGTGAGTTCTGAGCATGGAACCGTGGTCACCGAACATATAGTACTCACGGTATTCGACACCCTCAATATTCTTCTTTGATACCTTATGACCTTCGGTCTTATAATAATCGCCGGTAACGTCAATAAGAACACCATTGTTGTAAAGGATAACATGACCACCCATTTCGCGGATAGTCTGAATAGCCTTCTTTAATTCTTCTGCTCCGCCAAGATCATCGTCAGGCTCGTACACGGGATAACCGTTGTCAAAGCATCCCTTCCACCATCCGAACACAAGCAGGGTATCAAGGCCTACCTTTCTGCCGTTTTCATATATCTTCACAAGATCGGTGTACTTAAAGTATATACGGCCAAACTGATGCTTAAGTATTATTCTCTGCCAGCCGGGAGAGTCCTTGATCCATTCTATCGGCTTTACCGGTCTGTACCAGCTGTCTGCCCAAGCTCTGTATATATCCGCACCTTTCTTCCAGTTACCCTCAATGAGAGAGATAACACCCTTACCGCAGGTTATCTTCTCGCCCTTCTCTGCTACCGGGAACTGGGCAATATTGAACACGAGCTCATCCTTCTGCTTTCTTGGTGCACCTCCGAGAGAAAGGTTGACGGTTCTGAAATCCTCATCATGACGACCCACGTACAAGAAATGGCCGTTACTCTCAACACCGTACCATGCCATACTCATAGGAAAAGGATAAGCAAGGTGAGTCCACACGTGATCATAATCCGCAGTTACGTACTCTGTGTGACCGCCTTTTACAAAGCTCATAGGATCTTTATATTTAAGACCGAGGCCAAACGGAAGATACAAAATATCTTCTTTAAAATTATCGTTTGCAATAGCCTCAAGATCAACAAATGGGCAGGACACCTCATTCACGCGGACATCGGAATTATTTTCCACTTCCGCGTAATATTCCATTGTTTCTCCTACGGTCTTCATATAGATATTAAGCTTGATATCATACTGACGACCGAATTCATCCGTCAGTGAATCATATGTAATAACGATGTCATCATCCTTACCGATAACTCTTCCCTTTTGCTGACTTGAAAATACCGCTATCTCACGTTCCATTCCATTGTCAAGAAAAAGTCTAAAGAAATCGTGTTTTTTCGGGGATGCTGTTGGAAGTCCGTCTGCAAACCATCTAACGCTTTCAGCTGTATCACTAGTCTCAAAAACCAATTTTCCGCCATGTACGTAAAACATATTACCTCCTACGCAGAAATACCTGCTTAAAAAATAAAATTCAAAAATTTAATTATATAAACGTCTGTATATATCAAAGAATTTTCTCACAGACGTAATAATCATGTCCGTATCTGTAGGTTTCGCCGATAAATTCAAATCCCAGTGATCTGTAGGTATTCACTGCAGGGGGATTCGATTTCGCCGCCAGCAAATGAACCGAAGAAACACCCTGAGACGATAGTTTATCTATAAGTATTGATACCATTTTCGAGGCATACCCCTTTCCCTGATGGGAGGGAGATATTGCTATCCTGGATATTTCCCTGTGGGTACCGTCATTTATTTGCCAAAAAGGCAGATCATCATCCTCGGCTACCGGTTCAACCGAAGCACAGCCAATTATCTCTTCGTTATCCTTCAGTACGTAGAGGCACCCGGCGGCCTCGTCATTTTCTGCATCACTACGGGTAGGATATAACTCGTTCCAAACGCAGTATTCACCCTTTTTTACCTCATCATATATCTCTGTGACGCGAGATATATGATCGGAAGTTGCCAGTATAAGCTCCATAGAACTCCTTTATTTCTTGTTTTTCTCTTTTGAACGTTTATCGTTTATTATAGTCATGTGTTCCTTGGTTATGAGTTCGACGTTATTTTCCCTTGCCCAGTCAACACATCCGCGGAGAACGAGAGGAAGAAAAACCCTGGGTACCGCAAGCACGGTTTCAAGTGCCTCATCGGTGAATTTTATTTTATCATCAACTCTGTCTGCCGCATATCTTACAGAATGGATAGAAGCCTTTCTCATTTGAAGCAGCTCCGCACGCATTCTTCTCTTTCTGTGAAACCAGAAATTCTTTGAGTCTCTGTAGCCGTAATCTACGGGGAGAGGAGGAAAATCCCCTGCCTTTACTCCGTTTATAATTGCATCACGGTACTTTTTCTTCATTAGGATCTTGTCTACCCGCAAAATAAAATGAGCACCAAACTTACTTGTTATCCCGTTAAAATCGTGATACGGTCCTTCGTAACCGTTAATCTCACCCGGAAGATCCCTGTCTGCTCCGTCAAGTTCACGCATCCAGGTACACTCTATTACCTCAATGGCATCTGTCATTACCATAGGACGGATATCCTCAGGAGATTCCTCTTCTATCAGGCTTTTTTCCAGATTAAACTTGCATTTCGGCATTTTTTCCGACGGTTTATCCCCGGGCCAAGACAGCTTGACCGACTCCTTAAAGGTTTTTGGGGAATCGTCTATAAAATTCAGAGCACATTTGCCGTTTCTCAGAATATTCTGAGCGGTGTTCGATGAATTACGGCAGCAAAGGAGCATTGCATAGTAATCCTTCCCTGCAACGTAATATGGCTGTACCAAGGAGTAGGGGCCGAGATTTGTACTTCCGTCCTCACAAAGAGTACTTATAAGCACGGTCGGCATAGGAAAGAAAAGTGATGTCTGATAAAAATTATCTACTATTCTGAGATTTTCAAAACTGCTCATATTGTTCGTCTATACCTTTTATTTAAGTATTTGTTTTATTATAAAGAATTGCAGTCGCTTTGGCAAAGCTGAAAGGATCAACAAAAGCGGGTTACGGTTTATGGAATATGCAAAGGCAGGTTTTCTTTTGTCGAAAATTTTCCTGACCTTTTCGGCTATTTTTCTCGGTGAGATACGTCGAGCTTCCACGCCGTCAACTATCTTTTTGAATCTTGCGGCATTGCAGGAATAAAGTCCGGTATTTTTACAGAACTCATCAAGAGCATCGGTAGACACGCCGATCATCCCGGTATCAACCGCCCCCGCCCGAAGAACGGATACGGATATTCCCAGAAGCTGAAGCTCCATTCTCAGTGAATACGCGTATTTATCAAGTGCCGCCTTAGATACCGCATATACCCCTGTAAAAGGGAGAGGATCAAGCGGAGCAAGCTCACTTGTAGTTATCAGTATTTTGCTTCCTTTGCTAAGAAGAGAGATAAAAGTGCGGTTTACAAGGTAAACTCCGAAAAGATTCACCTTGAATATTTTCTCGAACTCTCCCCTCTCCATCTCCACAAGAGAATCAAGCATATATATGCCTGCAAAATGAAGGAT
The DNA here is from genome assembly GCA_017556745.1 of Clostridia bacterium. Lineage (GTDB taxonomy): Bacteria > Bacillota > Clostridia > Oscillospirales > CAG-272 > RGIG2161. The sequence goes on from JAFYMF010000044.1 coordinate 49,235, forward strand.
CGCATACAGATTGTCGGTGATCCCTCTTACCTCAGAAAAAGCTCGCAATACACTTTCTTCATCGGTAACATCACAGCGAATATACCTGATTCCGTCTTCATATCCTTCATTCCTATCAAGAACGATAACGTTATAACCGTCATCTCTGAAACGCAAAGCAACGGCAGCACCCATTCCTCCGGTACCACCGGTTATAAGAATGTATTTCATCTCGTCACTCATATAAAAACATATTTTGTCATTCTGTAAAATGCCTCTCTGAGTCTTGACATGGGGAGTGCTAAATTAAGTCTGATATGCATATCTCCACCGTGCTGACGTCCGTCCTGCCAGGCGACACCTACATCCCATCCACGTTTCAGCAGCCCATCAATGGTCATTCCCTTCCACTCAAGCCATTCTCTGCAGTCGAGGAATAACATATATGTACCCTCAGGCTTTGACACATTTATTTTACTGAAATTATCCTTAATATATTTATAAGCAAATTCTATATTTTCTGTAATAGTCTCGCAAAGCTCGTCAACCCACTCTTGTCCCTCCTTGCTGTAAGCTCCTATCAGAGCGTGCATTGAAAGCACGTTCATGGAATTATAGTGGGAAAGTGAGGCTTCCTTATCCACTCTGGATTTAATACGCTTGTTGTAAATTATATGATACGCACCTATAAGTCCCGCGAGATTAAAGGTTTTCGAGGGAGCATAAAGTGCAACTGTTCTGTTTCTTGCATCATCCGAAACCGATTGTGTAGGAATATGCTTGTTACCTCGGAGGATAATATCTGACCATATCTCATCAGATACAACGAAGACGTCATGACGGCGATAAATATCCATCACCCGTTCTATTTCCCATCTTTCCCACACACGTCCGGTGGGGTTGTGAGGCGAACAGAATACTGCCGCATGAATACCGTTATCTACTATCTTCTTCTCCATGTCGTCAAAGTCAATTCGCCACACTCCGTCACTGTCGATATACAGAGGACTTGTAATTATTTTATATCCTGCGTTATCAAGAGAATAAGTAAATCCAAGATAGGTGGGACCGTGAAGCAAAATTTTATCACCACGTGAACAAAATGTTGCTATGGCAGAAAGGAGACCGCCGAGAACACCGTTCTCGTATCCTATATGTTCCGGAAGAAGATCTTTTGTACCGTTTCTTTCCTCTTGCCAACGGATAATACTGTCAAAATAATCCGGTGACGGGTCATAATAACCAAATGCAGGGTGAGACGCTCTTTTGATTATCGCTTCGGTAACTGTAGAAACAGTAGGAAAATTCATATCAGCTACCCACATCGGTATAACGTCAAAGTCCTCCCTGGGCATATCAGGTGCCCAACCTGAGCCAAGACCGTCTATTGCCAGGGCATCCTTTCCTGACCTATCCATAACGGTAGTAAAATCATACTTCAAAGAAAAATTCCTCCGATGATAGAAATCTTTTGTTATATATTCATTATAATATTCACACAAGCAAAAAGCAAGTATAATTATTGTCCCACTCTTCTTTGACAAAATGTTTCCTTCGTGATATACTTATATCATTGTAATCATGTATCGAAAGAAGGTTAAACAATTTGGCAAACAAAAGTCTATCTAAAGATTTTACACAAGGTAATATAATACGTCAGCTTTTTTTCTTTGCTCTTCCGTTCATGGCATCAAACGCACTGCAGGTACTGTACAGTACTATAGATATGGTTATAGTTGGAAAGTTTGTAGGAACGGCAGGTCTGTCCGCAGTTTCCCAAAGTAGCCAGATAGTAAACTTTGCTACTATGGTTTGTCTCGGTTTTTCAAACGCGGGACAAGTACTTCTGTCTCAGGCACTGGGAGCAAAAAAGAAAAAAGAAATGAACGATATAATCGGTACTCTTTTTATTTCGGTAGTAATTCTTGCCGTCATCCTCTCATCTGCCTTTCTTATCTGTCGAACATTAATTCTCGACGTTATGAAAATACCCACTGAGTCTTACTCAATGTCAATGGACTATCTGATAATTTGCAGCGGCGGTCTGATCTTTACCGCAGGTTATAATCTGGTATCCGCAGTTCTCAGAGGCATGGGAGATGCTAAACGTCCTCTTCTCTTTATCGGTATCGCTTCGATTACAAATCTCATTCTTGACTTGCTTTTTACCGGTCTTTTCGGCTGGGGTGTCGCAGGTGCCGCTTGGGCTACCATTATAGGGCAGGCGGTGTCATTTGCTTTCTCTATTTGGTATCTTTATAAAAAGAAAGAATCCTTCGGCTTCGACTTTAAAAAGGAAAGCTTCAGGATCAACGGCAAATATCTCGGCATGATCGCTTCTCTCGGTACACCTATGGCTATCCAGTCCGGATTCATCAATCTTTCCATGCTATATGTTAACTCACTCATAAATGACGTAGGAGTTGTAGCATCCGCTACCTTTGGTGTAGGAGTACGTATAGACGATATTATCAACAAGATATCCCAAGGTATACAGTACGCAGCTATGCCTATGATAAGCCAAAATATAGGTGCCGGTAACAAAGAGAGAGCTAAACAGGTGGTCTACAAGGCTTGGATCTTTTCCTTCGTCTTTACAGTTTTCTTCTTAATTTTATATGTGCTTCTCGGCAAGCAGATGTTTATGCTATTCTCAGACGATACACTCGTACACGATATGTCGAGTACATTTATAATGGCAATACTTTGGATGTTCCCCGCTTTTGCCGTAATGCGTGGAAGCGGTGCCTTTATTCAAGGCATCGGAAATGCCCGTCTCGGTATGGTACTTGCAATACTTGACGGTGTTGTTCTGAGAATAGGCTTAAGCTGGCTTTTCGGTATTGCTCTCAATATGGGCTTTTACGGTTTTGTTCTCGGATACGGTCTTGCACCTTACGGATATGCAATACCGAGTCTGATATATTTTCTTCTCGGCAGATGGCAAAAGAAGAAGACGTTAGCAGAAAAAATGTAATTCCCGGAATAGTCTTATATTTTGTAAAAATATACTTGCATTATTATAAAATTAGATGTAAAATAACAGTAGTAATCTAAAAAGACAAGTATATAACTTCGTAATGATTTATGTGAAAGTTTGCTTGTCTTGTTATAAAACATTAAACACACTTGAATTTAAGCAGGCTTTTATACCGCCGTATGGTGACAAAACGGAGGTTAATATGAAAATACGTCAACAGGCCTTTGAACCAAACAAAAAGATGCTCAAAGGTGGACTTCATTGCCACACCACACGTTCTGACGGAAGTGGAGACCCTGATGCAGTTATCAGATATCACTATGATCACGGTTATGATTTTCTTTCAGTAACCGATCATAATATATATAATTACGAGAACTTTGCTCCTGATGTTCCCATTACCATAGTTCCGGGATTTGAATTCGGTCTTGATAACGATGCCGGATGTGAGGATTACCATACCGTTTGTCTCGGTCAGGAAAAGAAAAATGGAAATCCGTATGAGCAGGATGAAATAATCTGTCAGCAGACGAAAACGCCGGAAGAGCATCAGAAATTCCTTGATGAATTTCGTGCTAATAATCAGCTTATTTTCTATTGTCATCCCGAGTGGAGCGGAACTCCTGCTCGTTCCTTTGAAAATTTCAGGGGATATTTTGCTTACGAGATATACAACAGCGGCTCACATTTTGACAACGATATGGATAAAGATGCAAGTTATTGGGACGAATTGTTAGGCCAAGGCAAAAGGATATTCGGCGTTGCCGTTGATGACGGTCATCCAATGTGGCATCACTGTAACGGTTGGGTAATGGTGAATGCAGAAAACAACGTAAAAGATATTTTGAACGCTCTTGAAAACGGTAAATTTTACTCATCCTGCGGTCCAGAGATATATGATTTTTACGTTGACGGCAACACTGTCGTAGTAGAGTGCTCGGATGTATCATTAATACGTCTCCACTGCGCAAAGCATCCCACAAGAGTTGTAAGATCTGACGATAAAGGAATAACTCACGCTGAATTCAAAATAAATGATAGTTATCCTTACATTCGCATTTCCATTGTCGACAAAGACGGTAAAAAAGCATGGACCAATCCAATCTTTTTGGATTGACCTTCAAATAACAAAGAAAGGAAATCACCATGGACATTCTCAAGAAACTATTTCCCCTTTCCTTTAAAGCAAAGGATGTCGCATCTCTCATAATCTACATCATTATTTACCTCGTTGTAGGTGCAATCGGCGGAGTACTTATCGGTGTTCTCGCAGGCCTTCCCATCATCGGAATCATTTTCATACTGATCGGTTCACTTATTGACATTTATGTTCTTGCCGGTATAGTAATCGCTATTCTTGACTACCTTAAAGTACTTAAATAATTAAAACAAAAAAATATCGGATATCCGGCAGGATATCCGATATTTTTATTTATTCTTTTCCGTTCCAACAATAGGTGCACAGACACTCTTTGTCTATTCCAACAGAATCAAGCATATCGTCAAGTCTGTTATATACAAGAGAGGTAAAGTGAAGGTGTCTGCCAATCTCCTCTACCATTTCCTTGTAGCGAGATGAATCGGGATCAGAGTACTCAGCAAGTATCTCATCAGTGATTTCACCCTCACGCTCCGCAATAACTCTGCGCGCAATAAGATCGAGGTCGGATGTTGAACGTGAGAAATTAAGATATTTGCATCCGAAAAGAAGAGGCGGACAAGCGGGACGTACATGTACCTCTTTTGCACCCTCTGCATAGAGTATCTCTGCAGTTTCCTTCATCTGAGTACCTCTTACAATAGAGTCATCGATAAGCATAAGACGTTTATCCTTGATAAGATCAACTATAGGAATTATCTTCATCTTTGCGATAAGCTCGCGGCTACTCTGCTTAGGAGGCATGAACGATCTTGGCCATGTGGGAGTATACTTAACAAGAGGCCGTGAATATGGGACACCGCTCTCTGCCGCATAACCGATGGCATGAGCTATACCCGAGTCGGGAACACCTGATATACTATCAGATCTCTCCTTGTCTGCTCTTGCCATTGCCGCTCCGCATCTGTATCTCATATCCTCAACGTTTACCCCCTCATAACAGGACGCGGGATAACCGAAATACACCCAAAGAAATGTACAGACCTTCTTCTTCTTTTCCGGAGGAAGGATATCCGTACAGCTGTCAGGGGTAATATATACTACCTCGCCGGGACCAAGCTCCTTGTAATCAATATACCCCAGATTAATATAAGCAAATGACTCAAAGGATGCACAGAATGCACCGTCCTTCTTACCGATCATAAGAGGAGTTCTGCCATGAAGATCTCTTGCTGCATAGATTCCTTCGGTAGTCATTACCAGCATAGACATCGAACCGTCGATCTTCTCCTGCGCAGCTCTGATCCCCGTGGGAATATCCTTTTCTCGGGTAATAAGAGTTGCCACAAGCTCTGTAGCATTTATCTCACCCTTGCTCATTTCAAGAAATGTAGCATTGCCTGTCTCAAACAGATCCTTTACCAATTCCTCGACATTATTGATTCTGCCAACGGTGGTTATTGCAAAATTACCGAAATGTGCACGAACCATAAGAGGCTGGGGTTCTGTGTCGGAAATACAGCCTATACCTATAGTACCGCTCATTTCCTCAATATCTCTCTCAAATTTGGTTCTGAAGGGTGAATTTGATATATTATGAATTGCACGCTGAAATTTGCCCTCCTCGCAGAGTACCATTCCACCTCTCTTAGTACCAAGGTGAGAATGATAGTCTACTCCGAAAAACAGATCAAGCGAACATTCTTCTCTCGATACAACGCCGAATATTCCGCCCATTTATATTGTTCCTTTCCGTAATGTATGGTAACTGTATATATTATAGTCTTCCCAGTCTTCACTGTCAAGCAAAAGGAAGCAGGAAACTATCGGATTCACTTGTTATAATGAAGATCAGTACCTATAAAACCAACTTCCATAAACTCGTCATGGTTTCTTCTTACGATATAATCAACATAAGTCTCGATCATTCTAGCGAAAAGAAGATATCCTGCAGGATTCATATGACCGCCAAGGAAGAATTTCTTTCTGAAGTCAAGGTCAAATCTTGGTGCGTAGGTAAAAAGATCTATCAGATAACAGTTGTCAAAGACCTCACAAAGCTTCGCAAGAAGATCCCTGTGTTCTTTCTTTAGTTCATCTCTTTCGGTCTTATCATCCTTGGGCATCGTCACAAGAAACATCTTAGCCCTGGGTTGTATCTCCTTATAGCGACTTATAATTGCGGCGTACTGTCCTGCAAATGTATGCCGATTATTGTTACGGTAATCAGTCGGATCCACATCGTCAATTGTACCGACAGGTGTGTGATCATTAATAATATCATTTACACCAAGTGCAAAAAAATATGCATCCGAACAGTATTTCTTATCCCAGAATCCGCGATAGTCTGCGTAGCCTTTAAGATATTCCTCTGCAGACATACCGCCGCAGGAGAAATTATATACTTTACTTCCACAGTTTCTTCCGATATGTGAGATCCATGAATGCTCATACATATCGTGATAATTTTTGTTTCCGTTTTCATCTAAAGACTCAAATTCTCCCGATGAGAGACTGTCTCCCACACAAGTAAAACTTCTGAATATAGCGCACATACCGCCGTCAGTCACCATATCGTCAAGGGGATTTCCGCTTTCAGCTCTATTTACATATTCTTCAATATTCATAACTAGTCTCCATTCTTTATTCAGCCTGAATAAGGTAATAAACGGTAGGACATTTCTCGCCGAGGGTGAAGCTAAACCAGCCGTCATCTTCATACTTAACGGGAACTGTGCCAAGGAATACTCCCTCAGCATTTACTGCCCAGATAATAAGGTTCTTTCTTGGATTCTTTATTCTGATCTCAGCCTCAATAACCTCACAAATAATAGGTGCGGTACCAAAATCATCCATCTGCATAAACGGAGGAAGATCTTCTTCTGTCTGCTCAGGCGCAACCGACATCTTCATGTCGGTATTCTCCGCACGACCGACTGTGGTTATAAGGATAGAATCTGAATCTGCTATACCAAGCTCACTGTTAAGGGAGCTTGCCGCGATTACTGCATAATCGTTTTTGCAGGTGATCTCCATATCCTCGAGAGATATTTTTCCCTGAGAATCAAGGCGTCCGTATACACACTTTGTCATCGAGGTATCGATGGTACCGTATTTTTTCTCCCAGCTTCTGTACATTTCACCTGTGTCAGAGGTTATCTCTCCAAGACTGAGGTCAACGAGAGGCACATCATCAGGTACTGTATTCTCAAACTCACCGTAGTAATCAACACCGATCTGAGAAAGCTCTGTTGCGGCGATAAAGGCCTTCTTCTTAGGAAGAGAAATAGACTCACCGGGTGCCTGATCATTATCCTGTTCAAGCTCAGACACACCTACAACTATCTTATTGTTCGCAGGACGAACATCACCGCGGCGGGTAATGAGAGACGCGTGGTAGAAAAGGCCGAATTTGGCAGGATCATTCCAGGTAGAGAAAATACCCTCTCTGTAACCGACGTTACCGATTGTGTCTCCGCTTATCTCCTTACCGAGAATATGCATATGCTCAAGATTAGAGGTGTAAGCATAAGTATGGATGGTATAACCGGCCCAGTTCTGAAGCTGTCCGAGAGCTGCCATAAGTACAGAACTCTCCGCACGGTACATATTGGGGAATGTAAGATCCCATTCCGAGGTAAACATGGGCTTGCCGAAGCGGCGCATTCTGGCATTGCGCATAGCGCCCCACTCAGGCTGCTCGTGAAGACTCAAGTCACGTGAGTAACGCTTACCGGGCCCCCAGTTCATAAAACGAACGTTAAGATGTGAATCGGCAAAATCACCTATATGCTGAGCAGCCTTACACTGAACGTATTTCCATGAGAAGTTAGGACCGGTACAGGGAATCTTAACACCAAGCTCACGCATATAATCTATCATTCCGCCGTAGTATTTTTCCTGTACTTCTATCTTGTATTCAACAAGGGGCTCAACTCCGCGATCGTTAAGGTCGACTGAGTCAACATCAAGCTCAGGAGCATTTACACTGCACCACTCTCTGAACATTTCTCTGAACTCGGATGCATAAGGTTCAACCGCAATGGGGCTGCCAAAGCAACCGAAAAGGCAAACCTCGTTGACCACGTCGGTCAGAGCAAAAACCGGATCGTCTTTATACTTAAGACCGGTGTAGGGATTCTCGTGTTCCCAAAGAGTACGGATATATCCCTTTTGAAGCTCGATCAGCTTCTCGTCAAAGAGACAATAAGGAGCAGCTCTGTCACCGAGAGCAACAGAGTTGCGAACCCCGTCCGCCTCCTTAAACTTTCTGTATGTCATCATGTCAAGGTATACATATATACCTTCTTTTTTAAGACAATATATAAGATAATCTAGTCTGTCAAAGGACTCCGGATCATAAGTAGTAGTATCCTTCATACGACGGCCCTTGGTAAACTGATAAATATTGGGAGTTGCCCATTCAGAATCCATCTGATGAAGTCTTACTATATTACATCCGTATGCAGCAAGACGCTTTGCCAATTTTTCGGCGTATGGCTTTTCAGGGAAGTTTGCTCCGCCGTTAAGATTAGTACCCCAAAAACGCACCGGTGTACCATCTTCAAAACAAAATTCGTCACCGTTTACCTTAAGAAAACCGTGTTTACCGGCAGGCTTCTCATCTTCGAAAATATATGATATATCAAGAGGGGCCGAGTCGGGATACGCGGGAAAAGGAATATATTTTTTCATCTCTCTGTGCCTTGTCCTTTATGCTTGATGATATAATTTTACCACAACTCATATCTAAAATCAATCTACTTTTAATATATCAACTATCAATCCAAAAAATATTTCATCATACATGTCATAAATATTCACTCTCCATATATACAACAAAACACCGAGGTATCCACATGAATACCTCGGTATCTTCATATTATTCGGTTCTCTAGTGCGAAGGGGATGCAGATGTAATTCTTCTTAATTACTTGCAGCCCATTGCCTTGAGATTGTTATAGCTTCTTCTCAGACAATCGAAAGGATCATCGTCGTAGCAATTATCCTGCTCAACAAGCATATAGTCAGTACCTGCAGCCTCTGCCGCGAGAAGAATAGATTCAAAATCAAGGTTACCCTCACCAACGGGAGCCATTCTTGTCTCTCTGCCGTAAGGAATAAGATCCTTGAGATGGATACAGGGACAACGTCCGGAGAACTTCTTGATCCACTCTGCGGGGTTACCTCCACCAACCTGAACCCAATATGTATCAACAGTAAAACCAAGCTCGTTCGGTGCAAAATCCTCAGAGAGACACTGGAAATATGTTTTGCCTTCCTTGTTCTTCATAAACTCATTGTTGTGGTTGTGATACATAAGGTATCCGCCGTTTGCCGCGATAGTCTTGGCAGGCTGAAGGAAATTCTCAACAAACTTCTCATAGCTTCCCTCTTCTTCGAGAGCGTAGGGCATCATACCGATACCTATATACTTACAGTCAAACTTCTTGTGATCGGCAACAACCGCTTCAGTCTCGGTTCTGATCTTCTCGGGGTTAATGTGAGTGATAACACAGCGAAGGCCGTTAGCCTTAAGCTGCTCGTCAAGCCATTCGGGCTCGTATGCACATACGCCGGATGCCTGAATGGTAGTATAACCGATATCTGCTATCTTCTTCAGTGTTTCACTGAAATCCTCAAGATTTGTTGCGAACTTACGCACTGTAAAAAGCTGTGCTCCTAATACCATGGTATTTTCCTTTCTGCGGTTTCAAACCGATTCTAAAAATTTCATTTACTCCATTATAGTTTACGAATGTACATAAATCAATTGCATTTTCAAGCGCAATATATTGCAAATAAAAGCATTGTGTATTATAATATATATATTAACTGCAAAGGACATATTATATGCAAACACTTTACTCATATAAGAATGAGGGTATTGAGATCGCCCACAGAATAACATCCCACCTTACACAAAGAGACACAAAATATCATTCTCATAATAACCTGTACGAAGTCTTCTGTTTTGTGGATGGAGAGGCAGAATATATCGTCGAGGACAGTGTTTATCCCCTGAAACCCGGATATCTGCTGATAATGCGCCCCGGCGAAAGACACAAGATAAAAATTCATACAGAAAAAGGTTATGAAAGATTCTTCATCAACTTTTCGGAAAATATACTTTCTTCATATAATCTGGAAAAGCACTTTTTATTTCCTTTTACCGACCGTAATATAGGAAAGAAAAATTTATATTTTCCAACCGAATTTCCACAGTTTACTCCTAAAGATATTTTCAGCAGAATGTGCCTTTACAGTGACTGTTCACAAGAAAAACGGATCTCTGCATATCTCTATATTCTGCTCGAGGGAATATACAATGCTTTCATAGGAAAAAGGCATTCCGATGAAAGTACTCATTACACTGCGGAAAGAATGATAATGTACATAAGCGAACACCTTTCCGAAGATCTCTCCCTCGCCTCACTCAGTGAAAAGTTTTTTCTCAGTCCATCACAGATAAATAGAATATTCAAGAAGAGCGCAGGAGTCCCGATTGGTGAATATATTCTAACCAAACGTCTAACCGCCGCAGAGGATCTTCTACGTAACGGAACCTCCGCCCTTGATGCTTGTCAGAAATGCGGGTTCAGAGACTACTCTGCTTTCTACCGATCGTATCGTAAGCGAGTGGGAAGGTGCCCACGTGACGATATGACTGATATCATTTAATAACAAAACTGATTACATCATCTCATAAACCAATATATTTTATTTATAAAAGCCAAAATTGCCGTTTGCGATTTGCAAACGGCAATTTTTCATATATTTAAATATACATTCTGCTGATTATCATCATTGGAAGATACCAGAGAAGCTGATAAAGACCGGAGAATACCGATGTCATATTTGAACCGTTTCCGGTAATGATTATGAGAGAAGATATAATCGCACCGAGAAGAGCGGATATTATCTTGACTGCCGTATTCGTACCGATAACATGACGAACCTTGTCACAAAGGAGTATAGAAGTGAGGAGTGAACGTGCACCGCCTCTTGCTATTATTCCGCTGTTAACATGAGCCTCTTCCTCGGGAACAGCCTTCTTAACGTTTCTTCTGATAACCTTAACAGGATATCGGTTCTGAGGCATCTTACTCTTAAGCATCTCTTCTGTGATGTTCGGGTCTGTTGAATTAACTGCAAGACAAATTCCTGCACCGTCAAGTTCTGTAGCTATATCATCAAAATCATGCTCAAGTGCATAACTGATATATATTTTTGCTGCTGCGGACTTTTCGGTAGCAAGATACATCACGCTGATACTATCATCATCGTAAAGACCGATTTCTGCCTTTTCCTCGGGAATCACAATTCCGTGAGATTCAATATATTCACGGGAGCCGGCATAGAAAACCTCACCGTCAACTTTTGATTTGATACCAAAATCTGCAATTTCCTCATATTCCACATTATCGGAATGTCCAAGCTCACCTGCAGCAACTCTGAATACATCACCAAGGAGACCGCCGAGACCATTGAAAATACTTGCAGTATTATAGATAACCTTGTCTATACGGTTGTCGCCGTACATCTTGACACTGCGTACCTTTACACCGTAACGGTCAAATACCTCATCATCATCAAATGCAATAATCGCGGTAGATGCAAATTCGTCAAGTGCATCTTCGCCGATAATAGCACCGTCGTTTACGTACGCCGCTCTCTCTGCACGGTAGAAAGGAACACTGTACGCATAAAGGATAGTTGCAGGAACACAGAACATAAAGGTTGAAACGCAACCTGACAGTGCACTTACCCAACTTCCGTCTTTAACAACAGAAATGATCATCATTATTGCCGCCGCAACAAAAGGAATGAGTATACCTATTATTACACGATTACCGTAGTAAGGTTCTCTTTCGCTACGAGAAACAAATCCATCGACAAAAGAAACCTTTTCAAGATCCGCAACAGTTGAATACTCGTCGATATACTCGCTGAATACGCTTCTTTCAGCAACCATATCCTCCTCGGATTTGAGGGTAAGCGCATATTTCATCTTCTTAGCAGAAACTATATTAAAACTGAGTATCTCTCTACGAAGATTAAAGAACTCATAGAAGGATGTAAGCACTGCAATAAGCGCTACAGGAAATCCCATGAGATGAGCACCGTCTGAAACTCTGAATACACAAAGCACGATAGTATAAAGCAAAGCCACAATTCCTGCTGCAGACAGCAAACTGTCCGGGGTAGGTCTAAGTGAGAATAGTCGACCGAGTCCGGGGAAGAAATTGCGGTACATTACGGCAATTACAAAGAGCAAAAGCTGAAGCTCTACCATATAGTACACTATAGGGTACACAGAAACATTGAAAGGTCCGGAAAGTTCAATTCCAAAAAGAGAAATATTCTCAAACAGGAAAAGTCCAACCGCGAGTATAAAGGTTGCTATCATCTTAAAGATTATTCCGGAATATGCTTTTCTGTAATCATCCTGGATCTCTCTGTTCTGAGAGGAATGTACATACTCAGTAAATCTCACCTCATCTGCGGAAGGAGCGGAAATTCGTCTTGCTTCATCGCTCTTACGTTCCATACGCTGCGAAAGCTTTGAAACTGCATCTATACCTACGGTTTTAGCAAGCTCATCTTCAAGGCCGAGAGCAAGCATCAGATTTATATCTGTTTCATCAAATGTGTCGCTCTCCGCCCGCTGAATGTTACTCTCTATTCCTGCACCGGTATATTCTTCTGTAGCAGGTGTCTCCTCGACAGCAGGTTCATCAATAGGAGCGGAAGCCTGTGAGGAAGAGAGCATTTTTATATATTCAGCAATCGCCTCATCGGTAGTCAGCTCTCTATCTGCCTCTTCGGTCCCTTCAGCCTCTTCAAGTACTTGAACCTCTTCAACAACTTGAGCTTCTTCTACATTCTCAGCCTCAACAATCTGCTCATCATCTATTATAACAGTTTCCGCCTCTTCAAAAGCAGTATCCTCAAGAGCCCCCTCTTCGATCACGTCCGAAGCATATTCCTCTTCTTCAGAATATGCTTCATCTGCTTCATCGAAAACAAGTTCTTCATCTTCAGAATCAATGATTTCTTCTTCCTCGGTCACTTCATCTTCATTGGTAGCCAAGGAAAAATCACCTGTCATCTCAAGCTCATCAAAGGAAATATTTCCGTCAATCTGCTCAGGCTCAGGAATGATTTCTTCTGCATAATCTGTCAGCTCATCATCTATGAACTCTTCAGAAACCTCAGGCTCCGCAGACTCACTTGAAGGCATATCATACTCTTCGACCTGAGTTTCCTCTGCTGCTGAAATCTCCGTTTCATCGACTATCACTGTAGGTTCGGACACCTCGGGAGACAACTCCTCGGGTATACTCTTACAGATAAGCTCTACACCGTTTCTGACATGTGATTTAATTTTAAATCTCATGCTTCGCACAGGAGCAGGAGAATCGTCAAGATCACTGTATTCATCAGTTTCGGCATCGGCATCAATGTTATCATAAGCAGGAGTATCCATTACCGGAATATCTTCAGTTTCGAATACCTCGCCTTCAGAGATATACTTTTTGAGTAATGCCTCGATCTCGGGATCATTATCCACAACAGATGAAGATTCTGCAGTCTCGGAAGAACCTACTTCTGACAATCCTCGAAGAAGCTCATCAATAGACATATCGTCATTCTTATCATAAGAATTATCCTTCATTCTGCTGTTATCTTTCTTTTTCATTTAGATTAAGCGCCGCGATAACGCGGTTTTCCTCCATCAAAAGATATTTAACAATCGTAAGTTTACTTCTTGGTTCTGTGTCGACGTGCAGCTTCACACAGAAGCACAGATGCGGCCGTTGACACATTAAGCGAATTTACCTTTCCATACATGGGAATTGAAACAATAAAATCGCACTTTTTCTTTACATTATCCTGTATTCCGTTACCCTCACTGCCAAAAATAATAGCGGCAGGACCGGAAAAATCGGTATCATAATACGGGGCACCGTCAGCCTCAGCGGCATATGTCCAAATACCTTTCTTTTTAAGATCTTCAACTGTAGCTGAGATATTTGAAACCTTAGCAATTGCAAGATGCTCAACCGCACCTGCGGATGCCTTGCTTACCACAGGGGTAAGACCGACTGCACGACGTTTTGGAATAATAAGTCCGTGTGCACCCGCGCCTTCGGCACATCTGATAAGTGCACCCAAGTTATAGGGATCAACGATTCCGTCTGCTATTGCTATCAGCGGTGTCTCCCCTCTGTCTTTAGCTATCTTAAGTATGTCGTCAACAGAGACATATTCCTTCTCGGCAGCCATAGCGATAACACCCTGGTGAGGAGCGTTACCTGAAAGTACATCAAGCTTATTTTTATCTGCCTCAACAACAGGAATACCACGGCTTACAGCTTCTGCTACAAGAACTACGATAGAACCCTCTCTGTCGCCTCGTCTGACCAAAAGCTTATCTATCGCTCTATTTGATTTTAAAAGCTCTCTCACGGCATTTCTGCCAACTACTATACCACTTTCCTCTGCTTTGGAAAATCTCTTATTCTCCTGAATTTCGTAACCGGTAACAACATCATCAGTATCGAAATGTGGGGTATAGTCATTGTGATATGACCTTATATCATTATCCTCAGTAAAGTCACGGCGGTCACGTTTGTAACCACGGTTTTTCTGCACCTTGTTCTCCGCCGTATCGAATGTCTGCTTTTTTTCTGATTTTGGCTTTATATCAGAACTTTTTTCAGCCTTTCCTCGCAGAGACTGAGCATTCTTATTCTGCTTAAAATTTCTTCCGTCCTTGTGACGGCCTCGTCCCTTTCCATCACCGAAATGGGACTTCTTCTTTTCTGTTGTTTCCATAAATAATACTGTCCTTTATCGTTTGCGGCACATTGCCGCCGTAAGTGTTTATTCTTCTGGTAATTATATTATAACTTATTTTATATTATATCACAAGCTTCTTTATTTGTATATAATAAACTCAAAAAATTCAAAAATTATTGACACAATTGAAGATAAAATTTAATAAAAAACGGCGCATACGTCACCGAAATGGAAACGTATGCGCCGAATTTATACCTGTAATTTACAATTTATTATGCCCAAGACATGCCGGAGGGCTTAGGCTCAGTCATAAGTATGGGCTTAAGGAAATCAATAGCCTTGCCAAGACCTTCCATAGTGGTCATAAGGCTGTCCTCATGCTCGATACTCATAACCTTGTCATAACCTACGAGACGAAGGTTGCTGACAATGTCACGCCAGTAAGACTCGTTATTACCGTAACCGATAGCACGGAATACCCAAGAACGATGGATCTCATCACCGTAGTGCTTGGTGTCGAGAACGCCGTTCTTCGCAGTGTTGTAATGGTCGATCTTAGTATCCTTTGCGTGGAAGTGATAGATAGCACCCTCAAGCTCACGAATAACAGCAACAGGATCCATACCCTGCCAGATAAGGTGAGAAGGATCGAAGTTAGCGCCGATATTGTCACCAACAGCTGCACGGAGTCTGAGAAGAGTCTCTGCATTGTATACACAGAAGCCGGGATGCATCTCAAATGCGATCTTGGTTACACCGTGAGCCTTTGCAAATGCAGCAGTCTCCTTCCAGTAAGGAATAAGAACCTGATTCCACTGGTAATCAAGGATAGCGAGGTAATCCTCGGGCCAAGGGCAGGTTGCCCAGTTGGGAGTCTTATCCTCAGGGCTTCCGCCGGGACAACCGGAGAAGCAAACGATAGTGTCGATACCAAGCTTCTCAGCAAGAAGACAACCGTCGATGAAATCATCGTGAAAGCTCTTTGCAATAGCCTTGTCAGGATGTACGGGGTTACCGTGGCAACCGAGAGCAGCGATCTGAACCTCGTTCTTTGCGAAGGTAGCCTTGAACTCCTCAAGCTTCTTCTCATCAGCGAGAAGCTCCTGAGTGTTGCAAAGGCTCTTGCCGGGGTATCCGCCGCAGCCAATTTCTACAAAATCAAAGCCAAGACCTTTAACGAGCTTGAGAGTCTCGTCAAGAGTCTTGTCGCCAAAAAGGTTGGCGAGTGCAATACACAAATTCATAATATATACCTCTTTAATAAAATTCGAAAAGCAAACAGGGGTTGCCGCGTTGCCATAACGGCTACTCGGCAACTCCCGGTTTTAAATGTTTAACTAACGAAATTAGTCTTTGAAGAAGTATGCGGTACCGCTCTTAGCGGACTCGTAAATACCCTCAAGGATCTGAGTTACAACGATAGCCTGCTCGGGCTTAACGAAGAGCTCACCCTCACCGCGAAGGTAGTTGTACCAAACTCTCTGCTCGCGAACAGAATCATCCTCATCGCCTACAGCATCATTGAATGCAACACCGCCGCCGCTCATCTCGATTCTGTTAACGTAAGGACGACCGTCCTCAACACCGTTGATACGGATACCGCTCATCTCGTCAGCACCTGCCTTGGTACCGCAGAAGGAGAGAGTAGCCTCACGAACGTCAAGGGTGTTAAGTGCCCAAGAAGCCTCAAGGTTAATAGTAGCACCGTTCTCCATAACGATGAAACCGAAAGCAGAGTCCTCAACAGTGAACTCTTCAGGCTCCCAGTTACCCCAAGCGTTACCGCGCATGTCAGCGGGAAGATCAGCAAGCTTGTGGTATACAGTACCTACACAGTACTTGGGCTTGTAGTTGTTAAGAATCCAGAGGGTAAGGTCAAGGGAGTGAGTACCGATATCGATAAGGGGACCGCCACCCTGCTCATACTCATTCATGAACACGCCCCAAGTGGGAACTGCACGACGACGGATAGCAGTAGCCTTTGCGTAGTAAATGTCACCGAATCTACCCTTCTCAACCTGGTCGCGAAGGTAACGGTGCTCAGGAGTCTGGCGGTTCTGATAACCGATGGTAAGAGACTTACCGGTACGGTTCTTAGCGTCAAGCATCTTCTTAGCTTCCTCATAGTTCATAGCCATGGGCTTCTCGCACATAACGTTCTTGCCTGCCTCAAGAGCATCAACGGTAATGAAGCTGTGAGAACGGTTGGGAGTACATACGTGTACGTCGTCTATGGTAGGATCTGCAAGGAGCTCCTTATAATCAGTATAAACCTTTGCATCAGGAGTACCGAACTTCTTAGCAGCATCAATTGCTCTCTGCTCTACGATATCACAGAATGCAACCATCTCAATGCCGATGTTCTTAAGTCTAGCGATGCTAGGCATGTGCTTTCCGTTTGCAATACCACCGCAACCGATGATACCAACGCGAATAGTTTCACCTTTTCCGTATCCCATTTTGAAATACCTCCAATATGTTAAATAATATAAAATAAATAATTCGTTTTCGAATACATTTATACAAAATAATTATATAATGTTTTTATTTAATTTTCAAGTACATTATTGTAATTTTTGTCCTTGTTTTCTTTTTTTCTGCAGTATGCTGTAAAAAATTAAAGTTTGGACAGTGCATCAAGAATTCCTGCAAGGGTATCACGGTACTTCAGAAGCTTTTCCTTTTCTCCCTCGACAACCTCTGCAGGCGCCTTAGCAATAAATCCGGCATTGGAAAGCTTACCTTCAAGACGCTTGATCTCACCCTCGGTCTTTGTCTTTTCCTTTTCAAGACGTGCTCTCTCTGCATCGGTATCAACGATATCGCTAAGAGGAATATAAATAGTAGCAGCATCGGTAACGATCTGAACATTACCGTCGCTCTCACAGCTGTCTGCTATCTCGAGTCCGGATGCGGAAGCCATTCTTGTAAAGAAGGGTTCTGCTTCGGCAAATGTCTCGGGATACTTGGTAACGAGAGTTACTTTTGCCTTTCTTGAGGGAGGAACGTTCATCTCTGCACGGCGGGTACGGATAGCACGGATAGCATCGATGATCTTGCTCATCTCACCCTCCTCAAATGCAAACTCAGGCTCAGAAGAGAACTCGGGATATGCAGAGATCATAATGGAAGGCTCACTCTCATCGTGAGGAAGACTGCCGTAGATTTCCTCGGTTACGTAAGGCATATAAGGATGAAGAAGCTTAAGAGTGCCGACAAGAACATATGCGATAACGTTCTGAGCAACTATATTCTCCTCGGTATCCTTATTGGAAAGACGCGCCTTAGCAAGCTCGATATACCAGTCGCAGAATACATCCCAAATGAAGTCATAAAGCTCGGAAAGAGCAACACCAAGCTCATATTTATCAAGAGAAGCTCTTACAACAGAGGTAAGCTTGTTGAACTTAGAAAGTATCCACTTATCCTCGGTAGCAAGCTTATCCTTCTCGGGAAGCTTGATCTCATCGATAGAAAGATTCATAAGCACGAAACGTGCCGCATTCCAAAGCTTGTTAACAAAGTTTCTTGCAGACTCGATCTTCTCATCTGAGAAACGCATGTCGTTTCCGGGAGAATTACCGGTAGCAAGAGCAAATCTGAGTGCATCAGCACCGTATTTTTCAATGATCTCGAGGGGATCGATACCGTTGCCAAGGGACTTAGACATCTTACGTCCCTGAGCATCTCTTACCAGACCGTGGATAAATACGTGTGAGAAAGGCTTCTCACCCATAAACTCCATACCCATGAATATCATCTTGGATACCCAGAAGGTAATTATGTCGTAGCCGGTAACAAGAACGGATGTGGGATAATATTTTTTAAGATCCTCTGTATCATTCGGCCAACCCATAGTAGAGAAAGGCCAAAGAGCAGATGAGAACCAGGTGTCAAGAACATCATCCTCCTGGCGCATCTTGTGGGATCCGCACTTAGGACAAACTGTAGTCTCAGTCTCAGATACAACTACCTCGCCGCAATCGTCGCAGTAGTATGCAGGGATTCTGTGTCCCCACCAAAGCTGACGGGAAATACACCAGTCCTTGATGTTCTCCATCCAGTTAAGATATATTTTAGTAAATCTCTCTGGAATATATGATATATCGCCGGTTTTTACAACATCGATAGCAGGCTCTGCAAGAGGCTTCATCTTAACGAACCACTGCTTGGAAGCGATAGGCTCGATAACTGTTCCGCAGCGGTAGCAGTGACCGACTGCATGAGAGTGAGGCTCTACCTTTTCAAGGTATCCGCCGGCCTCAAGATCGGCAACTATCTGACGTCTTGCCTCAAAACGGTCAAGTCCGCAGTATTTGCCGCCAGCCTCGTTAACTACACCGTGATCGTCAAGAACGATAATGTTTTCAAGTCCGTGTCTCTGACCGGTCTCAAAGTCGTTAGGGTCATGAGCAGGGGTAACCTTAACAAATCCTGTACCGAAGCCGACCTCAACCGCCTCGTCTGCAACAATGGGAATCTCACGTCCTATAAGCGGAACTATAAGAGTCTTACCTACGTACTTTGCCTTCTCGGGATCATCAGGGCTTACTGCAACAGCGGTATCACCAAGCATAGTCTCGGGACGGGTGGTAGCTACTATAATATGCTCGTCAGAATCCTTGATGGGATATCTTACGTGCCAGAAATTACCGTCAATATCCTTATGCTCTACCTCTGCATCGGAAAGTGCGGTTATACAGTGAGGACACCAGTTGGTAATGCGAAGACCTCTGTAGATAAGTCCCTTGTTATAAAGAGTAACGAATACTCTCTTAACTGCAGCGGACAAATTCTCGTCCATAGTGAAACGCTCACGGGTAAAGTCACATGAAGAACCAAGCTTCTGAAGCTGTTCTATAATTCTACTGCCGTACTTTGCCTTCCATGCCCAAACTCTCTCAAGGAAAGCTTCACGACCGATATCGTGACGGGTAAGACCCTCTTTCTCGCGCATCTCCTGCTCCACCTTGATCTGAGTAGCAATACCTGCGTGGTCGGTACCGGGTACCCAAAGAGTATCAAAGCCCTGCATACGCTTTGCTCTTACAAGAATATCCTGAAGAGTCTCGTCAAGAGCATGACCCATGTGAAGCTGACCGGTTACGTTTGGGGGAGGAATAACTATAGAGAACTTAGGCGCGTCGCTGTTCTCCTTCGGCGTAAAATAGCCGTTCTTCATCCAGTCGGCGTAGATCCTACTCTCAAAATCCGACGGATCATAAGTTTTCGGCAATTCTTTTCTCATACTTTTTCTCCGTTTCAGTATATATAATATTAGATAAACAAAACAAAAAACGCCCCGATGAAAATCATCAGGACGGCTTAACCGCGGTACCACCTAATTTCGTGCAGAACGCACGCACTCACAGGAACGAATATTCCCTTCTCCTTAACGCGGAAACAACGGCGAAAACTACTTATTTCTGTTCATCCTCGCAGCTCCGGGGCTACCTTCTGCAGAACACGAATATCCCGTTACACCAAACCGAGACTCTCTCTGATTCGAATACTCTGCGTACTCTTCCCTTTCACAGCCTTTGTTTATCTTTGTTTCATGATACCACATATCCGACCATTTGTCAAGAGGCGAAAAACAGCTTTGTATGCTGCAGATAAGCAAAGGGCGATATACCCTACCGCCCTTTGTTATTCGTATTATTTCAAAGCATTTCTATCTTAGCGATAACCAAACGGTATTCGGGATAAAGACGTCTTGTGGCCTCATCTTCAGAAAACCATCCAAACTCTTTGATCTCGTCCCTATTCACAGACACAACAGTGTCACATGACACCTCGGAAGCAAATATCACCAGTTTTTTCTCTTTTATTCCTCCAATGCTGTAGTTTATAACTTCTCTGAAGCCTTGGATAAAAGATATGGAAACACCCGCCTCCTCATTTATTTCACGCAAAGCGGTCTCCTCCTCAGTCTCGGTATACTGTGCGTGTCCCTTTGGAATACTCCATGTTCCCGAATCTCTTTGGAGCAAAAGCAGATATTCCTTTCTGTCACCGATTCTTCTGAAGATAACACCACCGCAAGAACGCTGATAGATTGCCTCAATATTGGTTTTATAATATTTTTCCTGAAAATGCACAGCACTTTCTATCTCAGCCTGATCAAATATCATCCCCTCGGGGGCGGCAACCAACTTATCTTCCTCATCATTCTCACGATGAGCTATGGCGATTATACGGCAGGTATATTCTTTAACGGGATGATCTACACCGAGGAGATACACATCCAGCTCTTCCCCGTCCCCTCCAAAGACACCCGGAATATATCCGTAATTTATTGGGTATAGCAACCCCGGATGCTTAGGATGCTCAGTACCGATAGGTCTGTCCATCTCTATTCTTACGGTTTTACCAAGGTAAGATCTGACCTGCTCCTTACGTTCCAAATACGTCATTATTTATCTCCTTCGCAGATTTATATATTTATTATATCCCGTAACTTTATCACGGTCAAGATTATATTGATACAGTCACTACATAAGTTTCACCGTTATCATTGACTTCACACAAAAAAAGTGATAAACTAAACGGGAAATCTATTTTAAGAAAAGATGTGTTATATTTATGAAAGATCTCGGCTACTACAACGGTAAATACGACCTCATTGATAACATGGTCATTCCCATGAATGACAGAGTTTGTTACTTCGGTGACGGTGTATATGAGGCAACATATTCAAGAAACCATAATATTTACGTTCTTGATGCTCATATCGACCGTTTCTACAGAAGCGCGGAAAAGCTCAAGATGGTCATCCCCCACACAAAGGAAGAACTGAAGGAGATACTTCGCGATCTCGTTAAAAAGGTTGATGACGGAGAGCAGTTTGTGTACTGGCAGCTTACCCGCGGTACCGCAACCAGAAATCATATAATCCCCGATCCCCCCATGCCCGGAAATCTCTGGGTAATCCTTCGTCCTCTCAAGGTAAAGGATACCTATAAGAAGATAAAGGTCATCACTATGCCCGACACACGTTTCCTGCACTGTGATATAAAGACCCTTAACCTCATTCCCGCAGTCATGGCTTCTACCGCCGCTGACCGCGCAGGCTGTTACGAGACAGTATTCCACCGTGACGGCCGCGTTACCGAATGCGCTCATTCCAACGTGCATATTATAAAGGACGGTGTTTTCCGCACCGCTCCCACCGATAATCTTATCCTCCCCGGTATTGCCCGTGCAAACCTTATCCGCTTCTGCGGACAGCTCGGTATTCCGGTATGCGAGGAGCCCTTCTCCCTTGACGAGATGATGGCGGCGGACGAGATCATCGTATCCAGTTCCAGCGCATTCTGTCTTGCGGTAGAGGAGATAGACGGCAAGCCTGTTGGCGGAAAGGCTCCCGAAATACTCAAGTCTCTTCAGGATATTGCAGTTGAGGATTTCACAAAAGCCACCGATATCAAAGCATAAAGAAAACCTACAATGATTAAAACAACCGTGCCTTCCGGCACGGTTGTTTTAATATTAACTGTTTTAAGTGTTATTTAGTTGTGGATAAATACCGACAACGCGTTGTTTTTTAATTATAGTTGATTCAAATCAGTTTATTGTTATTATAAATATCAAAAAATGCCGATTTTTAAAATATTATTTTGACGGCCAACACTTAATCTTGCCGATTTATATTTATAATTGCAAATTCACCGCCGATGGGAACAACAAAGCTGTCCTCAAACATAAACGGAACGTACAGTTTTTTGCTTTAAGTGGGTACAGCACGGTATCGTATTCGATACAAGGAGACAAAATCTCATTACCGCTTTCGTCGATCAGTCCTATCTTGTTATCGTTTTCTATCAGTGCCAGACCATTGTAAAAACAACCTATGAAATCATATCCGCGGCTGATCTGTTCCCCGCTTGACAAGCAGAGATAATATAATCCGTCAATAATCTTCCTTTGCACGGGGTCCGTATCTGTATTCAAATATTTATTTTTTGATCTTCATTCACCGATAACATCGTAATTACGGCTTACGGAAACTGTTTCTCCGTTTTTTGAAACCATTAAATAAAGTGCCCCGCTGTCGGTACCGAGATTGAAAATAATACTGCCGCCTATACACGGATAGAAGTCATTGTAGCTGTAGCACATATCAACAGGTAATCCGGTAAATACAGGAGACTCTACCGTTACCGTCTGTCCGTTAATAGAAATTTCTATAGCTTCTGTAAATGAATCCTTTGAGACACGATTTACTGTCTCGCTATCGCCGGAAGAAAGAATATACTCGGTTCCATCTATCGTCAGAATTTTTATTTCTTCTTGAGGTGGCATCAGCGATACATCGGAAAAGTCAAGCTGTACCCTATAGTAAACCGGGAAAATTTCCTTACCATTCTTATAGTCAGTTACAGAAATTTGGATCTCAAAGCCGTTTTCTGTGGAAACAGCAAAAGAATCAAATATGTACTTGTTTTTTCCGAATACATGGTTTTCTTTTGCAACATTTATCTCCCAATAAAAATCTTCCATGTCTATCGGATATTCAACATTTTCTGTTGAGTACTGTGTTCCGGTTCTCACCGTTTTCATCTGTTATATATCTCGCGTGAAAGCAGTAACTGCCCTCTATATCCGACGTAAGGTAAGGAACAATATTTTCATTAGCAAGTATCTGTCCAAGCGGTTTTAGTTCATAGCTTAATACTTCGGTTGGTTCAGACTCGGTCATTCCATCATCGGTTATTGCCGGAATTGTATCCTTTTCCGCGGTTGTAGTATCAGGTGCTTTCGGGTCTTCGGTTCCGTTATCCGCACATCCTGCAATACAAAACAGTAAAGTGATAAGAGCAAAGAAAGCAGATAATGTTTTTTTCATTTTTCCCTCCGTTTGATAAATAGTTAACTCGATACTTGGATCATATTCTCTAAAAAATTGACGTGATTTTTAGGTGGGAATATAAAATAGTGTTTTTGCATTGATATAACACTTACATGGTATTATACTGCTAATGAAAAACCAAGTATAACTTTACCTTGTTCAATTATAATTGATTACAATCTTTCAATTATTTTTTTGTTTTGATGATATTCTCATTGGCTCGCACTGAAAACTCCTTTCTGCATTTTAATAAGTACCCTTACCATACATAACAGAAAAGCAATGAAAAAAGTTACAGTAAAATAAAAAATTTTCTGTTAATAATGTTCATATGTAACTTTTTTTGTTTTTTCTGTCTAAATAGTTAAAGGATAAAACCGTTGACATTAAAATAATGTAATGTTAAACTGTAATATAGAGACGGCAAGGTAAGGAGCAATACATGTTATAGCAGAAATCGCAGGAAGGGATGAATAGATGAATATGATTAACAAGAAGAACAAATTGGGATTTGGGATGTTTTTATTTTTAGAGGTGATTATTTTGTTTAGCTTGCTTTTAGGGTGTTCTAAAAAACCAGATAAACCCGTAAATCAATATGGAGAATTTCCTTTTAAACTTGTTTATGAAGTAAACGGTGAACGAATAGAAATAGAGGATGTATTAGTTGTTGAGCATCTGGAACAAGATTGGAATGAAGGATCCGGAACATATAATAAATGGAACACTTTTCACAAGAAAGGTACAAAAACTGAAAACTGTACCACATTGGATTTATATGAGTGTGGTGGAATAGACGGTACAACCATAACTTTATTCCTTGGAAGTTGTGAATATTATATGGGATTAGATGAAACGATTGCCAGTATCTACAAACTTTATAAAATAAATCCCGGCGATATAGTTATATCATCTCAAAAAGAGTTTAGAGTTATTACAGACGAGGAATTGTACGATAAATTTGGAATCAAAATTATAGAAAAATCTGTTTCCACACCACTATCATAATATTTTTTGAACATTATGGTATCCTCAATATATAACGGTTCAAAATGATTATCATACAAAATTCTCTGTATAAAGATCAAACTAAAAACACCGAATTATTTACTGAAAAACACATTGAAATATGTTAAACTGTAGTAAAAGCAAACTGCTCAAAGAAAAATTCTGATAAAATAACGAAAGGAAAATCAGTAATCATTTGTTTGTCTTTAATGATATACCTGTTCACCGAATGATAATAAATGAGTTTCTTCGGAGAATTTATATGGTTTTGGATGGAACTTGTAATAGGTTTTTTATCAATACTTATATTCTTTTTTACAAAAGGAAAGACTGTAGTTATTTAAGTCTTTGTTATTTTAAGTTTACTTATGATAAATATTTGTATCGGATGGTCTCTCGGTGCAATTTTGATGTTTGGATTGACCCCAATATGTATTGGTTTTATTTCAGGATGTACCTTGCTTTACGTAGCGCGGTGCATATTTAACCGTTTTAAGAAAAATGCTGCTGTCCCACAAAACAATACGGAAGAAGAGATGTCTTCCGATGATGCACAGATATACTATTTAATAAACAGATTTAAGGAAATAAAAGAAGAAGACAATGTTAATAATGACAATACATAAGTAAAAAGCCACCCCACGGGGTGGCTTTTCATCTATTCTATCGCGCTGAAGACATCATATAATGACATTGAACTATTGCGAAAAAAGCGGCTCAACTGTCTGAACCTGATTTTATACAGTGCAGTTTCGGATATATTCTTCGTTATAAAGCTTACATATTTCACTCTTTTTCCATCACAGATATCCATTAAGCTTTTGTTAAAGACCTCGGCGTGAGGAACGTTACCCGTTAAACCGATAATATAAAGCTCACAGCCCGGTAAACCGAAGAGAATTTTTGAAACAAGGGCGGCATAGTTCTCTATTGTATCGGTACCATACTCGTCCTCCTCACCGAGAGACAGAAATATTTTGCTCGGACGAATATTGATAACACAGTCGTCTGCGATTTCCAGTGCTTCCTCTATAGTCAACCCATTGATACTGCGATTATATACAGCGTTTTCAAATGTACATTTATTGACAAGCTCGTAAATAGGAAAGCCCGCCATATAAGTGGAACCGAAAATCACGATCTCTCCGGGTAGAGTAAGGTCGTTGATTTTTTTCATTGAATTTGCTTTGGCACGTACAGATTCTTTCATTTTACTTCTCCTGCTACCCTATAAGACTTTTTTCGTGTTTTCGGTTTATATAATATAGCACGAGATCAATCGATACCACTACCAGATTAAGGCAATAAAGCGCCAGTACGTAGGACAGTTGATCATTGACGATCTTCCCTACAATACCCGATATATACCCCAAAATAATAACCGTAATAAATACCACACTTTTCCCTTTTGTTGATCTTGAGCGAATACTTTTATAGACCGAGATAGGCCACGACATACCAAAGCACAACAGCATAATAGATTCGAATATCTGCATGATAATTTTCCCCCTCTGAAGTTACCTTATTATACACTTGACAAATCATAATGTAAAATATATAATATTTATCAATTTAATAGGCAAAATCTATAAATAGAGGTCGTAATGGATATACAAAAACTCAAATATTTTCA
Source organism: Clostridia bacterium (assembly GCA_017556745.1). GTDB lineage: Bacteria > Bacillota > Clostridia > Oscillospirales > CAG-272 > RGIG2161. The sequence goes on from JAFYMF010000044.1 coordinate 75,591, forward strand.
CACAACGGCTCAGCTCGAGCATATTACCCGATCAGCTGAGATGCTTCATATTTCACAACCGTCGCTGACACAGTCCATACATTCCTTGGAGGATGAGCTTGGAGTCCCCCTTTTTCAACGCCGTGGAAGGAAAGTCGTACTTACCGAGTTTGGTATTTATTTGAAACAGCGACTGGACGTTTTACTGCCTGAGTTTGATCACCTTGCAGTGGAAATGGATGAGTTAAAACAGTCAGTGACAAATACGGTAAAGCTCAATATCTTAGCCGCTTCATCCTTCGTTATCAACACGATAATGGAATACAAGAAACAAAATCCCGCCGTGATATTTGAGTTTGAACAGAACGAGCTAAAATATAACTGCGACATTCTGATTACCACCAACGGACTGAGTCCGGACTGTAGGAAGAAATATTCGCAACGCTGCGTAAAAAAAGAAAAGATCTATCTTGCGGTCCCCAAGGACTCAAAATACGCAGAATATCCTTTTATTGAACTCAGGGCAGTAAAGGACGAGAGCTTTATTATGCTTTCAAGTACACGTCTTTTTGGAGTTATATGTAATAAATTTTGTTCCATAGCAGGTTTTTACCCTAAAATACTGTTTGAATCTGATTCCCCCACCGCCGTACAGAATATTATCAGTATGGGTGCGGGAATTGCCTTTTGGCCTGAATATTCATGGGGCAAACTTCAAAACAAAAATCTCACGCTTCTTCCTATCTCAGACCCTGTATGTCAGAGGGATCTGATCTTAGAACTTCACGAGCGTCAGCCAAGATCCGCTTATGCTGAGGACTTTTATAATTTTCTGATCAAAAAGCTTTAATGAATTTTATATGTTTCTGATAGCCATATAAAAAGCCCCGCACGAGGCGGGGCAAGAAATCAGAGTGCGTATTCACTGATACGGTCTTCGATCAGATGGTATTCAATGTCATTTACTATAAGCTTAGAATTGTTAATTGCACTTTGCCTAAATTCATCGGTATACCATTCGGTATGTTCAATGGAATCAATCGATTCATACCAACGCATCAGTACAAGTCTACCGCTTGTATCAACATAGTTTTCGGAAATATAATAATTATATCGAACACATATTATCTTAATGGTTTCAAATGTTCTATCACCGATAGTTATATCATACGTTCCCATTGTGTACCTGATATTATATTCGTCAATATAAATTCTGTCATCAACAATTCTTGGGGGATTCTCTCTAACCAAAAGAGGTCTGCCGTGAACTCTGTCATTTCCATTTACATTAACATCGTAATTTTCTTCCAAAAAAGTATAGATTTCCGTAGGATAATCATCTTCACTGTCACAAGCAATAGTTCCAAGGTCTCTAATATATTCATCTGTTAACTGTGAAAACCAAATACTTTCGTTTTTATACAGCTTGTCGGCTTTTACATTGTAAGTATCTCTGCATACCTTAACCCCTTTAACACCATGTATAACAGCAGCTTTGGGAACGTAACAAGTAGATACTAATGCAAGCTTGTTACAACGATACGTTCCTTCCGAATTTTTATTTCCTATTATCGGTACAATAAATGCTTCATCGGCACATTTAACGAGAGGAAACGGACGAGAACACTCTTTTATAATAAGATTAGGCATATCCTTCGGGAAACCGCAAGTATAATCTTTCTTCGGCATAATTTTTCTTCCTTTCTCAAACATCACAATCTGCTCGGGGGTACACATAGAACGGAACTGCTTTCGTGCATAATGTAAACGGCTTTTGACCGTACCTATCGGAATCGATAGTCGTTCTGCAATCTCACTTTGCTTATACCCTTGTATTGTCAAGCGCAATAAATCGGCAAATTCATTTGGCAACGAACTTAAGATATGATGTACCGTGTCATCTTCCCCTATATCGGTATCAGCTATATCGATCACAGCTTCCAGAGGAAGCGGTTCTTTTCCGTATTTTTTACGAAACCACATATTACATTGATTTTTTGCTATAGACAATATCCAGGGCTTGAACAATTCTTTATTGCGAAGTTTTTCGTAGCCAACGTAAGCCGCATAATATGTTTCTTGAATCACGTCGTCAGCATCAAAACTGTTTGGCAATCTGAAATTGATATATCTTTCAACGATAATGCGGTGCTTGTGCAGTAACATTTCAAACGAAAATTCTTGTTCCATATGTCCTCCTTTCGAGTTATTAAAACCGGTTTCGCATATTAAGTTGTTTTGGTATACAAAAAGGTTCAAAAAAAGAAAAAATATTCTATAAAAAGATTAAAATAATGTTTGGCGCACCTGTTTTTATCACAGATACGCCAATAGATGACTTTTATTGCTGTAATTATCAAACTTTATTTCAGTCGGCTGACGAACCTATACATCATCACAAGTCCCGCGCTGAGCAGTACTCCGCCGATAATATCGGTAACCCAGTGCACACCGGAAGCAAATCTTCCTATAATCATAAACACGGTAAAAATGGTGATGGCAAAGATAACACACCGTTTGAGAAAGTTATTCTTGATACGGGTGTTCAGCTGTATTGCTGCCGTCGTCATAACGCACATCGTGAGCATTGTCGTTGACGATGGATATGAAGCCTCAAGATACCCGTTTATCAGTACCGGCCTGTAGTTGATTACAAAAACTTCAAAAAACAGATACATCGCTGCCACAATAATATAGAATCCGCCCAAGACAAGGATACTGTGATCGACCAGCCTGAGTTGTCTCCTTTTGATCCACTGTATTAGACCAAGAGCTGCAAATCCTATCACAAATGCAAGAGGAACAAGTCCCAACCAATCGGTAACAGCGTACAGTAACATATTTACGCCGACAATATTGCTGACGAAGCTGTTAAATGTAGCAAGTCCGACAGTTGAGTTCTTAGGTCCCGCCGGCGTCACGTCAACGGTACTTATTACCACCGTCCATAGCACGAACACGGCAAACATACACACAGAAACGTACAGATTTTTTAAATTTCTCTTTTTCAAAGTCATTCAACCTTTCTTTTATGTATTCGGATTTCACCCGAACACATTTTACCGAAAGGTATGATATGCTTCAAGAAACGGACGGTCACATTAGTGATACTTTTCGTGTCAACGCTTTTTTGTCAGCATCAAAACCTTGATAATCATAAAAACAAAGATCAATACCGCCGCATAAGGCTGTCGGCTTATAATAAAAAGGAATACTCCTGTTATACTTAAAGAGATTGATACCCCGGGTTTTGTTTCTGTCCGTCCGGGGCAAGTGAAGCACTGTAAAACCAGAGTCATAACTCCGGTAACCACCGTTCCGAAAGTCACGGTATAATATAAAATCCTCAGCCACGTCTGAATACCGTTGAGCGCAAAAAGCGAAACAGTGTCTATCCTGCCATCTTTCATTTGACCAAACAAAGGCAGAAAAAATATCAAAATAACGCTGCAGTCCAGCAGACCGAAAACCAAGTCGCGGAAATGCTTTTCCTTTTGCTTGGTATCTTCCTCTGCTGCGGTCAGTAATTCTTCACCATTCAGAAGCTCATCAATAGTTATCTCGAAAAAGCTTGCTATTGTTTTAAGGGAATCAATCCCCGGGTATCCTCTGCCCGATTCCCACTTGGAAACAGCAGCTCTGGACACAAAAAGATGTTCGGCAAGTTCCTCCTGGGTCAGCCCTCGCTGTTTTCTAAGTTCCTGTAATTTTTTATTAAAATCCATTATTATATCTCTTTCTTGTGAGATTTTCTGAGTAAATTATACATTATGTTTACTGTTTTTGCAATCTGCTTATCATAGATATCTACACGTAAGAATGATGAGCGTTCTTCTGCCGGGTCTCTCGCCCGTAGGGTGACCAAAAGAAAAACCACCCTTTTGGGTGGTTTTTCTTTTGGTGGGCCAACAGGGACTCGAACCCCGGACCGACCGGTTATGAGCCGGTAGCTCTAACCAACTGAGCTATTGGCCCTCATTTTTGGCTCCCCCTGCTGGGCTCGAACCAGCGACATCATGATTAACAGTCATGCGCTCTACCGACTGAGCTAAGGAGGAATATCGGTAAAAAGTTATTGTGGCAGAAACAGGGTGACACATTTGTCACCCGCCTCCGTCGATTGTGTCGGCATTGACCTATCTTCCCGGGCAGTCTCCCGCCAAGTATTTTTAGCACTGCACAGCTTAACTTCCGTGTTCGGAATGGGAACGGGTGGACCCTGTGCGTTTGAAACACCGACTTGTGTCAGCATTGACCTATTTTCCCGGGCAGTCTCCCA
>JAFYMF010000045.1 GCA_017556745.1 Clostridia bacterium
CCGCTATAGAACCTTGCAATACCTGTCTTCATATAACCATTACGGTCAAAGAGATATGTCTTGCCGTCTATTTCATAAGGTCTCGCAGAAGATAACTCGGGAGACATGTCTCTGTAATAACCGGGGCCGTACCAGTAACGAGTACCGGTTTTTGTCTTTGCCCAAGAACCACTTATTAAACGACCGTTATCGTATCTGAACAAAACAGCCTGCTCGTTGTAATGCTCACCATCAAGACCTGCAAATGTTTTAGTATCGAAACAATACCACTCATCATCTACAGTGATCCAGCCACCGGTAAGCTTACCGTTAACAGCATAGTAATTCTTGCCCTCATAGGATATCAGACCTGTAGCAGTAGACTCTGTACCGCAAGCACAAGAGAGCTTGTCGCCGGAGATCTCAAAGGTATGACCGGTTGCAGGAATGATAGTACCCCATTCAACGGGAGAGTTACATCCGTAGCAGAAGGTTCTGCCGGTATAACCGTACTCGGAACAGGTAGCTGCCTTGTCCTCAATAGCTACGGGAGTATGAACATGGGTTGTACCGTGCTCAGTGAAATATGCCTTGTCCATACCTGCCATGATAGTATACATTTCGGTATCAACATGGAATTCCTCATTTGAGAAGGTACCGGTAGTACCGTTTGTAAAGGTAATAAGACCCATATCAACGTCCATCTTCATATCCTGCGCCCAGAAAGGATAGGACGTCCAGTATGTTTCTGCGGTGTAACCGGGAGTCTTAATATCTGTATCAAAGTACAGGATACGTACGGGAAGCTTAGCAAGAACAGCTGCACCGCTGTCGTAGTTTGTTCCTGTACGAGTAATGGTAATGGTAGCAGTATTGGTTTCCTCTGCAATGGTATAGCTTGCAGTGAAGCCCTCTGCAAGCTCCATGTAATCGAGCTGCCAATGGTTTACATTGTTCAGGTCAATTACGGTTTCTACAGACTGAATAGTCTCAATAGCGGTCGCCTCGAGATTCATCCAGTAAATGGAACCAAAGGGAATTCTGTCAAGAGTTGCATCAGCAGGAACAAGCTTCAGGGTAGAAGCAGTGCTTCCGGAATTAACCTTAACTACACGGATAACAACAGACTTGTTGCCTGCATTATCACAAATTTCAAACTTAACACGGTGGTAACCGTCTGCAACTTTAATACCTGTTGCGGAAAGTACACCGTTTGCAAATGTGGATTTAACCTCAACACCGTCAATATAAACCTTTGCGGTAGATGCGTTAAGACCGGTAGCATTGTAAAGAGGAACCTCGTTCTTGTTTGCATCCAGTATTATGCTCTGATCTGCAACAGCGGCAGAAAGATTAAGAACATTATTTTCGGTTTCAACTACATCACGCTTGATAAGTGCAGTAGTTCCGTCAAGATAGATCTTATCGAATACAGGATTCTCTCTATCTTCAACAGCATCGGAATAGTCTACGGTAAAGTTATCAAGATAATATGTATAATTACCGTTGATAGAACCGTTGGTCTGCCAGAGCATATTGTTGATACCTTTATGGAACACGATTGCAAGGAAGAATTCTCCCTTTGCTCCGGTCATTCCATCGGAGGGATCCTTATCAAACTGCTTATCGGCAGCAAGCTTGATTTTTTCAAAACTACTGATATCAGCGGACAGGTAGTGCCAGCCGGACTCGTCTATGTTATAGTAAACATTCTCGGATTCCATTATGCTGACAACGTTGTCGGTATCAAACACGCCATCACCGTTGGAGTCGGTCTTATAATGTAACTGTACCCAGCACTGGATATTGTCCTCGGGAACGTAGAGCCAGAATCCGAACCTCTTTGCGTTTTCCAGAACAAGCGCCTCTCCGTCAACACCAAGTCTGACCCAAGCGTACTGCTCGGAGTGAGAAGCCTTGGAGGAAAGTCCGTTGGTTTCAAGACGCATTGAATAGTTACCGTCATGAACCTGACCGTTGGTCCTGTCAGCAAGGGAAAGATTCAGATAATAATCCCAATGCTCCGCATTTTTACGGTTATTAATAACAGTCCACTCGTCAATATCCGACTGACCATTCTCAAAGCCCCAAAGGACCTCAGAACCCTTGCCAAGATTAAGCTGAACGGTAGCAGAGGGATTATCACCCATGTTCAGAGTAGCGGTTACTGTACTTGTAATATCATCGGGGGCATCAGCCTCATTTACTGCCACAAAATTCAGTCCGTCAAAGGAGCCGAGAGCGGTGTTGGTAGTAGTAAAGGAAATATCGCTTGCACCAAGACCGATCTCAAATGCAACGCCGTTAATAGTTGCGGTAGCCTTTACGGGAATGGTCGCTGTCTTACCGTAAGGAACGGTAACAACAGGCTGATCAAAAGAAAGAGTATCGGGAGTAACAATTGTAATCTTCTTTTCACCGACAACATTACCGTCATAAACCATCTGAGCGGTTACTGTTCCCTCGGTACCGTTTGAGGTGAATACACCGTTTGAGATTGTACCCATTCCATCTTCCTTGATCTTCCACTGTACATCGGCAGGAATATCAACCTTGGTACCTACGGAGTCGGTTCCGAGAACACTGAAGTTCACAGAGCTACCAGGGGTATAGTAGTCATAATCAGCAGTGATCTGAGCACGTGCAAACACACCGTCTGCCTTAGCGGTAGAAATTACAAGGAAAGTATTAGAGGTAGGTCTCTCACCGCCGTCGGAAAGAGAGCAGTTAACCTTCAGCTCTTCGCCGGGACGCTGAGAACAGAAGGTAGTAGATCCACCGCCATCGCAGTTTGCGGCAATAACACAACCCATCTTGATCATGTACTCAGCCATCTCGTAGCTGGTGAAACCGGTAGAATAAGGAGCCTGCTCACCGTCAGAAACCGCAAGTACGATAGTACCGTCAGCTCTTACACCAACAAAGGTTCTGGATGCGATACCGGAACCGTGATCTTCCTTATACTGGTTAACAGGGTTACCGTTAGCGTCGGGTTTAACAAGGTAAGTAAACAGAACCGGGATTGCCTGCTCTTCCCAACCGGTCAGAGGATCTGTAGCGTTACGGATCCATGTCTTAGGCATATCATCGGGTCTCTTCTCACCGGTAATGGGATGGTAATCGTAGTTGATAACAACAATTGTTACTACACCACCGGAGTTCTTTCCCTCTACCCAGCGGCTGTTAGCGTAAAGCTGACCATCAAGGATAGAATAACCGAGAGGCTCACCTATAAGGTGAGGATTCTCTTTGTAATATGCCTCGGTATACCAGCTCAGTGATGCGTTGGTAGCAACAACTACGTTACCGTAGCCAAGCTTCTCTGCCTCAAGAGCCTGAGTGGAGGTTGACTGGGTACCATAATTACCCGCCTCGGGCCACATACCCTTGGTTCCCGGTATAACCTTAACAAAGGGATTGTTAACGTCAACAATCGCAGTGTGAAGTACCTGTCGGCGAGTACCGTCAGCGTTGTTCAAAACAAGCTCGGTCTCTTTGACACCGGGAGCAATGTCCCACTCTTTTTCGGAAATAACGTTGTAGTAGCTACTTCCGCCGTTGCTGTCATCGTAACCGCCAACAGCGGTTGCTGCGAACACGTTCATAGGAAGAATACCCACGAACATCAAAACGACAAGCAACATTGACATGATTTTAATCATAGGTCTTTTCATGCTTTTTCTCCTTTATTATATTTTTAGAAATGCCAAATTTATATAAACAGCCTGTGGTTGAGCCAATGGCTGAATATTTTTAAGCTCACATCACCGGTTACAGTTTATACGCAGTAAACACATGATGAGTTTTACGCTTTTCCTCGGGAGGCTCGGGCAAATAGTCTCCAAACAGGCAAGTCAGATATTCATCATATCCTGCCGGCGCCGGGAACATTTCACCCTCAAATTCTATCTCCATAGTTTCCGCAAATGCTCTTGCGGGGATTATACCCTTCTCGCCATAAACACACCAAGCTTTACAACCTATGTATTTCTTTTCTTTTACGTCTTTTCTGTAACTGGCCTTTTGGATCTTTTCTATGTAGTGCCCACTACCTTTCATTTTGCAAAGACGTATAAGCAGTGTTTTGATCGCGCGCTTTAATGGACTTTGGTCTTGTGATTTTTCAAGCTTAGACAAGGCAAGATGACCCATATTCTTCTTTATTTTTCTTGCCTCTTTCTTTGCCTTTTCAAGATCATCGTCCCATACATCAAGAGGGAAAAGATCAATATCAAGGCCAAGCTCAACACCGTTATCTGCCGGTTCAACCTTTTTTGTAGTCATATCGCAAAGCTTTCCGAAAGGAAAACGAAAATCAGGATTCTTTTCATAGGCAAAAAGCTTGTAACGATCGTCATCTTTAAAGGTTGCAACCAATCTGTTATAGTCCTCTCTCGGAATCAGTACGTCGATATCGTCATCCCAAGGAATAAACTTCTTATATCTGATTGCACCCAAAAGTGTTCCGTGTGCCAAATAGTACTTGATATTGTTTTCCTTGCAGAAAGCATCAAATACCTTTAGTATATTAAATTCAACTTCTTTAATTTCCTGAAGATTCAACTCTTTCATACAGTGCTAAATACTCCTTAAATCTTTCGTTTTTATCAAATTCTTTTGCTTTATTTATGCACGCTTCTTTGCTGTACGGCTTTTCTGTACATATACGGATGATCTCCTTTTCGAGAGCATCAATATCATCACAGTCAACAACGGAACCGCAAGTAGCATCAAGCATTTCAGGACTTCCGCCGGTTCTAAACGTTAAAACGGGGGTACCGCAAGCCAACGCCTCCATGTTTACCGTAGGATAATTTTCCTCCCTCGTGGGATTTACAAACAGATCGGCAGCGGAATAGATTTCGGCAAGCTCTTTTTGGTTTTGAGTTCGATGTATAGATAATATATTGTTAGGTAATATTGAATCCACCTTGTCATCTGTGCCTATCAATACTATCTGATAATTATTTGGCAAAGAATTTGCCAACCGTACAAACACATCCACACCTTTGGCATTACTCCATCCCATAGAAACACCTAACACGATTTTCTTATCTTGCAAATTGTTGGTCTTGCGAAAGTTGCTTTCCGATGGTTTAAATGTGCACAAATCAATTCCATTGTTAATAACTTTCACAGTTGTCTCTTTCAAAAAAGATTGCTTTACTAAATCGGCCAACCAACGAGACGGGGTAATAACTGTTAAATCCAGCCCTAAAAGCGCTTCTTTCTTCCGAGAAAAGTTTCTCTCGCTCTTGTCAAAAAACCAACTGTATCTTCTTCTTAAGATACAGTTTCCACATCCACTTAGCCAATTATCGCATTTTGCCATTATGAAATGCGGACAATACCCGGTAAAGGTCCAGCAATCATGAAAGGTATAAAAAACCTTAATATTTTTCTCTTTCAAATAACAAAATAACTTTTCAAAGTGGCAATCATGGCCGTGAATATTGTGTATATGGACTACATCCGGCTTAATTTTCTCTAATTTTCTAATCAAATACCGAGTAGCACTAAAAGAATTAAAGCCATAGTTACCAAACACTCTTGCTTTTAGCCCTTGATATTTTTCATATAACAAATTTCCATATCTTATGTAATTGGCATTTTTCTGTGGATTTTTGCCATAGGTATAAAATATATAATTCTCGATATTATTCTCACTCAAAAGTTTACTAACAGAATCACATATTTTTCCTGTACTTCCCCAAGTACAGGAAAAATTAATTTGTACCACTACCATACTTCACCACTCCAAAAGAACTTGTACGGGAATACATCAAGCAAATTATCCGTTGAAAAAAGACCGTTATAGAAGAAATACAGAGCGAAAAAACAACCCATTACAATAATCGCAGCATCAGAAACATTTTTCAGCCATTTTTTTGGAGCCTGAACTACACTTATAATCGATATGGGAACAAAAATCAAAAAATAATAACTTGCACGCTGAATCAATCCGTGTATAGGGACAAAGAACTGAAACACTGTTGATATCAACAATACATTACGCATAAAATAGTCCCTTTTTGACATAGCGTTCTCGTCCAAGATAGTAAAAGAAAAGACAAAAAACACCAAGAACAGGAGCATCATTCCCAAGGCTCCGGTTTGCCTTACTTCGCCGTAAAACGTTACATAATGAGTTGGCAAAAAACCGATCAAAAAGTTAAGCATAGGAACTCTGAACAAATAAATCGCAATCAAAACAGGAACTATATATAATAAATGTTTTGTTTTGATCCGAAACAAGAAAGCAGGATATATTAAAAACAAAACAAAAGCTGAAACATGAAAAGCTATTGCCAGAATCACTAAAAGGATACTTAAAATATATCTCCTGTTTTCAACGGCCATATACGCCAACACACCAATTGATATCGCCATTGCCTGTCTCAAGCCGCTGAATATCATCAGAAAGCACGGCATATTTATAAACAACACTATCGCCAAAAAGCTGAATTTTGTTTCTTTTGAATATAATTTATATACTGGAATAAGCACAAATACCGCTGTTAATATCAAGAAAAATCTATAATTTGTTGAAACCATCGCTACAATTTTATTGTAGACGGTATATCCGAGCTCCCACTGCAAATCAGACAAGCTTTCAAATGCAGAATCGAAACAGGTTTCAAAAATGACCTTATAAGTACGTAAATCTGTTCCAACCGTAATATCTCGCAAAGCTAACAAAACAAACAATCCCAAGAAAAACAGGACGAATGTCATTTTGTTTCTTTTACGAACTATATAACTGTAATCATCCCCGTAAATCAAACTTCCGTGCTGATAAACAAGCAAAGGAAAAACGGTAGAAACAAGTAACAATAACAAATATGGTAACACCTTTTTCCTCCTGTTAATATCTTTTCACTAATCTGATAAAATTCTTCTTAGACATTCTTTTTGATTCTCTCTTGAAAAATCTTTTTCGTATTGTCCTTTACACTGATTTTTAATTAATTCTCTGTATTCTTTATCACTTATAAGTTTTGACAATTCAAGATAAAAGTCAGCATCATTATTTACTGTACAAGCAATGTCTGATAGGTATTTAAGAGACGCCACCTCTGCGGGTCCGACTGCTAAAATACATTTTTCAGCAGATAAATATTCCGGAATTTTAGTTGAAAATGAATATTTGGTTGATGCAATAGCTTTTTTATCAAAAGATTCAACATGAACCAATATATCAGCACCGGAATAAATCTCTGCTATTTGTGAAGCCGCAACCCCTCCCATAAAGGAAGAAACACCATCTACCGTTACGGCATCTATTATTTCCTTTGAAATGTTTTGAGATGAATATATTTTCAAAAAACATTTCGTCTCTCCCGAGCAATTAATTTCACTCAGCGTATGTGCTATTCTCGACAAAACCTTCCACCTGTTGTAGTGAAGCCCTCCTGCATATACCATAACAAGTCCGTCGGAATTTTCTTTTTGAACATTCGATTCACTTTTTATTCTTTCCACCGAAAAATTGCGAATTACACACCCGTCAAAATGAAAAATTTCTTTGTATGCCTCTTTCATTTCGTCAGAAATAACGTAAAGTTCTTTTGTTATCTTCAGTGTCTTTTTAATTTTCTTTTTAAGTAAAACCCGTCTGAGTAATGCTACGGGAGAAAGTGAGGTCTTTCCTAAAATATAGTCATCTGTAAAAAACAAACATCCTTTGGCGGATATGTTTTTCATGATATAACGGTACACATCATAAGCGAACATACCGTCACCTGCCATAAAAAACACAATATCGAAAGACTTATCTTTAAGCCACTCTTTTAACCGTGATTTCCAAATAGCTATCTTCCAAATTCCTTCTCGCAGTAACCGTTTTGTATTTATGGCCATGCTTCTTTGTTTGATTGCCGCAGAGGAAACCTTGTTAGATATTGCCTTTATTTCTTGGCAGCAAATATTCTTGGCCTTAAGAAATGATCCTATTATTTGTTTCTCGTTAAGTTGTAAATAATGACATTCATTACTATAATCAGGAACATCTGAAGTCAAATATACCTGATAAATATTTTCTTTAGGAACCCCTTCAAAAATTGAGACTAAAGTTTTTCCGTTATTATTTACTCTACTTAGTGGATTATGACTAATTATCAAAATGTTTTTGTTTTCTTTACTCATCATGTAACTTTCATAATAAATGTTCAAAGCACTTCAAATACACTTCTCTCACATCATAAAAGCGATTGAGGTACTGCCATGCATTCTCTTTATATTCTGAAATATATTTTTCTTGTATTTCACTAATTAAGGCCAAAAATGATTTCGTATCATCACTCTCACACCACCAACCAAATCCGCCGTCAACAATTACTTTGCCAACATCAGTATTTCTGTCGGTACATGCCAACACCGGTAAACCGGCCTGCATATAAGAAAGTAACCGAGACGGGAAATTCGGAATGGTAAAACGATGATCCAGGAAAATCAAACCTACATCACAACAAGCAATCATTCTGTCATACTCTTCCCGGGGAAGGTGACTTAAAAGTTTCACATGAGATGGATTTTCCTCTCTCATATACTTTTCAAGTCGATATCTATCAGTCCCGCTTCCGGCAATAACAAAATATATACCGTCTAATGTTGAACAAGCTCTCAGACACTTTACTATAAACTTTACATCTTGTGGTCTTCCAAGATTTCCGCCATATACAAATACTTTTTTTCCCTGAGGTATCCCATACTTGTCCCTTAAAGCAATTTTCTCTTGTACAGTCAAATATACATCACACACATCAATACAATTAGGACAAACCTCAACTTTACTTTTATCTATTTCAGGATTGTGGCGTAAAACATATTCTACATTTCCTTGAGACATACAACCTATGTAATCAGAGAACTCGTATAACTTCTTTTCTTTTTTTCGAAAATATCTGTATATCAATCCTCGTATACCTGTAGTCTGTATCATTCCTATATCAACCGCATTTTGAGGAAAAATATCTTTTAACATTAAATATGTTTTTGCCCCATCACGTTTCTTTACAAACTTTACAACATTTGCAAAAGTAATCGGGGGAGTGGAATATAGAATCAAATCAAACTTGATATCTGAAAAGTATTTCTTTATGGCAGATATGAATTTTCTTTCAACCGTCAGTGTAGAAAAACCCTTTTCTATAATATTTGTTTTTTGTATATTTCCGATCTTAAGCTTTAGAAGATGCCCATCTTCTTCAAAATGAGTTCGGATTCCCCGTCGTCTCTCCACCGGCGATATACAATAAACATCGTGACCGTTCCTAATAAACTCACGCAAGAGGTCAGTATATATATTAGATTCGTTAAAAGTATTAAAATCCAATAACGTTATGAATAACAAACGCATGTTTTATATACTCCCCTCTCTATCGTTTTTGGAATTAATCCATCTTCCTTGCCGGAACCCCTATATAAGTTCCGTTGTCAGTAATATTTTTAACAACAACTGCACCTGCACCGATAGTACATTCGGAACAGACATTTATGTTGTTTTTGACGGTAGCACCTATGCCAACGTGAGTGTTATCTCCGATATGTACCGTCCCACCAAGAGCTGCATTCGGGGATATATGCACATAATCTTCAATCACATTATCATGTTCAACAATCGCACCGGTGTTGATAATACAATGCTCGCCAATCTTTGCACAAACATTGACAACTGCATTCGCCATAACAACGCTTCCCTTGCCGATTTCGGCATTGAATGCTATCTGTGCTGACGGATGGATAAGAGTCACCCAATTCACACGGTATTTTTCCGCGATCATTTTTCTGACCGCATTATTACCGATTCCAATGATAAAATCAGTACTGCCGTCATTCAAGCACTCTATGTCTGTACTTGTTCCGATGATAGGAAAACCGATCACATCACCTTTTGCATTATCGTCTATGTAGCAAATGTTCGTGTACCCATTCTTCAAAGCGTTATCAGCAACCACTTTTCCATGGCCGCCTGCTCCGATAATAATAAGTCTATTCATGAGTAACAAGCTCCGCTTCGCTTCCTTTAAATTCTTCCATCGTCACTGATGTGCCTGAAGTGATACCCTCTCGCTTAAAAACCTTACCGACCGTCTTAAACATGATTTTCCAGTCGCCGAGAAAGGTGATGTTATCTACATACTCAACATCGTATTCAAACCGTTTTTCCCAGCTGATCGCATTTCTTCCGTTGACTTGGGCAAGACCTGTGATACCGGGACGAACCTCAAGTCTTCGAGCCTGCTGCTCGTTATACAGATCGTTATAATGAAGATAAAGGCTGCGAGGTCCCACCAGTGAGGTATCACAACGAATCACATTCAGGAGAGACGGCAGCTCATCAAGTGACGTACTGCGTAAAATCTTACCGAATTTCCCAAGTCTCTCTTCATCAGGAAGCAGATTCCCATCTTCATCCCTCGCATCCGTCATAGACCTGAATTTGTACATGTAGTAAGGTCTACCGTTCTTTCCTGCACGTTCCTGTCTGAATATAACAGGGGAACCAAGCTTTGTGCGAACAAGTATGGCAACTATAAGTAAAACAGGAGAAAGAAGGATCAAAGCAATTACTGCAATAAACACGTCCTGCGGAACCTTTACGAATTTTTCGTAAAACCCCTTTTTACGATTAATATCTGTATGTATATTACTCAAAACAGCTTCTCACAATCTCAATAATAATATCCTGCTCCTCGGGAGTCATCTTGATATCGCTGGGGAGGCAAAGGCCTCTCTCAAAGATATCTGCACCGACGTCGATTCCCTTACCGGGGATATAAGCATTTGTTCTGCCGCGTCCGTTTCCCTCACAGGTTACAAATCCGTGCATTCTGTAAAGGGGCTGCATATGCATAGGCTTCCAGATAGGTCTGCCCTGAACGTTATACTTTTCAAGAGTTTCAAGGATCTCATCGGGACAAGACTTGCCGGGCTCGGTATTGTAGCAGGATCGATTATCGCTTCTGACCTGCTTACACATAGCCTCCTTGTTAATCAGCATACATGAGAGCCAGAAGTTCGGTTCCATCGTATCCTTATCATAAGGATTCATAGTTACGGGGAGATCTTTAAAGCCTTCTTTATATCTCTCGTAAATTGCTTTTTTACGTGCAATATGCTCTTCAAGATAAGGCAACTGACCGCGAACCACGCCTGCCACCACATTACTCATGCGGTAATTGTAGCCGACCTCCTCATGCTGATACCAAGGAGCATCCTCTCTGCTCTGGGTGGACCATTTGCGAGTTTTGTTTGCCGAGGCGAGATCGTCAGTCAAAAGCATGCCACCGGCAGAACCGGTGATAATTTTATTACCGTTAAAGGATATTACGTTATATGTCCCAAAGGTACCTGTTTGTTTTCCCTTATATGTAGCACCGAATGACTCGGCAGCATCCTCGATTATAACTGCCCCATGTTTTTCCGCGATAGCACAGATCTCATCAAACTTTGCAGGAGTTCCGTAAAGGTTGACAACCATAACCACTTTTGTATCGGGATAAAGTTCAAATGCCTTCTCAAGTGCCGTTGGATCCATATTCCACGTATCGTATTCAGTATCGATAAAAACAGGAACAGCTTTCTCGTATAAAATGGCATTCACTGTTGCATCAAAAGTCATATCTGTACAGAAGACCGTATCACCCTCTTTAACCCCTGCAAGCTTTACTGCAAGATGAAGAGCGGCAGTTCCGCAAGAAAGACCGACTGCGTATTTACAGCCAACCATCTCGCATACCCTGCTCTCGATCTCTCTGATATTTGTGCCCTCTGTTGTGATCCAGTTGGTATCAAAGGCCTCTTTTACATATTTCATTTCTTCCCCATGCTGGGTAGGAGTGGCAAGCCAAATTTTATTTTTAAACGCTTCAAATTTCATATAATATCCCTCTGTAGATCGGATATACTCATGCTAAAGCAGATGAATTCAAAATATCATTTTGAGTGTCTTTTTTCTCTTCAGCATTTATCCTTTTCGGTTTCTGTGCCGGTAAGCCCTCGGGATGATACGTTCCCACAGTATCGGCGACAAGACCTCGGATCTCATCGTCGAGACCGTCATAAGATACTGCCATCAACCTTTGAAGCTGAGTGAAGAACATATCCGGGTCAAAAGGAACCGGAGAACCTATGTGTATTAACTTATTCGGAGTGGTTCTAAGCCCCTCCTCCGACATGAGCTTTTCTTCGTATAATTTTTCTCCCGGGCGAAGACCTGTGTATGCAACTTTAATATCCACATCCGGAGTAAAGCCGGAAAGTTTTATCAGATTTCTTGCGAGAGTATCTATCTTGACCGGCTCTCCCATATCAAGAACATATATTTCCCCACCCTCTGCGTAGGTTCCTGCCTGAAGCACAAGGGAAGCCGCCTCGGGTATAGTCATAAAGTAACGTATAATATCCGGGTGAGTTACCGTTACCGGACCGCCCTTTGCTATCTGATCCTTAAATATCGGGATAACCGAACCGTTGCTTCCCAGAACGTTTCCGAAACGAACCGCAACAAACTCGGTTGCGTATTCTCTGCAGTTATTCTCAGCACCGTACACAGCACCCTCTGGATCCTCGAAATGCATGTGCATTGGAGTTATCTCCTCTGCCTTGCCGTCTCTGATCTTTCTGTCAAATGACTGAATGATCATCTCACAAATACGTTTGGACGCACCCATGATGTTTGTGGGATTTACCGCCTTGTCGGTAGAGATAAGGACAAATCGCTTACAACCGTTTACCATAGCCGCATATGCAGTCTTGTATGTACCGATTGCATTGTTCTTTATTGATTCGCAAGGACTGTCCTCCATCAGGGGAACATGCTTATGAGCTGCCGCGTGGTAAACCACATCCGGCTTGTATTTTTTGAACACCTGATTGATTCTTCTGCTGTCGCGAACAGAACCGATAAGCACTTCCAAATTCAAATCCGGATATTTATCTCTAAGCTCAAGGCTTATAGCATGGGCATTATTTTCATAAATATCAAAGACGATCAGCTTTTTGGGTCGATGTGCCGCAATCTGTCTGCAAAGCTCACTGCCGATGGAGCCGCCGCCACCGGTGACAAGGATCACCTTATCGTATATAAACCGATATATCTCATCCATATTTACCTTAACGGACTCACGGCCAAGCAGGTCCTCAACCGCAACCTCTCTCATTGAGCCCTTGGTAACCTTGTCTAAAACTATCTCGGCAATTCCGGGCAAGCTCTTAAGCTTACATCCCGTTTCCTTACATATATCCAAAATATCTCTGCGCTGCTCTGCGGTCGCACCGGGCATGGTGAGATATATTTTTTCGATCTTATATTTTTCTACGTTTAAAAGAATGTCTTCTCTGCCGCCAACTATCGGTACACCCTCAAGATAACGGCCCTGCTTGTTTTTATCGTCATCGATAATGCAGCAGACCTTTTCGTTTACGTCATCCGAGTTCTGAATATCCCTGATGATCATTCGTCCCGCGGAGCCGGCACCGATAAGCATAACACGGTCAGCCGCAGTATCCTGTAACAGCTTTATACTTTTTGCTTTTTGGATAGACACAAAGCGGTAAGCAAAGCGCGCAAACAAAACAAGGATAAACTGAATTACCGCACCGATAATATAATAGGAGATGGGCATGCGGCGGAAGATCAAGGTGATCATCACACCATGAACTATCGCAAGTATAAACGTTGCAGAGACAGTTCTCCTCATCTCCACAAAGCTCGCAAATCTCCAAATACTCTGATACAAGTGAAACAGGCTGAAAACGATCACTGTAATCACTGCATAGATGGGAGCAAACTTCAGCCAGGACAGAAGATAATAGTCGGGAATCTCTCTGAACTGACAGTCGAACCTGAACCATAACGCAAAAAAGTATGCTCCTGTGACAGCCAGCATATCATACACTGTAAGCAACAGATCGGTGAAGCTGAACTGAATAATAGGCAGAAATGTATTTTTTGCTCTGCTATGGGATTCCACATGGTCGGAATCCGTTTTTTTATTTTTATACATATTCTCACCTACCATCTAAGCTTTTCTGCCATCAATTATGACAGCATTGGTATTTTTTACCGAATTTTTAACTAAAACCGATAATTTATCGGCAAAACATCATTACTAAAAGGCTAAGATCATAAGCCGAATATAGCCGAGGTTCTATTTCAACCTCGGCCATATAGATCAGCTACATTGATTTCTAAAATGAGTAATGTCTTGTATGTGACTTATCATCCGTTATCGGATAAACTTATTTCTGCTTGTAAAAAAGATCGAGTACAAGCTCTCGGAGAGAACTCTCATCAGGGTAGAACTCAACAAACTCTTCACCGAGCCTAGACTCACCCTCTAAATCTCTGATTCCCAAAAATTCATATTTATCGAGCTTCTCGATAAACTTCATCATTCTCTCATTAGATGAATCGTATACAACATAGTCATCTAAGGTATCGGCTAGCTCAACTGCAAAAGACTCATTTGAACCCATGCAGGATACGGTCTTATCGTACAGCGCATTGATATACTGCTGCTGACGCTCCATACGAGAACTGTTGGTGCTGTCGTCAAGTCCGTATCTTGATCGAACATAACGAAGAGCCCGTTCCCCCGTCAAAGTAACGGTTTCACCTTTGACAAGAGCATCATCGATTCCGGTAAAGTCATCAAGAACTGTAACTTCAACACCACCGACAAGGTCGTTTAGAGCCGAAACACAGTCCATTGTAAGTGACAGATAATGATCCACCTTAATACCGTTCATAAGATATTCAACGGAATCACAAGTGTTTCTGCACTTTATCTTGGCATTGTCATCGGCAACATAGTTGTATGCAAGAGCTATCTGGGCGGTATACGTACCTACAACAGCAGTACCGCCTATAGAAAGCTTTTTAATTCTTGTCATTGTATCGCGATTGATCTGAATCGCAGTACACTGCTCCTTGCTGTTGTCAAAAACAAACAGCATAAGGAAATCCGACTGAACTCCGTCTTCATGAGAAGCAGCACCGTCTGCACCGTGGTATTTATCAAGACCGAGGACGAGAAGTGTCTCTATGTTTTCATTTGGCACGAACTCTTTACCATCATGACTTATAACGCTGTCATCTGTAGCAGGACCTTGATATTTACCGCGACCGGATTCCCAAAGATCAAGTGCAAGGAAAGCTGCGGCAATGAGAAAAATGACCACAAGCACAATAATAAAATATTTCACATATCTGTTATTTGTTTTCATTCTTCTCATACCTCACCTTATCTCATGTAATTAAATTTAATAAGCCAATAATTAAACAGTCTGCTTTTTGCTCTTGATGGAAATAACAACAATTGCAAGAACAGAGATGATCATAACGGCAATATAAACACCCATCATGTTATTATCTCCGGTCTGAGGAGCATCGGGAGCCTTATCTGTTGTATCGTCGGTCTTGGGAGCATCGGTAGTATCTGCGGTTGTATCATCTGTAGTGTCGTCGGAGGAATCATCAGTACCGGGGGTACCGGGAGTAGTAGGTGCATTTGTATCAATAACGATTGCAAAGGGAGAGAATGCTTCAACGGAGAATGAAAGGTGATCACCGTCATTTACAACCTTAGCATCGGAAACCCATTCCCACACACCGTCTTTGTTCAAGTGAAGAAGTGCAACAAAGTGGCTGAGCATATCTGCATCAAGAACAATATCGAAGTCGTAATGTCCTTCGTGGTAATCACAACCGGTAAGGTGAAGATCGAAAAGATCGCTTACCGCAAGGTTCTTAGGGTCGATGCCAAGATCCTTAACAAACTTAGCAAAGTCAGCGTTAAGCTGAGTTAAATCAACAGCGTTATCAACGATATCGCTGTATGCTTTCTCAAACATTTCAAGAAAAACGCCGCTCAATACAAACTTATTTCCATAGGGAACAATGTTAAGGGTTGCTTCACAGTCTTCGTCACTGGGAACAAAACCAATAATATCGGGAGCCGGAACACCGGAGGGGCTGTTGGTAAAACCGGAAGCTGCAAATGCAGGTACGCACATGCTAAGTACCATTACCATCATCAAACAAATTGTCAATACTTTTTTCATTTTGAAACTCATCCTTTTCATAATATTTTTTTGGGTTATAAAATCAATTACTGCCGTAATTTAATTTCTTTTTACCGTGAGAACGGAATGTCCGAACTCATCCATTTGCCGTGTAAACTCATCGCCCATCTTCTTCTGAATAATCTCAAAAGCCTTACCTATCTGCGGAGGTCTGTGGGTAAGACCGTGGCAGTCAGATCCGACGAAGTGAATCATGCCCTCACTGAGAAGAGATATCGCTTTACGCTTTGAAGCAAACTCTGTAAAGAAGCTTGCGTTCACCTGCATCAAAATACCGCTGCTCTGCAGTCTGTCCCAAACCGCCTGACTTTGAAGATTCAAGTACCTTTCTATATGGGCAAGAACGAGTTTTATGCCGTTCTTTCCGGATAACTCCTCAAGCTCCCTGACCATATATTCGGTCCAGCTTGACATAG
Source organism: Clostridia bacterium (assembly GCA_017556745.1). Taxonomy (GTDB): domain Bacteria; phylum Bacillota; class Clostridia; order Oscillospirales; family CAG-272; genus RGIG2161. Next base: position 16,485 of record JAFYMF010000045.1, read on the forward strand.
GCATTTCCAGGAGGAGCAATTTGCTTTTTTCGATTCTCAGCGCCTTAAGGTACTCCAGCCGGCTGATACCGTGATAGTACTTAACCTCGGCTCCGACTCTTATCCTTGGAGAATCACTCCGGAGAACACCCTTCAGCCGCTCAAGTGCCTTCTCACGTCTGTACAAAAATGAACCGACTGTTTCATCATTTGCATAAAAGTGAGGAGTTGCTATTACAGTGTCCACACCCTGTTCCGCCTGCATATTGATCAGCGAAACACTTTCCGCCGTGTCTCTGCTTCCGTCATCCACTCCGGGTAAAACGTGACAGTGCCAATCTATCATTTCTGGGCGTCTCTGTCTCTGTATTCTCTGTAATCATTTTTGTAATACCGATATTTGTAATATCTGTATTTTTTGTACTTGCTGTATGAACCTTTTCCGCTTCTCGATTCATTCATTACACATCCGAGAACGTTTACATTCGAAAGCTTAAGCTGTCTGAAACATCGCTCAAGTTCCTTTTTCTCGGTGTATTCCTCACGAATTACCACGATCATTCCGGAAATAAGACTTGAAATGGAGATCGCATCGGAAACCAAGTTGACCGGCGGAAGGTCAACAACGATATAGTCAAAATGCTCTTTTAACTGATTTAAAACCTTTGCCATCCTGCGAGAGCCGAGAAGCTCAGACGGGTTCGGAGGAATATCTCCCGACGGAAGGATAAACCAGTTGTTCAGCAGGTACGATTTAATATCCTGAACCTGCATACCGCCACCCCTCAGCATATCGGCAAGACCGGGGGAACCTTCGATCCCAAGTTTTTTTGCTACAGAGGGAATTCTCAAGTCACCGTCGATCAGGATAACTCGGCTTCCCTTTTCGGCAAGCGCGTATGAAAGATTGATTGCTGTCGTACTCTTTCCCTCACCGCGCATTGAGCTCGTTACTCCAATAACCGGACATTTCTCTTCCTCGGGAAGGGTAAAGTCCAGATTCGCACGGATGAGCTTATACTGCTCTGTGGCGGTAAAGTCCAGATTCTTGTGCAGTGTTCGGGCGCTTACCGCACTTCCCGCTGAGAAGTGGTTGTGCTTGCCATTCTTTTTAGCCTGTTTTCGTTTCTCTTTAGACAACTTCATTATTACCACCTCCCGATCTCGTGACCGCATCATTACGTTTGTTCTGTGAGTAATAACTGTATGATCTGTTGCCGGTATCCAAAAGGTTGGGGACCTTACCAAGTATGGGATAATTATACGTTCTGATAATATATTCCTCATCGTGTATGGTATCGTCCATCAAAGCAAAAATCACAATCACACCTGCAGAAAGCAGTATGCCGATCATAAATCCGGCAATAGTATATTTAGTAATACTGGGGGAGACCTTTGCAAGATCCGGCACTGCCGAATCCACCACCTCCATAGACGCTCCGTCTATGATCTCGGATATACGCACCGGAAGCACCTCTGCAATGGTGTTTGCTATCTTACTTGCTTCATAGGGGTTCTCGCAGGTAACGGTAACACGCATGATCTCGGTATCGTTGGAGGGGGCATATCTGATCATACCGGAAAGTTCTTTCCAGCTGTAATCCACTCCCGCCTTGTCTATAACACGTTCCAGCGTGCTCCTACTACCTAAAATTTCTCCGTAAGTACGAACCAAGCTCTGAGCAGCAGTAAGCTCGGATGAGCTTATGCTGAAGCTAGTGTTACCCAGTGAGAAGGAACTATTATTAACATATAATTTAATATAGGAAGAATACGTAGGGTGAATCACAAAGGCCGAGAATGAAAAACCGATACCGGCTACAAGCAGTCCAAGCAGGATGATGAGCCATGCTCGCTTCCACAGTGCCTTTACAATATGCAATACATCTATCGCATAATATTCACTGCCGTTTTTTTCGCTTTTTTCCATTAATTTTTTTGCTCCTTAATCAATCAAAATACATTTAGTTCTATAACGTCTATTGATAAAGTTCTTATTAGCAAATACTACATAATACGAATTATGTTGCTGTAGCAAAGGGACAACACCCCTATTGTACCTTGTATTATACCATAGTATATTAATTTTTTCAACAGCTTTTTTCAATTTTCAAAAGGAATTCGCACACGAAGAAGAAAAACATCTTCCCTCTTCGGTCAATCCTGTGTACTTTTGTACTTTTGTACTTTCGAGCTTTTCAAAGTTTCTGAAAACGATAAAATTATCTCCCAAACATAATTTATGTAAACAACATAATCAGTATTACGCAATCAGAATTTTATGCATTCTTTCAATACAAAGATATGATGTTTTTGATTTCCGCAAAAACAGAAAATGTTCACGGTATGAAAAAAACACCGAAGTAGGAAGAGCAAATCTCCATTCAATCAGTGTTTTTTCTTTAGGTTTATGAGTCAAAAGATATACAAGACTTTATAATAAAAAGTGCTTTTCGCCGGGGCGAAAAGCTACCCTAATTATTCATTATTCATCAGCAAAGCGACTTCATTATTCATTCTCCATTAGAAAAGTCGCGAAAAAAACAAATGAATAATGAAAAATGAATGATACAAAAAGAAAAAGCCGCTCATGCGACTTTTCTTTTTGGTTGCGGGGGCGGGATTTGAACCACACGACCTTTGGGTTATGAGCCCAACGAGCTACCAGGCTGCTCCACCCCGCGATATATAATAATTAAATTATTAACTTGTTTGGTGCCGGAAACCGGGCTTGAACCGGTACGATATTTACATATCACGGGATTTTAAGTCCCGGGCGTCTGCCAATTCCGCCATTCCGGCATATATACGTAAATCCGGTATCCGAACTGTCTTTTTGACATTTGTTATTATATCATATTCACCCCACCTTGTCAATAGCAAAAATGCAATTAATTTTAGATGGGGTGAATTTTCTTTCGACTTTATTCTACTTTATTACCCAAAAGAATATTGAAAAATACTGGAAGATACTTCCCGCAAGGACGAACAGGTGCCATACCGAGTGCATGTAGCGAACTTTTTTCATCTTGTAAAAAATGACTCCCACGGTATAAAACACTCCACCGAGAAGTACGAAGAACATGCCGTAAAAACCAAGTCCCGCTATGGTAGGCTTGATAGCTATAACAATACACCAGCCCATAAGGATATATGCAATCAGCGAAAACTTCTTTGCTTTTTCAATACTGATAGAATTGAATACTATACCGAGAGCGGTAAGTCCCCACAGTGTACCGAAGATGCTCCAGCCTATCCACCCTCTCAGGGTCACTAATGTATACGGTGTATAAGTTCCGGAAATAAGAATAAATATGGTGCAGTGATCAAAAATCCTGAACACTTTCTTTGCAGTCTCATTGGTAAGACTGTGATACATAGTTGACATCATATACAGGAGAATAAGAGAGCCGCCGTATATGGCAGATGCCACAACCGACATAGCGTCCGAGAGAATTGCGGCACGAATTATCAAAAGCACGGTGCCTGCCACCGACAGTCCTGCGCCGATACCGTGCGTAATGGCGTTGGAGATTTCTTCCCCTACTGTGTATAACGGTTTTGCTTTATCTACAGCGTTGTTCATTGCATTACCTCATTTGGTTTTCAAAACTACTTGTGTTTGATAAGTATACCACTTGGCTGGGAAATTGTCAATACAACAACAGATTTTTTTGCTTGAAATTTCATGCCGGTTTTGATATAATATACAAATATGTATATAATAGTATATACCGAAAGGATATTATTATGTGGCTTAAAAAACTCTACGGCACAGTTGCCGGATCTTTACTGAGATTTTATATATGGCTCTTTTACCGTCCTCGCCTTAACTTTCTCGGCGGAGATCTTCCCCATGAGCCGGTCATATTTGCATCTAACCACACAGGACTTCTTGACGGACTGATAATCGTCACCGGTATGTGGAGGATGGGAAGACCCGTCACACTTATGGCAAAGGAGTGGTTTGACATCCCTCTCCTCAAGCCTATTTTTGAATATAGCAGATGTATACCCGTAAAGAGGACAGGCGTTGACACCTCTTGGCTCAGGATGAGTATCTCCTCCATCAAGGATGGCGGACACAATTTTCTTATCTTTCCCGAGGGACATACAAGCCGCAGTGGCGAGATTGACACTTTTCAAAACGGAGTACTTTTCCTTGCATCAAAAACCGGATCACAGATCGTACCCATCTGGCATAATCCTGCCAGAATCTTCTTTGGAACAGAGATTCGTGTGGGTGAGCCAATGTCTCTTCCTGACGGTTTTTCCGTGAGAACGGGAGATCCTGAGACGATATGTAATGATCTTCGGGATGCGGTCATCAGTCTTGCGCCAAAAAAAGAATCAAGCAAGGGATTTGGGCACTTCAACAAGAGAAAGGCTATTGTGTTTTTCGTCCTCGCTATACTTCTTGTTGCAAGATTTGCCGGAATGTTTTCTTAATAAGTATTAAAGGGTCTGTCGTCGGTCGGAGCGTTTCCGTCTGAGACAGTCCCTTTTTTCTTAGTATAGTTACTTCTGTATTCTCAGCCTTTTTATCTTCTGTCACGTCTTGATACAATTGACAGGAGTCGAAGAAACTGAGTAATTGCTACGGCGGTAGCGGCAACGTAGGTCATCGCGGCGGCGGAAAGAACCTTTTTTGAAGCGGTAAGCTCACTGCCGGAAAGCATTCCGCTCTCTCTGAGAGAGGTGATCGCGCGTTTGCTTGCGTTAAACTCTGTAGGAAGGGTAAGAAGCTGGAACAGTACGCTGAGGGAGAAAAGAGCGATCCCGAGATACGCAATTCCTATAAAGTGACTGCCTGAAGAGGAAAAAACGATTCCCAGAAGAATAAGGGGCGTGGACAAACGGGAACCGATATTGGTTATCGGAACCATAGCGTTTCTTATTTTAAGGGGGAAATAGTGACGTGAGTGCTGTACGGCATGTCCTGCCTCGTGGGCGGCAACACCCACTGCCGCGGCGGTAGATGCCCCGTATACCGAGTCGGACAGACGGATAACGTTCGTCCGCGGATCAAAATGGTCGGTCAGATCCCCCGAGACTCTCTCTATCCTCACGTCCCTGAGGCCATGGGAGTCAAGCACTCGTCTTGCGGCTTCCGCGCCCGTCATACCGGAGGGCAGTCTCACAGCGGAATATTTTGAAAAAGTACTTTTTACCCTAAACGACATAACCAAGGAAAAGATAGCCGCAATTATCACCGCAACGTACGCGGCATCTATATACCAAAGACCGTAATAAAACTGAAAAGGCATAATATTTTCTCCTGCTTTATAAATTTTACAATGCACCGGTTAAAGAAAAATCCCGATATTTTAATAATTCCCTATGTACAAATTTCTTATGTGATGGTATTATAATACAGTATTCTGAACGCTATATGATATTTATGTAAAATTTTCCTTTACTTGGAGATCGTTATGAATTTCAAAAAGCCCACCGTTTCTCTTGCCCCGGAGCTGAGAGAGTTTTTCTCCCGTCACCACGAAAGGATCGCCGATCTTACCGTGGGCGGTGTAATAATGTGGAGAGACTTTTTCAAAACCGAATATTTATTTTCAGAAGACTGTTTTCTTCTGTCGGCGGAAACGCAAAGCGGCAGAGGCTTCTATTTTCCCCTTGGAGATAATAGAGAGGCTGTCGCCGCCCACCTTATAGAATCCCGTGGGAAAGAGGGACTTGATACTCTTTTTATAGGCATCTCCCCGGACAAGCTATCCTTTTTTGACAGTTACAAGCACACGGTAAAAGAGGACCGCGATATGTTTGACTATATATATTCCTCCGAGGATCTGTCCACCCTTTCAGGCAGAAGATATGCCGGGCAAAGAAATCATATCAACGCTTTTATGAAAGGGGGCACCTTTGAATACCTGCCCATTACAGGTGACAATTGCAGTCTGGCAAAGGCATTCTTTGAAAACACCTCCAGAGCTTCATCTGCCGAGGATGGCTACTACTCACGCCTTTCGGCAGCAGAGGATTCGGTGTGCTCCGAGGTTTTTGACAACTGGGATGCATACGGATTTATCGGCGGAATGATCGTCAGCGACGGCAGAATAATAGGTGCGGCGGTGGGTGATGTTATAGACGACACCCTGTACGTGCATATTGAAAGAGCCGATTCGTCTGTCAGAGGGGCGTATCCCCTCACCGTCAGGGAGTTTGCCGCCCACAACTGCGATGACGGAATAAAATATATAAACCGTGAGGACGATGCGGGGATCGCCGGTCTGAGAACTGCAAAACTGGCATATCACCCATGTCTTATGGCTGAAAAATACTCTGTCACCGTCTCTTCAAAATGAATATATTGACATGGCTGTCTCTTGTTCTTGAGGCAGCCTTTTTGTGCTTTTTTACCTAAAAAATCCTTTTATTTTTGTTCCGATTCTCCAAAAGAATAATTGTTTTTTACCTACAGTTATGTTATTATATTCTCGTTGCGTTTTTTATTTATATAATGAAAGGACGGTGGAGAAATGAATATAACTCGTCCCATGTCGGGCACAAAAAGCAGTCACGTTTCAGCTCATCATAAGTTGACAGATATCATCATTTCTATCCGTAATTTTGTTCTCTCAAACACTGTTGCAGTCATTGCAACGGTAGCGGCGATAGTAACCTCTGTTATCGTCCCACCCGACGTTGAATATCTCTCATATATAGATTTTAAGACTATATCCTGTCTTTTTGCAACCTTGGCGGTTATCTGTGCTCTCCGCAATATACGATTCTTTACCTTCGTTGCGAGAAAGATAGTTTCCTTGACCGGAAATCTCCGCGCGGCAGCTGTCGCTCTGGTATACATAACCTTTATCGGTTCGATGCTTATTGCAAACGACATGGCTCTGCTCACCTTCCTTCCCTTAGGTCACACCGTTATGAAGGAGACGGGACAGAGCAAATATACCGCATACGTTTTCGTTCTCCAGAATATTGCCGCAAATCTCGGCGGTATGCTTACCCCATTCGGCAATCCTCAGAACCTTTTCCTTTATTCGAATTTCTCCATTCCCACCCTTGAGTTTATGGGAATAATGCTTCCGCATTTTCTTATTGCTATAGCTCTGGTAACTGTGTGCGCCGCGCTTCTGCCCGGCAAAAAGCTCACCCTTACCGAAAACACAATGACCTCTCTGCCTGCAGGCAGAACGATTATCTACTCTGTACTGTTCTTCATTGCAATAGCATCTGTTTTCAATGTGGTTCCCTATTACATCGCGGTGGTGATGATGGTAGCGGCATTCATCTTCCTTGACAGAGATGCGCTCAGAAAAGTTGATTACCCTCTGCTTATCACATTCGTGATGTTCTTCATCTTTGCCGGAAATATGTCCCGCATCGGCGTGGTGGAGAGATTGTTCTCATATCTTCTCGATAAAGGAACCATGGTGTTCTCCATTCTTTCCTGTCAGGTAATCAGTAACGTACCCTCCGCTATTCTCCTTTCCCGTTTTACCGAGAACTATCCCGCGCTTCTTATCGGAGTAAATATCGGCGGCACGGGAACCCTTATTGCTTCACTTGCCAGCCTTATTACCTTCAGAGAATACACAAAAGAGAATCCCCGCGGTACCGGCAAATATCTTCTCATATTTACCGGGATGAATCTCCTCTTTCTCGTGGTACTTACAGGTGCCGCAATTCTTATGGGTTACAGATAAAATTAAAGCCTCTGATAAACAGGGAAGCGATATGACTTTGTCTTACCGCTTCCCTGTTCGTGTTTATTCACATGCTTTTGTCTGTCCCTGTGACTTGCTGTTTCTGCTTTAGTATTTTATTGATGTTTTCTGTGTTTTTTCTGGTCACGGAATAAATAACTATCCAGATCACCAAATACCCGACAACAAAGATTCCGGTAAAAGCCAAAACTGATATCAAGCTCCATTCAAGCCAATCGTTCAGCAAATATGTTCCAAGATAACTTAAATATAAGATAATTCCGTGTATCAAGATCGCCACCATAAGAGGAAGCCGTTCAATTTGATAGATAATATTCATTCCTCCCACAATAAAGGCAAGAGCTGACAGAGAAAATATTCCGATACAGACCTGATTTATTGTGAGGGTTTCTACTGCACCGTTGTGTTTCAAAACCAAATATAATACCGCCAAAACAACGGGACCAACACCGCAGGCGATCAGTCCGCGGCGAAAAAAGCCCAAAACTATCCTTTTCATATACCCTCATACCTCCTTTTTATCTCCGCAAAACAGCGTCTTGAAACATATTCCCGATATCCGCACTGAAATACCGCATCTACACCGCCGCTGAACACCGCATCAAACCGTAAAATTCGGTGTTCGTTAGCAAGTGTGGATTTATTAATACGGATAAAATAAGAGGGCACGACAGTCTCCAGATCACGAAGTCTGTCTTGAATACGATAGTGATTGCCTTTGACATCAATGGCGATCACCTTTCTGTCAAGAACGGTAATACATTCTATTTCGCCAAAGGTCAGCAGTCTCATCTCATCATCTCTGTACCCCGTAATCCGATCTGTACCTGAAAAATTACAGACAAGGTTTTCTATCTGCTGTGTCAGAGAGGACGGTGCGTGAACAATTGCTATGATTTCTTCCTCAACGTTTTTATCGATAATGAGTTTATATTTCATCGTCTCAACCCTTACTGTTTTTTCATCTGTCTGAGAAAGCAGAACACCGCAGTCGCCGTTATAAGAACACTGTACAGTATAACCGGAAAAATGTGTGATGCCGCAGTCCCAAGATCTCCGCTAAATAATGCTTTCTCGGCTTCTGCCGCGTGAATGAACGGAAGAAAGCCGGCTGTTTTTTTAAGAGGTCCGCCAACAAGCTCAAGGTCAAACCACACCCCGGAAAGCCATGCGGAAAGATTTGTTAGCAGCGCTCCGCATATGCCGCCAACCTGCTTCACCCCGAAAAGACTGCCGCACAAAAGACCGAGTGAGATATTGAATATCGCCATAGGAATAACACCGATAACGGCATAAATAATATTTATGCTGACAGTAAGACCCAGCGGAACGGCAAACAGATAACATATAACGACCTGTCCTATGGCAATGGGTAAAAGGGGAAGCATATAACCTATAATGAAATCGAATCCCGTAAGAGGTGTTGTGTACAGCCTCTGCAGCAGAGCACTTTCACGGTCCTTGGCAACCAGAGTTGCGGAAAAAAGTGTTATAAACGAAAGTCCGAACACTGTAATTCCCGGGGTCAGGGTATCGATTTCAAACAGGTTAACAGGAATATTCCCCTGAATGGCAGTGAGAAGCAACAGTAAAACCAAAGGGAAACCGAGACCAAAGCAAAGAGTTATCGGATCCCTGAGTATCTCTTTTCCGCATCTTTTGGCAAAGGTAATCATTCGCATGTTCCCACCCCCTTGACAATGGAAAGGAAAGCGGCTTCGAAGTTATCGGTTCCCGACTTACCTTTTAGCTCTTCTACCGTTCCAACCTCAAGCAAACGGCCGTTTTTCATAATTCCGATACGGTCTGAAAGGGCGGCGGCTTCCTCCATGTAATGAGTAGTAAGTACAACAGTTACTTTACCCTTGAGAGAACGGATCGTTTCCCACAGATCATGTCTTGCAATAACGTCAAGACCGAGAGTGGGTTCGTCAAGAAACAGGATCTTTGGTTCGCTGATAAGCGCCATGGCAATACTGACTCTTCTCTGCCAACCGCCGGATAGCTTTCCGACTTTTCTCATCATACATCCGCTCAGATCAAATCGGTCTGACAGTTCATTTATATTTGCTGCGGTTTTATCCTTGGAAAAGCCGTGAATGCCGCAGATCAGCTCTAAATTCTCTTTCACGGAAAGATTCGGTGCCACCGCGATTTCCTGAGGAGACACACCGATCAGCCGTTTTACCGAGTCCGGTTCCTTTGTGATACTGAAGCCGCCTACAGTTGCATCTCCGTCAGTTGGCTTTGTCAAGCAGGAAAGAATTTTAATGGTTGTAGTTTTCCCTGCTCCGTTTACACCGAGCAAGGAAAAAAGCTCTCCCTCTTTTATTTCTAAGTTCAGATCACCGACAGCAGTTATGCTTTTGTATCTCTTAGTAAGACCAACTGCTTTAATTGCGTACATTTATATCAGCCTCCTTATTTGTATATATTATAGCGAACAGGAGGCACCAAATGTTGATTCCTGCCTATTCGGTCATTTTCTCCGTCCCATCGGTAACAGTAAAAAGGCGATACCCTGTCATAAACCAAGTACCGCCGATTTTTATTACTTTATACCGCATCTTCAGGATCTGCTTTATCGCGTTTTTTCCTTTTTCGAACCATCAGTGCATTTACGATCGCCCATATCAACCAGCCGACGCCGCAAAAAACAAGTAAGCACAAGGCAAAGAGCGCCAAGACCAAATATCCTAATCCATCCCACCCCTCGGCAGTATATGCCATCAATAAAAGGATAACGGTTGCCGCAATCAAGAGCACGGCAGGTGCAATACGAAGGTATATCAGTTTGACCTTAAAGCAAAGGATCAACTGACAGAGCATGACGAAAAGCGAGCATAGCAAAACAAACACTTCTGTCTTTACTGCAAGAGAACCGATATGAATCATAAAAACCTCCGATATGTATTTTCATCTTAATTATATATGCCGTCCTCAATTTTGTCAATAAAACGTCCCCCGTTTAGCGAGGGACGTTTTACTTACTTATGAATACATATTGTTTGCCGCCATATAGTCGTAGATCATCTTTCCGTGACCCTGCTCTGCCTTCTGAATACCGTTTAAGGTATCTCTCAGCTGAGGGTTTGCAAACTCAAACACCGAGGTGTTATAAAGAGAGGATACGTGCTTCTCTGTACCGAGGGAGTCGGAGCAAAGGAAGCAGTCATGCTTTTTATCTTCACTATCCGCCTGACCGTAGGTCTGAGTAAAGGTGGGAGCGGTATTTCCGCCTCCGTTATTCCGAGGCTGTTTACCGCTTTCAATGTCGGTAAGAGTGTTAAGGTGTCCCTGTTCTGCCCCGGCAAGCTGTGTAAAAAGGTTTTTGAGCTGAGCGTCCTTTGCCTCTTGAGAATACCTTGTGAATTTTTCGATACAGACCTTCTCCTGACCCTTCAGCTCCGAAATAAACTGAGTTTCTTTCTGTGTAAGCTGCATAATATACCTCTTTTCCGATAAATACTGTTGTCGGCTGGTTTTTCCTGCCGTCGTTTCTATTTTTGCCCCATTGGAGAGAAAATATTCCGAGGTAAAATATCAAGATCAGCATTTTCATTTTCGGTTTACACCTTGATTTTACATGAAAATATGGTATAATAGCATAAGAAAAATATCCGCCCTTAGCTCAGCCCGGATAGAGTACCGGATTCCGATTCCGTTGGTCATGGGTTCAAATCCCTTAGGGCGGGCCAGAAAAGAAACACCTTTTGTCTACCGGACAAAAGGTGTTTCTTTTCAATGAAATAAATCCCTTACGGGATTTGTGAAATAACGCTCCGCGTTATGTAATAGCTGATGCTATGAAATACGCTGTGGCGTATGAGGAATTTATTTTATTTCACATTTTGCCATCAAGGCAAAATATTTCATAATCCGCAGGATTATTTCATATTGCGTAGCAATATTTCATTCAATATGTTACAATATTTGTGGAGGTGATCGATATGAAAGAAAATAAACTTGTTGACTTATCTATGGATTTTGCCATTAAAATAATTAAACTCTGCGAAACGATCAAAGGACATTATTCCCTTGTAAATCAATTAGAGCGTTCTGCGACCTCTATCGGCGCGAATATTCACGAAGCAAACTATGCTCACGGAAAGCCTGACTTTATTGCTAAGTTGCAGATTGCCTTGAAGGAATGTTACGAAACGGAATATTGGTTGGAACTGTTTGTGAAATCTGATATCTTGAATCGAGAAACTGCCGTTAACCTCTATAATCAATGCGGTACGATCCGCCGAATCCTCATTGCCTCCATCAACACCGCAAAGGAGAATGTGAAATGACAGAAAATAGTTGTTATACATATTTTAGAATTACCGGAGATTTTGATCCGGATGTTGTAACAGAGAAATTAGGTTTGCTGCCTGATAAATCTTGGAGAATTGGTGATAAGCGTCACAACGGAAAATTGTACGATTTTGCATCTTGGGAGTTTGGACGGTGTAACGAATACGACGTTATCACGGAAAACCAGATGCATACAACGATTGTGCCACTTTTGGATAAGGTTGAACTGTTGAATGAAATCAGAAACGAATATAATGTTGTATTCACTTTGGAAATTGTTCCCGAAATATATGCAGGCAACACAACACCGTGCCTCGCGCCGTCGTTGCAAGTAATTGATTTTTGTTATGCAACCAGAACAGAAATTGACATTGATTTGTATGTAATAGAGCAAGAGTAATTACACTACTTTTACTTACTCTTACCTCGATTTTACTACGTTTAGTTACTCTTACGCATGTAAAAAACCTCTTTTGTCTACCTGACAAAAGAGGTTTTTTACAATGATATCCGTTCCTTGCGGAACGGGTGATATATCTTCGATATGATATATGCCTTCGGCATATGAAGGAACGGATATTATATCATGCTTGCGAAGCAAGTATATCATGCGGCATTGCCGTATATCATATCGCGTTAGCGATATATCATTGAAAAGCGCAACAAATTATGATATAATACCAATGAAAGAAGGTGCTTTTATGTCTGAAAACAAATTACTTGACTTATCTTTTGAATTTGCAGTCGCTATTGTTAATCTTGTTGACGGTGTAACTGCACCTAAAAGTTCCTATATGACCGATCAACTTGCAAGGGCAGGTACATCGGTTGGTGCCAACATTCACGAAGCACAATATGCTCAGAGTAAAAAGGATTTTGTAGCAAAGTTAGAAATTGCTTTGAAAGAATCAAATGAAACAAGTTATTGGTTAAAATTAAGGAGAATAACAAGTGATAAATATTGAGAACTGGATGGAAACCTTTATCACCAAGCTGAATGAAACCTTTGAGAATCGTTTATGGTTTGTTGGTTTGCAAGGAAGCTACGGCCGTGGGGAAGCAACGGAATCAAGCGACATTGATATTGTTGTGATTTTGGATAAATTGGTTGTTGAGGATATTAAATCATATGGCGCAATGTTGGATACTCTCCCCAACCGGGAACTGATTTGCGGTTTTCTTTCAGGCAAGGATGAGATTTTTCGTTGGGATCCATCCGATCTGTTCCAATTTTGTTATGATACTACACCGATCAAAGGGAGCCTTGACGAGGTATTAGCACTTGTGGATGAAGCTGCCGTGGATCGAGCAATTAAAATCGGCACCTGCAACATATACCACGGATGCGTTCATAATATGCTCCACGAAAAGAGTGAGGATGTTTTGCGTGGACTGTATAAATCTGCCTCTTTTGTTGTTCAGGCAATTGCTTTTAAGCGGACAGGGAAATATATTAAACATCAAGAGGATTTGCTACCTATCGTTTCACCCGATGAGCAAGCCATTATCGAAACATTTGTTAATTACAAGAACGGCATGACAGCCGATTTTGAAAAAGCCTCACAAGTTTTGTTTTCGTGGTCAAAAGAGAGGATCACCAAGCACGAATGATATAGCGTACTTTTCGCATTTCTTCCCTTTCTACAAGGGCTGATTTGTACTTTTACGACTTCTCTTACATGTAAAAAAACTCTTTTGGCTACCTGACAAAAGAGGTTTTTTACAATGATATCCGTTCCTTGCGGAACGGGTGATATATCTTCGATATGATATATGCCTTCGGCATATGCAGGAACGGATATTATATCATATTTGCAAGGCAAATATATCATACGGCGTTGCCGTATATCATATCGCGTAAGCGATATATCATTAAAAAAAATAAGATTTTATGATATAATAAACGCACCGATAAATAAGAATTTACAAGGTGGTGATTTTGTGTCAAAGAGTTATTCGTTTGAGTTTTCGGGAACGAAAGAAATGTTTTTGAACCAATTAAATAAGTACAACAATAACAACCAACGTTTTTTCTATTTTGATGATTATATCGTAGAATGTTCTGATGATGATATTCGTTTTGGTGTTGCACGTGGCGGCCATTCAGGTGGATATTGGTTTGTACCAACAATAACAGAACTTGACGGAAAGACCATATTTTGCGGTAGCATTGAGCATAGCGGCGCATATACAAGCCAAAAAGGAATTAAGAAAATCCTCAATAAAATCGAAGAAGTCTTTTTGTGGATAATGCTAATTCCCTTTGTTATCATTGTGAAGGTGTGCCTATTCTTTTCTTGGATTGTACGAAAAATATTTAAACGAACTAAACCAAAAGAAGAATCCTTAGAAGATAAATTGCATAATTTGATGGAAAACTATTTGAACTGCAAACCAATTCAATAAATTCCAATTTATCGAACA
>JAFYMF010000046.1 GCA_017556745.1 Clostridia bacterium
GAGGGAGCCTTGCTAAGGGAAAATTTTCGTAGAACGGGCAGGCTTTGATTTAGCTTTTTTCCGTGCCCGTTCAGCCTCCCTCCTGAGGGAGGTGGCACGAGCGGAGCGAGTGACGGAAGGAGTCGGTTCCCCGTTCCTTTGTTTCATATAGCTCTATTGTCTATACAAAAACTCCCTCACCCGACTGCGTCGGGAGCTCCCTCGAGAGGGAGCCTTGCTAAGGGAAAATTTTCGTAGAACGGGCAGGCTTTGATTTAGCTTTTTTCCGTGCCCGTTCAGCCTCCTGAGGGAGGGGAACCACAAGAATTCGGAAATTCGAAGAATTTCGAGACTTCGAATTCGGTGGTGGAAGGAGTCGGTTTCTTTGTTTTAAATAACCTCAAAATATGCTCAAACGCGGCAGGAGAGGGGATCCCCTCTCCTGTGGGAAAAGTTACAAATTAATTACATATTTTTTGCAAAATCCCTTTTTTTTCTGTTTACAACAGGGGGTGTTTTTGATATACTGTAGGTAACAGAAAAAATTGTCGAAATGCGGTAGAATGCTGTGTTTTATTTAGATATAGATTGTAAAAAATGAGAGAATTTAAAAAAATAAAAAACTACCTTCCTTTTCTTGTTATTATCTGCGTTTTTATTTTCGTAGTTTACTTTATTATCGTCGGTATGAGGGCAGATGCTCCCGATAATATCGGGGTGATGACCACCCCTCCCGTTGATATTGACACCACTGATACAGAGACCGAACCGACCGCGTCGGATATTGATACCACGGTTATCTCCGCGGCTGTGACAGACCCACCGACATCGCATCCTGTAACCGAACCGCAGGATACCGAGCCGCCTGTGACGGATCCTCCCGAGACCCTCGGCCCCACGGACGACCCGAGAGGGGTAAAATATCCAAATCAGCTTACCGTAGGTGAGGACGTGGGCGCGGAGTATTTTAAGGATGCTCTCTTTATCGGTGATTCGCGTACCTGGGGACTCCAGACCTCCACAGGTCTTGAGGCTACATTCTACGCCAAAATATCCCTTAATATCAGCCAGCTGACAAAGACGGACGATCTCAGCCGTTTTATCACTGTAAACGTTGACGGCACTCCCGTGAAATGCAATGTTTACGAGGCTCTTGAATATAAGAGTGATTACGGCAAAGTATATATATGCATGGGTGTATGTGAACTTGGCTGGAACGAGGATGTATTTTTTGACACTTACAGAAAGACTCTTGAGCACATAAAAGAGAAGATGCCGAATGCCAAAATATACGTTCAGACTCTTTTTCCGGTGACGGCGGAATACTCTCTTCTTGAGAAATTCGATGTTACCAACGAGAGACTGTGGATGTATAATTCTCGTATTGCAGCCATTGCAGATGAGTGCGGTGTGTATCTGATCAATCCTGCCGAGCTGTTCCTTGACGAGGACAATGCTCTTCCGCCTGAGTGCTCTCCCGACGGCCTGCATCTCTACGGAAAATATTACAGACAGTGGCTTGACTATCTTCGCACACATGCTGTAAGATAATTTTTTTAAATGGAGTAAGTGTTTATGAAAAAAATTGTAAGGCTCTTTACTGTCCTTATTGTGTCTCTGCTTGTTGTTTCGCTGTGTGCCTGCTCCGGGAGCCAGGAGGAGCGAGATAACGCAAAGGAAATAGATATCTATGCCGCAAGCAGTGCGCTTCTTGAGGCAGGCAAGTTTGACGATGTTATGACAGAGCTTCCTCACTATGCCTTTCCATCTGTTATCGGGGATATAGGTGCCGTCACCGCATCCTTCTCTTACTGCGGTGAGTCGGGGGCAACCTCTGATGCGGTGTTCCTCGTCTACTGCGACGATCTTGAGAATTTATACACAGTCAAGGCACTTGTATCAAACTACCGTGACGAGCAGGAGAGACTGTTTGTCAACTATAACCCTACCGAGGTGCCGAAGCTGAATAACGCGGTCATTGAGGTAAGAGGTCATTATCTCATGTTTGCGGTTGGCAGTGACGTGTCCGCTCTTTCGGGTATCTTCAACGGATATTTTGACAACTGATGCAAAAAAAGTACTTGAAAAAAATCAAGTGTCATGATATAATTATTTGAAATGCTATGATGAAGTCGGCTTTTCTTCAATACGTCCCTTACAGAGAGTCCCCGACACGTTTTTAACGCGGCTGAGAGCGGGGAAGTGTGACTGAGGTCTTGCCTTTCCCTTCGGAGCAATCGGGGTGAATTTTTCAGTAGCTTCGATCGGGTATGCCCGTTACAGCGGTAATGAGTGTTTGCTCTCGGGCAAAAATGCGGGTGGTACCGCGGAGATTTGTTTTTCCGCCCCGGTCAATCTTTGACCGGGGTTTTATTTTTTGTAAAATATTTTAAGTATAAAGGATTGGTCAGAAAAATGAAAGCTAAACTTGAAGAGATCCGTCTGGCGGCAGAGGCACAGCTTGCCGAGCCTTCAGCTGATCTTGAAGCCATCAGGATTAAATATCTCGGCAAAAAGGGTGAGCTTACCGCAGTTCTTCGCGGAATGGGTGCTCTCACTCCCGAGGAGCGTCCCATCGTTGGTGCGGTTGCAAACGAGGTTCGTGCTTTTATCGAGAATGCTATTGCAGTAAAGGTTGAGGAGCAGAAGAAGGGTGCCCTTCTTGACAAGCTCAAGGCAGAGCGTATCGACATTACTATGCCCGGTGACAAGATCATCGCAGGCCGCCGTCATCCCCTCGCGCAGGTTCGCCGCGAGATGGAGGATATCTTTATCGGTATGGGCTTCTCTGTTGTTGAGGGTCCCGAGGTAGAGTACGATTACTACAATTTCCAGGCACTTAATATTCCCGAGAATCACCCTGCAAGAGATACTCAGGATACATTCTACATAACCGACAATATTCTTCTCCGTTCACAGACCTCCCCCGTACAGGTTCGTACCATGGAGAAGCAGAAGCCTCCGATCCGCGTTATCTCTCCCGGCCGCGTTTACCGCTCCGATGCAGTCGATGCGACTCACTCCCCTCTCTTCCACCAGCTTGAGGGTCTTGTAGTAGACAAGGGTATCACTATGGGTGACCTTAAGGGTATGCTTGAGACCTTTGCCAAGACCATGTTCGGCGAGAGCACCAAGATCCGTTTCCGTCCTCACCATTTCCCGTTCACCGAGCCGTCGGCTGAGGTTGACGTTTCCTGCTTCGTCTGTGGCGGTAAGGGATGCCGTCTGTGCAAGAACGAGGGTTGGATGGAGATCCTCGGCGCAGGTATGGTTCACCCCAACGTTCTCAGAGGTTGTAATATCGACCCTGAGGAATACAGCGGATTTGCATTCGGTATGGGTATCGAGCGTATCGTTATGACTAAGTACAATATTGACGATATGCGTCTCCTTTACGAAAACGATATGCGTTTCCTCGGTCAGTTTTAAGAAAGGGTAGGGATATATAATGAATTTACCGTACAGCTGGCTCTCTGATTTCACAGATATCGGAGAGAATGATATAAAAGCCTATTGCGACAGAATGACCGATACCGGTTCTAAGGTTGAGGGATACGAGGTTCTGGGTGAGGACATTCAGAACGTTATCGTGGGCAGAGTTACCGAAATGGCTCGCCACGAGAACTCCGATCACCTTTGGGTATGTCAGATAGATATCGGAAGCGAGACAGTACAGATCGTTACCGGTGCTCAGAACGTAAACGTCGGTGACCTTGTTCCTGCGGCTATTCCTCCCGCATTCCTTCCCGGCGGTGTCAAGATCAAGAAGGGTGCTCTCCGTGGTGTTGAGTCAAACGGTATGCTTTGCTCTATTGCTGAGCTTGGCCTTACTCTCAACGATATGCCCGGTGCTGCAGAGGACGGCATATTTATACTCAACGAGTCTCTCGGCCTTAAGGTTGGTGACGATATCGTTACCGCTCTCGGCCTTCGTGAGACTGTGGTCGAGTTTGAGATCACTCCCAACCGCCCCGACTGTCTCTCTATAATCGGACTTGCACGTGAGAGTGCCGCATCATACGGCAAGACCCTCAGTGTAAAGACTCCTGTATTCACCACCGCAAATGACGGTGACAAGATAGACAACTATCTCAGTGTTACCAATGAAGCAACCGACCTTTGCGCACGCTACAGCGCAAGAGTTGTTAAAAACGTAAAGATCGAGCCCTCTCCCCTTTGGCTCAGAATGCGTCTTCGTGCCGCAGGTGTAAGACCTATCAACAATATAGTTGATATTACCAACTATGTAATGCTTGAGTACGGTCAGCCCATGCACGCCTTTGACTACAAGTGTCTTGACGGCAGTAAGATCGTAGTCCGCAGAGCAGATGATGGCGAAAAGTTCGTTTCTCTTGACGACGTTCCTCACGATCTCCGCAGTGATATGCTGGTGATTGCCGACGAGAAGAAGGCAGTTGCGCTTGCAGGTGTTATGGGTGGTCTCAACAGTGAAATCACCGATGATACCGTTACCGTTGTGTTTGAGAGTGCAAACTTCCTTGGCAGCTCTGTGCGTGTAACCTCCCGTGCTCTCGGTATGAGAACCGAGAGCTCCGCAAGATTTGAAAAGGGTCTTGATCCCGAGAACGCTCTCCCTGCTCTTGACCGTGCCTGCGAGCTTATCAATATGCTCTCTGCAGGTGAAGTTGTTGATGGTACTATCGACGTATATAACGATCCTAAGCCTGCTACCGTTCTTCCTCTTGAGGTAGATAAGATCAACCGCTTCCTCGGTACCGATCTTACAGGCGAGTATATGGAGTCTGTTCTCAAGCTTCTTTGCTTTGAGGTTAAGGATTCCATGATAACCGTTCCCTCATACCGCAGTGACGTTGAGTGCATGAACGATATCGCGGAGGAGGTTATCCGTATCTACGGCTATAACGAGATACAGTCCACTCCTTTCTTCTCTCGTCTTACTCAGGGCGGACGCACCGAGGAGCAGAGTTTCTCTCTCAGACTCCATGAGCTTCTTTGCGGTATGGGACTTTACGAGATCGACACCTTCTCATTCATCAGCCCCAAGTTCTATGACAGAATAGAGCTTCCCGCCGATGACTCAAGACGTAATTGTGTCGTTATCAAGAATCCTCTCGGTGAGGATACCTCGGTTATGAGAACTACCGCCATCCCCTCTATGATGGACGTTCTCGCACGTAACTATAACTACGGCAACGAGGCAGCTGCTCTCTACGAGCTTGCTACCGTTTATATACCGAACGAGGACAAGTCTCTTCTTCCCGCGGAGAACCGTCAGCTTGTTGTAGGCTTCTACGGCAAGGGTGACTTCTACCGCCTCAAGGGTATGTGTGAGGATATCCTAAAGCTTGCAGGAATCCGCGATGCTGAGTATGTAAGAAACGAAAACGATCCCACCTTCCACGGCGGCCGTTGTGCAGACGTTATCTGCCGCGGTAAGACCGTTGCTACTCTCGGTGAGATCCACCCCACCGTTCTTTCTAATTATTCGGTAGGTACTCCTGTATTCCTTATGGCTCTCGATTACGAGGCACTCTATGCTCTTCGTGATACCGCAGAGTTCCACTATACACCCCTTCCCAAGTTCCCTGCAATGACCAGAGACTTCGCATTCCTTTGCGATGATGAGATCGAGGTTGCGGCGATCGAAAAGGTGATGAAGAAGGCTGGCGGTAAGCTTCTTCGTGATATTAAGCTCTTTGACGTATACCGCGGTAAGCAGATCGAGGCAGGTAAGAAGTCTGTTGCCTTCAGTGTTTCTCTTCGTGCCGACGACCGTACCCTCACCGATGAGGATGCGGACCGCGCAGTTACAAAGATCCTTAACACTCTTGAAAAAGAGATGAATATCACTCTCAGAAAGTAATAATGTTTTAAAAGAACAGAGATCTTCCGTGGTCTCTGTTCTTTTTTGATAAACGGAAGGGACGGATCTTTTGCGGTGTGAGATACGTATTCAACATTGAAAAATCTTCCTACGGAAGAATTACGTTTTTGCGTATGCAAAACGGTGTTCCTCGAACACCGAGTAATTTTTACAGAACGGACAATCTTTGATTTAGCTTTTTTTCGTGCCCGTTCAGCCTCCCTCCTGAGGGAGGTGGCACGAGCGGAGCGAGTGACGGAAGGAGTCTGTCCCCCGTTCCTATGTTTCATATAGCTCTATTGTTTATACAAAAACTCCCTCACCCGACTGCGTCGGGAGCTCCCTCGAGAGGGAGCCTATCTACGCAATAAGGTGCCAC
>JAFYMF010000047.1 GCA_017556745.1 Clostridia bacterium
CTGTCAGCGGGACATTGCGAAGCTAATGTCCGGATGACTGAGGGAGTTTTTATATGTCTAATAGAATTATATAAAACAACGGAACAGACTCCTTCCACCACCGAAATCGGAAATCCGAATTCTTGTGGTCCCCCTCACTCAGGAGAGAGGCTGAACGGGCGCCCTGAAAAGCTAAATCAAAGACTGCCCGTTCTGTAAGAATTACTCGGTGTTCGAGGAACACCGTTTTGCATTCGCAAAAACGTAATTCTTCCGTAGTAATATGTTGCTATAACTCGAAAGTTTTAGTGGCGCCTTATTGCGTAGATAGGCTCCCTCTCGAGGGAGCTCCCGACGCAGTCGGGTGAGGGAGTTTTTGTATAGACAATAGAGCTATATGAAACATAGGAACGGGGGACAGACTCCTTCCGTCACTCGCTCCGCTCGTGCCACCTCCCTCAGGAGGGAGGCTAAAGATAGTCGCCACATTTGTGGTAGTAGGGCAGGTTTGCATGTGTCGGATATTTCAGTGGGCTTTCAGCCCAGCCAGTAACATGCCCTTATAGGGCTGAGCAAGCCACCGGCTTAGCCGGTGGTTATGACTTTTGACGCATGTGTAAGATTTTTCTTTATCGTACGCAGTAATATATATATTTTAAATATTTGACTACGATATCGTTTGCACCTTGAGTTATTGATAAAGCAATAAATTTGTTGTTATCCATTGACAAATATATGTAAAATCTATATAATAAATTTGTAGTTTTTATTTGAAAGGAAAGAAGAAAATGAAAAAAATTATTATTTTTACCCTTGCTTTTATCTTCTGCCTTTTCGCCGTGGCATGTGGCGAAGAAAAAACAGATGATAAATCAGTTTCTCTTGATGACACTGTAAAGACGGTTACAGAGAAATATTCTATGACCGACGGATTTACTTTTACTTCTTCCTCTGAGGTCCTTGGTGAGTACCTTGACAGCGATCTTATTCTCTCTTACTACGGAGACGCTATTGCTGTGCCTGATTTTACAAAGGTATCTGAGTATTGTGTTTATATCGACGAGACCGATGCTAACGTTATAATCGACGTTGGAATATTCAAGCTTTCCGAGGCATCTTATGCAGATACTTTGATCGAGTTTATCAAGGGACGAATTGCCGATAAGAGAGAGGACTATGAGGAGTATCCCTCTATCGACATTGAGACTCTTGATGCAGCCGTTATTAAGAAGAGCGGCAGTTACGTTTACTATGCAATCGCTTATGATGTTGCTGACATTATCAAGGATATAGAGGCAGTGATCAAGTAATGGTATTTTCATCACTTCTGTTTTTGTTCGCATTTATGGCGGTAACTCTGCTGCTTTATTATATAATGCCGAACAATAAGCTTCGCAACTGGGTACTGTTTGTCCTCAGCCTTACTTTCTACGGTTGGGGTGAGCCGGTATACATAGTTATCATGATCCTCTCTATTGCAGAGGCATATTTCCTTGGATTCTTTATCTCAAAGCATAAGGACAGTAATATAAAACGCGCAAGATTTTACCTTGTTCTTTCTTTGGGACTGAATCTTCTTGCACTTTTGTTCTTTAAATACTGTAACTTCTTTATTGATAATCTCAGACTTATTCCGGGCCTCTCAGGTCTGAGTCCTATCGAGGGACTTAAGCTGCCGATAGGTATATCCTTCTATACCTTCCAGATAATGTCCTATACCATTGACCTTTACTGGGGCAGAACGGGACTTCAGAGAAACTTTGTTGCCTTTGGCGCATACGTTACTCTTTTCCCCCAGCTTATCGCAGGCCCCATTGTCAGATACAGAGACGTTGACGATCAGCTGTCAGAAAGACGGGAGAACATTGATCTCTTTTCCTCCGGTGTCCGCAGATTTATCACGGGCGTCGGTAAAAAGGTGCTTATAGGCGACAGTGTTGCCGCGCTTTACGAGTACTTTAAGGCGACAGGAGAGTTCGAGCCAACCTCTCTCGGTGCCTGGATGGTAATGATATGCTATACCTTGCATATCTACTACGACTTCTCAGGTTATTCCGATATGGCTATCGGTCTTGGCAGAATGTTCGGCTTCAGATTCCTTGAAAACTTTAACTATCCATATATTTCAAGAAGCATCACTGAGTTCTGGCGCCGCTGGCATATGTCTCTCGGTACCTGGTTTAAGGAATACGTATATATCCCCCTTGGCGGTAACCGCGGCGGAAAGTTAAAGCAGCTGCGAAACATCTTCGTTGTTTGGTTCCTCACCGGCTTTTGGCACGGTGCAAGCTGGAATTTCCTGCTTTGGGGTGTGTACTTCGGTGTGATACTCATTGCCGAAAAATTCTTTTTGATCAAGATACTTGAAAAACTCCCCAAGTTTGTCGGGCATATATACGCTCTCCTCCTTATTGGCTTTGGCTGGATAATATTCTCCTTTACCGATGCAGCTGCCGGTATAGAGTGCTTCGTTGCTCTGTTTGGTGCGGGATGCGAGTCCTTTACCTCGCCTGCCGTTACCTATCAGGTGCTCAGGGGTTTGCCACTTATCATTATCGGTGCTATAGGCGCTACTCCTTATCCGAAGAAGCTGTGGGATAAGCTTTGTACCGTTGACTGGACCTCAGTGGGTGCAATACGCGTTGACGGCAGGGAAGAGCCTATCGTTATGTCATCCGAGTCCCTTTCCACTCGAGGAAAGATATTCTCTGTGGTCGGACTTCTCGGCAGCTTCGCAGTGCTTATGCTTTCTGTGGCTTATTTGGTGGATTCCACCTTCAGCCCCTTTTTGTATTTTATATTCTAAGGGGGTGCAGTAATAATGAAAAAGACTTTAAATACTATAACGGTAATTCTTTTCACACTTATCATATTCGGCTTTTCTGCCGCATTTATCATTACTCCCGATTCGGATTTTTCTGAGGATGAGAACAGAGTTCTTCAGACTCTGCCTAAGTTTTCATTTGCGGCTCTTGCAAACGGAGAATACTCCTCGGATATGACAGATTATTTTGCCGATCAGTTTCCTGCCCGTGATTTCTTTGTAGGTGTCAAGGGAGTTGCGGAGAATGTCCTCGGGCGTTCTGAAAACAACGGCGTTCTTCTGGGGGATGACGGTCAGCTTGCAGTGCGGCTTTTCACGGCCTACAAGAGCCGTTTTGAGCGAGTTGAGGAGATCGACTATTTCTATGAGGAGAATATCACGATTTCTCTTGATGCGGTAAACGCATTTGCAGAGAAGAGTGAGCTTCCTCTTGTAACTGTTCTCCCTCCCCGTACTATCGACGTTGCGGCTTCTGCCTTTGATTATCCCACCGATATAAGCGATTCTCTCGGTGCCCTTATCGCCTCAGGTCTGTCGGATAAGGCGGGATATATCGATCTCTTCCCGATAATGCGTGAGAGATATGACAGTGGTGAGTACGTTTATATGCGTACCGACCATCACTGGACATCCCTCGGTGCATACGTAACCTACTGCGAGATAATGAAGAGCTTTGGCATGGAGGATGAGATCATTCCCATGGAGCGCTTCTCTCGTGAGACTGTAGAGGATTTCTACGGTACCACCTGGTCAAAGGCAGGCTACAAGTTTGTTCCACCCGATGATATTGAGATATGGAGTCTCGGTAACGAGGATGATTTTATCACCCGTTGCTATGCATCAAAGATGGTAAAGGGTGAGGACGGCAAACCCGTGAAGGTAAAGGAGAGCTACAAGGAATTCTCAGGCTGGATGAACAGAGAATACCTTGATAAGAAGGACAAGTACGCGGCCTTCCTTGACGGAACTCACAACGAGCAGACTGTCACACTTAAATCCGGTGAGGAAAGAGAAACCCTCCTTATCTCCAAGGATTCCTTTGCAAATACCCTTGTACCGTTCCTCTCACAGCACTTTGATCTTGTGATCCTTAACCTTGCAAACAAGCAGGCAGATCTGTCCCTTGCGGCAGAGGAATACGGCTGTGACAAGGTGCTGATAGTTTATAACTGCGGAAATCTTATTGAGAACAACAATCTTGCTCTTATAAAATAATTATTGAAAGGAAATTATCCCAATGAAACTCACACGCTTACTTGCAATGCTCCTTGCGATGGTTTTTGTCGCTTGTTCTTTCGCTGCCTGCGCAGAAACAACCGATACTCCCGATGATACTACCGTCGCTGATGACACCACTGTGGCTGACGACACCACTGTGGCTGATGATACTACTGTGGCTGACGTTACAGATCCCGAACCTACAGAAGAGTACTCTGCAGGACCTTTTGTGGCAGAGGTTTACGACCCCGCTGTAAATAATGATCCGATTACCGTTTACGGTGCTTCTTTCTCCGACAATTTTAACGGTGCTATTTTCGGTGAGTGCGCGGTAGGTGCTACCATAACAGTAACTCTTCCCAAGGGTGAGTATACCGTTCAGTCCGAGGGCGGCCGTTTTGCAGTTCGTATCAAGCCCGGCGGAGCTAAGATCGAGGCTGTAATTACTCAGTCCTACAACGGTACACAGATCGGCGAGTCTGTTACCTGGAGCGGTAAGGTCAACGCCCCCGACCATGGTGAAGAAGGCTTTGATGCTATCATCGGTTACCATAACCAGGGCTTCTTCGGTAAGATGCTTCCCGACTTTACACATACCAATCTCCTTGACGACGATGTAGCACAGAGTGTTACTAAGCGTATTCAGGACAGAATTAAAAAGCTCAACGTTGTGTCAAAGGGCTGTGAGATGATATTCCTCATCGCTCCCTCTGTTATAACCACCTATCCCGAACTTGTTCCCGAAGAGGTTGCTGTTCAGGGTGAGGGTGATTCCAGACTTGATCAGATGATCGGTATTCTTGAGGGCGCAGGCGCTAAGGTCATAGACGTCCGTGATACCTTTGAGGCACACAAGAACGACGCTATTCCTCTCTATTACAATTTTGACAGCCACTGGACTGAATACGGTGCATATCTCGCTTACGTAGAGCTCTTTAACTACATTTCCGAGAAGTATCCTGCAGCGGCACCCAGAAAGTTCAACGAGTTTGACTGGACATACAGCTACTGTACGCTTGGCGATATGCCTTATTACTTCAGCCTTCCCGACAGCGATAACGTATCCGAGTACTCCGTGCTCAGAACAAGAAACTTTGAGACCTCTCCTGTTATAGACGCTATCAAGAGATACAAGAAGGCAGATTCGATGGCATACAGATCCTACAGTGACGAAATGCTCGATGGTGATACCTACAAGACCGGCAGAGAGGATCTCCCCAATCTCTACGTATTCCGCAGTTCCTACGGTATGCAGATGTATGATATCGTTCCCGAGCGCGGTAATACCACCGTTATGCATACCTGCTTCGGATATAACTTCAACCTTGCAAATATTTCAAAGATCGCTCCTAATTATGTAATCTACATCGTTTCCGAGTGGGATATCCACGAGCTTATCAATAACTAATAAGTCTTACAAAAATCAGCATAAGGACTTGTCCTTATGCTGATTTTGTGTTATTATCTATATAGACGGATAGTGATAGCTTTATTAGAACGGAAATCTGCTTTTTATTTTTACGAAAGGGTCCATGCAAAATGAAAACTACACGCTTTCTTGCTCTGCTCCTTGCGATGATTTTTGTCGCTTGTTCATTTGTTGCTTGCAAAAAAACAACCGACAGTTCCGATGACACCACCGTATCTGACGAGATAACCGTGACAGATGATACAACGGTTGATGACGACACTACTTGGTCGGATGATACAACCGCCACTCATAGTGACTGTACAACTGTGGCTGATGACAGTACCGTCGCGGATGAGACCACCGGACCTGCGGAAACTACCGTGTCTCCCGAGACCACCGCACCTCCCGAGACCACCTCGCCTCCCGAGACGA
>JAFYMF010000048.1 GCA_017556745.1 Clostridia bacterium
ATATTTAGGAATTAATAGTTACAACCTAAAACCGTATGAAGGAATAAATACCATATCTCATGTTGCGGAACAATTAAATAATGGTACATTTGACTTGAGAAATTTCAGATTTATAATGGAACACGCACAATTAATGTTGGACAGAGTCAGATATTTAGATCAAAATGGATTTATAAAAGACGGTGAAAAATTAATTACTATGATTAAAAACACGGCGGATCTGAGCGAAAAACAATTTTTGTTGGCAATAAAATATTCGTTGACTCGTAAAGAATCTATAATACAACAAATTCAAAACATGCTTCATGTACTTGTGGAAAAAGAAAGAACATCTTTTACGGTTTTAGCAGAAAAAATATAATTCGTTGCATAGATAAAAATTAGTATGTCAAAATCAGGAGATGTGTATATGGTTAGAACAGAAAATAAATACACGAATAATGTATAATATACTCTACAAAACGTTATTTATAAACATGTTATTTTTGATTTCGACTCAAGTATTTTTGTTTAGGAAAAGAGTGGCACCATATAATGGCCTCATATTTCATAGAAGTATTATTAAACACACCAACAGGTAGCACTTTAGAGGACCCATCAGTACTTTGTGATGATGTAACAGATTTAATAAATTCCCAGCCGGAAAATAATGTTATTTACTACTGTTCATGGTTAAATGAAGCTGTAGTAAATTACGGCGGACTAGCCCAAAATCCTAACGTATATAAACAAGAGTATCTTAGGCGTTTGAGAATTTGTATTCAAAATAGTTATAAAAACATTTCAAACAACACACCAGAAATTGAAAAGATGCTGATACCCGGAATTAAGGAGTATTTTTACAGTTTGTAAGGTGACGGTGTAAAACTTTATTGTGTAAGCAATAGGAAAACTACAGAATTAAGATATGTTATATCTCTCTTGGCGCTTTCAGACTTCTTTGGAGAAAATATATTTGGTGTTGAATATAAGCACGATTTTATAAATACGAAAGAATTGGTTATTGATAAAATAATACGAGAAAATTCAATGGAGCCTGATAAGTTTATAATGTTCAGTAACAATACTGATGACATCAATATATGTAAAAAACACGGTGGACTATCTGTTTCTATAATAAGTGATAAAGAAAAACAAAATACAAAAAGAGAATGTTTTGAGTTAAGTGGAGTTAATATGTTTATAAACGACTATAAAGCGATAACTACATAATCAAATAATTATTGATAATAATAGCGTGTTTTAGCATGTCGGTCATATGAAAATTTAATACGGTTTATGTCCCAATAAAAGTTAAATGATTTATAGCTTGAGTAGAGTTCATATATTTAATTACGTATATGGTGGTATTTTAAATAGCAAAAGCTTGCATTAGGTATTTTAAAATCAGTGTGGATTTATCATACAACAAATCGAGGAGATAAAATGTTATGGGCAGAGTTGCACTAATCGGTGAAAATTCGGTTGAATATATTGATATTCTTATAACTATTTGGAATAATGGGGATTGTGCTGTGCTGATTGATTGTAATATTCCTCCTGTAACTGCTGTGGAAATGATGCTTGAAGCACAGGTCTCTAAGTGTTATATTCAGCAAAAGTATTATGATAAGATAAGTGATAGCATTAGCAAATCTATATCATTAATCTCTTATGAAAAGGAAAACTGTTCCGATCGGTTATTGCCTGTGGATATATATAATAAATTTCAAGAAAATTATAGCAAAGATGAGGCAATCGTAATATACAGTTCCGGTACCACTGGTAAATCAAAAGGAATTGTTCTTTCCCACTTTGCAATTAATACTAATGCTGATTCGATTATCGACTATATGCAGCTAACCAAGGATGATTGTATATATATAGTAAAGAACATTGCTCATTCTTCCTCCATTACCGGAGAATTACTTGTAGCGTTAAAAACAAAAACACCTATAGTCATTGCCCCGGTTGTGGTTCCACCGAGAGTGATAATACGTAATATAGAAACATACCAAGTTACACAAATATGTATTAATCCAACTATACTGAAAATGCTTCTTGAAGAATGTCGACGAAAATCATGTTTATTGTATCCTCTTAGAAATATATACGTTCATGGTGCAAAAACACATGATAAACTTGGAGAAAATGCAAGAAATTTTTTCACAAATTCTAATATCTATTTTGAATATGGCTTGACAGAAGCTGGTCCGCGGGTGACATCACAAAAAGTAAATAATTCATCAAATTTATCAGTGGGTAAACCAATTTTGGGGGTTGATGTGATTATCGTAGATGATCTTGGTAATGTGGTTGGAGCTAATACAAAAGGGATCATTCACGTAAAAACTCCAAGTGTTTACAGTAACTACGTTTGCGGTGATAAAAAACTACCATCACTCTACAGCGATTGGCTAAACACAGGAGACATTGGTTATCTTGATGATTTAGGAGAACTTTATATCATTGGGCGAAAAGACACTATGATTAATCTCTGTGCCCATAAGATATATCCTATTGAAGTTGAAAAACAAATATTAGCACACAGCAAAATAAACGAATGTGTTGTTACAATGGTAACCTTTCAGGGCGAAGATGTTTTGTGTTGTTTGTATATCTCAAATGAAGATATACAAAAAGATATAAAGAGTGTACTCAGCAATGTTTTGATGAAATATGAGATACCTAAAATTTTTGTTAGAACAGATATAATTCCCAAAACTCGAAATGGAAAGGTTTCATTGATTGATGTAAACGAAGTTATATTACGGGAGTTGAAAGGAGTATGAAAGAATGAATCTAGAAGAAATAAAAGAAAAAACGGTTACCTTGTGTGCACAAATTTTTGAGAGTTCCGGAGTTGATACTGATCTACTTGAGTATGTGGATTTTGTGGATGACCTTGGAATGGATTCTATTACGTTTATTACCCTTATTGTAGAAATTGAGGCTGCCTTTGATATAACGGTCCCGGATGATTTGCTTCTCATAGAAAACTTCAAAAATATGGACGATGTTATTGGAGTTGTCTTTGATCAATTGTCAGAATCAGTATAAGAAAAGGAGTGTTCACCTAATGACGAAACTTGAAAAGTTACTCAAATACGTGTCGGAACATAACGATTTTTACAAAAACAGAATCAAAGAATATGGCATCAAAGATCCACTCGATATTACGCAGTGGCCAGTGCTCACAAGAAAAGAACTACAGGAAAATCGATATAATATGTTCTCGGATGGGTATAAATCTAAATACTATAACCAACGACTTCGTAGACAATCATCATCCGGATCATCTGGTATGCCCGTTAACGTGTATTGGGACTATAAAGATTGGTACGTCTCCAATTTATCTGTCTGGCGTCTACGGCACAAATGGTATGGTATTTCACCTAATGACAAGTGTGTAATGTTTACTCTGAATGTCTTTAATATCCAAAATGACGGCGACACTGTATATTATTTGACAAATCCTTCAAGTGTTCTTTTTGTTAATGTGTCCTTAATATATGATGATCAAGGTTATATTAAACTTTTAGATATAATTAATGAGTACAGACCTAAATGGATGTATATCCAACCTTTTGTATTAAACAAACTAATTCGCGCATATAAGTGCTCAAAAAAAACGCCTCCTTCATCTTTAAAATACATTGAATCTGTGGGGGAACTTCTTAGCTTAGAATTGAAGAAAAAAGCAACAGATTTTTTTGAAGTGAGTCTTGCGAATATGTATGGTTCAGAAGAAATGAACAGTATAGCGATTGAGTCGCCTAACGGGAAAATGACAATACTTGATAGTAATGTTTTTGTTGAAATAAAAACTAAAACTGAAATAACTCAATTTGGGAATGGTGAAGCTATTGTAACAAATTTGAATAATTTGTGTCAACCGCTTATCAGATACAATCAGGGAGATTCTATAATTATATCAAACGATTTAATTGATGACAAAACCAGAGTAATCGAATTAATTAAAGGACGAACACTGGACAGCTTTATTATAAATGACGATGAAGAAATAAATTCTATTATGCTCTTAGAAATGATGGCGGAAATCAACAATTATTTTCCGCAAGTTATTAAAGAATACAACTTCATGTTTGATACAAAAAAAGTTTCCCTTAAGTGTTATTTAACCATTGAGCCCTCTAAAAAAGAATGGTTCGTTGCCGTCAAGTCTGCCATAATAAAGAGCTTTCAGCAGAAAATATTTCCCTTAAACAGTTGTTCGATTGAAGTTATGTCTTCAAAAGAAAGAGCTTGTCTTTGTAAAAAAAATCCTGTTCTTACCATTGAATAGGGTTACGAGGGTCGTATAATGATTAATAATATTACTTTAAAAACGTTTGTACACGGCGAAAATTGTTATTTATATTGTCCTTTCCCGAATAAACTAATACGAATATCGAAAGAACATTATTCAGAAATTAAGTTTCTTGAACGTTATGGGCTTGATTGTTATTTAAAACTCGAAAAAGAAAGTCAAGCTTACAAAGATATTGTGGTTTTGATTCAAAAAAAAGTAATTGTTGAATCTCCGATAAAAAGAATTGAACATCCACTTACAAACTATGTCGAACCGTTACTTGATAGAGGATTGAATTTTCTAATACTTCAAGTTACTAAAGATTGCAATTTTAGTTGTAGGTATTGTTTATTTGCGTCCAAATCTAGTGATAACTTGAAATTAAATCATCAAAGTAATTATATGAGCTTTGATACTGCACGTCGAAGTGTTGATTTTTTATATAATCACTCTCAAGATGCTAAAGAACTAATGATTTCTTTTTATGGCGGAGAACCATTATTAAATTTTGATCTTATACGTCAAACAGTAGAATATGCGAAAAAAATTTTTGTTTCAAAAAAATTTAAATTCGGTATGACAACCAATGCTTCGCTACTAAATGAAACGATGATAAATTTCTTTATAGAACATAATTTTTATCTTACAATAAGTTTGGATGGAGATCCACAAACACAAAATTGTCATAGAAAGTTCTATGCAAATGGCTATGACACATTTGATATTGTGTGGAACAATGTTCAAACAATTAGAAAGATCAACAATGATTACTTTATTTCCCATGTTGTTTTTCATCCCGTTATCTTTGTGGACGAGGATAATGATAAAGTAATGGGTTTTTTTCAATCTAATGGAATAAGTAATGATATGGTTTCTATCCAGTATGCAAATACACAAGGAATTGATTATACATTTAATGGAGTATTTCGAGAAAACATAGAAAAAAAGAGTATCCCAATTAGTGATTTTAAAAAAATGGAAGAAACACTAAAAAGTAACCTTCCCATTCTGGTCAATTGGCACCATAGCGGGCCATGTGTTCCAGGTGCTTTAAGATTATATGTTGATATTGCAGGCAATTTCTTTCCTTGTGAAAAAACCTGTAGCCTAGTTTCTATTGGCAATTTGGATCAAGGTTTCTGTATTCAAAATGTAAAAGATATGTTAAATATAGGTAAATTAACTAGTGATAATTGCAAGCATTGTTGGGCTGTTAGATTCTGCAGTTTATGTGTTAGTCAATGTGTTGATTTAGGAACAAATAAGATCGACAAAGGTGTGAAAACTTGGAATTGTTCAAAACAAAAAGACAATGTCATAAAATTCTTTAAAGAATACATTGATAAAACTATGGATTATTCTCTTTAGTCTAACACGCAGAATAAACAATGTCCCTTTATTACTAAATTTTGTTGGTGAAAAATATGAAAAAAATTAATATATTAATAATTTCTGATTCCTATTTTGCAAGAACTATCATTTTTAATTTGGATTATGTTATTAATATACAAATTAATAAGGTTTATTTGCTTGAAGAGAATCACTTGATTGATGAAGAATATTATGGGATTCCTTTTCAACTGATTAGTAAAAAAAATCTTGCGCAATGTATCAACTATTGCGATATAGTGTTTGTATATGGTCACGAGAAAATGTATCCTTTGTTAGACACTGATCTTTTGCAACAAAAAAGAATAATTAGATTCCCAATTTTATCATGTGAATTCTTGAGTGAAAAAAAACTAGATATAAAAAACATTAAACTTGAAGTTCCTGTAATTCTTAACATCGTAGTTGGGGATTACACTTCTCAATATTGTGCAGAAATACTTCTAAACAAAGTGGTAGGCAAATATTTAAATAACTTTAAGCAGATTTACTCTAATCAAACTTATTCAATTATTAATACTTTGAAAGATAATAATTTATTGAGTTCTCAGTTTAATTTATATACAATACAAAATTTTTATGATTTGTTTGTTTGTACATTATGTCTAAAAAGTTTACTCGATCTCCAGAAAAATAGACAATTTATTAGGTTGTTTGAGCAACTTTCCCCAAACTATGTTATTTTAACAACATCTTTTGACAAGGTAGTCTCAGATGAAGCTTTGGATAATCTAAAAAGCTTATTTTGGTATAGATACAATACAAAATTGAATTTGATTATTCTTTCAAATTTTTTCGAATCTCCAAATAAAAAATTTGCAATATATTATGCCAAAGCAAATTTACTACCGAATATTCAAAATGATTGTAACTTTTATAATAAAAATATAGAAACAATATTAGAGAACGACCTTATAACTAATCTTGCATACCCCGATGATATACACATAATTTAGACTATCTACCGCATCAGAAATCCGTTTTTGTTTATTAAATGAAAGGAGAACTACTATGACATTTATAAAATTTGGTTCTGAAGACTATATTCCGCATGTGTCAGGATTAGATTCTTGTCAGTGCAGTTGTGTAGTTGATCGCGTTGAAATAATTAATGGAAGTGGATTAGATGCATGTGAGCAAGCCGATATTGACTCGTCTGTCCTTCCTTCTATAATATCTGCCTAGTGATTAGGGATTATCCTTATTTTACAATTTAATGTTTAGATAAAAAGTATAATTTTATATTATACTATTTTAGGCTATATATTATTTCTTACCCGGGTTTCTTGATGTGGTATTTAGTAAAAATTACTTTATAGGAGAAATATATGAACGAGAAATATTTGAATCGTATTTCAAATTTACAATCATTAATGTTTGCTGATACAGAATGGTACGTTCTCTGTAGAAAAAAAGGAAGATTATTTATTATGTCCAAAAACATAATAGGAATCAAACCATATGATAATGTTTTCGAGACTGAGTTGTGGGAAACCTGTCAACTAAGAAAATATCTGAACACTGAATATCTGAAACAATTTTCTTTTAAAGACAGAAAGAGAATAATAAAAACATTTAATATCAATGAAAATAATCCACTGCATAAGACATTCGGTGGAAACAGTACACATGATTATATTTTTATTCTCGGACTGGACGAAGTGAACAAATATTTAACGCCTCTCCATTTTTTTGCTGATAATTCTCAGGATTCGTATGAACACTCTACTATGTGTTTATTCAGTGACATTAATGATGCCAAAAGAGTGTCATTCTATCAAAATATTTCCACAAGTTGGTGGTTGCGATGTCCTGGAGAAAATTCTAACTCCGCTGTTGCTATTCTTAACGATGGGAGGATAGCGTTGTCAGGTCTTGATTTGATGGCTGTTTTAGATGTGGGCGGAGTAGGATTTAGACCAGTACTATGGATTAAAGATGACAAAAGGCAAGATTGATTATGAAAACTTCATCAAAAACTTTCAAAAACCAAAGCACCAAAATAACTTTGTCATCTACCGCTTTTATGCTGAAAAGATGTTGTTGTGAAAAAAACGGAAGGGTATATATTTTTTTTCAAAGTATAATATCTTTATTAAATGTTATGCCGACTATTGTTTCCGTTTTGATTCCTGGACTTATTCTCAATGAATTGGTGGGCAACAAACGTATCAATGTTCTTTCGGTATATGTAGGTATAACCATAATAATACCATTAGTACACCAAGTTATCAATTCGATATTAACAAAACGACTAGCTACCATAAATCTTGCTTTGACAGTAAAGCTAAAAAAAGATTTCAATGAATATGTTGCAGACATGGATTATGAGACCCTTGAGAATCCGGAAATTCAAACTTTACGAACAAGGGTACGTGGAACCTTTATCCAACCACTCAATACAGCTAATAAAGTTATTAATTTAATATCAACAATAGTTTCATTTCTATCAATATCTGCAATAATAGCAACACTAAATCCAATAATAATTGTTGTTGTTTCAAGTGTTGTACTTGCCAATTCGTTAATCACAAAAAAATTAAACATAATACAATATTTAAACGGTAAGGAAATTAGTCGTTGTGACAGAGCTCTACTACCTTTTCAAGGTATATTAGTTCAGCTAGTATATGCAAAAGAAATTCGATTGTTTAATTTAAAAGAATACTTTACTAATATAATATTAAAAAAAGAACAGGAAATTAATGAATACCGTTTAAAAGATGTGTGCAATCAAAATGTTGCCAATCTTGGATATTTGCTAATGAACCTTCTACAAAATATTTTCATGTACATCTACTTAATATATCAGGTTCTATTTAATAGCCTTCCGATTGGGAATATGACTATTTATATGACATCAATTGCACAGTTTTCCGGTTTATTAAGTTCAATTTTTAATGCATATACTGAACTATCAAAAGACAGTCTTAATATCCAAGAAATGATACATTTTTTCGAAATTTCACAGTCAACGCAGAATTTTGGATGTGAAACGCCTATCTTGAATGCCGATTCTATAATAGAATTTAAAAATGTTTTTTTCAAATATCCCGGTGCGGAAAATTATGCAATAAACAATTTGAATATTAAGATTGAATTAAAAAATAGAATTTGTATAGTTGGAGAAAATGGATCAGGTAAAACTACATTTGTTAACCTTCTTACGCGGCTATACGCACCAACAAAGGGAGAAATACTGTTAAATAACCGAAACATAAATGAATATGACTTAACTAAATACCAAGAACTGTTTTCTACGGTATTACAAGATTTTTGCCTTTACGAATTACCATTGTCCGATAACATTATTTTGGCAAACGCTAGCAATAATTATCTTTTGAATAATGTTTTAAAAAAGACCGGTTTGTATTCGATGATAAAAGATTTACCACAAAAACATAACACCACTTTGGGCAAAATGGTAGATCCAGAAGGTATCATCCCATCTGGTGGTGAAGCTCAAAAAATTGCAATTGCTAGAGCACTATATCGTGACTCTCCAATTATGATTCTGGATGAACCTACTGCGGCTTTGGATCCATTATCCGAACATGAAATCTATATGCAATTTCATCAAATGATAGAAGAAAAAACCGCTATACTTATTACTCACAGGCTATCTGCAGTCCAACTTTCAGATCTTGTTATCGTTTTTAGAAATGGCGAAGCCATTGAATATGGTACACACGCAGAACTTTACACAAGAGAAGGTATCTATACCGAAATGTTTGATAAACAAGCTCAATTCTATCGCAATAATCCTACTGATTCATCGAAAAATCTTCAGTAGAAAATCATAATGTTTTGTTTGACTCACAAGATATATATATCATTTAATTTTTTGATATCTTATCTGGAAAAAGCTAACTTTTTCGTCATATTTTACAAGGCTAACTACCGTACCATTTTGGTGAAATCAATAAATTGGTAACATACACCTTCTATAAATAGGTGGTATATTTATGCAATTTAATCTTTGTTCAAAAATTTCAAGTATTAGCTACCATGCAAGAATTAATTTTTGTTACACCTAGAATAAAGTAGTAGAGGCTATTTCGGTAACTGTCAGATTGTATTAGCGTACGGAAAAGAGAGAAATGTTTACTGGTGCTCTCGCTCTACTAAGATTACTTCTGTTTCCTCACATTGAGATTTAAGGACTAGATAGAAAAGTAATAGAAAGGTAGGTTTAGTTGTTCCGGTACGTTCTGTTCCAAGAAAAGCTTTATTCGGATGAGAATAAATGCTATGCCGTTTTCGAAATAAAGGTAGAGAAAGTAAAATATCACTTATTGTCTCGGATTTTGCAGAAAATATTTTTCTGCAAAGGAAGTGTGTCATAAATTTACATCAAGACAACTTGTACCAATACATCTTTATAATGTCATTGAAGATTTTCTATGATTAGAATACCTTACTAATGATTAGAAAATTATCATATATACCCGAAATAAAAACAAATAGATGTATATAGAGTGAAAAAATGATTTTTTATCCTTACAATATTTTCGTATAGCTACCAATTATCTTTACACAACAAAATATTAAATGATCAAATGCTTACTATGTGGCTTTTTTCGCCATATAGTAAGCATTTTTCTATTTACGACCATAGATTTCGAGGTCCTCCACCCGAGTGATTTTACATACAAAAAATCACTACACAGGAGGAAAACTATCTATGGATAAATACTATCCGAAAAACATTGATCCACGCCCACACAGAAGGCATAACAAAGATAATCCGTATACCATTTTTACGGTCGGTATAAACACCGATACACCACATTACTACGTATCATTCAAGGATGGGCAAGGTGTTCGTATTTGTATGGAGATTGATAAAAGCATATATGAAATTTTTGATAAATTTGAGCTTGAGGATCTGTCGTATCTTAATGAGGTGGACAGGCATTATGAGCACTCCGAGCTTACCGAGATAACCCTTAACAGACGAGCTGTTGTTACAGTGGAGCTTGTAGAAGACATAGTAGAATTTGACGCATTACATACTGCTATCAAAAAACTTCCGAGAGTTCAGAGAAACCGACTTATGCTTTACTATTTTTATGATATGACTTTGGATGAAATAGCAGAGCGAGAAAAGTGCAGTGTACAAGCTGTAAGTAAATCTATTCTCGATGCAGAAAAGAATTTAATAAAATTTTTGAGTGAGGGTTGAAAAAGTACTCTCCGAGTGAGGAAACAGGTGAGGAACAACGGATAGTCCTTCACCTGTTTATCTTTTTTCGGTAAACGAGTGTTCCTTGACAACCGAATACCATTCATCAAATACTTTCCTATTGCTTTTGTTAAAAGCATAAGCTACTTTAGCTACTGCGCCATGATCTGCAGAATAAGGACAACAGGATTTCACCATCTTATTATACGGTCTGTGATTGCCGTTCTTGCAGGGAGCGATAAAAGTGACTATGAGCATCGGGTAGCTCCCAATGTGGCAATGATCGGCAATAGGGATAATGATACTCCCGTCCAGCCACAGTCCGAGCGTGATAAGCGATATTCCGGCGTGAAGCCGTCGCAGGCAATGGGGGCGGTTGCGTGAGAACCACGTGAGGGTGAGATTCCCGTGAGGCTGATACGCTGTCAGCCGTTTGGTGATTTCCTATTTGAAATTCGGGCGTCGAGGACAAATAGAATTTCTAAAAAAGGCCAAGCGAGTTCTTAGCCGCTTGACCTACTACATAAACAAAGATTATCTAAAAAAGAAAGGATAATAAATGAATAACACATATTTGCGCGGAGAAATTTATCTCGCGGATTTAGGCGAAGGAGTCGGTTCTGAACAAAGAGGACGACGGCCAGTTATTATTGTTCAAAATGATATGGGTAATAAGTTTAGTAATACGCTTATTATTGCCGCTATTTCAAGCTCAATAAAGCACAAATCACATCTGCCTACCCACCATATAATAAATGCGGGTAACGGTCTGACCAGCAATTCTGTAATGCTCTTGGAACAGATACGAACAATAGATAAAAGCCGAATAATAAGATACATAGGACATATTGATCCCAAGCACATTGCCGCAATAGAATTTTCATTGGCAATAAGCTTGGGATTTATTAGTCCCGATGATAAATCAATTACAATGTGCCTTTGTGATGACTGTATTACTAAGTTTGCTAACAAAAAAGTGTTTTCTGTACAGAAGGCTCGCACATTGAAAAAGGCAGGGATTTGTGTCTGCTGTCTCGAGAAATCTAAGCACTTTTATAAGATCACACAAAAACGTAGATAGCCATTAAATTTGAAAGGAGACCTTATGCAAAACACATACGAAATAAACAGAACTATCAAGAACGATACAAGTGTTGAAACTCTCTATATTGTTGACGGTGAAAAGGTAGTTGTCAAAAGCATATTTGGCACTCGCCCATACGCTGACGTCTTAAGAGAGATAATATATCTTAAAACTACGAACGAAAAATTGGCATAATTGATTCTGCAGAACACGGATGATATAATTACTGCGAGAACAATATGTCATGTGGTTTTGCAAGTGCAAGGAGGTAAAATATGATGATGCAAGATACATATGACGTAGGAATTTACTGCAGACTTTCACGTGACGACAATAACGGAAGTTTGGAAAGCATGAGCATAGCTAATCAGAAACAAATACTCTCCGATTACGTTCGCGAAAAAGGTTGGGAGATCTGTGATATTTACATTGATGACGGGTACTCCGGGACAAATTTCAACAGACCTGATTTCAAACGTATGATGGCTGATATCGAATCGGGAAGAATCAACTGTGTAGTAACAAAAGATCTTTCAAGACTTGGACGAAACTATGCTAAGGTCGGTTATTATACGGATGAGTTCTTCGTCGAAAACGGTATCAGATTTATCGCCGTAAACGATAGCTATGATTCATTACGCGAAGAAGAAAATGAGATTGCTCCCTTTAAGAACGTACTTAACGAGTGGTATCCGAGAGACATATCCAAGAAAGTGCGACAGGTTAAAAAATCAAGCGCACAGCAGGGAAAGTTTATGGGAAGTCAAGCACCGTACGGATACCGTAAATCCCCACTTGATAAACACGTGCTTGAAATTGATCCTTATGCGGCAAATATTATGCGCAGAATATTCAGCGAATTTGCCGCAGGTGACAGCGCACGTAAGATAGCTGATAGGCTAAATGCAGAGGGTGTAGATTCTCCGAGGTTTTACTTTTCTCAGTTCCCAGGCGGTCAACATCCGAGAGCAACGGATAAGAACCATTGGGGGAGTGCATCGATTATGCAAATGCTCCGTAATCAAGTTTACATAGGAAATATGGTACAAGGTAAACGCCGTGTGGCATCCTTTAAGACTAAAAAGTTTGTTGCCATATCTCCCGACCGTTGGATCGCTGTGGAAGGCACCCACGAGCCTCTGATCGACATTGACACATGGGATAGAGTTCAGCATAGGCTCGATAACAAAATGCACCGTGGACGCCAAATGAGCAAGGACAAGGACGTAGCACTTTTCTCCGGTATTCTGAAATGTGCCGATTGCGGTTCCAATCTTTCTCACTCAGCTAAGGTGACTAATAACAACACTATTGGTTACTACCGTTGCAGTCGTTATCTCAACAATGGAAAGACAGCTTGTTCAACCCATTGTATAAAAGAATCGGCGTTAAAGGCGTTTGTTCTTAACGATATACGATACCACGCGAGACTTGCAGCAGCAGAACACGAACTTATTGCCCACGAGTTATCAGATGCTATGAACCGTAACGGTGTAGCAGAAAAACGTCAGTTAGAGACTACGATCCACGAACTGCAGAACAGGCTTGATACCATCGATAAAAATATCAAGTCTTTGTATGAAGATAAATGCTCGGGTAAATTACCCGAAGCGATATTCAATTCACTGATGAGTGGCTATATTAATGAGCAAGCTGAGCTTAGTGAGAAAAAATCTGCATTAAATGAAACATTGACCAAATACAAGGATGCAGACAGAGATATCAAAAAGTGGCTTGACCTTGTGGAGCAATACAAAGATATAACCGAACTTACGAGAGCAATCGTATATTTGCTGATAGACCACATTGAGGTGGGAGAAACCGCGAACGGATTTGACGGTATTCAAGAGGTAACGATTCATTACCGTTTCATCGGGAATTTATTAAACCCGACTCAGAAAGCAGGGTGAATAAATTTTTATGAAAAATATCAGGAAAAAGAGAAAAGGCACTCTCGGTAAAACCGAAAATGCCTTATATTCAGTAAGCACAATGCCGATCCGACCAAAGATTCGTTGTGTCTTACCAAAACTCCCTAAAATGAATATAACCAACGACTCGTATGAGTCGTTGGTTATTGGCGGAGAAGGAGAGATTCGAACTCTCGAACCGCTTTTAACGGTTACACGATTTCCAGTCGTGCGCCCTCGACCAACTAGGCGACTTCTCCAGGTCGATGAATGATATTCAGTTCATATCCGACCCTGACATTATATCACATAATATTTGTTAAGTCAAGTAGAAAATGCGTTATTTTTTAAATAAAATGACATTTTTTTAGTTTTAGTATATTGTCCTCAGTATAAGAGGCTTCTTTGTCGGTGCAGAATCTGAAAAAGAAAAGGCGGAATCGGCAAATTCGCGGGCGCGTGACAGCTTTTCCTTATCACTTGCTTCAATATTACAGAGAATATCACCGGCAGAAACCTTATCACCGATCTTGCATTTGAGAATGACACCTGCCGCAGGGTCTACCGCATCTGTTTTCTTTTCCCGTCCGGCTCCTGCCATAAGAGCGGCTCTGCCTATCATCTCTGCGTTAATAGACTCTATATAACCATCTCGGGGACTTGTTATGCTGATAACATTTTCGGCAGTGGGCAGAAGGGAAGTGTCTTCGGTAACTTCGGGGTTGCCACCGACCTGTGCGATAAATTCACTAAGCTTCGCTTTTGCTCTGCCGCTGTCAAGTATCTCCTCTGCCATAGCACGGCAAATGTCAAGCTCACCCTTGCCGCTGAGATACATCATCTGTGCGGCGATTTCAAGGCATATTTCTCTTGTGTCGGTCGGCCCCTTACCTGAGAGGACGTCTATTGCTTCTTTTACCTCAGGTGCGTTACCTGCCGCAAGTCCCAGAGGAGTCGACATATCGGTAACCAGAGCACACATCTTTCTTCCATTGGATTTTCCTATATCAACCATGACCCCGGCAAGCTCTGCCGCTTTTTCCACTGTGCGCATAAATGCTCCGTTGCCGCATTTTACGTCAAGGACTATACAGTCTGCACCTGACGCCAGCTTTTTACTCATAATGCTTGATGCGATAAGTGGGATGCTGTCAATGGTGGCGGTAACGTCACGGAGGGCGTATAGAATCTTATCTGCAGGGGCAAGATTACCGCTTTGAGCGGATATACACATTCCTATCTTGTCAACCGCGGTAAAGAATTCATCTGTGGAAAGTTCTACCTTACAACCCGGGATAGATGCGATCTTGTCAACCGTTCCTCCGGTAATACCGAGACCACGGCCGGACAATTTGGCTACCTTTATTCCGGCACATGAGACGATAGGAGCGATGATAAGTGATGTTTTATCCCCCACACCGCCTGTACTGTGCTTGTCAGCGGTGATACCGTTAATGCGGGAGGTGTCTACCGTGTCTCCCGACTCGGCCATGGCGGCGGTAAGTGCTACCGTTTCACTGTGGTTAAGTCCTCTGATAAATGCCGCCATAAGCCATGCGGAGATCATATAATCGGGAATGTTTCCATTTACCATCTCGGTGATAAAACAGCGGATCTCCTCCTCGGTGTGCTCTCCGCCGTCTCTTTTCTTTTCTATAAAATCGCTTATTCTCACGTTATAAATCCTCCGATAAAAATATCGCATATTCAAAGACAGTATATAACACTATGTCTACCTATGTCAACGAAAAAAACGTGTAAAAAGTCATTTTTGAAATGTAAAAAATATGTGAATTTGCACGTTATACTTGAAAAAATCGGTGTATAACTGTACAATGATATGTAGGGAAGTATTGTGGTGTAATGTGTGTACTGCAGACTTTCTTATACATAATGACTTAATTTATCCCCAAAGGAGATTTTAGAAATGACACAGTACGGAATTCAGCTTTACAGTGTTGAGCAGGCGGCTTACGGTGACCCCAAAGGTATAATAGAGAAGATTGCTTCTGCAGGCTACAAGTATGTTGAGACTGCAGGCTTCTACAATCTTGCTGCAAATGATTTTAAGGCTATTATTGACGGTGCCGGTCTCAAGGTATCCGGTAGCCATATCGGCTTTGATGAGCTTGAAAAAGATTTTGCCGGTATCGTTAATTATCTTCACACCATTGAGTGTGATAACTATATCGTTCCCTGGGCTAACTGGAATGAAGAATTTTTCCTCAATATTGAACGCTTCAATAAGTATCAGCCTCTTCTTAAGAAGGAGGGTATTATCCTTCAGTTCCACAACCATTCAGATGAATTTGAAGCTGTTGGTCCTAACAAAGAGGTACCGATTGAGGTTATTCTTAAGGAAACCGATATCAAGCTTGAGATAGATACATACTGGGCATTTGTCGGTGGCGCGGATCCTGTTAAGTACATCACCGACCATAAGGATCGTATAAACCTTATTCACCTCAAGGACGGTTCAAGATCCGGAGAGGGTTGTCCTCTCGGCCGCGGTGAGGCTCCTGTTCTCAAGGTTCGTGATACAGCACTTGCTCTCGGTTTTACAATGGTAGTTGAGAATGAATGTTATACAGACAAGTGTGTAGCAGAGGCTATTGAATGTATTGACTTCCTCAACGCAAACAATAAGTAAAGTACTCATAAGAAGGTGACAGAAAAATGAAAAATATAGGTATTCAGATCTACAGTGCAGAGGATAAGCTGAGAGAGGATTTCAGAGCAACGGTTAAGAAAATGGCCGAGATTGGCTACACTTCCGTTGAGGGCGCAATATATGATTACGTCACTCTTGAAGAGTTTGCATCATCCGTTAAGGATGCCGGTCTTACCGTTTCCGGTCTTCACTGCGATCTCTCAAAGCTTGAGAATGAATTCGACGAGACGATCAAGTATTTTAATACCCTTGACTGTCACGATTTTATCATTCCCTGGAGCACCTGGGACGATGAAGACTACATCAGTATGACAAATGGAATAAATAAGTTCCAGCCCATACTCAAGAAGGAGGGTATAGACCTCCATTTCCACAATCACCAGTACGAGTTCCTTGACCGTATTTCCCGCGGCCCCAATAAGTGCATTCCTTTCGAGCATCTTCGTCGCGAGACAGACGTTTTTTTCGAGATAGATATGTACTGGGTAGCTGTTGCCGGCAAGGATCCTGTTAAGGTTATTACCGATAACAAGCAGCGTATCAAGTACGTCCACATGAAGGACGGACTCACCGAAAACGAGGACGGAAATGCAAAGGTGCTTGGTCACGGTCAGGCTCCTGTACTTGCAGTACGCGATTGTGTTCTTGATCTTGGACTTGAAATGATCGTTGAGAACGAGTGCCGCGAGCCCGACGGTGTTACCGCCGCTGCTGAGTGTTTTAAGTATATTGCAAAATAATCTTTCCACCGGGAAGTATTATAAAAATAAGCGAGGATAGCTATATGAAAAAGTATATTTTTGCACTTGTTGCATTACTGACTGTTTCATTTTCTTTTCTGCAGATTCGTTATACCGAGTCCGTTAACATGATCAACCCTATGACCAGTGATCTGCCTATCGTTCCCATTATCATTCTCGGCGGTGTTGCTGTTGTAGCAGCTATAGTGTTCATCGTTATGGGCGCTATTGCAAAGAAGAGAAGATAAAGCTTGCATCAAAGTAAAGGACCGCAATGGGAGGGGACGTTGATCTCCTTCCTTGCGGCCCTTTCGACTTTTTGATAATCTTAATAAATAATAAATTTGGAGACAAATAATGAAGAAATTAGGCTTTGGCGCAATGCGTCTTCCTACTACCGATCCAGACAAATCTTCAGCTATAGACTTTGACCTTGTTTGTCGTATGGCTGATGAGTTTATGGCGGCAGGGTTCACCTACGTTGATACCGCATATATGTATCACGGCGGTCTCAGTGAGGAGGCAATGCGACGTGCGTTTGTTGAAAGATATCCACGTGACAGCTTTTGTCTTGCGGATAAGCTTCCTGTCAGCTACGTCAAGACAGCGGAGGACTACCCTCGTCTTTTGAACGAACAGTTGAAAAGATGCGGCGTTGAATATTTTGATTACTATCTTCTGCATAATATCTCAAGGAGAGTTACTCCTGTGCTCGACAAAACAGATGGCTTTGAGTTTTTAAAGAGCGTTAAGGAAAACGGACTTGCACGCAGAATAGGTTTTTCGTATCATGATAATGCGGAACTTCTTGATGAGCTTCTTACTCGTTATCCATTTGTTGAGTTCGTTCAGCTTCAGCTTAACTATGTTGACTGGGACAGTGAGATAATCGAGGCAGGTAAAAACTATGAGGTTTGCCGCCGTCACGGTAAGGAAGTAATAGTTATGGAGCCGGTCAAGGGCGGTGCTCTTGCAAGACTTCCCGAGGAGGCCTCCCGCGTGTTCCGTGATCTCGGTGACGGGCTGTCCGATGCAAGCTATGCCATAAGATATGCCGCATCTCTTGAGGGAGTTATAATGGTTCTCAGCGGTATGAGTGATCTTACCCAGCTCCGTGATAATGTTTCCTATATGGGCGATTTCTGTCCCCTTGATGAAAGGGAAGCGGCGGCGGTGGATAATGTCAGAGCAATCTTAAAGGAG
The DNA here is from genome assembly GCA_017556745.1 of Clostridia bacterium. Classification (GTDB taxonomy): domain Bacteria; phylum Bacillota; class Clostridia; order Oscillospirales; family CAG-272; genus RGIG2161. The sequence goes on from JAFYMF010000048.1 coordinate 18,474, forward strand.
CGCAGTGTTATCCCCTGTACTGCATGTGGGTACTGTGTAAATCACGGTGATGGATGTCCCATGAACATTGCTATCCCTGAGTATTTTTCCATATACAATACTGTAAGTGAGTTCGGTCATTCCTGGAGTACTCTTCTTAAATACCGCAATCTCAGAGGTGACGGCCACAAGGCACCGGGAGACTGTATTTCCTGCGGTCAGTGTGAAGAGCACTGTCCTCAGAAGATCGGTATTATCAGCCTTCTTGACCGTATGCGCGATATGGAATCGCTGATGACAGGCGAGACATTTAAACTTTAAAATACATATACTGTGGGAAAATATTTATCTTGAATATTTTGCTCAAATATGGTATAATATAACTGACTAAATATGATTGTGAGGATCGCTTGTGATAGTAGCGCTTGAAGATGCTAAATATAAAATAAACGGTATGCGTGAGTCTGTTGAAGAGCTTGGCCACGCGCTTGGAATAGAGAAGCTTGAGGGTAAGGTTGCAGAGCTTGAGGAGAAGACCCTTGCTCCCGATTTCTGGGGCGATCAGGCAAACTCCGGTAAGATACTTCAGGAGCTTAAGCAGATCAAGGGTAAGCTTGACAGCTACAATGCTCTTGTAGCAGAGCTTGAGGACACCTATACCTTGGCGGAAATGGCTATAGAAGAGAATGACGAGAGCGTTGTTGACGAGATACTTGAGTCTGTTAAGCACATTGAAGCCGAAGAGGAGAGACAGAGAATAGAGATCCTTCTTTCCGGTGAATACGATGCAAATAATGCTATAGTTTCCTTCCACCCCGGTGCCGGCGGTACCGAGGCACAGGACTGGGCACAGATGCTCTACCGTATGATAACCCGTTGGGGAGAGCGTCACGGCTTTAACGTTAAGCTTCTTGACTGGCTTGACGGAGAAGAAGCAGGTCTTAAGAGTGCTACCGTTATGATCGAGGGTACAAATGCATACGGATATCTTAAATGTGAGAATGGTGTTCACCGTTTGGTTCGTGTGTCACCCTTTGACAGCTCGGGACGCAGACATACCTCATTTGCTTCTATCGAGGTAATTCCTGAATTCGTTGATGACGGTACTGTTGAAATAAGAGATGAAGACATTGAGGTTACTGCTCACCGTTCAAGCGGCGCAGGAGGACAGCACGTTAACAAGACTGACTCCGCTATCCGTATAGTTCACATTCCTACCGGTATCGTTGTAGGTTGCCAGACGGAGAGAAGCCAGCTCCAGAATAAGGAGACCGCAATGAGTATGCTCAGAAGTAAGCTCATTGAGATCAAGCAGAGAGAAAATCTGGAGAAAATTGAGGATATCAAGGGTAACAAGACCAATATCGAATGGGGTTCACAGATACGTTCTTACGTATTCATGCCTTATACTCTGGTTAAGGATAATCGTACCGGATATGAGGATGGTGATATTTCTGCGGTAATGGACGGTGACCTTGATGGATTTATCAACGCATATCTCAAGATGAACGTGCAAGACAAATAATATAATAATATAAAGGAGAAAGATTATGTTTAAGAAATTCAGACCTTTCATCGCAATCACCCTTCTCGTTCAGTCTATCAGTATGATAGTTCTGTTCTTCATGCTCTATAAGAAGAAGCGCAGTCTTGCAAATGCTTTCCTTGCTTTTGCAGCTGTTGGCGGTGCTCTCGGCGGAATCCTCTTCTGGCAGGAGTATGGTCAGGCTCTCGGCCTCAGATCCGCAAGAAAGGACGAGGACATATTTGATTTTGATGATCTCGAACTTGATCTCGATGACGACATGCTCAGTGCTGAGCTCAGCCGTGATGATATAGCTTTCTACGACGAGGCAGAGGACGCTGAGTAATACAGACGGTAAAAAAGATATTAAACGGTGTATCTACCATATGGTGGGTGCACCGTTTTTTGCTTTATATAACCGCAAAATACGCTCACACGTGGTAGGGGAGGGATAGAATTAACGTGGTAATTCACGCCTCCCTCCTGAGGGAGGTGGCACGAGTGGAGCGAGTGACGGAAGGAGTCTGTCCCCCGTTCCTATGTTTCATATAGCTCTATTGTCTATACAAAAACTCCCTCACCCGACTTCGTCGGGAGCTCCCTCGAGAGGGAGCCTTTACTATAGGAAAATTTTCGTTTTTGCATCAGCAAAACAGGTGACGAAAGGCACCTGAGAAATTTTTCGTAGAACGGGCAGTCTTTGACTTTGCTTTCTCCGGTGCCCGTTCGAACACCATTTTCTCCCTTACTGCATATAATTTCTTTGAAAATAACTTTTTTAGGGGGAAATTATGAACGGAGCGAGAGATAATCGCGGCAGTAGCGGTGGATATTTGACATTCAAGATTCGGACTGCCTCAAATGCTCTGCCGGTAGGAAATGCAGTTATAACTGTTACCGAGGCAGGAGGGGACGGAGAGATCCTCGGTGTACTCATAAGTGACAGAAACGGGAATTCCGACAGTATCAGACTGTGGGCACCGCCAAGAGCAGAATCTATGTCACCGGGGTCTGTGGAAAAACCCTTTGCAGGATACAATATCAGGGTTGAGGCAGATGGATACTATCCATCAGAACTTTTCGGTGCGGCAGTATTTGATACTGTTACTTCAGTACAGCAGGTAAATCTGATTCCATACGCAGAGAATACTCCGGAACCGTACGGCACCAGAATATACGAAGAAGCCCCCGATCCCTTGAGAGGAGGGGTGGCAGATGCCTGAACTTCCCATTATTCCCGAATACATAACCGTGCATCTGGGGACACCAAGGTCTGATGCTGATAATGTTACCGTTGCTTTTACAGACTACATAAAAAACGTTGCATCAAGTGAGATATATCCCACTTGGCCTGAGAGTGCCATCCGCGCCAATATATATGCCCAGATATCCTTTGCTTTGAATCGGATCTATCTTGAATATTATCGAAGCCGCGGATATTCATTTGATATAACCAACTCAACTACAGTGGACCAGTCATTTGTTTACGGTCGAGACGTGTTTGAAAATATATCTCAAATTGTGGATGAGATATTCAATGATTACGTGGTACGTCAGGGAAGTGTAGAGCCGCTTTTTACCGAATACTGTGACGGAGACAGAGTCTCGTGCGACGGACTTTCACAGTGGGGAACAGTGACACTGGCGGAGAGGGGACTTACACCATACGAAATACTGCAGTATTACTACGGAGACGATATAGACATAGTTACCAATGCCCCTGTTGCGGGTATTGAGGCAAGTCTTCCTCTGACCATATTGCGCCGCGGTTCGACCGGAGACGATGTAAGACAGGTACAGCTTCGTCTTAACAGAATATCAAACAATTTCCCGGCTATACCTAAGATATATCCGGTAAACGGAATATTTGACGGAAGCACAGAGGATGCGGTAAGAGTATTTCAGGAGACCTTTTCTCTTACCCCTGACGGAGTAGTCGGCAAGGATACCTGGTACAAAATACAGCTTATATATGCCAGTGTTAAAAAGCTGTCAGAGCTTGACTCGGAAGGCTTGACACAAGCGGAGGTATCCCTTCAGTTTCCCGGTGCACTGTCCATAGGGGACACGGGCCCCGGTGTGAGACAGGTACAGTATTTCCTTGATTATATATCACGGTTTGAGTCAGTGGTACCGGGGGTCACTCAGGACGGAATATTCGGAGAGGTAACGAGAGATGCCGTCATTGCTTTTCAGCGGCAGTACGGCCTTGATCCTGACGGAATAGTTGGGGAGAGAACATACTATAAGATATACGACGTTTACAGAGGAATGCTTGCGGCATCAGATCTTATTCTTTCACCCGGTACGGTTCTGCCTTTCCCGGGTTATGTACTGACAACAGGGCAGGAGGGGCTGTATGTCAGAGCACTTCAGAGCTATCTTAACTTTATTGCCGAGACCTATCCGGAGCTGCCCACAATACCTGAGACGGGGGTGTTCGGTGAGTTGACTCGGGAGGCGGTAGAGGATTTTCAGCGGTTCTTTGGCATAAGTGCTCCTGACAGATACGGCACTGTTACTCTGTCTGACTGGGAGTATATTACCGATCTTTATCTTGAACTTTATGCCTCTCGAATGGGTGCAGAGGGACAGTTCCCGGGATATAATCTGGGGTGAGGAGGAAATATGTACGATATCAGTCAAAAGAATGAAGCAATACGAGAGCTTCAAAAGTATCTGAGAACTATTGAGGGAGGAAGGACGGAGCCTTCCTCTGTAACGGTGGATGGAATATACGGAGACAATACACGCAGAGCGGTAAGAGAGTATCAGGCGAGGGCAGGAATGCCGATAACCGGTATTACCGACAGAAAGACATGGGATGGAATATATCTTGAGCACCTGAGAGTGCTTGACTCGGCTCCGATAGGACTTTTTGTCTTTCCGTTATTTCCTGCAAATTATTCTATTCTCCCCGGTAGCGGTGGTGCACCGGTGAGATTTCTCAAGCTTATACTTGCGGAACTAACGCAGTATTATGATTTTGCGCCTATACCCGATAGCGACATATATGACAAAGAGACCGAGGATGCGGTCAGATTCTTTCAGAGCATCAACGGACTTGACGTTACCGGAGCACTTGACAATGAAACACGGAACCGTCTTGTGTCTGAATATAACCGTATAATAGCAAGGGATAACGGCTGAGGATATTTTTTTCATGCAAGGGTAAAATAAAAGGAAAGGAGGAGTGGGAATGAAGAAGGAAAAAATATCAAGATTTTTGTCTGATACTTTTTTTCTCCTGATCGGAGGAGTACTTTTCGGTGCTTCGGTAAACCTTTTCTTTCTGCCGGGTGAGATAATACTGGGGGGAGTTACCGGTATTGCAACAACGGTCAATATTATTACGGGAATTCCTATAGGATTTCTTATAGTGATAATAAATTTTCCAATTCTCCTTTTGGGACTTATATTTCTCGGCGGCGGATTTATCCTTCGGGCGTTGATCGGTGTTGCGGTAACCGGCATTGCCTCAGATATCCTTGTCTTTCTGCCAATGACGGTAAGTGATCCGCTCCTTTGTGCTATTCTGGGCGGATTGACGATGGGTGTGGGGTGCGGTCTTATGTTCTCACGGGACTATACCACAGGTGGAACAGATATTATTGTGTGGCTTATCCGCCGAAGGGTAAGGCGGCTTTCAACCGGTGTGCTTATCACTATAATAGATGCGACGGTGGTGCTGTGCTCTGCTCTGACTCTCGGGAATACAGAGGGGATTTTTTACTCTGCTATAGCACTGTATTTCTTTACGGTCTCTCTTGACTACGTTTTGACCGGCAGTGAAAGAGGTAAGCTTGCCTTTATCTTTTCAGAGAAAAATGAAGAGATATGTAGTCTCATTTCAAAGAGGCTTCACCGTGGGGTGTCTTTACTGCAGGGTAAGGGATGGTATTCCTCAAGAGAAAAATGGGTGGTGGTATGTGCTGTGAGAAAAAACGAGGCACGGACTCTGGCATCTATCGTTGAGGGTGAAGACCCATCTGCCTTTGTGATATTTACCGAGGTCTCAGAGATAAGGGGACTGGGATTTGGAGGCTTGGGCACAAAAAAAGAAAAAAATTCAGTTTGACAAGAATATTCCCCTTGATAAAAAAGAAAATATATGTTATAATAACAAGGTATTATTTATTGACTGCGTAATAAGGCCATACCAGCCGGGAAAGTAGCGGCTTCCTGTACCTGAAATCCGCTATAGCAGGGGTAGCTTCCCGTTTTGAGGGCTGGGTTTGTATATATCGCCGTATTATTCCATGTTGAAGAATGGGTCCTGCGCAATTGGAGGCTGTGAACCATGTCAGGTGGGGAACCAAGCAGCATTAAGCGGTTTATCTGATGTGCCGCGGGGATGCCTGTTCCGAGTGGAATATACGGTATGAGTATACGGATACTTGCTCGATTTTCGGGTGTATGGTCTTATTACGCAGTCAATTATTATCTGTCGGGGTTTTCGGCAGGAGGGAGGCAGAAAATGCATCAGGCTCTTTACAGAAAATGGCGTCCCAAGACCTTTAGCGAGGTGTGCGGACAGGATCATATTACCTCGGTGCTGAGATATCAGGTTGCAGAGAACAGATTGTCACATGCATATCTTTTCTGCGGTTCAAGGGGAACGGGCAAGACCACTTGCGCTAAGCTTCTTGCCAAGGCGGTAAACTGTATTACTCCCATTGACGGTAACCCCTGCGGTGTGTGTGCCGCGTGCCGCGGAATTGACAGCGGCGCATCTACCGACGTTGTAGAGATGGATGCCGCATCAAACAACGGTGTGGATTATATCAGAGATATAAGAGAGGCAGTAGTCTATACTCCTGCTGATCTGAAATACAGAGTTTATATTGTGGACGAGGTTCACATGCTTTCCTCAGGTGCATTTAATGCACTGCTTAAAACTCTTGAGGAACCTCCGTCACACGTTATATTTATTCTTGCTACCACAGAGCTTCATAAGTTGCCCGCAACGATAATTTCCCGTTGCCAGAGATATGATTTCAGACGTATTCCTGTCCCTGTTATCGTTGACAGGATCATGGAAATATCAGCGGCGGAGGATATATCAATTGATGAGGATGCGGCGGCTATTATAGCCAAACAGAGCCGTGGAGGCATGAGAGATGCTGTCAGTATGCTTGAGCTGTGTGCCGGCGGCAGAGAGAGAGTAACCGAAGACAGTGTATCCGAGTCCCTAGGTGTTTCATCCCGTGAGCTTGTTGTTGCCCTTGCTTCTGCCATAGCCGACAGAAATATCGGCGAGTGTTTTTCCGTTATTGCACGTGCAGAAAACTCGTCTGTTGATATTTCGGTATTCTGGCAGACTCTTACCGAGTTTTATCGGGATATGATAATAATTAAGACCTTCCCCAGCGGCGGCGGATATCTTGAGCTTACCGCATCCGAGGAGGAAGAGTGCCGCAGAGTTGCTGAGGGGTATACCATTCAGAGACTTATTGCCAATGCAAGAGAGCTTGACGACTGCGGTGTCAGAATGCAGAGAAACAGCTCACGCAGAAGGATCTGTGCTGAGATGTCGGTGGTCAGAATGTGTGACGACAGTCTGGATGATTCACTTGCGTCCCTCGCTTCGAGAATTTCGTCTCTTGAGGAGAGGATGGCCGGTATTAAGTCCGCTCCCCGTGTGGCGGCTGAGGAAAAGCCTGCCGCACAGGTAAAAGAGCCCGCTTTTGCTCCTGCCCCTAAATCTGCTCCTGCTCCTATCCCTTCAGGTGAACCGGTGGCGGCAGAGCCTACCGTTACTGCTTCGACTGAGACAAAGAAGGCGTTTACCGCACTCCCGTCGTGGCCTGAGGTGATTGACCGCATATCACAGAAAAACAAGGCCGTCAGCAGTTTCCTTATGGGTACGACTGCTATGAGTGACGGTGACAGATATATGATACGTGTTAAGAACGCGTTCGCCATGAGTATGCTCGGGAAGCCTGATACCCTCGATCTTATAGCGGAGTCTATCGGCTCGGTTGTGGGCAGAGGTGTAACGGCAGGACAGGTTATTATCCGCACTGCAGACGCTCCTAAAAAGAGCGGCGGGGATATTCTTTCAGAGTTTAACTGATTTATTTCTTTGATTTATTGACAACATAATTTTTAGATGCTATAATGCAATTGTAATATGAAAATATTTTAAGGGAGGACATGAAAATGGATCTTAAGGGTACTAAAACTGAAAAAAATCTGCTTGAAGCATTTGCTGGTGAGAGTCAGGCAAGAAACAAGTATACATATTTTGCTTCTGTTGCAAAGAAAGAGGGATATGAGCAGATAGCTGCTATTTTTGAGGCTACCGCCAACAATGAGAAGGAACACGCAAAGCTTTGGTTCAAGGCTCTCGGTGAGCTCGGTGATACCACGACAAACCTTCTTCACGCGGCTGACGGTGAGAACTACGAGTGGACTGACATGTACGACCGTTTTGCAAAGGATGCAGAGGAGGAGGGCTTTACCGCTCTTGCCGCTCAGTTCCGTATGGTTGCAGCTATCGAGAAGACTCACGAGGAGAGATATCGCAAGCTTCTCAATAATGTTGAGGTACAGGCTGTGTTTGAGAAGAGCGAGGAGACCATTTGGGAGTGTCGTAACTGCGGTCACCTTATAATGGGTAAGAAGGCTCCTGAGCTTTGCCCCGTATGTAAGCATCCTAAGAGCTACTTCGAGGTAAGAAAAGAGAATTATTAATTAGATTCAGAAATGCCGGGGCTTGTCTTGCCCCGGCATTTGTTATACTTTATTACAAGTAGACAGCAGGAGATTCATGATGAAAGAAAACAAATATAATTTGGGTTTGGTGTCTGTTTCATTCAGACCACACACATCGGAGGAGATATTAGAAGCAGTAAAGGATACATGTCTCTCTTTTATCGAGTGGGGAAGTGATGTACACGCGCCATGCCATGATACCGCACGTCTTTACGAGATCGCTCAGCTTCAGAGAAAATACGGTATCAGCTGTTCGTCCTACGGTACGTATTTCCGTCTGGGTGAGACACCGATAGGTGAGCTTGAGAGTTATATTGCCGCGGCAAAGATTTTGGGCACGGATATTCTTCGCGTCTGGTGTGGAAACAAGAGCGGAGATGAATATTCGGATGCGGAAAGACAGGGCTTCATAGAGGAATGTAAAGCGGCAGCGAAGATAGCGGCCGAAAACGGTGTGAAGCTGTGTATGGAATGTCATAGAGGAAGTTATACACAAAGGCTTGCGGATGCGCTTGCTCTTATGCGTGAGGTGGATTCTCCTGCTTTCAGAATGTATTGGCAACCGTTTCAGTGGCAAACCGAGGAGGAAAATCTGGTATATGCCGAGGCTATTGCTGAGTACACCGAGCACATTCATGTTTTTCAGTGGAAATGTGATAAACGTTTTTCTCTTCATGACGGTATAGAAGAGTGGAGAGGGTATCTCGGAAAATTTGATACACCTCGAACACTGTTACTTGAATTTATGCCCGACGATAAGATAACTACCCTTGAGTCTGAAGTAAAGGCTTTAAGGACGATCATAGGAGAGCTTGTATGAAGGCGATATTTTTAAATAAGTATGAAAAGCAGATCCGCAGAGTATATGACGATGGTGTTATGATGAGACTCGGTCAGCTCACTGAGATTGAACCGATTGTATATACTAAGGAAGATATACTTGAAAATGCAGATAAATTCAGAGATACAAAGATAATTTTCTCTACCTGGGGAATGCCGATATTTACAGAAGATGAGATCAAGGCTTTTTTTCCAAGTCTTGAATGTGTCTTTTACGCGGCGGGAAGTGTGCAGCATTTCGCACGTCCGTTTCTTAACTCTAATGTTAAGGTGTTTTCGGCATGGGCGGCAAACGGTGTGCCTGTTGCGGAATACACCGTCGCTCAGATAATTCTTGCAAATAAGGGCTTTTTCAGATATACCGGACTGATGGCGGATCAGAAGTTTGAAGAGGTAGAAAATCGCAAATCCTGCTATATGGGAAACTACAGGGAAAAGATAGGTATTATCGGTTGCGGAATGATCGGCTCTATGGTTGCGGAGATGTTAAAGTCATATAAGCTCGAGGTATATGCTTTCGATCCCTTTTTGTCAGACGACAAAGCCAAGGAACTGGGTGTAACGCGGGTGTCTCTTGAGGAGCTTTTTGCCTCCTCGAGAGTGGTTACAAATCATCTTGCCAATAACGAGGCAACAAAGGAAATGTTACGCTACAGTCACTTCTCGTCAATGCCGAAATATGCTACATTTATCAATACCGGTAGGGGAGCTCAGGTCGTGGAGGAGGATCTTGCACGTGCACTGAGTGAACGCCCCGATCTGACTGCGGTGCTTGATGTTACGTGTTCAGAGCCGCCGGAGCCTTCACACCCCTTTTACACATTGCCAAACTGTTTCCTGACACCGCATATAGCGGGAAGCCTTGGCAGTGAAGTGGTGCGTATGGCAGAGTATATGGTTGATGAATTTATATGCTACAACGCGGGTAAGCCCTGCAAATATGAAGTAAGCTTAAAAATGCTTGAGACAATGGCGTGAGGAGAGCAGTATGAAGGAACGATATATTGATCTGATGGAGCAGGCTCTCTCGGCCTATTCGGATGAACGCATCAAGCGTTATTTTGATGATGTAAAGAGAGAAGGATTAACCGAACACGGTTTCCCCAGACTGACCTCTAATATTGGTATTCTTATCTCCCACGGCAGACGAGTTGATCTTTTGCCCATATTCCTCGAAATGATGGAATTTTGCTGTAAGGTGATTCCCACCGTTAAGGCCGCAAACGATTTTTCGGTACGCGAGATCATTTGCTGTCTATGGGAGGTTGAAGGAAGTGGTATTGTCTCAAAAGAGAATACCGAACGGTGGCGAGGATATCTGAAAACTATTGAGGTGACAACCTGCTATAATGTGTTTGCCACCAGTCCTACCGATGATGTAAGAAACTGGGCTATTTTTACGGCGGCCAGTGAATATTTCAGGCAAAAAGCCGACTTGTGTGATTCTGCCGATTTTGTTGAGCTGCAATTGATTCAGCAGATACGATGGCTTGACGAGAACGGAATGTATCAGGATAACAGCAGTTCGACTACAAAGCAGCCTATTATGTACGATCTGGTTTCAAGATGTCTTTTTTGCTTAATATTTGATATGGGATATCGATCAGACAGTTATTCGGTAATAGATGAGGGTTTGAAAAAGGCAGGCTTGTTAACTTTAGGAATGCAGTCACCTAACGGAGAGATAGCATTTGGCGGAAGAAGTAATCAGTTTTTGCTTTGCGAGGCATGGACGGCTGCCATATACGAGTATGAAGCCAAGAGATACAAAAAAGAAGGAAATTCTGAGCTTTCAGCTACCTTCAAATCTGCGGCGGTAAGAGCTTTGGATAATATTGAGGAATGGCTTTCAAAAAAGCCTATCTTGCACATAAAAAACAGATTTCCCCTTGAAACGAAATTTGGCTGTGAGGGGTACGGTTACTTCGACAAATATATGATAACGGTGGCCTCTAATCTTTACGGTGCATATTTGCTTTGTGATGATTCTATTCCTTTTACCTTTAAGCAGAATCATGAACCCTGTGTCACAGTTACCTCTGATGCTTTTCATAAACTGTTTTTAAGAAGCGGTGGCTATGGGCTCGAATTTGATATTAACGCTGATCTTGGCTACGATGCAAACGGTCTTGGCAGAGTTCAGCGCGAGAATGCCCCCTCGACTATATGTATGTCCTTGCCATGTCCTTCAAGGCCGAAATACACAGTTGACATTAACGAGCCGATAGCTATGTCTCTTTGTTCTGCGGTTCGCACAGAGGATGGCTGGAGCTTTGGCGCAGAGGAAACATCGAAATACAGTGTACTTGCGACAGCGACAGATAAAAACTGTGTTTCGGCATCTCTGCACTGCCTTTTTGAAAATAAAAAGAGCACAGAGGAACATTATACTGTTAATGAGGACGGAGTGTCTGTTAAAGTAAAAGGCGACGGAGATATTGCTTACGCGTTACCTGCATTCTGTTTTGACGGAGAAACGTCACCCGTAATCATCTCGGACGAGCATTCGCTGGCTGTTTCTTACTGTGGATGGATCTGCCGATATACAACGGACGGTGCAGTTACTGATCTTAACAGAATTGCCGCAAACAGAAACGGGCATTACCGTGTTTTCCTTGCCTCTGCACAAAATGAGCTTAACGTAAAAATCGAAATAATTAAGGAACAAATTTAGAATAACACGCGTGTGTAAAAAACGGATGTCTTGAATAGGACATCCGTTTTTATCTTTGTGCAGTAAAAACGTTAATAATTTTCTGCTATCTATTGCCTTTTTGGGCAAAATATGAGATAATAATAGATGGTTTTTATGTTTTAGCGGAGGACATTTTAATGAACGAAAACAGAAGCAGTTTTACAGGTAAGATAGGTTTTGTTCTTGCGGCGGCCGGATCGGCTGTAGGACTTGGTAATATTTGGCGTTTTCCATACCTTGCGGCCAAATACGGCGGCGGTATCTTTCTTTTAGTTTATCTTGTGCTTGCTCTGACCTTTGGATTTGCACTGATGATAACAGAGATAGCAATCGGCAGAAAGACAGGTCTCAGCGCTATCGGGGCATATAAGAAGCTTGACAAGCGTTTTTCCTTTGCGGGGTATCTTGCGGCAATTGTTCCTATAATTATCCTTCCGTACTATTCCGTTATCGGCGGATGGGTAACTAAGTACCTGGCAGTATTCGTATCAGGACAGGGTAAGGCCGCGGCAGATGGAGATTACTTCGGTGATTTTATCGGCGGTGTAGGTGAGCCGATATTCTGGTATTTCCTGTTTATCGGTGTGACAGCAATAGTTGTTCTCTTTGGAGTTCAGAAGGGTGTCGAGAAGGTCAGTAAGATAATGATGCCTATACTGGTGGTACTCACTCTCGGTATCTCGATATACACGATAACTCTTCCCGGTGCGTGGGAGGGTGTCCTCTACTATATCACTCCTAATTTTGAGAATTTCTCTGCTACCACTGTTCTTGCGGCTATGGGTCAGCTGTTCTACTCAATGTCTCTTTCCATGGGTATCATGATAACCTACGGTTCATATATGAAGAAGGACGTAAGCATTGAAAAGTCGGTTAAGCAGATCGAGATATTTGATACCGGCATTGCGTTCTTTGCAGGTCTTATGATCGTACCCGCCGTTTTCGTCTTTGGCGGCGGTGATAATATGGAGAAGAACGGCGCGGGACTTATGTTTGAGGTTCTGCCCAAGATATTTGATACCATTCCCGGTGGTTCTGTTCTTGGCGGTGCATTCTTCATTCTTGTTCTCTTTGCGGCTCTTACCTCTTCTATTTCACTTATGGAGACTGTTGTATCTTTCCTTGGTGACAAGCTGAAAATAGGTAGGAAGTTGTCATGTCTTGTCGTGTTTATTTTCTGCGTACTTCTTGGCTTGCCTTCCTCCCTCGGATTCGGAATATGGTCCCACATAGCTCCTTTGGGTATGAGCTTCCTTAATTTCTTTGACTTTATCAGCAACAGTGTTCTGATGCCTATTGTTGCATTTATAACCTGTATATTTATCGGCTTTATTATTAAGCCCAAGTCTGTGATAGACGAGGTTGAGATAGGTGGCGCGTTTAAGAGAAAGAGACTGTTTGCGGTTATGATAAAATATATTGCACCTATCTGTATCATTCTTATTCTTATATCTTCTGTTCTTGATGCGTTTGGTATTATGAAGATATAACGGTGAGGAGATAAATTCACATATAGAAAGAGGGAGTGTCATGCAACTTGTATTGATTACCGCTCTGGGGGTTGGCGGTGCCACAATTATCGGTGCTGTCCTCGGATTTATTTTCAAGAAAATATCGCACAAATTCAGTGATCTTGTTCTTTCCTTTGCCGCCGGCATAATGCTTGCGGCGGCAGTCATCGGTCTGATTCTTCCGTCTCTTGAATACAGTGAGGGTAACCCATGGTCGGTGCTTGTTACCGTTGTAGGAATACTTATCGGAGCGGTTTGCCTTAATCTTATGGACAAGCTGGTACCCCATCTGCACCGTCTCAGCGGTGTTGAGTATGAGGGACACGCAGAAAAGAACGATCAGTTGGGTAAGATTCTGCTTTTTGTATTGGCGATAGCAATACACAATATCCCTGAGGGAATTGCCGCAGGTGTGGGCTTCGGCACCGGTAATAACGGCGAGGCACTTACCATTGCCGCCGGTATTGCACTTCAGAATATCCCCGAGGGTATGATAATTATCGCCCCCATGCTTGCTGCAGGAATGAGCAAGGGACGAACCTTTATCATTGCGGTAATGACCGGTGTGGTGGAGGTTATCGGAACGTTTATAGGTTATTATGCAGTGACGGTCGCGGAAGCTATATTGCCATTTGCACTTGCATTTGCAGGTGGTACCATGCTCTACGTCATCAGCGATGAGATGATCCCCGAGACTCATCACGGCGGAAGCGAGAGAGGTGCCACGTACGCGCTTTTGGTCGGCTTTTCGGTAATGCTGGTAATGAGCTTTTTCCTTGAATAGTAAAAAAGGCACGGCTTTAGAGCGTCACTCTAAAGGACAGCTTTACAAAAATACGGCATATCTCTTTCGAGATGTGCCGTATTTTGCGTTTGTGGACACAAATGCAGTGCTTGTCAGGAAAAATGACAACGATTACATTATCGTATGCGGGCGAACACAGTTCGCCCCTACCGAGTTCCATGTAAACGATTTCTTTGTTTATTCGTCCTTGTATATTTTATCATAATACCAACGCATTGGATTGTTATACATATAATTTAACCTCGTTTCATAATCATTTTGATTACGAACAATATGTTCTATAAATGATTTTTGCCAAATAGAGCATCCGATCTTTTTTGTGACAGCTCCTTTAAATTGCTTCACCATACGCTCCAACGTAGGGGCGACCTGTGGTCGCCCGTATTCGTCCGCGACGATAGCAACCATTATGTGAATATGATTTGGCATAATCACATAGGCGTGCAACGAAACCGACGAATACGTTTTGTGCCAACGTTTTAATTCATCGAAAACAATTTTACCCACAGCGGACAACGGAAGGTTTTGCGGGCGAACACAGTTCGCCCCTACAGTGTTCCATGCGAACAATTGTGGGTCAAATGCACCTTCCCAAAAATAATTTTTTCTGTTTTCGGTACATATCGTAATGAAATATGCCCCCGGAGAGCTATAATCATATTGCTTTAATCGTATTTCTTTTCTTTTTGGTAATTCTTTTTCCATCTTATTCTTCTCAGTATCAAATGTTATAACTGTTATAACCGTCCATTTTTTGTTAAATGAATTTTTTCCAATTCACCGTCGTTAATAATATTTAACTCAACACTTTCGTTTTTTATAGCATTTGTTAAATCGCTTACATCTTTATTCGAAATAGCAAGTGTCAATACGGCAGGATTTTTTGATTTACAAAATTCGTCTATGAATCCAACGATAGCGCCGATGCAATCTTCTTTGTTATATTCGATATACCAACAACCAAGGAAATTATAACTTTCTCTACTGTTAAAATAGGAACATATCGCATCTGCAACTTCTTTGCAGCGCATTGATATAATATTGATTTTCATTTGATATACCTCTCTCAAACTATAATTTGTTCTTCAAAGATATTATGATATCTCGAAAAAACAAATTCTAATTTATCATTTATATTCCCATTATACACAAAAACCGCAGAAAATCAATCTGCGGTTTCTGTTTTTTCTGTCGGTAGGTAATGTA
This sequence comes from Clostridia bacterium, assembly GCA_017556745.1. Classification (GTDB taxonomy): domain Bacteria; phylum Bacillota; class Clostridia; order Oscillospirales; family CAG-272; genus RGIG2161. The sequence goes on from JAFYMF010000048.1 coordinate 33,752, forward strand.
CTCCAAAAACTGTCCTTAAGAGTACAGCCCTTTGACCGTGTCTTTTTTATTATATCAACTCTTTTATAACCCTAAGCCCCTCTTTTACTGCGTAAAATACCTCCTCGGTACCCTCAAATTCAAGGGTGAGGTATCCGTCATATCCAAGAGAAGTTGCGCTCTCAACGCATTTTTTTACAGGTACGATTCCATGGCCGGCAACTGTACCGCGGAGGTAATTGCCGTCAAGGTTTGTAAACCATCCGTCATCGGTGGGGGGATCGGATTTTTTGCGGTAATAGAAATCCTTTACGTGAAGATTGAAGGCATAGGGTGCACAAGCAGTTACTGCACTGAGAGGGTCATCGTCAACACAAAGGAAATTTCCCATATCCACCTGAAGACCGTAGTTAGGGTGGTCAACCGCCTTTACGAGGGAGAGCATTCTGTCAGAGGCCTGACAGAACATACCGTGGTTTTCGGTGGCGGTGCGGACACCCTTTTCCGCCGCATACTCGGTTATCTTTCTTGCGGCATCAGCCATACTGTCGAGGATATCGGAAAAGCTCTTGCCACCCTTAGGAAAACGGAATGTAGCATCGTGACGGAGGAGGGGAGCACCCAATGCCGCGGCAACGTCTACCTTTCTTTTTACTCTTTCGATCTCACCGCCAAGGTCACGGCCGTCATCACTCATAATATCGGCAGATATCGAATATCCGGAGACGGTAATACCGTGTTTCTCTGCCAGAAGGCGGAGTGCATCGGCTTTTTTTATTTCTTCGCTCGGGTCTTTCGCTGAAAGATCTGTGAACTCTACTGCATCAAAGCCGATCTCAGCCGCCGAGGCAATAACCTCTTCCTCTGTGAATCCCAGAGAGGAAAAGCAATATGAGGATACTGAAGTTTTCATTTTCTTGCTCCTGTTTTATTTTTTGCCGATTTTACTCTCGAGGAATTTTACCGCGCGGGCAACGTCACCCACACGGTCGTCTCCTCCCTCTCGCTCGATGGTAAGATAACCGTTATATCCTATTTCATTAAGGGCGGCGAGATATCTGTCAAAGTCTACCTTACCGCTGCCAAGGGGAAACTCCTTGTAGGTTTTGCCGGCATCAAGAAGTTCTTTTAGGTGCTCCTCACCGCAGAGTTTACCTGCATCGGGATCGGTAAGCTTAACACCGTCCTTTGCGTGGGTGTGTACTATATAGTCCTTTAGAGTGTAAACTGCTTTGACCGGATCGTCCCCTGCCACCATAACCAGATTGGCAGGGTCAAGGTTAACGGCAACTCCCCTTGAGTTAAGACTGTCAAGGAAGCCCTTGAGTGTAATCGCACTCTCGGGTCCCGTCTCAACCGCAAAGTGACCGCCGAGACTGTCAGCATACTCGGCAAGCTGACCGCAGGCCTCTTGCATAATACTGTATTTTGGGTCGTTCTTATCCTCCGGAACGACACCGATATGTGTGGTAACTATATTTGTACCGAAAAGCATAGTCATCTCGAGGATTCTCTTTGACAGCTCGATCTTACGGGGATTTTCCTCAGTGTTTCCAAATCCGCCACCAAGATCACCGCAGATAGCGGATACGGTAAGACCGTGGGAGTTTATAATGTCCAGTCTTTCCTTGACGGTTTTCTCTGTTATCTCAGATGGGTGCACCTGACCGCGAGTCAGATACATCTGGACACCTGCGGCACCTGCAGCCGCCGCTTTTTCTACCGCCTCGGCAAAGGGAAGACGGAGAGAATCAAGCAGTATACCAATAGAAAAATTATACATAAGATTGTTTCCTTTATTACTGAAGAATGTTGGTGGTGATGATGTCAACGCCCCATTTACAGAGTTCTTCTCCGCGCTGGGGGTCGTTTACCGTCCAGCAGTTTACCACAATACCGTTGTCGTGAAGGAACTTGATGTTTTCCTCAGTCAGCCATTCGTGGTTGATATCGAGCTCGAAAGAATAAGCCTTCAGCTTTTCTACAAGCTCGTCGTTCACCTCACACTCGCAGAGGAACTGTATTCTTGCCGTCGGGCAGAGCTCTCTGAGTCTTGTGAGAACCTCGTAACGGAAGGAGATGAACACCATGTTTTCAAGTGATGTATACTTGTTTACAGCCTCAAGTATTCTCAGGAGGTCTTCCTTTTCAAAGTTGTTCTTAAACTCAAGAACGCACTTCTTCTCATACTTTTCGCAGATGTAAAGGTATTCTTCAAGGGTGGGAATACGGAGATGGGCGGCAGGCTGATCGTTAAACTCGTTAAGCTCCACAGCACGTATCTCCTCGAGATTATGCTCGCTCATCTTTATGAGGGTAGAGGAAACTCTCTTTGTGGAGCCGTCGTGAAGCAGTACAAGGGAAGAGTCACCTGCTTTTCGTACATCTGTTTCAATGCCGAAATAGTCGCGGTTACCTGCGGCGATAAAAGCTGCACAGGTATTCTCTCTCTCAAGGCCGCTGAGACCGCGGTGTGCCACCATAAGAGTATTTCTTTTGTTTATTTTAATGGTATTCATTGGTTTTACTCCTATATTTAGTAACTTATTCATTAAGAGTATTATAACAAAAGCACCCCCGTATGTCAATCATACGGGGGTGGAAATGAGGTTGTTTTTTACCTTAGGTAATTACATATCGGTGTAGATATCGTCGTAATAATCTTCACCGTAGACATATTCATCATCGTAGTAGTCGTAGTAGTCATCGGATGGAACGCTGTATTCGATGTACATTTCAAGGATGGTGATCAGAGTCGGGTTTATACCTGCCTCTTTAAGTCTGCTTATTATAGTGTCAAAATCTACCTCCGGAACAAAGGTATCGTAATCCTCTGCATCCGGTACGGTGACGGGAGCGGGATCTTTAATGACCTCGGCGGTCATGGTGATCTTACCGAAATCCATATCGCCGTGCTTTACACTGATAACAGCATCCATTTTGTCATTACTGTCGGTAGCATTTACTGTTATGCTCATTGATATTGGCTCAAGGGAGTTTTCTGCAAGAAGATCGTTTAAAGCACCGATGGTCTCTATAGAGACGTTACCTCTGAAGATATTTTCCTCAGACATCTTCTTTTCGTCTACCTCGCTGAAGCTGAGCTTGATGTAATCCTCGCCGTCGGCAGAAATATTAATGCTGCCGCTGATCTTTCCGTTTTCGTTAACAGAGGTACCCTTAAAGGAAATTGCCGTTTCTACCTCGGTACTGATCTCGGGGATCGTTACCAGGTCGGAAGATGAGGAAACTGTTCCGTTAAAGTAAAGCTTGTAATCAAACTCGGTGGTCTTATCGTCAATCTTCGTATTAAAGCCGGAGAGCGCGATTATCTTGTTACCCTCGCTTGAGATACTGAAATCAATTGCGGTCTTGTTATCGGACTCGATAATATTTCCGATAAAGGCGAAGACAGACTTTTTCTCATAGCCTATGTCGAGCACGTAACCGGTGCTGCCGCCGTTTTCGGTAGAACCGATAAGAACGTCTATATCGTCGTTAAATACGTTTACTCCGATTATATGGTAATCCTCGTCTATCCATGTACGGAGAGTAAAGATCACCTCGTCCTCGGCCTCAGTGTTGCCTTCTTCTGATGCAAGTGCATTATCAAGCTCAGATATTACAAAATCGTAAAACTCCTCAGCAGAGTTGACTTCAAGGTCGGAGAAGGCAAGATGTGACGGGTTTGCGTTATAGAGCTTGATGATCATTGTCTTTATGTCGGGGTTTGTTTTAAACTCCTCAGCAAGTGCGGTGACGATCTTTTTAACGGTGGACGCTTTTATGGGAGCGTCAAGTGCAACCGCATTCTCGGATACCTCAGCCAACTTTACTGCCTGACCCTCAACGACGGTAACGCCGCGTACCTCTGAGATAGCGATCTCAACTGCCTTGGTAAGAAGGGAGGTGAGAACGTCGGTTGAGGGAATAAAGGAAAGATCCACAGAGGTTTCGGCAATGCCAACGGGCATCTTATAAGCACCGCCGAAAAGCACGTCGGAGGAATATACGATTCCGTCCTTTGTGGTATAGTAACCGACGTCAAAAATCTCAGTACCGTTTATACCGATATTTGCGAGCATTTGAACGTTATTTTCGGATAAGTTAGTGACAGGATAGTTCAGTTCAATTGAATTAAGACCAAGCTTGATTCCACCGAGAACGTCGTCCTCGACCATACCTATCAGTTCGTCAGACGGCTCATATACGATAGAAGCGGATATAGATTGATTTTGTTTCTGCTTCTCGGCAATTTTTTCATATGCCTCGGTAAACTTGCCTGCAAACTCCTCGGCATCGGTCATGTAGACGTACTTTAAGAGATCGTCGGGTGCCATGGTCTTGAGCAGATTCTCTTTAGCAGGGCCGCAAGCAACGAAAACAAGGGCACCGAGAACCAGTATCACGACCAGTACGGCAGATAAAATTTTCTTTGAATTTTTCATATCTATCCTCCAAAATATTTATTAAAGTTTATTTTTTTACCTTAACTGTATACATTATATGACTTATAGGGCAGAGAATCAACATTTTTCCGAAAACTGTCTGTGAATATTATGTAAATGAATATTTTTCTTCAGCGACAACATTACTTGACTCTCGGAAGGATATGTTATATACTTAATTTATCAATATATGCCGCGATAGGAGAAAAAATGTCAGACATGGTATTACCGCCTTCATTTGAGGTCAAAAGAAATAAAATAATTATTCCCGGTATGACGGGATGTTTTAAGATAATGCATATAACCGATGCTCACGTGTCACCGGATTCCCCTCTTGATCCCGAGGAGCTGAGAGAGAAGGCGGCGGAGAAGAGAAAGAGTGCCATTCTTGGCAAAACAGGACTCAGCCATGAAGAAAATCTGAACATTCTTATAGAATACGGAAAGAGTGAGGGATGTGAGCTCTTTGTATTTTCCGGGGATGTGATGGCATTCCCATCCGAGGGGATAGTAGAGTATCTTTTGCCGATAATCAAAGCTACAGGGGAGTATATCTTCGTTCCGGGTAACCACGAAGGCGGGGCAGATAAGTTCCCCGGGTATTCATCTCTTATGAAGCAAGTGGCACCGGGGTTTGAGGTAAGGGAATATCCGTTCTTTAAGGTAATAGGACTTGACAATAACGGTGGACGGCTTGATGAGGCTGCGTGGGAGATACTGAAGACGAGTCTTCTCGGGGACAAGCCGATAATTCTTGTTCAGCACCGCCCTATTACCGTTGAGCCGCTTCTTACCGAGTTTAGAGAGATACACAAGAACGTGGGCTTTTACTTCTTCGGACACAAGGATAACGGATATGAGAGGCGGGAGGAGATACTCGAACTCCTCAGAGACAAGGACACCTCCCTTGCGGCGGTGCTTGCAGGGCATCTGCATATAGGTCACGAGGACAATTATCCTAACGGTGTACCGCAGTACGTTACCGCTCCTGCATTTGAGGGTGGATCAAGAATAATAGAGATAAAAGGAGAATGAAAATGGAAAAATACAGAGTGAGAGCCAAAGAATTTTTTGAGTCGGGATATAACTGTGCCCAGGCGGTGTTTCTTACCTTTGCGGATGAGCTTGGGATAGACGTTAAGACCGTGTCCGCCATTTCCGCACCCTTCGGCGGAGGTATGGGCAGAATGAGAGAGGTCTGCGGTGCGGTATCGGGAATGTTTATGGCGCTCGGTGTTTTGTACGGTGATTACGGCACAGACGGAGAAGCGAAAAAAGCACAGTATGCCGACGTACAGCGTCTTGCCGCCGCATTTGAAGAGAGAAACGGAAGTATCATCTGCCGTGAGCTTCTTGGACTTCAGGGAAAATCCGAGCCGAGCCCGGAGAAACGCACAGATGCATATTACAAAAAACGTCCCTGCAGCGAGATGGTCTCCGACGCGGCAGAGATATTTGCACTTTATCTCAGAGAAAAGGGAAGAATTTGATTCCTCCGTTATATATAACAGAAAAAATTAAAAAGGTTACAAAAAAATCCAACAAAAATTTTGTTGGATTTTTTTATTGTTTAACGAATACTGCCGGCACGGCCGGTAGTTATGATTATTTATCAGAACAGAGTACAGCCGTTTTTCTTGAAAAACGCCGCTCTTTCTCTTAGATTCTCTTCAGTTACGGAGAGCTTCTCTGAGAGGCATTTGATACAGAAATACTTTTCCGCACCGCGATTTATAAGCTTCTTTGTAAGACCTGCGTCAAGACCGGTGACGGTACGGCCGCAGTTGATACAGCGGTGAACCATAAGCCTTACGCCTTTTCGATCTTACCGCGCCAGATCTTATAGCTGAAGGGCGGAATATTTTTCATGTATACGTCATCGGTAACGATACCAATATCCTCACCGGTAATGATGTCCTTGAAGTGGAATCCGTAACCGCAGGATGGGGAGAGACCGGTTTCGGCAAACTCGGTGACAAGCTCTCTTTCCCAGTCGCTGAACACGAAAAGACCGAAGGCATACTCGTCGTTTGCAAGATGGCGGAGCAGCATTACGTGACCGGGATAGCTATGCATTACAAAGGGAGGACGTGCTTCAATATCCTGATTTATCTTGATAAGCTCGGGGTTGGTGAGCATCTTCACTGTCTCATCGTCAACGGTGCGCACGTCACAGCCAAGCATAAGGGGGGATGCCATAAATGCCCAAAGTGCAAAGTGAAGTGCATACTGCTCCTTGGTACAACCCTGATGCTCACCCTCGGCAACGTTACCCTTGCCGTGCATACCACAGATAAGCATATCAAGGTCGTTGAAGCAGCCGGGACCTACACTTCCCATCTTCTCAAGCTGGGAGAAGAGTATCTCCGAGAAGGAGCCGAGACTGTCGTATATGTCACTGGTGGAACGGTAGAGACCCGCACCGGTGGAACGGATCCAATTCTCAACGTTCTCCTCACCCCAGTTGCAAGCGGAGAAGAGAATATCGCGGCCGGTGGACTTGAGAGCCATTGACATACGGTTATAGAGCACGCGTGCGGGCATATAACTTGGTCTGTAGCAGTTATCGTATTTGAGATAGTCGATACCGATCTCGGCAAAGTCGTGAGCATCGGTAAACTCATGGTCAAAGCTGCCGGGATAGCCTGCGCAGGTCTTGGGACCGTCGCAGGAGTACATACCGAACTTAAGTCCCTTTGAGTGAACGTAATCAGCAAGAGCCTTCATGCCGCTGGGGAATTTTTCGGGATCGGCTACTATATGGCCGTCCTTGTCTCTCTCTCTCAGTGACCAGCAGTCATCAATAACTATGTACTCGTAGCCTGCGGCAAGAAAGCCGCGGTCTACCATAGCATCCGCGGTCTCGCGGATGACCTGTTCATTTATATCCTTTCCGAATGTGTTCCAAGAGTTCCAGCCCATAGGGGGAGTTTGCTTAAACATAGTATATCCTCCGGTGTTTTTATTGTTTTCCTATATGACAAATTGTGTTTTACCCTATTCGCGTGCCGCTAAAATTTTTACATGGCTCGTATCCGTTTATGAAAGCCAGTGATATGCATATATCGAGAGTATCTTCGGTGAATGAGATATTGCAGTGTTCAGTGTGCGGATTTGAAAGATATCTGATACGGAACACAAGCTTGTCCTCTTCTGCTTTTACGCAGGCGGCGGTACGAAGAAGCTCGTACATTTCATTTGGGGGAAGTTCCTTCAGATACGGTGTCATGTTCTTTGCGGTAAATGAGGACTCTCTCCAGTATCCGTTTCCTGCGTTCAGGTTGATGATGTTTCCGCCTCCGTCGGTAAAAGAGAGGGTGGCACCGTCATCATTGACAACAAGATGGACAGATCTCAGATCCTGAGGATTCTCCTTTAGCCTGTATATACGGTTGATACACGGGAGCTTGTCCGATCTTTCATAGGGCGGGAATGAGTAGTCACAGACAGTACCCTCCTCATTGCCGTCAAGCTCTGAGACAAGCTCTATAGCGGCATCGATGGCATAAGGGGGATTTACCAAATGTGACTGCATTACGACGACAGCATTTTTTTCGGGAATGACGATACCAAGCTGACCAAGTGCTCCGTCTCCACGGTAGATACCGTTTTCCTGAAGCCAGATCTGGTAACCGTATTGGTTCACCCATTCCTGTGTACCCTTGTGGGTATTACCGGGAACAGGAGAGGTTGCCTCGGCTATCCAGGATTCCGAGATAATACGTTTTCCGTTCCAGATACCTTTATCAAGATACATACGGAAGAATTTCATTGTATCGTCACTTGAAATATGGATTCCCGAACCGCACTGGCAGCTGCCGTCCTTACATTTCAGCCAGTAAACATTATGCATATCCATTGGATAGAAAAGGTTTTCTGCGGCAAAATCAAAGAAATCCATACCGGTGGCGCGGGAGACTATCATTCCGAGAAGACATGTTGCGCCGGTGTTATATGTAAAGTAGCTTCCCGGTTCATAGGCAGGATTAAATGAGAAAAAGCTCTTTAGCGCATTGTCGCTGAGCAGCATTTCCCACATAATGCCTCCGCCTTGTCCGGTATTCATTGAAAGGACGTGCTTTACCTTCAGCTTGTGAAAGTGTTCGCAATCGGTTTCGATTTCGGGAAAGAATTTCAGTACATAGTCTTCAACCGAGAGAAAACCCTTATCCACCGCAATACCTACAACGGTTGAGGTGAATGTTTTACTGAGAGAATATACTTCGGGGGTATCTGTGCATGAGTAGGGCGGGAGAGCTATACGTAGCTTTGTTTCACCGTTCTTAAACACCTCAAGAGTATGTATCTCAAAGTCCTTTTCTTTCATTTTGTCGAAAAAACGATTTACTGCCGCTATATTAACCGATGGGGCAATGAATTTGTCCATGCCGTTTTCTCCTTTTATATCGGTATCAGAGATTACTTAATACGCTTTCCCTTAATGGAACGGGTATAATCCTCACGCATGCCGTGGGAAACGTATATATCGATCTCATCGTCGTTAAATGATATGTTGTAATTTTCTATATGGGGATTTGATAAATATCTTACGTTAAGTACAAGCTTATCGTCATTTGATTTAACACATCCTGCCATGCGGAGGGGCTCGGGGATATCCACGGGCATAAGCTCACCGATGACGGAGGTCATAGCCTTACCTACAAAGGATGATTCTGCCCACTCACCGTTACCGAAGTTAAGCGTGATGATGTTGAAATCGAAGTCACTGAAGGACAAGGATACCTTGTCATCAGCTATTACAAGATGTGCAGTACCGAGTCCCTGAATGTTTTCGTCAAGCTTGTATATCATGTCCACCTTGGGAAGACCCTCTACCTTCTCCATGGGGGGGAAGGAGTAGTCGTCGGCTTCTTCCGTCTCAGGCATATCAAAACTCTGAAGAAGCTCCATAACGCCGTCAACCTCGGTCTGCATATCGCTGACAATAGCCTGAACCGCGATAATTGCGTTATAACCCGGAAGCACCATACCAAGCTGACCGAATGCACCGTCTCCGCGGTAGCCGTCTCTGGAGTTCATCCAAAGCTGATAACCGTAACCGCTTGACCAGTCCTCGGTGCCGTTGCCTCTGCTGTCGGAAATGGGCTGAGAAGCCTCTTTTATCCATTCCTCGGAAATGATCCTCTTGCCGTTATACACACCGCCGTTAAGATAGGTCAGACAGAGCTTCGAAATATCGTCACTTGAAATATGAAGTCCTGCACCGCACATACAGCTACCGTCCTTGATGCGGCTCCAGCGGATATTATGTATGCCGAGTGGGTAGAAGAGATTTGCCACGGCAAAATCGAAGAAATCCATACCGGTTGCACGGGAGACGATGATACCGAGAAGGCAGGTCGCACCTGTGTTATAGGTAAAGTGTGTGCCGGGCTCAAACTTAGGCTCAACAGAGAAGAAGCCTGCGGCGGCGTTGTCAGAGAAGGACATCTGGGGCATTACGCAGTCCTTGTGGCCTGTGTTCATAGAAAGAACGTGCTTTATCTTCATTTTGTGGAAATATTCACAGTCGGTTTTGATCTCGGGGAAATATTTAAGCACGTAGTCGTCAGACGACAGATATCCCATATCGGAGGCAATACCTACAACTGTGGAGGTAAACATTTTACTCAGAGAATATACCTCGGTGGAATCGGTACAGGAATAAGGAGGCTGAGCGATGCGGACCATCAGTTCTCCGTCCTTATATATCTGGAGAGTACGGATCTCACAGTGCTTCTCCTCCATTTTTTTGTAAAAGCGGTTTACCGCCGCTACGCTTACCGATGGTGCAATATACTTATCCATTTTTTACTGTTCTCCTTTATTTAACACTTTCTACTTTTATTGTGTTTGTATTACCTGAATTTCCGTTTATAAGTCCGCCTGTCAGAACAACGTTGTCTCCGCTCTTAAGCGAGAAAATGTCTACCGCATGCTTCATCGCCTGATAGAACAGGACGTCAAGGGAGGTGTACTCGTCGCTTATTACAGGGGTAACGCCCCAGCTGAGGTTAAGCTGTCGCCACGCACGGCGGTCGGTGGTCATGCCGATGATGTCTGCAGGGGAACGGAAGCGGCTGACCATTCGTACCGTTTTACCGGAAATGGAGCTTACCGCGATACATTTTGCATCTACGTCTATCGCCATGGCGCAGGTGGCGTGGGATATGGCATCAAGTGTATTCTTTATCTTGTACTGAGTGGTGGCAAACCACCTTTTATAATCTATCCTCTCCTCGGTAAAGCGTGCGATCTCTGCCATGTTCTTTACCGCCGCAACGGGATATTTACCCGCCGCAGTCTCGCCCGAGAGCATAAGTGCCGATGCACCGTCATATACCGCGTTGGCTACGTCTGATATCTCCGCTCTTGTGGGTCGGGGGTTATGGATCATGGATTCAAGCATTTCGGTTGCCGTTATTACTCTTTTGCCGAGAAGTCTGCACTTCTCGATAAGAAGCTTCTGGATAGAAGGAACCTCTACAAATGGGATATCCACACCGAGGTCACCTCGTGCAACCATTATTCCGTCGGCGATCTCGCATATTTCGTCAATGTTGTCAACGCCTGCTCTGTTCTCGATCTTGGCGATAATGTCTATCGGCTCACCGCCGTTTTCATTTAAGAATGTGCGGAGTTCGAGAACGTCATTTTTAGAGGACACAAAGGACGCGGCTACAAAATCCACTTCGTTCTCAATACCGAAGAGCAGATCTGCCTTGTCATCATCACTGAGGTAGCTGTGCTTCATTACTTTATTTGGGAAATGCATGCTCTTTTTGTCGGACAGCTCTCCGCCCACGGTAACCATACAGCTGACTCTCTCGTTCTCAATGCTGTCTACTCTGAGAGTGACCATGCCGTTGTTTACCGTTACGGTATCTCCAATGGAAAGCTCCCGCGGAAGATTTTTATAGTTTACCGATACCATTTCTTCGTTGCCGATGATATCCTCGGTGGTAAAGGTAAAATTATCTCCGTCTTTCAGGGTTATCTTTTTATTCTCAAAAACACCTATTCTGTATTCGGGTCCCTTGGTGTCAAGCATTATTGCAATGGGAAGCCCCAGCTTTTCTCTGACTGTCTTAACAAGCTCTATTTTTTTCAGATGATCGGGGTGTGCACCGTGGGAGAAGTTGAGTCTTGCCACATTCATGCCCTCACGGCACATTTCGGTCAGTATTTCTTCGCTCTCACAGGCAGGACCAAGAGTGCATATTATTTTCGTTTTCCTCATCAGGATTACCTCAACGTATCAAAGTTACTTTTATTATATCTTTTTTTCGTGATTCTACACGTTTAAAGTATTTCGGAGGCTACACGCTCGATCTCGATCACCTTTTTGAAATCCTCTGCATATCTCTCAAATCCCTCGATTTCCTCGGGAGAGGGAGATATTACGGTGCGGTATACCTCCCTGAACGCATGCTCTGAAAGAAATTCTTCAAGGGACGCGGTGCCGCGCTTGTCGTACATATATGCGGCAAGGAGTGCCATACCGTAGGGACCGCCCTCACCTGCGGTCTTCATACAGGTGACATCAGCCCCTGCTGCGGCAGCAAGGTATCTTTGACCTACCTCGGGGGTCTTAAAGAGACCGCCGTGGCCGGTGAGACTCTTTATTTCAACATTTTCTTTTTTCAGTATCTTCATACCTATACTGAGGGTGACAAGTGTGGAGTAAAGAGTTGCTCTTAAGAAGTTCGGTAAAGTGAAATTACTGTCGGGACGACGGATCACCATAGGTCTGCCGTTTTCAATATTGGCTGAATGCTCACCTGCAACATAATTGCACACGAGTACTCCGCCGCAGTTAGGCTCTCCATCAAGGGATGCCCGATATAACCGCTCAAATACGTCAGTGTGATGAATATCTGCACCGAACAGCTCTGCGGTTTCTTTTAGGAGAGAGATCCATTTGTTACTGTCGGAGGTACAGTTGTTACAGTGCACCATTGCCACGGGACGTCCCTCGGGGGTACTGATAATATCTATATCCCGATATACTTGGCTTAGCGGCTTGTCAAGAACCACCATGGCAAAGACAGATGTGCCTGCCGATACGTTGCCTGTTCCCGGTGAGACCGCACAGGTAGCAACCATTCCGGTTGCGGCATCTCCCTCAGGGGGAGCAAAGGGAAGACCGACAGGGAGGAGACCTCCTATAAGCGCCGAGCCCTCCTCTGTAAGACGTCCTGCGCACTCTCCCGCTTTAAGTATTTTGGGAAAAACGGCTTCGGGGTCTATGTCATATCCCTCTGCCTTTATCATATTGCGGAATATCTCCATCTTTTCGGGATGGAAGGAGGTGCCGTCATCACTGAGAGGGAACATTCCGCCCGCTTCTCCCACACCGACACCGTTGACACCGGTAAGCAGATAGTGGAAGTAACCGGAAATGGTAGTGACGTGGGCAAGACGGTCAAGGTGCTCCTCGCGCTTCAGTACTGCTGAGAAAAGATGAGCGGAAGACCACCTTTGCGGGGTATTATAGTCAAGAGCCGCAGTGAGCTTGTCAGCGGCTTCACCCGTTATAGTATTCTGCCAGGTGCGGAAGGGAACAAGAAGATTCCAGTCCTTATCAAATGCAAGATAACCGTGCATCATGCCGGATATACCTGCCCCCGCAATACTGTCTCTGTCCGATATCTTACTGAGGGCATCGATAAATCCTTTCTTTGCATCCTCAAGATCGTATGTCCAGATACCGTCACTGAGGGTGGATTCCCAGGAGTGGTCCCCGGAATCAACAGTCTCAAGGGAGTGGTTTATCAGGGCGGCCTTTATTCTTGTAGAACCGAATTCTATACCGAGAAACTTTTCGTTTTTCATATTGATCTCCGTTTCCGCGTATTGCAGTTTAATTTACCTTTAATTATAACACATTTTTCCGCTGTTGCAATCGTTAAATAAAACTTTTGTCACCACCTTTTTATATAATTTGTAAATGTAAACCTGCGGTGGTACGTTTAGGGTTGATTTTGTGTTTTAATTATTCTATTTGATTTTGTTTATAATGTCAAATTGAATATTTGTGTTTTGTGTGATATAATTGTACCGTTACGAAAAACTTGAATTTCGCGGAGGTTATTCAATGAGAAAAACGGCAAAGATATTTCTCTCGCTGCTTCTTGTGCTGTCCTTTGTTCTGTGCAG
>JAFYMF010000049.1 GCA_017556745.1 Clostridia bacterium
ACATCTTCCGTTAACTCACAAGTGTTATTTTGTAGCTTTTTTCTGTACCACTGCTTATAAACATTTCCTGCAACTCCCCACATAAAAGCGTAAAAGGCTTTATCGTCGCGAATGTTTTTAGCTGACTTCATTAGCTCATACAAAATGTCTTGTGAGAGATCTTCAGCTTCTTCTCGCGTAGGCGTTTTAGCCATACAGTATGAGAAAATAGTTTTAGACACCTCTGATATCTTTTTTCGAAGTTCGTTTTCGTTCATCTGCTCACCTCCTTGTTGGTTTTTAGAAGCTTCTGCCTTAATAGTGAAAGAAAAATGATTTGGTTAATATTTCTCGCAAATATTATATCATAAATTTGTGAATTAGTCTATAATAAAAGCATTTGTGTCCCCAAATGCAGTGCTTGTCAAGAAAAAAGGATAGAGATTGCATGTTGCTTTCTCTATCCTTTTCCTGTAGGTAGGTAATGTATTTTATTGAATTTCAAAAACTGTCCTCAAGAATACGCACCATAGCAGTGCTTTTTTGTTTCACTATTATTTGTCTCCAAAGTTTCCATCAAGACCTTTTTCCACAAGCTCTACATATTTGGAGGCTCTGAAGTTATACGGTTGTCTGAAAGCGTAATATATTGCATCACATGCGATATCTCTACCATCGGATTCAAGCATTTCTCTGTGCTCCTCGGGCATAAAGAATAATCTTCTCACCGGGATACCGAGAAGATATCCTGCAAAGGTAAGAGATACACCGTATTTTGCAAGTCCGTCTGCAAGCCTTACACCGTCTTCTGTGAAGGTATCACCAAGATAGGAGGAACGCATTATCTCAACGGTGACTCCGGATGGAATTATTCCGAGAAAATCGGAGGAGGGAAGAATCTCGTTCTTCATTGAATCGAGAATTGCTTCGTACATCACCGATCTATCGTTTGAATATTTCTCAAAACCGGGAAGGGAGTAACCGTTCTGATATGCCCAGGTCATGTTCCACAGAACCTTAACATGAGGATTTTGTGAACAGGACTTTATCGTGTCAAGAAAAACGGTATAGCTCTTGTTTTCAACGTCAACGCAATCACCGCTATAAGCAATAACGTCCCACTTCTCATCTGCTATTACTTCGGCAAGAGAATAGCAGGAGAGGGTAGTTCCTTCTTCATTTGTCTTTCTGTATTCACCACTGTTACCGTCTGCTATGAAGGATGCAACGGTGACGTTATCTAACTTCTCTGAGAGAAAATCGTACAGATAACATACGGAGTCAAGGGCCCTGCCGTCTCCTACCGAAAGGACTTTAAGAGAGGGAACACGGGTGATCTTAGAGGGAGTGATATCATATGGGGAGGCGATAGCATTATCAGCTGCTTCTCTCATTGCATCAAGGTTAAAATACATTGAATATTCGGGATAATAACTCTTACCGAAGTTTTCTGCCTTGAGTCCGGTAAAATAGCAGGCAAAAACCATAGCCGCAAGATACCTTCCTACGTAAAGGCTCGCATGAAGTCCGTCCTCGTTTACGTTATCACCGAAGTATGAGGTTCTGAAATTCATAAACGCGGTACCCGTGGGGATCGCGTCCGTAAATTCGGGGCGGGATAGGATAGTGTTTTTTGTGACATCCAGAATATCACGGTGCATTTTCATCTGGTCTCTGTTATATCTTAAAAAGGCATTTTTCGAGAAATATTTTGAGTACGTCCAGGTCATATTCCAGAAGAATTTCACCTCGGGATTTGAACACCTTGCCTTAATATATTTTGTAAGATAATCGATATACGGGGTCATAGAGAATGCACATCCGCTGACGACAGTAGATTGATGAAATATAATATAATCCCAATCCTCGTCAGCAAGTCCGGTATCCATATCAATTTGTGAAGACACCCAGCTACCGTCGGTATTTTTCATATAACCGTAGAGACTTTTATCGAGGGCTTTATGAAAATGCTGTTCAATAGAACATCCTCCCACTGCAAGATATGCGATGATAATCTCATCATAATTCGCCTCTCTTAAAAAACCGGGGAGAAAGTAAAGTGAATCTCGGCTGAAGCTGTTACCGATAGAGAGCAATTTTATAGATTTCTTATCCATTGCTTTAACCTAACCTTTAATTTATAAACATAGCATCACCAAAGGAGAAAAATCTGTACTTTTCTCTGACGGCAGTTTCATACGCATTGAAGATGTTTTCCTTGCCTGCAAGGGCTGATACAAGCATGAGCAGAGTGCTTTCCGGTAAGTGAAAATTGGTTATCAGGGCATCAAGTGCTTTGAATCTGTAACCGGGATAAATGAATATACTGGTGTCGCCGCTTTTTTCAATAAGAGTACCATCTTCAAGAGATGCACTTTCAAGAACTCTGCAGGATGTGGTACCTACTGCAATTATTCTGCCTCCGGCTTTTCTGCGGCTGTTTATCAGCTCTGCAGTCTCACGTGATATTTCGTAATATTCCGAGTGCATTATATGATCGGTTATTTTTTCTGCCTTAACAGGACGGAAGGTACCGAGACCGACGTTAAGGGTTACCTCTGCTACAGCAACCCCTTTTTCCTTTATCCGTGCGAGAAGTTCCTTTGTAAAATGAAGTCCCGCGGTAGGTGCAGCGGCAGATCCCTCTGTCTTTGAATAAACCGTCTGATACCGTTCCTGATTCTCTAATTTTTCGGTTATGTATGGAGGGAGGGGCATAGTGCCTATTTCGTGAAGAACTGCGTATATATTTGAGTATTTTTCTCTATCATAGTCAAACTTGACTATCCTGTTTCCGTCCTCTACTATTTCAAGTACGGTAGCAGTAAGCTTGCCTTCACCCAGAGTTACGGTAGTACCGGGTTTCATCTTTCTTCCGGGACGTGTAAGTACTTCCCAGGTATCAAGTTCTTTACATTTGAGAAGAAGTATTTCCAGTGCACCGCCTCCGGCTCTTTTGCCGTAAATACGTGCCGGAATTACTCTTGAATTGTTTATAACGAGAACGTCCTCGGGATGGAGAAAATCAACTATGTCTTTGAAGATCTTGTGCTCGATCTCTCCGGTGGTTTTGTCAAGCAGAAGAAGACGGGATGAATCTCTTGGCTCAAGCGGTGTCTGGGCTATGAGCTCAGGGGGAAGATCATAGAAAAAATCCGAAACCCTAAGGTCAGTATTAACTACCATTTTTTACATATCCTTATTATCATTATTTTTGTATCATATCATAGTTTAGTTCGGAAAACTTTACAATACGGTTAATAAAATTATACCGTAATTATTGACAATTGAATCAATATAGAATATAATAATGAATGTATACTCTTACGTTATCGATAATTGACGGAGAGGAAACACATACAATAATAGATAGAGGCGCGTTTTATTATCAGTAGCGGCGAGCGGATGGCCATGCCGGGCCGATAGTTTTCCGTGAAAGGAATATTACGCCGAAGAAAACGGCATACGGCATACTGCGGTTTTCTGGTTTACGGCTTTGCCCTCCTTAACTTAAGGAGCAGATGAATAATCAGTAAACTGTCATCAAGTAAACTAAATTGATGGAGAGCTATCATATAATTATCCTGCGGTATACTAAAAATGCCGTTGCGTATATATTATATAACAACGGTAGCTGGTTTTCAACCGGTTTTTTTATTTTGTATGTGAATTCTCATCAGCGGAGGCAAATATTATGAGCAAGCTTAAGAACACAATATTCACGGGCGCAGGTGTAGCCATTATTACCCCATTTACAAATAATACAGTTGATTATGATGCCCTTGGCAAGCTTATCGATTTCCAGATAGCAAACAAAACTGATGCCATCGTTATATGCGGTACCACAGGTGAGGCATCTACCCTTACCGATGAGGAGCATCGCGAGGCAATAAAATATACGGTGGAGCGCAGTGCGGGCAGAGTTCCCGTTATTGCCGGTACCGGTTCCAACGATACTGATTATGCTATAGATCTTTCAAAGTATGCGTGTGAGGTTGGCGTTGACGGTCTTCTTCTTGTTACTCCTTATTATAATAAGGCTACTCCCAAGGGTCTCATTAAGAGCTTTCTTGCGGTTGCAGATGCTACCGACAAGCCGATAATTCTTTACAATGTTCCTTCTCGTACCGGTTGTAATATAACTCTTCCTGTTTACAAGGAGCTTGCTAAGCACGAGAGAATCGTTGCTACCAAAGAGGCTTCCGGTAATATCAGTGCTATTGCTGAACTTGTCGCAGAATGCGGAGACGCTCTTGATATCTACAGCGGTAACGACGACCAGATTGTTCCTATCCTTTCACTTGGTGCTAAGGGTGTTATTTCTGTTCTCTCCAACGTAATGCCGAAGGAAACTCACGACATCTGCCAGCTCTATTTTGACGGTAAGGTAAAGGAGAGCTGTGAGCTCCAGCTTAAGCTTCTTGATCTTATTAATAATCTCTTTATCGAGGTTAATCCCATTCCTGCTAAGACTGCATGCGCAATGATGGGCTTCTGCAGTGAGGAGATGCGTCTTCCTCTTTGCGAGATGGATGATGCCAACAGAGCTAAGCTTGCGGCATCTATGAAAAAGCACGGCCTTATCTGATTTTCCCATTCCCCACTGAAAGGACAGAAAAATGACAGAAACTAAAATTATTCTCTGCGGCGCATGTGGTCGTATGGGTGTGAACATAGCTGAATTTGTAAAGGATGATCCTGCGGCGAAAATAGTTGCGGGTGTTGACGTATCTGCCACCTATGCGGGATGTACTTTCCCTGTATACAGTAGTATTGCAGACGTAAAGGAATCGGCTGATGTTATAATCGATTTTTCTCACCACTCTGTACTTGCAGGTATCCTTGATTATGCTACTGCAAACCATGTTCCCGCAGTTATTGCAACTACCGGGCACAATGACGGTGAGATGGAACTCATGTATAATGCGGCAAAAACTGTTCCGGTGTTCTTTTCAAGAAATATGTCAGTTGGTATAACACTTCTTATTGAGCTTGCAAAGAAATCTGCAGCGGCGCTCGGCAGTAAATTTGACATTGAGATAGTTGAGGAGCACCATAACAAAAAGCTTGACGCTCCCAGCGGTACCGCTCTTATGATAGCGGATGCTATAAATGATTCTCAGAACGGAAGGTTCAGTTATACCTTTGACCGTCATAGTGAGCGCAGAGAACGTGACTCTGATGAAATCGGCATACACTCAGTTCGTGGCGGTAGTATAGTCGGTGAACATGAGGTTATTTTTGCAGGTAATTCAGAAATTGTACGCCTCAGTCACAGTGCGGGTTCCAGAATGGTATTTGCCGAGGGTGCTGTTAGAGCAGCTAAGTTCCTACCCGGCAAAGCTCCTGCACTTTACTCAATGACCGATATTGTCAAAGATGTAATGTAAATTTAACTCTACCCCCCATTCTTTTTAAGAGAATGGGGGTTCATTTTTTATCATTTGCATAATCGGGACAAAACCTAATATACATTTCTTGAGGTGATAAGTATGACGAAAAAAATCTTATGTAAATGTATTATCGTCGCGTTGTCTTTTTCTATGTTGTTCTCATGTTTGATGGTCAAGTCTTATGCAGAGGACGATCCTTTGGCAATTGATGCGATAAGTGCTGTTCTTATGGAAGCATCCAGTGGAAAAATATTCTATGAGAAAAATGCAGACACACCGCTTCCACCGGCATCTGTTACTAAGATAATGACACTTTTGCTTGTTATTGAAGCAGTAGACGATGGTAAGGTCAGTATGAATGATACTGTTACAGTGAGTGAACGTGCGGCATCAATGGGCGGTTCGCAGGTATATCTGAAGGTAGGGGAGACTATGTCTCTTGAGGATATGGTTAAAAGTGTGGTAATAGCATCGGCAAACGATGCGGCTGTAGCACTTGCTGAACATATTGCAGGCAGTGAAGAAGCTTTCGTTAAGCGGATGAACGAAAGAGCCGGTGAGCTGGGAATGGTCAACACCAATTTTGAAAATACCAACGGCCTTGATGATACCGCGGAGAAACATCTTATAAGCGCAAAAGATATTGCTATCATGTCAAGGGAACTGATTCGGCATGAAAAGATCCTAGACTATTCTTCGATCTGGATGGATAGTATCAGAGACGGTGCATTTGGTCTTACAAACACTAACAGGCTGATACGGTTTTATAACGGTGCTAACGGACTTAAGACAGGGTCTACCTCTAAGGCTAAGTTCTGTATAAGCGCTACTGCAAAAAGGGATGGAATGCAGCTTATTGCAGTAATAATGGGATCTCCCACAGGCGATATTAGAAACGCTCAGGCGAAAAAGCTTCTTGACTATGGATTTGCAAATTACGGTTTGTATACTGCTCCGGAAGTTGAGCTTGGGGATATTACAGTATACGGTGGAGTTGAGAGAACACTTCCTCTCAAGTACGAAAAATTTACTACGGTACTTCCAAAAGAGAATATTAAAAACATACGGTACGAAGTGTCATTGCCGGAATATATTTCAGCACCGGTGAAAGATGGAGATAGTGTTGGGCAAATAATATATATGAATGGTGAAGAGGAGATCGGACGAACAGAAATATACTCAGATTACGGCACCGAAAGAATAGGTTTTTTTGGTGTTCTCCGTAGAATATTCTTGTCTGCTATTCTTATTAATACATAAGGAAATTATTTTGTTGTAATATGTAAAAAAACATTGAAAAAGGAAAAATGTTGTTATATAATATATTGTAGGATAGTATTGTTAGGACATAGTATGTATGATATGTCAGACAACATTAGTATATAACGGAGGAAGTAAAAATGGCAATCAAGCTTAATTCAAATTATCTTGGCGATTTTGTATCTGCTGAGGAACTCAGCAAGATCAAGGAGGAGGTTGTTGCTGCTCACAACACTCTTAAATCCAGAAGCGGAGAGGGCAGTGATTTTCTTGGTTGGGAGACTCTCCCCACTGATTACGATAAGGAAGAGTTCGCACGTATAAAGGTTGCGGCAGAAAAGATAAAGAAGTCTTGTGATGTGTTTATAGTTGTTGGTATAGGTGGTTCTTATCTCGGTGCACGTGCAGCTATCGAGTTCGTTAAGTCTCCCCTTTACAATAATCTTAAAAAAGATACTCCTGACATTTATTTCGCAGGTAACACTATCAGTTCTTCTGCAATCAAGGAGCTTCTTTCTATCTGTGAGGGACGTGACGTTTGCATAAACGTTATTTCTAAGTCCGGTACTACTACTGAGCCTGCAGTGGCATTCCGTATTCTTCGCGAGCTTCTTGAGAAGAAGTACGGTGTAGAGGGTTCTAAGGATAGAATCTTTATAACTACCGACCGTGAGCGCGGTACTCTCAAGGCATTCGCAGACGAGCGCGGATACGAGACATTTGTTGTTCCGGATGACGTAGGCGGAAGATATTCTGTTCTTACCGCAGTAGGTCTTCTTCCTATTGCAGTTGCAGGTATTGATATAGATGCAATGATGCAGGGTGCTCTTGATGCAAGTAACAAGTTCACTGACCCTGATATTGATAATAACGATTGCTACAAGTATGCGGCTCTCCGTAACCTCCTTTACAGAAAGGGTAGAGGTATTGAGATCCTTGTTGGATATGAACCCTCTCTTCTTCTCTTTAACGAATGGTGGAAGCAACTTTACGGTGAGAGCGAGGGTAAGGATAACAAGGGTATTTATCCTTCTTCCGTTATTTTCTCTACTGATCTTCACTCTCTCGGTCAGTATATCCAGGAGGGTACCCGTAACATTTTTGAGACTGTTATCAGCGTAAAGGATTCCGGATGTGAGGTTATTATCCCTGAGGATGCTGCAAACGTTGATGGTCTTAACTTTCTCTCCGGAAGCACTCTTGATAAGGTAAATCATACTGCGATGTGTGCAACTCTTCTTGCTCACAATGACGGTGGTGTTCCCAACATCGTTCTTGAACTTGATGATTTCAGTGCATATTCTTTTGGTTTTGCAGTATACTTCTTTGAGCTTGCTTGTGCGATTTCCGGTTACACTCTTGGTGTTAATCCCTTCAACCAGCCCGGTGTTGAGGCATATAAGAAGAACATGTTTGCTCTTCTCGGCAAGCCCGGATACGAGGATATGGGCGAGGCTCTTCGTGCAAGAATAAAATAAGGATTTTTGCACAAACTTACCAAAAAACTATTGCATTCTACAATTATTTAGTGTATAATGTTCTCAAAGGGAGGGAAGTACAGAAAAATTCCCAACCATTTGATAAATCCTATACTCACATTGGAGGAACACTATTATGCTGAAGTTAATTGTTGGACTTAAGGGCTCCGGAAAAACTAAGACTCTCATTGAAATGGCAAATAAGGCTCTCGAAGAATCTAAGGGTGCTGTTGTTTGTATTGAGAAGGGCTCTAAGTTAATA
This sequence comes from Clostridia bacterium, assembly GCA_017556745.1. Taxonomy (GTDB): domain Bacteria; phylum Bacillota; class Clostridia; order Oscillospirales; family CAG-272; genus RGIG2161. The sequence goes on from JAFYMF010000049.1 coordinate 8,373, forward strand.
TATGATATCAAACACCAGGTTCGTCTTATAGATACTGATCAGTACGGAATTGTTGATGCAGCTTCTCTCTCTGCTTTTATTGCAGGTATTTTAGCAAGTAACCACGATGTTACCGATATTTTTGTTGATTCCGCACTCAAGATCGTTGGTAACGAGGTTGAGCCTTTTGTTGATATGATTACCAAGCTTGATGAGTTTGCAGAGAAGGTTGGCGTTAACCTTGTTGTTACTTCTTCTATAGCTAAAGAAGAGCTTCCCGAGTCTATCGCACAGTTTGTTATTAACTAATTTACAATAGTAAAAGCCCCCGTGGAAACGGGGGCTTTTTTCTGTTGATTGCTCAGTAAAAATTTGTGTTTGTATATACAACCTTATTCTGCCTGAATAAAATAGTATATGGAAGCGTGTTGACCACCAATTTGGAAGATTGCATAACCGTTTTCGTATCGGATGGGCGATTGACCTATGAAGAACCCTTCTGCATTTACCGCCCAGCAAACCAGATTTGTGCGGTTAGTTTTGATAGCAACCTCAGCTTCAATTACTTCACAAAGAATAGGTGCTTTGCCGAGATCTTCCATCTGCATCAAAGGCGGTGTGCCGTCACTCGGCTGCATGTGGTCAGGAGCCATAGTCCTCTTCATATCAGTATTCATCACATCACCTACTGCTGTCAGTAACATAGCATCGGTATGTTCCAGATCCAACTCGTTATTAAGAGAGCTGATGGCAATAACCGCGTAATCATTATGACACTTGACCCGCATTCCGGTGAGCTCAACCTCGTCTAGGCATCCTAATCGACCGTATACCGATTTTGTTTTAGCTGTATCCACAAGTCCGTAACGCTTTTCCCAACTGCGGTACAATTCTCCGGTATCTGAGCGTACCTCTCCTGAAGACAGATCCACCAAACATTTGTCATCAGATACTGCATTGTCAAATTCATTGTGGTAGTCGGCACCTACTTGAGAGCGCTCAACAACGACATCAAAGGCGGGTTTTACCAAAGTGGTTACACCACCGGGTAAACAGTCATTGGTAGTCTCTATCTCTTCTACCCTTACGGGAATCTTGTTCAAAGCAGGACGTACATCTTCGCGGCGGGTAATAATAGCACCGTGATAAAACATTCCGGTTTTTGCAGGGTCGTTCCAACATGATAAGAGTCCCTCTCTGTAGCCTAAACCACCAATGGCACAGGAACTGCTTTCCTTGCCGACTGTACCTACATTTTCAAGGAAGGAAGAGTAGGCATATACACAGTTTGTATATCCTGACCAGTTTTGAAGCATTCCAACCGATGCGAATAATATAGCACTTTCGGCACGGTATTTGTTGGGGAATGTGCAATCCCACTCGGAATTAAAGAATGGTTTACCTAATTTTCTGTGACGCAGATTTTGACCAAGTCCCCACTCCGGACGCTCGTGAAAGCCCCAGTTACGATAGTATCTGCCTTCTTCGGTCCAACCCAGAAAATCGCCAAGATTTGAATGATTATCCATAAAGTCACCAATCTCCTGGGAAACCTTGGATTGCATATATTTCCAGGTGTAGTTAGGACCGGTTATTGGAATTTTTACACCCAGCGAATGCATATAGTCGATCATACCGTCGTAGTACTGATGCGTTAAGTAGTTTTTAAATTCGTTGAGTTCGGGTACAGTTTTATCTGCCAAATCCAGCTCATCGGTTTTCACTGCGTACCCCATCTCCCCGCACCACATTCGAAATCTCTCACGGAACTCGGACGCGTATGGCTCTACTGTGATCTCCTGGTCAAAGCATCCGAACAGACATGCCTCATTGATGATGTCGCTCATAACGAAGACGGGGTCATCCTTGTAATCAAGTCCCGTGTATGGGTTGTGGTGTAACCACAGGGCACGCATATATTCTTTCTGCAGCTCTATAAGGATCGGGTCAAAAAGACAATAGGGAGCACCGTTGTTTTTCAGTAAAACGGTACTGCGCGCTCCGTCGTCCTCCTTGTACTTTCGGTATGTCTGCATATCCAGAAAAACATATATGCCCTCTTTTTTTAGGCAAGAAATCAGATAGTCAAGGCGGTCAAAGGATTCAGGGTCATATGTGGAGGTGTTGGATAAACGTTTACCTCTTCTGCACTGAAAAATGTTCGGGATACCCCACTCAGCATCCATCTGATGCAAACGAACTATGTTACATCCGTAAGAAGCTAATCGTTTTGCCAGCTTTTCAGCATAAGGTTTTTCGGGGAAACATGCACCGGCACTTAAATTTGTACCCCAAAATCGCACAGGTGTACCGTCTTCAAAAACGAAACGTTCACCCTGCACCTGTAAAAAACCGTGTTTACCGGCAGGTTTTTCATCCTCGAATAAATATGAAATGTCCAGCGGTGCCATGTCAGCATGACATGGGAATGGAATATATCTTGCCATAAAATCAATATCCTTTCGTAAGATATAGATGAAACAATCAAATAGTAACCCGAGTGTTACTATTCTTTATCTAATTTTCTTTTCTGAGAATGTAGATCAGCACAGACGACAGAAAGACAGGGACGAGTTTTTTATATAGGTCAAATACAAAAGCAGTACCGCTTTCGTATCCGACTGTTGCAAGGGTATATAACGGAATGATGATCTGTATCGCTGCGATAATGCACAGACTATAATGAAGAACTTTTCCATTTTACTCCCCCCTCTGATAAAACAGAATAATTTTTACTTATTTAATTTCTCTAACCGTTCGGCGGTGTGATATTTTTCAAGAATGTCGGCCGTAGGCTCCTCGATACCGTCAAGTACGTATTTGCCTATTCCGTCGACATTTTTCAGTTCCTCTGCCAGTCTGTAGGCAACGTATCTTGCGCCGTACTGGTTCAGATGGCATCTGTCTACCTCACCGTTAAGATTGGGTACAACGGTAACGCCGTCCTCGGCGAGCATACCGGTTTTAACGGAGTGATATCTAAGCGCCTCAGCACCCAGCTCCTCGTATCTTTCCTTAGTTATGTTGGTCAGATCGATCACCGGTACGTCATATGCAGCGGCCAGGTCACGGATAGCCTGGGGATAATCACCTGTATCGGTGACGTGAAGAGCGGCGCCGCTGTAGACTTCAGAGGTTTCAGAACAGTATACCACGGGGGTACAAAGAATAGGAATGGCACCTTTTTCCCGAGCCAGCTTTATATAGTTCTCATACAGAGAATATCCGAAGGAGGTGGGATCGGTGTAGTCCTTGGATGCATCGGTAAATCTTTCGGGATCCTCGCTGTTGTGATCGTTGTGGCCGAAGGCTATAATAAGGTAGTTACCCTCACGGAGCATTATTTTCAACATTTTATACTCGTTGTCAAGAACAAAGCTCTTTGAGCTTCTTCCGGAGAGGGCAAAGTTGTTGATTATTAATTTATCGTCCACGAAGTAAGTGAGCTGTGAGCCAAAGCCAAAGCGGGGGTAAAAGGCCTCTAAGTTTTTACCTGTATATTCGCAGGACAACGAATCTCCCACTATGTATACGCTTGCCTTGGGTAGCTCCTCGGGCGGAGCGGTTTCCTCTCCGACAGTCGTATCATCCGTGGGTGGTATTGCGTCATTATCTCCGGTGTTGGCACATGCGGATAAAAGTATAAGACCTACAACGGAAAGCATGATGATCAGAATTAAACTTTTTTTCATAAAATACTCCTCATTTATAAAACATGGGAAATCCGTGAGGATCTCCCATGTTTCATGAATGTTATATTGTTATATGTTCTTATAAAGGGGACCGTAGGTCTGGCAAGCTCTGTAGTCCTGACCCTCTTTATCCATACCGAATGCATTCCATGCAGCGGGACGGAAAATCTGATCTTCAGGAACGTTGTGCATACATACGGGGATTCTGAGCATAGAACAAAGAGTGATGATGTCAGCACCGATGTGACCGTAGCTGATAGCACCGTGGTTAGCACCCCAGTTGTTCATTACGTCGTATGCGGTCTTAAATGCACCCTCACCGGTACATCTGGGAGCAAACCAAGTACAGGGCCAAGTAGGATTGGTACGCTCCATGAGAGTATCGTTAACATCCTCGGGAAGGTTAACGGTCCAACCCTCAGCGATCTGCATAACGGGACCGAGACCCTTAACAAGGTTAAGGCGGATCATAGTACAAGGCATTTCAGCAAAGGTGTTGAAATGGCTGGAGAATCCGCCGCCACGGAAGTTGTCAAATCCTGCCTCGCACCAAACGGTAGCATCGGTCATCTTCTTGATATCTTCCTCGGTAACTTCCCACCACTTCTTCATGATAGCGTTACCGTTCTCATCGGTACAAACACCGGAAGCATCAAGACAAGCGGCACCGGAGTTGAGGAGGTGAATAATACCGTCGGACTCAGCTGCCTTGCCCTCAAGCTTGTAACCGGTTACGCGCTCGGTAGCTTCTCCGGACCAGTAGGTACGAACGTCAGCAAAGATCTGAGCACGGTGAGTAAGCAGACGCATGATAAGCATACACATGCCATTGAGAATATCATTTTCTGTTGCAAGAGTATAAGGCTCGCGAGCACCCTCATAGTCAAAGGAAGAGGAGAGAAGAGCCTCGGGATAGTCACAGTTGGGCCAATGGTCGGTCCACTGGCGCTGACCCTGGAATCCACCTGCGATAGCATTATGACCAACCTTTTCCTCAACGAATGCATCGGGAAGCTTGTCGTTACCTGCCATCAGATCCTTGATGATACAGTACATCTTAACGGTGAACTCCCACTGCTTTTCCTTCTCTTCAGCGGTGAACTTGATCTTACGATCTTCGCCAAGGAAGTTAACGCTTTCGGGGTTATCGTCACGACCCTCTTTACAGTGTTCCTTAGTCCAAGCAAGAGCCTTCTGGAATTCTTCTTCATTGTAGATACCCTCTTCCATACGGCGGAGGATCTCTACCTCGTCAACGGACTCAACACGCATACCGAAGTATGACTCCATCATGTCCTGATCAACGATAGAACCTGCGATACCCATACACTGGGAACCGATCTGGAGATAGGATTTGCCGCGCATAGTAGCAACAGCGATAGCGGAACGGCCAAAACGAAGAAGCTTTTCCTTAACGTCCTCAGGAATCTGAGTAACCTGATCGCGGTCCTGAACTTCATGACCGTAAATACCGAATGCGGGAAGACCCTTCTGCGCGTGACCTGCAAGAACTGCAGCAAGATAAACCGCACCGGGACGCTCGGTACCGTTAAAGCCCCAAACACCCTTAATTGTGGTGGGATCCATATCCATAGTCTCAGAGCCGTAGCACCAGCAAGGAGTAACGGAAAGAGTTATGTCAACGCCTTCCTTCTTGAACTTGTTTGCACAAGCAGCAGCCTCGGGTACACGACCGATACAGGTATCTGCCATAACTACCTTAACGGGCTCACCGTTAGAGTAGAAGAGATTTTCCTCAAAAAGTTTTTTCGCAGCTTCAGCCATAGCCCAAACAAGGGGCTCAAGGGATTCACGAAGCATCATAGGTCCGCGACGACCGTCAACTATAGGGCGAATACCGATTACGGGATAATCGCCGACATATCTGTTGTTTGCCATGATAATTCCTCCTGTTTATGTAGAGTGATTAATAAATTCTTTTAAACAAAGAAAGTTTGATTTGGCAACACTGTGCCTTTATACTAAATATTATAATAGATTGCAGTGTTTTTTTCAATAGTTATCTATAAGTTATATTAAAATGTTTACAAAAAAACACCTGCCGCAGTAGTTTCTGTGGCAGGTGAATAACAATATTACAGCCGTCTTATTCTTCCGAATGCACCGAGAAGGGAAATAAACTCAAGATATTTATCACCCGGTATCTCACCACCTGAACCACAGGCCCACATAGAGGGATACTTTTCCGCAAGTTCAGCAACGTAGGAGTATATTTTCACGGGTGAACTGCCAACGATAAAATCTACACCAAGACCACCGAGGATCTTTATTTTACTTCCGTAGTCAGCAAGATTCTTTTCCGCATCATTTCTTGCAAACCAGCCGAGATCACCGCGTGCGATTGCTTCCTCCGGGGTACCGTCCATGCGGATTACCGGAATTTTACTCGAGGTGGTATTACCGTAAATGCAAAGACAATCCGCAACGTTTTCAACGAGGGATACTTCCTCTTCATTGTGGCAAATAACACCTACACCAAGCTCACTATCTCTGCCCTTGAACGCGAGAATATCATGGGGGATGATTGCTTTTTCTTCTTCCGTGAAATCATTCATATCAATGAAGAATATGTCTGCTCTCGTTCTTTCTGTATTGGAGGCAAGGGTTGAAATACACTGCTCGGGTGTGCTCCACAAATTTCCACCGCGACGCCATATAAGAGCCTCGGTGAGTTCTCTTGTGATGTACGGTTCAAATATAACGTTTTTTGTGGGTGTCCCTATAAGAAAATCTATAAAATATTTTTTGTTTCTGTCCATAATTATTCATCCTGTAGAAATAATATTACCATAGTATTATAACACATTTATTATGATGGTGCAAGTATGTTATTTGTTGACAAAGTTATTAACAGTTGTTATAATTACAAAAAAGAGAGTATTTAATGTTGTGATTGCTGTGATACACGGTGTTTATGGAGGGATTTGATGAAAAAAGATGTAATTGTTTTTAAAAGAGAGGGTACCTTTGCCGCATGGCCTGCAGGCTTTTACGGTTACAGCTGGGGCGATGAGATCATCGTAGGGTATCAGGTGGCTGTACATAAGGACGGTAAAGGACACACATTTGACCGTGATCTTGGATGGACGGTCTACCAGTCTCGTTCTCTTGACGGTGGACTCACCTGGGAGGATCCTGTCGACACATCTCATGTGGCTCCTGCACCGGCTCATCAGCTTAGAAAACCAGAGCTTATAAAAGAGTTTGAAGGTAAACTTGATTTTACCGATCCAGACCTTTGTCTCAGCTTTAATATGTCGGGTACTAAAAACGATGACTTTTCCTGGTGGTCCTTCTCCACCGACAGGGGATACAACTGGAACGGTCCCTACTTTTTTCCCAAGATGGAGGGTTTTGACGTTCCCCTTAACATGAGAACCCAGTATATTGTTGAGAGTAAAGACGAGATACTTGTATTCGGCTCTTGCCAGCGTTCAAACGGTACAGAGGGCAGAGTGTTCTGTGCAAAAATGTACGACGGCGGCAGAAAAATGGAGTTTCTCTCTTACGTAGGCGAGGAACTTCCCACTACAGACGAGTGTTATGAAATAATGCCTCAGGCTCGCCGACGCAAGGATGGTACTCTCGTTTGTATCAACCGTCGTTTTGATTCAAGAAACAGAGTCCATTATTTTACTCTCGCTCAGTATCTCTCAAAGGACAACGGCCGCACCTGGGAGTTTGATCAACACGCGGTTGAGCATTACGGCGGAAATCCCGGTGCACTTTCGATTATGAATGACGGGACCTGGTCACTTGTATACGGATACCGTAAGGTCCCATTTGGAATCCGTTGTAAATATTCAGAGGATGAGGGACGTACCTGGAGTAATGAGATAATTCTTCGCGATGACGGAGGTTGCGGTGACCTCGGTTATCCCAGAGCTTCTGTACGTTCAGACGGTAGCGTAGTGGTATGCTACTATTTTAACGAGGGCAGAGAGACTATGCGCCATATCCAAGCATCAATATTCGATAAGGATTTTCTTCTCGGTAAATAATCGGTATATATTAAAATCTCCCACGACAGATTTCTGCCTTGGGAGATTTTTGCTTTTAGAAGTATTGAAATAACATCTGATCACTTGGCGGAGTTTTTTGCAGTTTCAATCTTATAATCATTTTTCCACGTACACTCATCCCAACCCTTTGTGTCGGGATCATAACAAACAGTAACGTTACCGTGGAATTCTCCGTTACCGATATCAGGACAGTCACCCTTGAAGATGAATTTTATAGAACCGTAATTAAAGAAAACGTTGGGTTCTATAGTTTTGACGGAAGCGGGAATAATGACCTCGATATCAGACGTGGTAGCAAAAAATGCGTAACCGTCTATTTCGGTATATCCTTCCTCGAATATTATCTTACTGAGAGAGGGGACGTTTGAAAATATCGGTTGCGAGAGCCCGTTAAGTCTATCTGCATTGGAAACAGTTACCGTTTCGAGTGACGTACAGTCGGCGAAGGCCCCAGGACCGAAGATTTTAAGGCTTTCAGTCAGTCGGATCTCCTTAAGAGACGTACAACCGTAAAAAGCTCTCTCATATATATACTCGAGAGTGGTGGGAAGCTTTACTTCGCGGAGAGAGGTACAGCCCATAAATGCAAAATCACCAATGTGTGTAAGTACGGTTTCAGACAGATCTATTTCTTTGAGCGATACGCAGTTTTCAAAGGAATGATACCCGATGCTTTTAAGATTTTTTGATATCTTAACCTTGGTAAGCGATGAGCAATCCATAAATGCGTTTGAGCCTACGGATGTAACACTGTCCGGGATTACTACGGATTTTATATTGCTGTTCTGAAAGGCACCAATCATCTCGGTAGCGTTTTCACCAATCGAATATATGTTTTTTACCGGCAGTCCGTCTATTTCTGCCGGAATAACTACATTCTCGGATGTACCGATATACTTGGTTATGAGTATGTAATCGCTATTCTCCGATTTTTGATATTCAAAATCGGTTACGGGGTTTTCCTTGACCTCTGCCGAGCATCCACACAAAATTAAGACAAATAGTGATATCATAAAAATAATCGCAATAATTTTTTTCATGTTTTCCCCATTTCATTTTACAGAGATTGTAGTATATATTTTTTGTTTGTACTGTATTCTCTTGAAAATACAGGCTAAAGGTTATAAAAAAATGCTTTTTTCTTTGGATAGTCAAACACGGCCATTTACCGAAGTGATGACCGTGTTAAAATATTAATTACTCTCCAAGCTTTACAAAGTGACTTTCATCACCGGGATACTGAGGGATAGAGAAGATAGCTCCAACCATTGACTCACCGGGATCGTTCTCAACGGTCCAGCGGTCATCTATCTCAAGAAGAGTACCGATGACAGAACCCTCCTTTATGTAATCGGGCAGGGGAACGCGGATTTCAACGATGTAGTTGTTGTTTTCACGGTCGATGGTAGCCGCCCAGTCCTCACGGGGGGTATCGTGATATTTGAGGGTGGATGTGCGGTTGGGATGAATGTGCTCATCAACTACAGAGCGGATGTTGTGTGCATCGCTGTGTATAGCAAAAACGTCATCATCAGAGAAGTAAAAATATATCTCAGCGCCGTCATCGTTCCAAGGCCAGGTGGTGCTCATGCGCCATTCCTCACCGCGGGAGCAGATAGTCTCGTCATGTATCACTGCACAGGCATATACGTATTTGTCATCGAAAAGGTAATAAACCTTTCCGCAGGTGTTGGACATGTACTTCTTTACGTAGTCGTCACCCTTGAGAGCATAGTTAAGGTTTACCATCGGCTCTTCAACAAGACAATAGCTGTCAAGGTATATATCATCAAGATGACCGTCAATCACAGGAGTACCGCGCTTGACTACAGGGTATTTTTTATCCATAATAAAATCTCCGTTATCTCTTTTTTGTTTGATTTTATCATGCATGACTTTTATTGTCAAGATGATTTTCGTTATTTCTGTAACTTCGGTTATTTATTGACGGTGAATTTGTTTATCTGTACCGAGCTTGCATCTGCCTTGACAGAGAGTTTTCTCTATGATATACTGTAATAAAGGTTAAATATGCGAAAGGATAAGGTTATGAAATCTAAGTTTTTTTCGGTGTGTTTATTTATCACTGTTTTACTGATCTTGGTTTCTTGCTCGAATGTTGATTCTGATAATTATTCCGATACTTATGATCCGGTAAATCCTGTGATATATCTTGAGGCAGGAGCAAAGAGTGGAACAGGGCTTAAGGATGCTCCGTACGGAGACGTCCCACAGGCACTGGAAAAAGCAAAGGAGCTAAGTCTTCTGGGAGCAGAGCATATCACCTTTAATTTCAGAGCCGGTGATTATACTCTCACCGAATGTCTTAATTTAAACGGTGCTGATTTCGGCAGTACCTCTCTTGAATTTATATGTGAAGATGAGGATATGGCTGTTATCGGTGCTTGGCTTCCCGTTACCGGATTTACCGAGACCGAGGTTAACGGTGTCAGGGCGTGGGTTGCGGATATGCCCAAGCTTAACGGTGAAAGTGTATATTCATATCAGTTCTTTTCATCGGATTACGAGAGGCTTGAACGTCCCCGTTATCCCGAGGAAGGGTACCTTGTAAATGAGTTTGCCACTAATGAAAATTTTGATAAGTTGCACTGTGATGAGATCGAATATAAAGAAGGTGATGCTTTTGACTATGCCTTCTATTTCTATGAGGGGGATATTCCCGAAAATCTTACAAGAATTGAAGATATGCAGATGTGCATGTTTCATTATTGGAACGATGAGCGTCTTAACGTAAAGAGTATAGATTATAATAATAATTTGCTGAGCTTTTCTCAGAGGACCCTCATGAACTTCAGAGAGTGGGACGGAAGCGGTGCAAGATATTATATTGATAACGTTTTTGAATATCTTAATTCTCCGGGTGAGGTCTATAACGACAGAGCAACAGGAAAGCTTTACTATATTCCGGCTGAAAATGAAAAGATCGATGAGTGCAAGATCTATGCTTCAACAACAGATATTCTTCTTATCATTGACGGTATGAACGGAAGCGCTGAGAAAAATTCCGTTGAAATGAAGAATATAGGATTTGTTGGCAGTGACTGGAAACCCATGGTCAGATGGGCAAGTCAGGCGGCAAGCGATTTACCTGCCGCGGTTACGATATTCAACTCATCATATATGAAATTTGAGGACTGCTCCTTCGATCATATCGGTAATTACGCTATTGAGATCCAAACTAAGGTTAACAACGTGACCTTTGATCACTGCTCTGTTTCGGACATCGGTGCGGGCGGATTCAGAATAACCGGTACAAACGTTGTTCCGGTAACCGAGGACGTTCCGCATGACATCGTTATAACCGACTGTACCGTCAGCGAATACGGAAGAGTGTACCGCTGTGCGGTAGGTATTCTTCTCAAGTATGCGTATGACTGTACCATTTCCCATAACAATATTTTTGACGGATATTATACCGCTGTTTCAGTGGGATGGTCGTGGGGATACGGGGATCATGCTACGTCGGGTATTACCGTTGAAAAGAATCATATTTACGATATAGGTCAGGGAATTCTCACAGACCTAGGCGGTATTTATACTCTCGGTATTCAGCCGGGAACAGTGATTCGCGGAAATCTTATACACGATATCGCTGATTATGAGGACGGATACGGCGGATTTGCCTGCTATAACGATGAAGGTTCTACCGGTATCGTTGTTGAAAATAATATAGGATATAATACTACAGGGCCTGTATATACCTGTAACTTCGGTGAGGATCTTGTCATCAGAAATAATATTTTTGCTTTCGGACGGCTTGGCGGAGTAAGTTCAAACCGCCAGGAGGAGGGAATCTCATTCGTCTTTGAAAGAAATATTGTTATCAATGATTATAACCCGATATACCGCGTAAATTATGATGACAATACCTGGACAGACGATTCGAATCTGTTGTGGGATTACACTCTTGGTCAGCAGCTGATCAGCTATAACAAGTCATTTGACGAGTTGTCGGAACCTCTGATCGAATACTTCAAGGAGACCAACAGAAATACTTTAACCAATAACGGTCTTTACAAAAACGCTGTTATTGCCGATCCAATGTTTGTCGATGTGTTTAATTATGATTTTACACTCACAGATAGTTCTCCTGCTAAGGATATTGGTTTTAACCCGATTGATATGAGTGATGTAGGACCGCGTAACTGAATAAAACCAAAAACCCTGAGCTGAGGTCGTGCAAAATAAGCGGTAAAATTGAATTTAGCCACCACGAAAATCGTGGTGGCTTTTTTTGATATGCAGAAAGCAAAGGAAAGCCCCGCGCAAGGCGGGGCAATAAAAAATATAATCTATTTTGATTCAGCCATTTCTTTAGCTCTTGCGAGTAGATTTATATAACGATCATCTTCGTGCACTGCATCAAACCAAGGCCACTTTGTCATCGCATTAAATATGTCACCCTTAATTTGCCAAAACAACCACAAGTATGGTGTCCAAACACTCGTACCATCTTCAAAGAATATGTTAACTACGCAATTCTTTTCTATTTTGGAGATCTTTGCATTTTCAAACAGTATAGGAGAACCTGTATCCATTTTTTTGCCTTCTGGTATTTGTAACCAAGCATCATACAATGTAAAAGCTTTTTCAAGATATATAAAGCCTTCATCAGTTTCACCAGCACCAATCATTGCTCCTGCAGCCTTTAAGCACAAATCAGCATAGCAACCGCTCCATGCCTCAGAAATTTCTCCATTATCTGAAATACACTCAAGGACTCTCATTCTATATTTCATAAGAGCAGCCGTTTTTTGTGGTTTTTCAAAGAGCATACCATTGTCTTTTTCATAATAACGCATATACTCTCTTCCTAAAAAGTGCATTAAATTTAAGAGAACATTCGCTGTGTTCTGCTTTTGATATTCTGCTTGTTTTCCCCTCGTCCAAAACCGCTCTTCAATACGCTCGTTTTGACAAGACGAATAAAACTGTTCGCTTTTATATTGCCAGTTTTCCCATTCATCATCGGGGCATACGATGCTCATACATTCCAGTGCGTTTTGACGGGTATATTCCCAAGTGCAATCTGAAATAATTTTCTCGCATACTTCCTTGAGTAGCGGGTAATCGCTTTGCCAACAGCCTTTATTTCTCAAAATTGCCATAGCCAAACAATCGCAAACAACAAAATCCGAGGGATACTTTTTGTAGTATTCCTTTGCCAAAATCAGTTGTTCTGTCGGAAGCGATTGGTTGAATTTTGACATGAAAAATTCAACATCCGCTTGGTGGCTGGCTTCATCGTTACCAATAAGCTCGTCAACCGTTATTTTAAAATAATTTGCGATTCGAGGCAAAAGAGTAATATCGGGATATCCGCCGCGCTCCCAGTTGGAAACCGCTTGCGGTGAAACCATCAGCGCGTTGGCTAACTCTTCTTGCGTTAGCTTTAGTTTTCTTCTTTCACGGAGTATCACTTCCGCGATCTTCAATTCAGCCATAAATCCTCCTAAATGATTATTAGAGGTGCGCACCTTCTGATAGTATTATAGCATTAATTGCACGTAAAGTCAGCAACTGCACTATTGAGCTTTCTCAAACATCATTTGAAAAATACAAATCTCGCTTGTTTATTCTGCTTTCCCCACGCTCGCGTCCGGGGCAAGCATAGCGCGTGGACGTCCACCGCGCAAAATCGGGCAGATGCCCGAACCCACTATCAGAAGAGAAAATGGTTCGTAGTAGGGCGGGGGGCTTGCTCCCACCGAAAAATACCTTTATGAAATCAAAAACGGGCGACCAATGGTCGCCCCTACAAGGTAGGTGTTGCTTTTAAAAACGAAGCGGCGGGAGCAAGCCCCCGCCCTACGTTATGAAATTGATTTTTCCGCTAAGAATGCAGAGACGAGGCTCAGGGTTTTTTAGCTTTATATATTGTTATCCATCCAGTTCCATCTGTTTGTGACGAAGTCTCTTATGTATTTTACGTTGTCCTCGTAGGTTTTTAGATTAACAATGGATTTTGGCTGAGGTGCAACCACTCGTGTGCCGAGGATATTCCAAACGGTAAAATTGTATTCGGCGCTTGAGGAGAGGGTTTCTTCCATTCGGTCTATGAGTCCGATTGCTGTATCAAGAAGCTCGTCTTTTACTTCGTCCCAACGGGTTCTCAGCTTTGCTCTGAATGTGGAATCATCCATCAGATAGCACATCCAGTTATCATAGATATATCCGTATTCCTGTGCAAGACAAGCCCATATATCGTATCTGCCGAAGTCGTTATAAAGATTTCCCATTGCCAGATCGTAATCCCACAGAGGCCCCATTTTGAGTTTTTCGCCCGGTTCCTTTGTCATGAAGCAACTGCGGTTAAAGCAGGATTCAAGATTATAGAACAGCTCGTTTGCAATAAACCAATCAATAAGCGCATCAACATCAATGTAATCCTCATAATTACTGAGGGCAACCACTGCGGCGTCGGTACGGTTTATGTAATCAATTATAAAGTCAGCTTGTTCTTGAGTGATTTCATCATCTTCAGGTGATTCTATAGAACACCAGCGAACCAAAGAAGTATAGAGCACGGTTTTATCAAGAATGTCTTCGTCCTCGTCATACCCGCCTATCTCAAGCAAAAATGAAGTATCCGGCAGTCCGTTGTTGTCGGAAAGCTCTATACGGCCTGTTCCGACGTTATGATCCTCTCCTATTGAATATACGCCACGGTATTCTCCGTTGACAAAAAGGTTTACGGGATACTGAGAGAAGGGAGAAAGCTGGTTTGAGAGTACTTTTGCACTCTCCATTGTAATATAGTTTCTCATCAGGGAATAGTCGGAATAATTTGCAAGCAGAACCCATTTCTTGCTTTTTTCAAGACCGAGTATAGATACCTTGGAATCAAATTTAAACTTATACGGTTTTTTCTCCCAGTTCCATGTGGAATTACCTCTGCCCTTTATTAACATAGAAGTAGGTTCAAGATCTTCAAATCCCTCAGACAAGTACCATCCATCTACACCTGCGGTGTCGATGCTGATTGTTGCATCTACATAATATTCCTTGGTCACTATATCTTTTCCGTCTTTGGTATCTATGCATACAACGGGAATAGTGTTTTCTCCGTATTTAAGTACTACCTTGTACCTTGTTTCTTTTCCATCGACATTCTTTACGGTAAATACACAATCCGGAGAGGTAAGGTCTACTGTTTCACTGCCCGGGACAGGATAGTAGAGATCGCCACTGTGCTCTATAGATACGTGAGCATTTTTAAGTGAATACGTGTCTGTGGGAGCGATTATTTCAATTATTATCTCACAGTCTGTTATTTTGCCGGTGAGAGTTTCGTACATATTACGGTTGTTTTCCTTAGGTACGGTAAGGGAAAATATCTCTGCAGGCTCGGCTGCGGGACTCTGCGCCTCGGTCGTTTCTTCAGTAACAGTATCTGATGTAGTATCCGCTGTCGTTACGGAATCCGTTTCATTTAAATCAACTTTATTTGAGTCAACTGTTTCGCTTGGCATGGTGGTGGTTTCCCCAGTACAGGAAACTGACAAAATAACAAAGATGACTGATAAAACTAATATAGTAATCTTTTTCATCTTTATGTTTACCTCCGCTTTTGATACAAGATAATGATAACATACAGAAACGAAAAAATCAAGGTCTGCATCAAATAGCTGCAGACCTTGAAAATATACGGTTTTTATAAAAATTAATATGCAACACCCTGAGCAAGCATAGCGTCAGCAACCTTAAGGAAGCCGGCGATATTCGCACCTGCAACAAGATCGTCACCGAGACCGTGCTTCTGAGCTGCGTTTACAGATGCATCGAAGATGTTCTTCATGATCTGACGAAGCTTAGCATCAACCTCTTCAGCAGTCCAGGAGTAACGCATGGAGTTCTGAGACATCTCAAGTCCGGAAACAGCAACACCACCTGCGTTAACTGCCTTAGAAGGAGCAGTAATTACGCCGTTTGCCTTGAGGTAAGCCATAGCCTCGTTGGTAGTGGGCATGTTGGAAACCTCAACGTAGTACTTAACACCATTTGCAACAATTGCCTTAGCTTCTTCCATACCAACCTCGTTCTGGGTAGCACAAGGCATGATAATGTCAGCCTTAACACCCCAAGGCTTCTGGCCGGGGAAGAACTCAACGCCGAACTTATCTGCGTAATCCTGAGCCTTGTTACGGCAGGAAGCACGCATCTCAAGCATATATGCGATCTTCTCGGGAGTGGTAACTCCGTCGGGATCGTAAACATAGCCGTCGGGACCGGAGATAGTAACTACCTTACCGCCGAGCTCAGCAATCTTCTTAGCAGTACCCCAAGCAACGTTACCGAAGCCGGAGATAGCAACGGTCTTACCCTTGATATCGTCGCCGAAGTGCTTGAGCATCTCGGTGGTGTAATATACTGCGCCGAAACCGGTAGCTTCAGGACGGATGAGAGATCCGCCGTAAGAAATACCCTTACCGGTAAGAACGCCGGTGAACTCGTTGCGAAGACGCTTATACTGACCGAAGAGGTAACCAACCTCACGTGCACCAACACCGATGTCACCTGCGGGAACGTCGGTATCAGCACCAATGTGCTTAGCAAGCTCGGTCATAAAGCTCTGGCAGAAACGCATAACTTCGCCGTTGGACTTGCCCTGAGGGTCGAAGTCGGAACCACCCTTACCGCCACCCATGGGAAGACCGGTAAGGCTGTTCTTGAAGGTCTGCTCGAAACCAAGGAACTTGATAACGGAAGAGTTAACGGTGGGATGGAAACGAAGACCGCCCTTGTAAGGACCGATTGCAGAGTTGAACTGAACTCTGTAACCTCTGTTTACCTGTACCTTGCCATTGTCGTCTACCCAGCTTACTCTGAAGCTGATAGCACGCTCGGGCTCAACCATTCTCTCTAATATGCCGTTCTCCTCATACTCAGGATGAAGAGCAATAACGGGCTCAAGGGACTCGAGAACTTCCTTAACAGCCTGAAGAAATTCGGGCTCGTCTGAATTTCTCTTTGCCGCACTTTCATATACTTTGTTTAAATATTCGCTCTTGAAGCTCATTTAAAATATCCTCCGAATAAAAGAAAATTTTCCATTGTAGTTATTATACCGCATGTTGCACGAAAATGCAAGAAAAAAATTCATAAAATCAAAAAAATATCAAAAATATCTGTTTTTATTTAAAATAGCCCAAAAAAAACAATAGAATTACTGAAAGTCCTGCAAGATTCACTGTCAAAACTTTCATATATACATGCGTTTAGTAATAAATATATGTGTTTGACTGTCAAGGAGTCAAAGAAATGCGAAAATCTGAGAGATTTATTTTACTATAAGTGAAGATATTTTCTTTATTTTCTTGACAACAAGACTAAATGGTGTTATAATCAAATAAACCGTTGAGGAAGAGTAAGTATGCTTCGACAGTCCTTCATAAGAGAGCCGCAGATGGTGTGATTGCGGTGTGGGACCCGTTGCTGAATGGACTTCTGAGGGCGAGCGGAAAGGGAAACACCTGAGTATGCGAGACGGAGATGTCACTCCGTAAACAAAGGACTGCATATGTCAGTATGCATTAAGTGGACGCTGATGCGTCAAGCAGGGTGGCACCGCAGGATACTCTCCTGTCCCGGCATTTTTGGGGACAGGAGTTTTTATATTTCTGCCCCGTGAAAGAAAGGAGACAGAAAATGTCAGTCGAAAAGATACCTTACAAAATTTATCTTGAGGAATCGGAGATGCCTACAGCTTGGTACAATCTTCGTGCAGATATGAAGAACAAGCCCGCGCCTCTTCTTGATCCCAAAACTCACAAGCCCATGACCGCTGCTGATCTTGAGGGTGTGTTCTGCGAAGAACTTGTAAAACAGGAGCTTGATGATACCACCCCGTATTTTGAGATTCCTGAAGAGATCAGAAACTTCTATAAGATGTACCGTCCCTCTCCCCTGGTCCGTGCATACTGCCTTGAGGAGAAGCTTGGTACTCCTGCAAAGATATATTACAAGTTTGAGGGAAATAATACCAGTGGAAGCCACAAGCTGAACTCCGCTATTGCCCAGGCATACTATTCAAAGAAGCAGGGACTTAAGGGTGTTACCACCGAGACCGGTGCAGGTCAGTGGGGTACCGCTCTTTCTATGGCGTGTTCTTACTTCGGACTTGATTGCCGAGTTCATATGGTTAAATGCTCTTACGAGCAGAAGCCGTTCCGTCGCGAGGTAATGCGTACCTACGGTGCTACTGTATCTCCCTCTCCGTCTATGGATACTGAGGTAGGTAGAAAGATCTTAGCTGAGCACCCCGGTACCAGCGGAAGCCTTGGTTGTGCTATATCCGAGGCGGTTGAGGTTGCTACTACTACCGAGGGTTACCGTTACGTTCTCGGAAGTGTTCTCAATCAGGTAATGCTTCATCAGTCAGTTATCGGTCTTGAGGCTAAGACCGCAATGGATAAATACGGTATTAAGCCCGACATTATTATCGGATGTGCCGGCGGCGGTTCTAATCTCGGTGGTCTTATTGCTCCCTTTATGGGTGAGATGATACGCGGTGAGGCTGAATATAAGTTTATCGCAGTTGAGCCTTCCTCTTGTCCCAGCTTTACACGCGGTACCTTCGCATACGATTATTGCGATACCGGTATGGTTTGCCCTCTTTCCAAGATGTGCACTCTCGGCAGCAGCTTTATTCCTGCAGCTAATCACTCCGGCGGTCTTCGTTACCACGGTATGAGCTCTACCTTGTCTCAGCTTTATCACGACGGTCTTATGGACGCAATTTCCGTAAAGCAGACCGAGGTTTTTGCGGCGGCAGAGTATTTCGCAAGAGTTGAAGGTACACTTCCCGCACCCGAGAGCAGCCATGCTATCAAGGCGGCGATCGATGAGGCTATCAGATGTAAGGAGACCGGTGAAGAAAAGACTATTCTCTTTGGTCTTACCGGTACCGGATACTTTGACATGATGTCCTATGAGAAGTTCCACAACGGTACTATGACCGACTACGTTCCTACCGATGAGGAGATTGCGGTAAATATTGCTAAGCTCCCTCACGTAGAGGAGTAATTTTACATATATTAATCCTGCTAAAAATGTTTTGGCGAGCTGTCTCTCGGAGACAGCTCGCTTTTTTTGTTTTTTGTGTTGACCTTTTTTATTACTCTTGATATAATGAATACAATGTAAAATATGTTTTTACGGAGAGATAGAAATGAAAAAATTCATGGATGAAAATTTCCTGCTCTATTCAGAGCCTGCAGCTGCTCTCTATCATAGCTATGCAGAAAAGCTTCCGATAATCGACTATCATTGTCACGTAAATGCCGCAGAAATAGCGGGGAATAAGAAATATTCAAACATCACCGAGCTCTGGCTTTCCGGAGACCACTATAAGTGGCGTGCCATTCGTTCAAACGGATTTGACGAGAAATATATTACCGGTGATGCATCCGACTACGATAAGTTTGCGGCTTATGCAAAGATAATGCCTAAGCTTATCGGTAATCCTCTTTATCACTGGACTCATCTTGAACTCAAGAGATATTTTGACTGCGATCTTATTCTTTCAGATAAGACCGTTGATCAGATCTGGGAGCTTACCGCAGACAAGCTTGCTTCTCCTGAGATGAGTGCAAGAGGTCTCATCAAGGGTTCACGTGTGGAGGCTCTTTGCACCACTGATGATCCTATAGATACTCTTGAATATCACGACGCACTTGCCGCCGATGAGACCTTTGATACTCAGGTACTTCCTGCATTCCGTCCCGATAAGGGTATGAATATCGAGCGCCGCGGTATTGCAGAGTATATCGATAAGCTCAGTGCAGTGTCAGGGGTCAAGATCACCGATCTTGATAGTCTCATGGAAGCATATGTCAACCGACTTGACTATTTTGATGCGAGAGGTTGCCGTACCGCAGACCACGGTTATGACGATTATGTGCTTTTTGTAAAGCCCAATCCCTACGCCGCAAACGAGGCATTTAAGAAAGCTCTTGCCAGTGACGGTAAGGATGTCACCGAAGAAGAAGCTGCTCTCTACAAATGTGAGATGATGCGTTTCTTTGGCGGTCAGTACACCAAGCGCGACTGGGTTATGCAGATCCATATGGGCGTTATGAGAAACCCCAACTCCCTGCATCTTTCAAAGCTCGGTCCCGATACCGGTCACGATACCATAGCAGGAAAGAACTGCATCATGGATCTTGCGAGACTGTTTGATATAATGAGAGCATCGGATTCTCTTCCTAAGACTATCGTTTACTCTATAAATCCTGTTGATAACGCTGCAGTTGCCGCACTTATCGGTTCATACCAGTACTGTGACGGAAGTGGAATGCAGAGAATCCATCAGGGAAGTGCATGGTGGTTTAACGACCACAACGACGGTATGCGCTCACAGATGAAGAGCCTTGCCAGCCTTGCTACCTTCGGTAACTTCCTCGGTATGCTTACAGACTCAAGAAGTTTTACCTCATATGCCCGCCACGAATATTTCCGGCGCATTCTTTGTGATGTTATCGGTGAGTGGGTAGAGAAGGGTGAATACCCTGCAGACGTTGAGACTCTGGGTCAGATGGTTTGCGATATCTGTTATAACAACACCAAGGATTTCTTTGGCTTTAAGCTGTAAAAAAATCGGCTGTCTGTTTAAGACAGCCGATTTTTTTTATTAATTATTTTGCTTTTTTGCCGAAAAGCAGATATCTTATACAGAGCAGAAGTATCAAGGTAAGTGATATAGTTATACCGCCTGAGAAAACTGCGGCATAGGTACTGATCGAATTTAAAAATATAATTGCAACAGTAAATATAAAAAGCGGGATAATCAAGGTAGTGAATGCGAAAAACATACGTGTTATCCTAAGATAACGAGCAACTATATATTCAAATAGTAAGTATACTCCAAGGCTTATTAAAGAAACCATAACGGCAGGAATGATGGGGAAATAAGGCTGGGGGTCAAGTCGTCTTACCATAAATACCGAAAAAAGCGAATACCCTACAGCCGCAACAAGGAGCAGGGTGGTCGACAGGAGAAACAGTACAAATAAAAGGAGTTTTTCTTTCATAATGTATTGTATGATGTAAAATCTCCTTTCATGTTATTACAGATATTATGTTATCTGACCTCTTTCTTTACGACGGTCTCTTTAAGTATATCGCCGATACCGTCAAGAATATAAGATGGACGATATGGGAAATTTGTTATCGTCTCAAGTGTGGTTACACCGGTGAGTACCAAAACAGTATCAACTTCACTCTCAATACCCGCAATAATATCGGTATCCATACGGTCACCGATGATTGCTGCATCAACTCTGTGACAGCTGAGTTTCTTGAGCGCGTGACGCATCATAAGCGGGTTAGGCTTACCTACGAAATATGCATTTTTACCTGCGGTAAGCTCGATGGGAGAAATAAGAGCACGGCAAGCGGGAATAATACCTTTTTCACTTGGTCCTGTCATGTCGGGATTTGTACCAATGAGCTTTGCTCCCTTCATAACCAGGCTTGCGGCATGTTCTATCTTCTCATAGCTGAGAGAACGAGTCTCTCCGAGTACCACGTAATCGGGATTATAATCGTTCATAGAGAGACCGGCATCATAAAGCGCATTTACAAGTCCGGGCTCGCCTATAACGTACACACTTCCGCCGGGACACTGTCCTGCAAGAAATGCGGCGGTGGCAAGAGCGCTGGTGTAGAAGTGATCCTCGCTTATGTTAAGACCCATACGCTCAAGCTTCTGTGCAAGCTCTCTCGGGGAACGCTCACTGCTGTTTGTAAGGAATAGAAAGTCCTTTCCTGTATCCCCAAGCCATTTTACAAATTCGGGAACGTTTGGGAGTAGGCGGTTGCCGTGATATATAACACCGTCCATGTCGCATATAAATGCTTTTTTTGAATGAAGCTTTTCAAGTGAAATATCCATAATATTATCTCCGGGATGGTGATTTTATTTTACGTTTGTTTTTCTATTATATCATAAAATAGTGAGTTTGTACACAAGAAATATAATAAGACAAGCATATTTACACTTTTACAGTATAAAAGTAACAAAAAAATGATTCTGAGACTGCCTGAGACGAAGAAAACGAGAGAAAAACGGAGGAAAAACGAGGTAATTATAAATTAAATTAACAAAATCCAACTTTTTTCATTTTTCCTATTGACAAGTATAAGAGGGTATGTTATAATAATCACCGTTGCAATGGCATAGTTGTGCCATCACGCACTTGCGATTGCGTAATAATAAATTAACATAAATCAAAACGGAGGATCCATCAATGTCCACTTTCATGGCAAAAAAAGAAACCATTGAGCGTAAGTGGTATATTCTTGACGCTGCTGGTAAGCCCCTTGGTAAGACCGCAGTAACTGCCGCTACTCTTCTTCGCGGTAAGCATAAGGCTGAATATACTCCTCACGTTGACTGCGGCGATTTCGTCGTTATCATTAACGCAGAGAAGGCTGTTCTCACCGGTAAGAAGCTTGATCAGAAGTTCTACCGTCATCATTCCGGTTATATCGGCGGTCTTAAGGAAGTTAACTACAAGACCCTTATGCGTACCCGTCCTGAGCTTGCAGTAGAGCTCGCAGTTAAGGGTATGCTTGCTAAGAACTCTCTTGGTCGCGATCAGATCACTCGTCTTAAGGTATACGCAGGCGAGAACCACAAGCAGCAGGCTCAGCAGCCCGCTCCCTACGAAGTTCTGTAAGAAAGGAAGATAAAAAATGTATACAAGTGCTAAGCCTTATTTCTACGGAACCGGCAGAAGAAAGAGCTCTGTAGCCCGCGTTCGTCTCTATCCCGGATCCGGCAACATCACTATAAATGGTCGTAACATCGATGAGTATTTCGGTCTTGAGACCCTTAAGCTCATCGTTAACCAGCCCTTCGGTGTAACCGATACTCTTGGTAAGTTTGACATCGTTGCAAACGTTACCGGTGGTGGTATCTCCGGTCAGGCAGGTGCTATCCGTCATGGTGTAGCTCGTGCACTCCTTCTCGTTGACGAGAACTACAGACCCCTTCTTAAGAAGGCAGGTCTCCTTACTCGTGACCCCAGAATGAAGGAAAGAAAGAAGTACGGACTCAAGGCAGCTCGTCGTGCTTCCCAGTTCTCAAAGAGATAATTACAGCCTTACGGCAATTATCAAAAACCCCGATACCATCAAGGTTTTCGGGGTTTTCTTTATGCCTTGATTTTATGTTTTGGTGTTAATTTGGTGCAGATTTATTTTTATGAGATTATTAAGAATCCATGCTTACACACAAGAAAACTATACGGTTGTTGACTTATTTACAAAAAGATGATATGCTATAATAAATAATGTAGAGAATATAAGTGTATATGTGGGTGCAAAAAACAAAAGAGAGGACATCGTAAATATGTTGACCGCCTTTTTGATAATATGTCTGACACTGTTTGTGTGTACAGTGTTTGGAATACCGCTGTACGTGACAGAAATTGCTTTGGCGTTGATCGGGCTTGCGATAGCGGCATTGCTTTTGTGGTTAGAGAAATTACAGAAAAAGACGACAGACAATGTTGTGAAAGATGATTTAATAGAAGAGATAGCAGTGTATAAGGATGAATTAAAAAACACCGGTTTTTCGGTTGGACGCAAAGGTGAATGTTTCAGACACTATGGCTATGAAGACGTTTTGCACCACTATGAATGTGTATTCAAGTTATGTATAAAGACGGCAGAATAGTGGAGTTGCGATGCAGAAAAGACAGTGTGCTTTATGATGAATTGATCGAAAAGCCAATGCTTTTCTGAATAAGTTTATAGAGGACTGTTTTTTTGCCAAAAGAAAATGTATTGAAGATGGGTGTAAACGGTGTTGTGTTACCGCTTTGCCCAACATGAAAATTATAATTGATTGAGCAGGTTGTGTGAGTTTTTGGTAATCGACAAAAAAAGATTGACAAAAAAATTAAATCGTGATATATTATTACGGTGTTTGTGTAATTGCTTTTCCATACAAATGACACTTATATGACATAAATACGGTGTGAATTTTCTGGCATAGACTCAGAAATAATACCCAAGAGCGAGGATTCGTTTAACCCGACTATTACAGATTCACGATCGAACGCCGTTGTGCGGGTTGAGAGGTCTCTCATCCGATACAGCCAGCGAAAGGAGAGTTGATATGTTTATACAGGAAAAAACGATATCAAAGCCCATAAATCAACAGGACACTAACGTAGTACAATCAAAAAAACATCCGAACAGCTTAAACGGTGAACAAACGACAAAGAACACTCCTGTGAAATCGGTCAAAAATGAACAACCGTTTTTGCAAAAATTACTTGCTTTGATATTCATGCCACGCGGTATACGTATAATTATTGTCAGTTATATCGTTATGATCGCACTTACTGTCTGTGCGGCGGCAGCCGCAGTTATTGTGGGGCTTGTGGCGGCTGATTATGATGATAGCGCAAGATTACTACACACAGAGTATTCATCGTTTAACCGTGTTTTTTCCAGGTTTGAACCCACGGTCAATGTAACTATTGATCTGGGTGACGGCAGAGTTATCACCAGTAATATGCCGCAGCTTACGGTTGGTGAGTTTATAGACTCACTTGATATTGAGATTGGTAGCGGCGACGTTCTCAGCCATCCTGAGGATTCGGTACTTACAAATGATATGGAGATATCCCTGACAAGAACCGAATATAAAGAGGTAACGCTGACTGAAAATATTCCGTATTCTACAGAGTATATTGATTCACAGACTGTTCCGCGCGGTAAGAGTAAGGTAGTTACCGCAGGGCAATACGGTGTTTCAACAAGAGTTCTCAAGCAGAAATATGTTAACGGAAAGCTTGAAAGCGAGACCGTTATCAGCGAGAAGGTTACCAAAAAGCCTGTAAACAAAGTGGTTGCAACAGGTATTGGCGGTACGTTTGTAGGAGGGGACGGCAAGACATACAGTTATTCTCACTACATAGACGTCAGTGCTACTGCATATACAGGCGGCGGCCTTACCTATTCGGGAAAGCCGACCGGTCCCGGTATTATTGCGGTTGATAAAAGCGTAATAGCCCTTGGCAGTAAGGTATACGTTACCGGTAATTACGGTGACTACGGTGTTTGCTCTGCAGAAGATATCGGCGGCGGTATCAAGCAGAACAAGATAGATATATGGCTTCCCACGGAGGAAGAATGCAGAACATTCGGTATACGCCGAATGCGTGCCTATATTCTTGACTGATTTAATGTTAATGAAAAAAATGACCCTGAAGGGGCGGCTCAATAAAACAGTATAAGAATGTTTTCGGGGAGGCGGCATGAGTAATCATGCCGCCTTTCCGTTTATAATGTCATAGAGTAAATTGGCGGGGAGTATGCCGATATAGTTGTAGCTGATGTCTACTTCCTGTATCCTTTGTCCGCTGGAAGTGTCGGGCGCATGGACATATACGGCTTGCACCATATCGTTCAGCACATCTGGAGTCAGCTTTTCCAGATACAGATGTTTCTTTGCCACTCGGATAAACCGATCAACATTCTCCGCTTGATCTTCTTGATTCTGTATTTCATTTTCAAGCATTTCAATCTTGGCTATCAGTTCTTCCTGATCCTGCTCATAATCATCAGACAACATCTGAAAATGAGCCTTAGACAGTTTCCCATTGATCACATCCTCATAAATACGCTTGAACAGCTTGTCCGGTTCGGCCAGACGGTTTTCAGACTTTTGCAGTGTTCTTTTCTTAGCGGCAAGGTCTTTCTTAACCTCTGCACTTCTTTTTGCTCCCAATACCTTGCGAAATGCATCTTTATAGTCTGCGATACAGAGTTGCACCAAACGCAGATGCTACAAGGTTCCTTCCTCCAACATAACCACACGGATGAAATGCGTTTCGCATACATCTTTGCTACGCTTATGGGAAGTGGAACAGATGAAGTGATCCTGTCGGGTTTCAAAGCTCTTACTGGTACAGTGGTACAATTTTTCACCGCAATCAGCATAGAGGACGATACCGGAGAACATATTGGTCTTGCCTGTTCTGGTAGGTCTGCGCTTGTTCTTGCGAAGCTCCTGCACACGAGCAAAGGTTTCTTCGTCAATAATTGCTTCATGGGTGTTCTCGAAAATCTTCCATTCTTCACGAGGATTTTCGAGTTTCTTTTTTGTCTTGTACGACTGTCTGCGAGTTTTGAAGTTGACCGTGTGACCAAGGTATTCCATCTTCTCCAGTATGCCAGAGACTGTGTCCGGCACCCATGCATAAGGATCGTCGGGCGTTTTAGCAGGAGCGTTGCGTCCCAGCTTCATCCAATGAACTGTCGGACAATCCACCTTTGCGTCCTTCAGCTTGTGGGCAATCTGTGAAGGGCCATAGCCTTCCATGCACCATGCGAAGATCTGACGGACAACGGCTGCGGCTTCATCATCGACGATCCAATGCTTCTTGGGATTG
>JAFYMF010000007.1 GCA_017556745.1 Clostridia bacterium
ATTGCACTTACGATGCCGGTGTTGTAACAACTCCTTCTACTCACTACAAGGAAGGCATCAAGACCTTTACCTGCACCGTTTGCGACCACACTAAGACTGAGCCTGTTGCAAAGACTACCGAACATGAGTGGTCTGACTGGTCCGACAACAAGGACGGCACGCACACCAGATCCTGCCGTTGTAATGCAAACGAAACATTGGCACACACCTGGGGTGGCTGGGCTGTTCAGAACGATGGCAGCTATAAGCGTGAATGTGCTGATTGTGGCGCGCTGGAGACCATAACTCTGCCGGAGAACAAGCCGGTTAATACAACCACAAACGATAATGCTGCAAACACAAATCTGACCAATACCGATATTGAGCTGATTGAAAACGTACTTACAGACGAAGAACAGTCTCAAGTTGCAGAGGGCGCAGAGGTTAAAATTTATCTGAAGGTTGAGGATATTTCTAACGAAGCTCCTGTGGAGCATAAGGCTGAAGCAGAGGCCAAGGCCGGTGATGATGAGATCGGAATGTACTTGGATATCGACCTGTTCAAGCAGGTTGGCACAGCGGCTGAAACACCGGTTACCGAAACCAGTGGTAAGGTTTCGATCACAATTACAATTCCCGAAAATCTGATCAATACGGATGCTTCTATCACTCGTACCTACAAGATCATTCGTGTTCACGAAGATGCAAACGGCAACTTGATTACCGATGTTATTGAAGGTGTTTTCAATCCCGACGATAACAGCTTCACCTTCGAGACCGATAAGTTCTCTACCTACGCATTGGCTTATGCAGACAGTAATGTAACAAACACACCTGTTGGACCTAATAGTCCTCAGACTGATGATAACAGCAATATGATGTTGTGGATAGCATTGTTGTTCGTAAGTGGCTTTGGCGTTGTTGGAACAACCTTATATGGTAAAAAGAAATATGCAAGAAACTAATGAAAGGAAAATTGTTTCCGCGTTTACACCGAAACATTGACCAAATAAATTGACCATGCAAATAGCAGTAGGCGTAAGCTTGCTGCTATTTGTATTTTAAGGGTAGAAGAGTGTTGGTCCTATATCGACACACTCGTGAGTGGAAGTCCTATCATTCAAAACGGTAAGCTCATCGGAGCCGTTACTCATGTTCTCATCAATGACCCGACCAAGGGGTATGGGATATTTATAGAAAACATGCTGGAGGCGGCAGAGTAAGCAAAAGCCGAGGTGATAAACCTCGGCTTTTGTGATTATTTTTTATGTATATATTATACCACAAAAGCAACAAAAAATCAAGACTTGTAATTTCGTGGGGTGTAGTGTACAATGAACCAAATTATCCTATTGGAGGAAACTTACATGACTAAGGATGTATTTGAAAAAGCAGTTGTCCCTTTGAAAGAACGATACGAATATACCGACCGAGAGAAAAGTATAGAGATTCTTTCAAGTTTAAACAGAACATATTACATTGATGATATCAACTATATTTCAGTCGGGCAAGAAACGTACACATTTTGGCCCTTGGGAGTTGGAAACAGAGACCTTTTCTTTTATATTCGATTTTATGCAGAAGTAATTATGGATGATAAAGTTATAGCTCTTAAACCGACACTTCATATCAGCACTCAAACCGGTGCGGGTGTGTCGAAGTTGCTTGATGAAACAGCATATTTAAGAGACTGTTTGGGAATTATTTCGATTAACGCCGCTGTATCCGTTGATGTTCACAAAATATTATATGATCTTAACCATCCGTTTCGAGAAATTCCTTCTGAATATGATAAGAGATATAATCATATTCGTTACGTCCCGACGGAGAAGACATACTCTCTGCCAAATATTGACGTTTTTTCTCTATGTTCTGCTGAAGAAAATTCTATAGCTTCATTTGATTATATTATGGAAACACACCCGGAAATAATTCCGTTTTATCACGCAAAATCCAAAAACAGAAGATACATCAAGTATAAAGGAAAAAATGAACTGAATGATATTCAAGGCAAAATGCTTTGTTTAAAAGAACATGTGTGGACACTGTTTCGCGGTGATCAACCTATGCTTTCTGTAATTCCCAATACTTATAATATAGGTATAATAGGATTTATGTACGGGCATGCCCTATATTCTAACGAAGTAAATCAGCCGATGATAGACTACGTGCTGAAAAAGCTTTGTTGTATTTATCGAGACCGAGGGTATGTGGTGAGAGTAGTAACATTTTCCGATGAAGATCCTTTTGAGGGTACGGAGACTTTAAGTCGTATCGGCATGATACCGGATTATAGGTTTGTCAGCTTGACACACAAACAGCATTTTTGATTGTTAAAATTAGAGAAGCCAAGGTTTTAAGCAAGCCTTGACTTTTCTATTTAACCATTGAATTTTTCTCGTAATGGTTGAGTACACTGTACGAAATGGTTTATTGTTTTTTAGCATGGCGTTATATATAATAGAAATACAAGTTGCGCAGCTTAATACATTTAAGGAGAAAATATAATGTTACCAATTTCGAGTGTAATCAGAAAATTTCGTCGCGAAATGAATATTACCCAGGAAGAGCTTGCTGCCGCTGTTGGTGTAACCTATCAGTCTGTAAGTCGGTGGGAGAACGGTCAGGCATATCCCGATATGGAATTGATCCCGAAGATTGCACAATACTTTGATATTTCCACAGATATTCTTTTCGGTACCGACAAGGATTCCATTAGTACAAGGCTCGAAGCACACTATAAAAAGATATACGAGGTTCAGAACGACTACGAGGAGTTTTATCAAGCGTGCAAAGCCGCGTACGATGAATTTCCTAAGGAGTACAGCTTTGGTATTTGGCTCTGCCGATGTTATATTGAAAACCAAACCAGACCTTATGAAGAACATCTGGACGAGATACGGGATATCTGTAAAAATATCATGGATAACTGTACTAATGAAGATTACCGTATCGAAGCCATGGATAAGATCATCATTGCAGAGGACGAGGAACATCTTGGCACGTGGCTTGATATGACACCATCATGGAAGGCCTGCAAAGAGGTTTTGCTGGCTTCACGGTACAGTTACCGTAAAAATATAGAAAAGTGTGAATTACAGTCCCAGGAAAATCTTATATCGTTCATTAAATATATCTTCTATAACTGTATCAATCCGAGCGATCAAAATGAGACCGCAGTAAGATTTCGGTTGATATTAAAGATGATCGATATCATGCGTGACACCTCAACCGATGTTGATGCATGGCTTCCCACGCGTGCGGAGTTCCATCTGCGATTGGCAGGTTGTTACTTTTTTACAGATCAATACGATACCGGATACACAGAACTTGAAAAAGCAATGGACTTATATGTAAAATATGCTGAGTTACCTATTGATACTATTCTTTCGTACAACAACCCTCTCATGAATATGCTTACCGAGGATAAACTCAGCGAGCCGGAAGATGATACAAACGACAAGGGAGAATATGTTTGCTATATGGCCGAAAGCTTCACAAAAACTCGGCTTTTCGATAGTGTACGTAATGAGGAACGGTATAAAGAACAAATCGAACGACTTAAACCGTATCTTCCCGAATGAACAATTAAACACGTCAGAATAAGTAAAAATATTGTCCCCTATCGATATCAACCCTACCGTTGATGGATAATAGGGACAACATTCCTGTTTGTGCGAATTCGGTTGATTTTTTTACAACGGAACAGTTATTGTAAACCGATGTTTTTCCCGATATAATAGAATCACAGCACGTGCATGAAATCTATTTCATCGAGGTTACATTATGGAAATAAGAATCAGCGAAAATATTCGCCGCTTACGGAAAGAGAAGAACCTTACACAAGAAACACTTGCCAATCTTCTTTCGATTACTCCTCAATCGGTTTCAAAATGGGAACGGAGTGAAGGATATCCGGATATAACAATGCTTCCGTCCATTGCAAACTGTCTGGGTGTATCCGTTGACGTACTGCTTGGAAACGATAAGATTATTGCAGAAGAACGAATTCAAAATTATATCTCCGAATTCAAACGGCTCACGGCAGATGACTCCACATGGTATTCGGCTTTTTCGGTTGCTAAAAATGCATATGAAGAGTTTTCATATGATTATCGAATTATGATGCTATATGTAAATGCACTGAAAATCTTCCATCCAGCAGATTCAGAAAGTGAAATTGAGCGTATTTGCAAAATCATTCTGCAGAATTGTAATGATCCCGTTCTTTGTGCGGATGCTTCCTATTTCCTTTGTGGATTCCGGAATGCGGAAGACCGGATGGCTTTTCTGAAAAAGTATATCGAATACGGTCAGGACTGGAACTGGTTCAAGGTCTATTCACAAGACAGCGAAGAAGGCAAGATCATGATGCAACATGAGATTCTTGATAAATGGTGGCATTTGAATATGTACATTTATACTTACGGAGATTTATTCAATGAATCGCCGGAAAGAAATGTATCACATGAGGAAAAAATAGCATTGATTCAGAAATGCAAAAAAATTCTGGCTGCCGTAATGGATGAAGGAGATTACGGGGAATACACATGGTATATCGGGCAGTATAACGAATTCCTTGCCAGAGAATACGCAGCTCTCAGAAAATCGGAAGAAACCATCCACTATTTCGAAGAAGCAGTACAGGGCTGGCATACGTATGACACATTGCCAGAGAAGTATTCTTACAAAAATATCCTTATGACTCATAGGCCATATACTTCCGAAAACATCGGTCATAATTACAGTAGTGTTAAACACTATAAGGAGGAAATTGACAAGAATTCGGATTTTGACTTTGTTCGAGAAAACGAAAGATTTTTGAAATCATACAAAAAACTATGTGTCGAATAAAGAGAACTGTTGTCCCTAATGAACATCGAATGTGAGTGGAAGTCCTATCATTCAAAACGGTAAGCTTATCGGAGCCGTTACTCACGTTCTCATAAACGACCCGACCAAGAAGTACGGGATTTTTATTGAAAATATGCTGAATGCGGCAGAATAAAGAAACGGCAGAGATGATTTATCCCTGCCGTTTTATTATCCGGTTACTGTTTATCGATTACCTTGATCAATGCTTGAGTACCATTGTCTTCGTGTCCCATCTGAGCCAGTTTGACATATTTATCACGGACTAAGTGCAGTACCTCCAGGCCCAGATCCCTGGCATCGGATTCATCAATAGCAATGTTCATGTCTTTGATAAAATGCTTGACAAAGAAACCGGGGGTATAGTCACCGTTGATGATTTTCTGTCCGTTGTTGGTCATCTGCCACGAACCTGCAGCACCGGTGGAGATGGCATTGAACATATCCTGTGGATCCAGACCGCAGTTTTTAGCATATGTAATGGCTTCGCACACAGAAGCGATGCAACCGGTGATAGCAATCTGGTTTGCCATCTTTGTATGCTGGCCGTTACCTGCCACACCTTGATAGCGGATATTGGTACCCATAGCTTCAAACACGGGAAGCATTCTGTCGAACACATCTTTATCGCCGCCTACCATAATAGCGAGTGTACCCTTTTGAGCACCTATATCACCGCCGGAAACAGGAGCGTCCAAAGCATTGAGGCCATTGGAAACCGCCTCTGTATAGATTTTTTGTGACAACTTGGGACTGGTTGTAGTCATATCGATGAGGACGGTACCTTTGTCAGCATTGGCAATGATGCCGGTTTCACCAAAATACACTTCTTCCACATCCTTGGGATAACCAACGATGGTGATCACTACGTCCCTGCCACGAGCAGCCTCTGCAACAGTTTCACACCAATGCGCACCTGCGTCAATGACATACTGTGCCTTTTCCTTGGTACGAGTATAGATAGAAACATCAAAGCCATTCTTCATCAGATTCAGAACCATAGGCCCCCCCATGACACCGACACCAATAAAACCAATTTTCAAAGTAATTACCTCCTTAAAATGGATATCAATTTTTAGTATACTGTTTTTTATAGAAAAAGCAAGTACATTAGAACAAAATGTTGTTCCGAATGACAATATAGGGTTTTTATAGAAAATATACTGAATTCTGCGAGGTAAAGTAAAAACGAAAGTTTTTTCCATTGTCTTTTCGTCAATACATGCTACAATGTAAAATAGTAAAGGTGGAATTTTATGCTTGACGAAGCTATCGCAGGAATCAAACAGATGGAGATGTACTTTGACATACAGAAAAAAAGCAGAGAAGGAGAACTAAAAAAATCCCCCGAATATCGGAGGATTTTTTATTCTCACGTTAAATTACGGCTTGCGGATAAAGACGTTGAGGATAAGTGCGACAAAGGTCAGAGCAAGCAGCATAATAAAGGTGGTATTGTAACCGCCCGTTGCCTCAAGAACCTTATTTGATACGGTGGCAATAAGAGAACCACCCATAACGGTAAAGGTCATAATAGCCATATTGGTGGAGAAATACTTCATACCGAAGAAGGATGAAGTAAAGGCTGCGGTAATGGTGGGACAAGAACCGTAAGACATACCGGTCAGGCAGAGACCCGCGATACAGAGAGGAAGTGAACCGATGGAAACCGCAAACAAGGTAACACCTGCGGCACAGATGGTAAGCACGTTGGCACAAAGCATTGTCATACGGCGACCGATAATATCAAATACCGCGCCGGTGAGGATTCTGCCTAAGCCGTTACATACAGAAAGAACACCAACAAGAGATACCGCCAAAGACTCCGGTGCATCAACCGACAGAGCCAGATCCTTGGCAAAGCTGATAACCGAACTGCCTACTGCGGCAAGGAATGAGATACAGACAAACGCCATCCAGAAAGAGGGACGGCGGAGCATCTGAAGTGAGGTATAGTCATCTCGCTCAAATTTCTCAGAACTTGAGCTCTTCGTTGTCTTTCCCTGAGGAAGGATCACATCATCTCCCGGCTTTTTCAAAAGCAGACCTGCTAAAATGATGACTACACATATAGCGGCACCGAGGATAATATATGTGGTACGCCATCCCAAAGTGCTTTTGAAGAGGCTGTCTGCCACGTTTCCGAGAACGAGAGCAGAGGCACCAAATCCCATCATAAGACAGCCTGAACACAATCCCTTTTTATCGGGGAACCACGCGCTTACGGTAGCAATCACAACATTATAGGCAATACCGATGCCAAGCCCGGCAAGAACACCGTATGTGATGTACAGCATAAAGACAGAGGTACCGGGAAGCAATGCGGTCAGAGCAAAGCCGATAAGAGACAAAACTCCGCTGATAAGAAGCGCGATACGATGACCTATACGCTTTGAAATCTGTGCGCCAAGCAGACCACCGATACAGAAAAAGCTCATGGCAAGTGTGAAATTAAGAGCGAGGTCGGATGCTCCCCACCCAAATTCACCTGCAAGAGGCGATTTCAAGATAGACCATGCGTATAGAATACCTGCAAACAGCATCGCAATAACGCCTATAGTCAGATATCCCCAGCGTCTGGAAAGTTTCTGTTTATTATTGTTCATTAGTTAACTCCTGACATAAAACAAAATCGGGATATATTGATTATACTATATTTCGATAAAAAAGTCCAGTTTCACAAGGAAATTCATTTATCTTGCCGCCGATATCTGTCATTTCCGATTTGCTTGTGTTACGGTAAACAGAACAGACCGAGCACTGAAGTCTCGGTCTGTTAACTAAAGTTCGGTCAGCGATCTAACGCTTTAGCAAAATTCCGCACCAAAGCCTCGGTAGTATCACTAAAAAAGATACCGAGGTTATTTAATTTGGTCAGATTCATAGTCATATCTCTGGGGGCATCCTTGAATTCCTCAGTGTTGGCTATAACACGACCTGTGTCAAGACCAAGACCGGAGAAAATAGCTACTGCAGTTTCATGCATATTCTTGTCATTCGGAGAACCGAAATCATAGATACCGCCGGGGATATTGATAGCCTTCTCCATATTGCCGACTACCTCGTATATATCGGTAAGACCACGCTTTTCGTTCACAGCAAATCTTATCTCTTCATCTGAAGTAAGTTTGGGGAGAAAATAAGTAAAGAAATCAAAATGTTTACTATTTTTTTCAGGACGGGGATCATACATCCAGGAAAGACGCATAAACACACAGTCAGGGTTTATTTTGAGACATTCCTCTTCTGCAGTCATCTTTTCCTTAGCATAAAGATTATCCTCTGCAACATACACCTGATCAGAACTGCAAAGAAGGCATTTCGCTCCTACGGAAAGAGCCGCTCTTGCAACATTTATACTTCCGTCAACATTTCTCTTCCAAGAGAGCTCCGGTTCTCTGCTGCACTGACTTACATCTGCCATAGCGGCACAATGAATTATAACGTCAGGATTAAACCAGTTTACTGCTCTTTCAACACTCGCGAAATCGGTAATATCCATCTCACTGTGCGACGGTGTATACACATCATATTTACCTGAAAAATACTTTTTTGCTTTGCCGCCTACAAATCCTGATGTGCCGGTAATCAATATCTTTTTCATAACAGATCTCCCATATAATAAATATCGTTACTTTTTACATTTTATCATACACGTATAGCAAAAACAAGAAGTAAGGTTAATTTTATGGTGCTGTTACTTCTTTTTATAACAATATATAACTTCTTCCGTCGACAGTTTTATGTATATGCTAATAATATAAATGACACCACAAAAACATGTTGACTTTTCAACAATATTATGATATACTTCCTGTTGTTGAGTTATCAACAACTTTTTGCAGAGTAATTAAAGGAGTAAAACACAATGAATACAAGAATTATAGTAGACTCTACCGCAGACCTTATGCCTGAATATAAAAAAAGAGTGAGCGTAGTACCCCAAACTGTACATTTCGGTGAAACTGAATATATTGATGGGGTTACTATTGATCACAAGACATTTTATGAAAAACTTATAGAAAGCGATGTTCTTCCAACAACCAGTCAAGCAACCCCATCAGCATTTATCAAGGAGTTCGAAAAGGTCAAGGAAGCCGGTGACAGTGCAGTTGTTATTACCATAGCATCAAAACTTTCGGGAACCTGCCAAAGTGCTCACATAGCAGCACGTGGTTATGATAATATATATATTGTCGACAGTTGTAGCGGTGCAATGGGAAGCGGTATTTTGGTAGAGCTTGCATTTCGTCTTCTTGATGAGGGGAAAAGCGCAGAGGAAATAGCAAAGATACTTGACGAAGAAAAGAAAAAGATAATTATCGTGGCTCTGGTAGATACCCTTGAATATCTGAAAAAGGGCGGTCGCATTTCAAAGACCGTTGCTTTTGCAGGTACGGTCCTTAACATAAAACCGGTTATTTCGGTCATTGACGGCGAGATAAACCTTCTTGGAAAGGCTCGTGGCTCAAAAATGGGTAATAATCTGCTGATACAGGAGATAGAAAAAGCCGGCGGTGTGGATTTTTCAAAACCGGTTCTCCTCGGTTACAGCGGCATTTCCGATGCTCTTCTCCTTAAATACATAGAGGACAGTAAATGCATCTGGGAGGGTAAGCTTGACGAAATACGCTATACTACAGTGGGCAGTGCCATCGGTACCCATGCAGGTCCCGGCGCTGTAGTAGTAGCTTTTTTCAAGAATTAAAACAAAAAAGACAGAGAAAATTCTCTGTCTTTTTTACATGCGGATATCACTATCACCGGGGCAAACAATCCCCATACTATCAATAACTGATTTTGTATCCAAGATAGTCAGTCGGAGAAGTGCTGGGACCTTTCCAGTATATATAGCCCTTGTCCGGGATACGCCAATTTTCACCGTATCTTGCAGCAAGATACTCCTCGGCATTCTTAGGTACGTTTATATCGATACCGTTAAAGTCCTTTTTGTCAAGCTCAGATATAGCAGGTACTGAAAGCTTAACTACACTTAGTTCATTTTCACCGTACTGTCTGTCGGGATCTTTAAACATAAGATAACAAACACTCTCATCACCTTCTGTGATATAATAGTTTATATCAAACTTAATTTCATTTTTCATATAGGATTCCTCTACGATGCCAAAACCATCCATGCTATATGAAAAACGGATATCACACCCGCGTGATACAAGAGCATCTCTCAGTGCCATCTTTTCCTCTTCACATGATACGACAACAGCAATATCTATATCCATATCGTGCTTAAGAAGTCTTCCCTCTCTGACAATTCCAAGAAGAGTACCCATGTCAAAAAAGAAAAACTCTCCTGTTTCGCTGAGAATTTCCTGTACTGCTTTTACTGTTTGAACACCGTTTTTCTGTAACACATCGCTTCTTATGCGTCTAAGCCTTGCATCTGACAGACGACACCAGATACCGCTGGTAAGAGGACAATTTCTGAAAAACTTTTTTATTTTCTTTATCATTTTGCTTCTCCGTTATCATTTTTTTCTTTTAAGGTACTGAGAAGATATCTGAGATTCTTGTTTCTTGTTATAAAACTAAGGAGAACATATATAACCGTACCTCCGATAATCTGAACAGGAAACAGAATAGCAACATTAATATTAATTTTACCGATCAATACAACGCCGACACACATGACAAACGACATAATGAGATTCGGAAGAACATCCATCGCTTGTTTAAAATAAGAATACCCGATAAGCCGTCTGTTGGGAACTGAGTTTACAACGATAGCCACAAGAGTACATACCACCGACGCTATAGCAAGCATCTCTGGAGTTCTGCCTAAAAACATGAATATCGCAATAACCGTAAAATATGTCGATTTCTTTATTATCTCCATTATAAGGAATATATCGCTTCTTCCCATCGCCTTGATGGTTTCACAGTTACCAACATGAATCATATCAAACATTGAAACCACACAAAATACTCTTATATAATACGTACAAGGAAGCCACTTTTCGGTAAGAAGCAGAAGAACAAATTTATCCGCTACTGCAAAAAATCCAAGCATCAACGGAAATACAAGATATGAGCTTACCGAAATAAATCTGCGCGTATATCTGAGCAAAGTCTCTTTATCATTCTGGTATTTTGATAAAACAGGAAACAACACCGCAGAGAGAGTAGATGTGGTTGTATTAGATATGAAAACCGGAAAGCTCTTGCCTTTTGTATAGTGAGAAAGACTTGATGCAGAATATTTTATACCTATAAAAAGCGGAATAACCTCACTGTAGGCAGTAGAGAGCAATGATGATACAAACACCTTCCATCCGTAGGAAAAGAGTCCTTTCAGCCTGTCAAACGATATTTTAAGTAGCACTCGCATTCTGGTGGTAAGAACAAGTATCAAAGTGTCAATGACGGTGTTTGTCATCTGTTGTGCAACGAGAGCCCAAGCGCCGTAACCGTTTGTAGCAAGATATATACCGACAACAGCTGATACAAGAGTACCGCCGATAGTAGCAAAGAAAAATTTTCTGAACTGAAGTGTAGATGAAATATAGGCACAATATACCGATTTTACCGCATATACCGGAAGTGACAAAGCCATTATACGTATAACCGTAACAAGAAGAGGTTGACTATATATATTTGCAATCGACGGTGCCGCAAAAAAAAGAACAGCGTATATAACGACAGACACAAATATACTCACGTGAAATACCGTAGAGTAATCCTCGGCATCGGCATCCTTTTTCTGTATAAGGGCGGTATTAAATCCACCTGATATTATTACGTTGGCAAAATTAAAAAATATAACTACTATGCTAACGACACTATATTCATCCGGAGTAAGGAATCTTGCCAAAAGTATTGCCACAACAAGAGATATCGTCTGAGCGCATATTCTCTCGGCGAACTTCCAAACAGTATTGACTATAGTAGTTCTTTTCATACTGCTCACTGCATTATTTTCACTTTCAATTTTATTTATCCGACAGCAAATATTATATACCTCAGCACTCAAAAAGTCAACCGCACGAGTAAACACGGTAATTTATGACAACACAAAAAAAGTAAAATATTCTTTCCACCTCTTATTGAAACACACGGTATAATATGATATAATATAAGGTAAACAAAAAATCTTAACACAGTAACTTTTTTTTGGAGGTTAAAAAATGGTAACTCTCACTCACGGCGGAGTATATTATGCCGGTGGAAAGCTTATCCCCGACTCCCCTACAGCCGCCGCTGAAATTAAAAATATAACCGGTATTGATCTTAACAAAGATACCGCACGCCGCGGTACTATGGCATCAAAAATTCTCACCGCACACAACACCTCGTCCGATGAGGAAAAGCTCAGAATAAAATTCGATGCTCTTGCATCGCACGATATTACATATGTCGGTATTATTCAGACCGCACGTGCATCCGGTCTTAAGGAATTCCCTGTTCCTTATGTGCTTACCAACTGTCATAACAGTCTCTGTGCAGTTGGCGGAACTATTAACGAGGATGACCATGTATTCGGTCTCTCTGCCGCAAAGAAATACGGCGGTATATACGTTCCCGCTCACCAGGCAGTAATCCACGCATTTATGCGTGAGATGTTTGCAGGCTGCGGTAAAATGATACTCGGCTCTGACAGCCACACCCGCTACGGTGCCCTCGGTACTATGGCCATCGGTGAAGGCGGTCCCGAGATCGTTAAGCAGCTTCTCAGCCGTACATACGATATTGACCGTCCCGGTGTTGTTGCGGTACATCTTCACGGTACTCCCCGTCGCGGTGTCGGTCCTCAGGACGTAGCTATTGCCCTCATCGGTGCGGTTTTCGCATCCGGATTTGTTAAAAACAAGGTGCTTGAATTCATCGGCGACGGTATTGCCGGTCTTTCTATGGATTACCGTTGCGGTATTGACGTTATGACCACCGAGACCACATGTCTCTCCTCAATTTGGGTTACCGATGACAAGACCAAGAAATATCTTGAAATTCACGGAAGAGGTAATGATTACTCTCCTCTTGCTCCCGATGTTGTTGCTTACTATGACGGTGTGGTTGATATAGACCTTTCTGCAGTTGAGTGTATGGCGGCACTTCCCTTCCATCCCAGCAATGCAGTTTCTATAAACGAGCTTAACGCTAACCCCGAAAAGTACCTCAGAGAGGTCGAGGAGAGAGCGAAAGAACAGCTTAAGCTGAAGAGCGAGTTCCGTATCACCGATAAGATCACAAAAGACGGTATCAGAGTTGATCAGGGTGTTATCGCAGGTTGTGCCGGCGGTACATTTGAGAACCTTTGCGCCGCTGCAGATATTCTTTCCGGCTCCTCCACCGGTAACGGAAGTTTTGCCCTTTCTGCATATCCTGCAAGCCAGCCGGTATTTATCGAGCTCACCAAAAACGGAGCAGTTCCTGCTCTTATGCAGGCAGGTGTTACCCTCCGTACTGCATTCTGCGGTCCTTGCTTTGGTGCCGGAGACGTTCCTTCAAACGGTGCACTCTCCATCCGCCACTCCACACGTAACTTTGAAAACCGTGAGGGATCCAAGCCCGGCGACGGGCAGATAGCTTCTGTTGCTCTTATGGATGCCCGCTCTATTGCCGCAACCGCAAAGAACGGCGGCATTCTCACTGCCGCGACAGAAATAGATTACGAAGAGACCGAACGCAACTATACCTTTGACGATACCGTATACAAGAACAGACTTTACTTCGGTTACGGTAAGGCTGATTCCGATGCAGAGCTGAAGTTTGGTCCCGGCATTGCAGACTGGCCGGAAATGGCTCCCCTTACAAACGATCTTGTGCTGAAGGTAGCGGCACGTATTACCGACTCCGTTACCACCACCGATGAGCTTATCCCCTCTGGTGAAACATCTTCCTACCGTTCTAACCCCTATAAGCTTTCTACCTTCGCTCTTTCAAGAAAGGATCCCGAATACGTATCCAGAGCTAAGGCCATAGCAGAGCTTGAGAGTGCAAGACGTGAGGGTAAGGAATTCTCCCATCTTGATCCCGCATTTGATACCGTAATTGCCGCAGCCAAGAAAATATCACCCGATTTCTCACCTGAGAACACCAGCATCGGAAGCCTTGTATATGCAAACAAACCCGGTGACGGTTCCGCCCGTGAGCAAGCAGCTTCCTGCCAGAAGGTACTTGGCGGTTGGGCTAACATTGCTCATGAATATGCTACCAAGCGCTACCGCAGTAACCTTATCAACTGGGGTATGCTTCCCCTTACAATTGACGGTGAGCCGCCATTTGAGATTGGTGATTATATATTCTTGAAGGACGTACTCAGTGCAGTAAGAGACAACACCTGTTCCGTTACAGCATACGTTATCAAGCCCAGCGGTGAAACTGTGGAAATGCCTCTCTCATTCTCTTCTCTTACCGAAGATGAGCGCGGAATAATCCTTGCAGGCTGTCTTATAAACTTCTACAGAAATAACTGATTAGCAAATAATCATGGGAGAACAGACAATGAGTGAAAACAACGTACGAATAATAAAAACCTTTACTCCTGATGAAAATTTTGCACGTCACAGTGAAGGAGATTTTATCCGTCTCCGTGACGGCAGTATAATGCTTGTATATTCAAGATACTTTGGTGGTTCACACAAAGATGATGCAGATGCCGCTTTGGCAGTTTGTTATTCATATGACAACGGAGAGAGCTGGACCGAACCGGAAGCTCTCTTCCACCCATCGGAATTCGGTGTCACCAATATCATGAGTGTTACCCTTATGCGTATGCAGAATGGGGATATTGGTCTTGTTTTCAGTCTTGCCGAGCCCGGTTTTGAACGTTTTAACCGCAGACACATTGTACTGAGATCAAGCGACGAGGGTAAGACCTACCATCATTGCTCATTCTGTGATCCGCAGGAATACAGCGGGCGTTTCGGCCTCAACAACTCAAGAATTGAAAGACTTTCATCAGGAAGACTTGTTGCTGTTTTTCACATTCATCCCGGAGCAAAAAAGGAGCAGGTCGGTGAGATTCGTCCCCGTATCAGTCCTCGTTCATTCGGTATAGTCACCTATTCCGATGACGATGGTTATACCTGGAAAACCTCTCCCGATCTTATCTGTCCTCCGTTTAACTGTACCAACCGAGGTCTGCAGGAGGGCGGCGTAATCGAGCTTTCTCCCAACGTTCTTAAGGCATATTTCAGAACAGATAGAATGTATCAGTACGAGGCGCTCTCCTTTGACGGTGGTGAACATTGGACAGCGGCTCAGCCCTCATGCTTCACAGCACCATGGTCCCCTCTCAAGATTGTAAGAAACCCGTTTACAAGTAAACTCTATGCTATATGGAATCCAATTCCGCTCTATAACTCACGTCCTTTCCGCCATATCGATTGGGGCAGAACCCCTTATGTATATGCAGAGCTAAATGAAGATGCATCCGCATTCGGCGAAATAAAGACGATAGAGGGAAAGCCGGACCACGGATACTGCTATCCGGCAGTTCTGTTTACTGCCGAAGATGAGATGCTTATGGCATACTGCAGCGGCGGTCCTGATGACAACATAGGACTCGCAAAACTCACCATCGCTAAGATCAAACTGTAAATTATCAAATCGGAGGAACTATACAATGGTAAAGAAGATAATGACTGTGGCGGATCCCGAATTCTGCCGCAACTGTGAAGCAACCTTCCTCAGGCTCACAGATAACGGAATAATGATGGCCTATGTACGCTACAGCGGTACATGTGCTTGCGACGATAATGCACCTTCCGAGATAGTGGCAAGAGTTTCTTACGATGAGGGTGAGACCTGGGGTGATCCCTACCTCCTCATAGATCCATCAAGACATGGAGTTAAAACCGTTTCATCGCCCACTCTTATGCGTATGCAGAACGGTGACGTTGGGCTTTTCTATCTCGTAAAAACCACTCCTAATTGGGTTCATCACCTTGTTATTGCTCGTTCGAGCGATGATGGTAAGACTTTCTCCGCCGATGTTCGTAACTGCTCTATCACTATTTATGACGGTTACCACATGATGGTAAATGACAGTGTTATCCGTCTCTCAAGCGGAAGAATACTCGTTCCCATAACATATCATACCGGTAATGAAAAAGCAGGTGAAAACACCCACGTTGATCCTTGCGCATACGCTGCTTTCACATATTCCGATGACGATGGTGAGACTTGGGTATCCTCCTACGACGAGGTATTCTACCAATTCTCTAATACATCTGCCGGTCTTCAGAACGCAGTTATAGCCGAGATCGCACCCAAGGCAGTCAAGGTTTTCTGGAGCACTGATAAGATGTGCCAGTATGAATCATATTCTACCGATAACGGTAATCACTTTATGATAGCTCAGCCCTCTCACTTTTCTTCTCCCTGCGCCCCTCTAAAGATAGCAAAAAATTCTGAGGATGGTAATTTCTATGCCATCTGGAATCCCACTCCCATATATAACGGAAGAGAGTACACAGAGGGTACTAAGGGACAGACATCTCTCGTTTGGTCTGCTCTTGACCATACTGCTACCCGTTACGGTGAAATAAACGTAATAGAGAACGATCCCGCATTCGGTTACTCTCATCCCGCCGCATTCTTTACAAACGACGGTAAGATGCTGGTTGCCTACTCTTTCGGTGAAAAATCTCCTATGGAGAAGCTTGCTATAGCAAAGATAGATATAAAATAAAAAAAGAACTCCCGTCCTTTTTCGGACGGGAGTCTTTATAAAGGAATTTACCTATGAAGCTTAGATCCGCAAATGATACTTGGACCTATCTGAAAAATTTAAATAAGCCTATCTGCATGTATGGAATGGGTAACGGAGCAGATAAGATATTACGTGTCCTTGATGAAAAAGGAATAGAAATCGCCGACTTTTTTGCAAGCGACGGATTTGTGAGGGGGCATACCTTCCACTCAAAAAAGGTACTCAGTTACTCTGAGACTAAAGAAAAATACCCCGACTTCGCAGTTGTCCTTGCCTTTGGCAGTTCCCTGCCGGACGTTATGGAGAATTTCTACAGAATATCCAATGAAAAAGAACTGGTTGCCCCCGACGTTCCCGTTTGCGGAGGAGAGCTCTTTGACCATGATTTTTTTATCCATCACGAGGCTGAGATAG
Source organism: Clostridia bacterium (assembly GCA_017556745.1). Taxonomy (GTDB): domain Bacteria; phylum Bacillota; class Clostridia; order Oscillospirales; family CAG-272; genus RGIG2161. The sequence goes on from JAFYMF010000007.1 coordinate 16,937, forward strand.
ACCGTGTATATTCATCTCTCGCAGATGAAAGATCAAAAGAGGTCTTCAGCAATGTAATAGATTTTAAATACAGCGGTAATATCTCATATCTCGGTGGAGATGATGCAGGACGGGAGGATGTACTCTGCGGTATCCTGTCACCAAAGGATTACAGAATAACCGCCGACCTCGGTGCCTATAACGGAGATACCGCAAGGGAACTGTTATCTGTAACTGATTCAGTTGAAAAGATATATGCAATTGAGCCTGACAAGAGAAGCTACAAAAAGCTAACTACCTTCATAACAGAAAGCAGACTTGAAGGCAGAGTGATCCCTATCTTTGCTGCCGCAGGTGAAAAAGACGGCGAGGGTCTTTTTTCAAGTGAGGGTAACAGAAATTCGGGACTGTCTGAAAAAGGAAAGGACACCATTATCATACGCTCGGTAGATTCAATTTCTCGCGGTGAAAAGTTAGATATGATAAAATACGATGTTGAAGGCGCAGAGAAAGGGGCTATTCTCGGATCGATCGAGCAGATAAGAGAACACAAACCCGATCTCATTGTCTCGGTATACCACCGAAGCGAAGACATATTTGCTCTTCCCTGTCTCATAAACAGTATTTGTCCCGAGTATAAGCTGTATATGCGCAGAGAGAGATATGTTCCTGCCTGGGATGTTGAATTAATAGCAACTGTTAAATAATAAAAAATGGCGGTAAGAGGCTATTGTTCGAGAGTCATCTTATCGCCATTTTTATATTCATATTAGTTAACTACATTGATAGGATTTCCGTTGAGCCATGCCCTGATATTGTCGGAAACTATAGATATAAGACGCTGTCTTGTCTCAACAGGTGCCCAAGCAACGTGGGGGGTAAGAATGCAGTTAGGTGCGCCGAAGAGAAGACATTCATCCTCCATAGGTTCAGTGGTAAGCACGTCTATTCCGGCACCTGCTATTTCACCTGTATCGAGAGCTTCCCTCAATGCTGCCTCATCAACAACACCGCCGCGAGCGGTATTTATAAATACCGCAGTCTTCTTCATCATCTTAAACTGTTCACGGCCAAACATTTTAAGAGACTTATCGTTAAGAGGACAGTGAGCGCTGACAACATCACTTTCGCGAAGCAAAGTCTCAAATGAAACGAACTCTGCACCCGGTTCATTTCTCACCGTTCTGGTATAGCAGAGTACCCTCATACCGAAAGCAGATGCGATAGCCGCAACTTTCTTACCGATACTGCCGTAACCGATAATACCGAGAGTCTTACCATAAAGCTCGTTATGGGTACAGATGAACGGCGAGAAGGTCTCACTGCGCTTCCATCCGCCGTTATTTACAAAATTACTGTATTCCGACACACGGCTAAAAAATGAAAGCATCAGTGCAAAGGTATGCTGTGCCACCGCATCGGTGGAATAAGATCCTGCGTTACACACAGTGATGCCGCGTTCTCTTGTATATACAGTATCGATGTTGTTGTAACCGGTTGCAAAAAGGCCGATATATTTGAGCTTTTCCGCATTTTTGATTGAGCCCTCATTCATAAGGCTCTTATTACAAAGTACGATATCTGCATCTTTTATATTCTCAGCCAACTCATCGTATTTGAGCAGATGATGACTTACTACCTCTCCAAATTCCGAGAAAACATCTGAGGAAACGTAACGGTCAAAAACCGTACCTGCATCTGTAATTACAATTTTCATAAGGATCTCCCTTAGTATTATTTTATAATTATAATATCATTTTTTTCTTCTGCAGTCAACCTAATATCTCTGAGTGCCTTAAAATATGTATTCAGATCTTGAAAGATACCATATAGGATTGATAAAAAATCGTTTATGTGATATACTGAAAAAAAGATTTTTTGAGAGAGGTCACCATGAGCCACTTTTTTGCATATATATCAAGAATGAAATTCATCAACCGTTGGTCGCTGATGCGTAACACTACAAACGAATCTCTGTCAGTACATTCATACGAGGTCTCGGTCATTGCCAATGCATTGGCGGTAATAGGTAATACTCGACTCGGTAAAAGCTATAATCCCGAGCGTGCCGCTGTAATTGCTCTTTATCATGATGTAAGCGAGATTATTACCGGTGACATGCCCACCCCCATCAAGTACTTTAATCCTGCTATAAAGGACGCATATAAGGATATAGAAAAGAACGCAAACGAGAGACTCATCTCTTATCTGCCGGACGATCTCAAGGATTACTATTCAGAAGTGATTGACGGAGACGAGGAGCTAAAAAAAATCGTCAAGGCCGCTGATAAGCTGTCTGCCTGCATAAAGTGTGCGGAAGAACTGAAAATGGGGAATCAGGAGTTCAAGACCGCTCTTGAGACCAACCTCTCCTCTCTTAGCGAAATGAACTGCCCCGAGGCAGACATATTCATAAAAGAATTCTTCGACAGCTATTCTCTGCCGTTGGATGAGCTGAAGTAATAAAAAACTGTTGTCACTAAGGCAACAGTTTTTTTATTATACTCTTGTAAAAACAACATTTAGAAAAATTCTGCATAAGTGATTATATACGCAGAGCTCTCGTAGACAAATATAATATTAACAACCCGGTATTATTGGTTTAAAATTAGTAGGAAACCACTATTTTCAAGAAAGAATTGTTGATTATAGTATGAAAAAAGTATTAAGTACATTTCTGATCCTTTGCATGCTCGTGCTCTTCATTGCCTGCAGCAGTAACAGCGGTGACGAAAGCACGCTCAATCCCACCACAATTGAAAAGCCGGCAGAAACCAATACTTCGGATATATACTACGAACCGGACGAACTTCCCGACGGAATTAACTTTGACACAACGATAAAGATATTAACACAGAGAACTGCCGTTAACGAGTTATCGGCTGAATCTCTTAACAGCGACGTAATAAACGATTCTATCTATAACAGAGAAGTATTCGTTGAAGATCGTCTCGGTGTTGAGATAGAGATAATCGGTGCCGAGATCCGTACAGAGCTTGAAAAGCAGATGGTATCCGATTAGGATAATTTCCAAATAGTTTCTAACCCCGTATTTACTCTTTCCGATACCCTTTTTTACGGGTACTATACAGATCTGCATACGGTCGAGCATCTTGATTTTGACAAGCCCTGGTGGCCGAGATATTTTACCGATGCCGCTGAAATTGACGGATGTCTGTATTTTGCAAGCGGTTCTCTCGCACGTTCATTGATACAAAGTCTTTGGGCAATATATTTAAGCAAGACCCTGACCGAAAGTTATTCGGTGAACATTCCCGAAATGGCTGATATCTATGCGCTTGTTGAAAGCGGAGACTAAACGATTGACAAACTCATCGAGCTTACTAACGGCATTTACAACGACCTTAACGGCAGTACAACAGAGGACGAAGAAGATCTTTACGGCCTTGGTATTAATTCATACATAGGAACCGATCCTATGTGGAGTAGCTTTGATATCAACGTTTTCAGCAAGACGGAAGACGGTTGGTTTGAGGTAGATATTAATACGGATAAGCTTTATACCGCACTTGAAAAGTTCAGATACCTTGCCAATGATATGCCGGGGTGTTACGTACCGGAGGATAGTATCTTCGACACCGCTCTTATCGATAATATTGCCACCAAGTTTACAGGCGGTACTCTGGTATTTATGGGAAACAAACTTGAGGTCGCGGAGGATCCGCTTCTCCGAAATATGCAAGATAATTACGGTGTGGTTCCTTTCCCGAAATATGACAAACATCAAAAGGAATATTTTTCTCACGCCCACGACATCTATACGGCATTTGCCGTTCCAACCACCAACCAGAAACTCGAGGCAATGGGAGCCGTGCTTGAAGCCATGGCATCTTATAGCTACCGTGAGACTGTTCCCGCATATCTTAACGTGGCACTTAAAGGTCAGTATATGAGCGATCCCACCTCAAGAAAGATGATCGGCACCATAGTAAGCGAGCTGAAGCTTGATACCGCTTGGATGTACGTATATACCCTCGGCGGTCACTTTAATGACGACTTCAGAAGCGTTATTTATGAAAACAAAACCACATACGCATCCACCTGCACCAACACCGTCAAAAGTATGAACAGAAACTTGAAGATGTATTTCGTAGGGGTTGACCACATATTTCTTTTCTACAATGTCATACCCGTAGGGTCTGTAACTGCCGTTTGCCGTACCTTTCAAAATATTCTTTCTCATTCCGCTTGTAACCTTTTCGGACAACTCAGCAGAATAGTATTCGGCAATGCCCTCTAAAAGCGACTCCATTAAGATACCGCTTGAACCCTCGGGGATTGGTTCGGTTACCGATAACACCGTATGTTATACAGACCTAACCGCAATTTGTTCTGCTGACTGTCTGCACGATTTCTCGCAAAGCGGTCTTGTTTCAGAATGATAACGGCATCGAACTCTTTCCGCTCGGCATCTTTCATCATCTTTTGAAAGTTCAAGCGGTTGTCGGTTCTGCCCGATTGCTCTCGGTCGCAGTATTCCGCAATGACCTCATAATCGTTGTCTTCTGCAAACTTGTGGCAGATTTCAAGTTGTCTCTCAATGGACTCTTCTCTTTGCTTGTGGGAACTGTATCTTGCATAAATAACTGCTTTTTCATTGCAAGCCTTCACTTTCTATATAATACATTATACCATAACGGGCTTTTAAAGCCAATACCCAAAAGGCATTGTAATCACTTTTTACTTGTGGTATAATAAATAAAAATACATATAAGGAGGTTTTCCTCTATGAACGAAAACAGTGTAAACGTTAATGTTGAGAACGAGGAAGTAAAAAGACCTATTTACAGTTCAAAGTTTTTGATGAACAAAGAATTGTTTTATGATTTTTGTTCCGTTAGTTATAACAGAACGAAAAAGATATTTTTGGTTTTCTTTTGTTTAGTCGCCTATTTAATCGGCATAAATCTTTTAGTTGGTAATTATGATATTGCTGTTGGTTTCGGTCCGTTCATATCGTTCTTAATGCTTTTAATATATTTTCGGACTAAAAAGTCAATCAAAATCAACTATGAACGAAATTTAATTTCAGCAGGAAAAGAAAGCACCTTGAATTATGAACTTTTCGAGGATAAAATCGTTTCACATGTTGACGAACTAAAAAGAGAATATTTTTATCATCAAATAACGAAGTTCTATGAAACAAAAAACTTTATCTTGCTTCATCTTCAACACAATTTGCACGTTACAATTGAAAAAGACAATCTTAATGCAAGTGTTGACGAAGTAAAAGCCTTTTTGATGAACAAATGCACTCTTGTAAAAAAGAAAAAGTTTATCAACTGTGCAAATGATAAAAAATGGTCCTTGGTGTTCTTAATTGCGCTAATTGTTGTTTCCGTTGTTGGAATGATTCTCGGTTTGGTATTGAAATTGAATAATCTTTTTTAACAACTCGTTTGTATTAGTTTAAAGGGTTATGGCAGAAATGTCATAACCCTTTTTTCTTACATTTCTTTGAAAAGTGTGTCATGCTGTCATTGTATTCAATAATACAATGTAGGAGCAATATTAGAGAACAAAACGAAGGAGGAATATTTAATATCTTTAAAAATCACACAAACAAGAAAACTACACACATCAATCCAAAGTTGTGTGTTGTGTGCCACCGCTTTGTTGTAAATCACCTCAAAGGCACACCACCATGATGTTCGCCCTTAATCGCCGAAAAAGGTTATCTTACAATCGGAATAAAGTCTTTTGACAGTTACGGAACAGAATATGTCAACATTATGGTATTTGAGAAAAATGGAAAAAATAGTAATAAATACCCTAACCCCGATTACCAGTTGTGCATAGATGCCTATGAAAAAGGTGTGCCAATCTCTTGTGTGTTTCTCCACACACCGAAATGTAACACAATGAAGTCAATGTACGTCAATTTCTCTGCCAATCAGTTTGAGACTCCAGAGGAAACAAAGACCACTCCTGCGGTTGACGATTTCACTGAAATTGACGATGACGGCGACTTACCATTTTGAGAAACAAAACAGACCGCTCTACAATCAATGTAGGGCGGTCTGCTCTTGCTTTATAAAAGAAACTCAACAAAAACAAAATAGCGTCCCTTATGGAACGCTACTTTGTTCGACAATATGTCGTTTGGTGA
>JAFYMF010000050.1 GCA_017556745.1 Clostridia bacterium
ATAGGTTTGTTACAGGTCATACATATGACGACGGAACACCAATGAAGGCCGGAAATTATACCTTTGATGCAGAAGGCAAGATGGTTATAAAGAATGGTGTTATCGACGGTTATATGTACATTAACGGTACAAGAGTAGAAAGATATTGTATTGTTAAATACGACGGTAACTACTACTTTGTAAGTGATGGACGCAAGGTTGCGGTTAATACAACAATTTATCTTTCCGATAGCTTTGTTACAGGTCATACATATGACGACGGAACACCAATGAAGGCCGGATATTTTACCTTTGATTCGGAAGGTAAGATGGTTATAAATAATGGTGTTATCGACGGTTATCTGTATATCAACGGGGTTAAGCAGACAGCTTATAAATTGGTTCAATATGACGGTGATTACTACTTTGTCAGTGATGGCCACAAGGTTGCTTGTAATACCAGAATTTGGCTCAGTTCAAAGTATGTAGCGAATATGACTTTCCCTGATGGAGCATTATTTGGAGAAGGCTATTATACCTTTGATGAGAAAGGAAAGTTAGTTTATTAATTATCTACTTTTAAGAGTTTCCCCCTCTTCGGAGGGGGGAACTGCACAAAGATCAAAGCCTCCACGTGGCGTGCAGTGGGTAACACAGTAATGCTGTGGCTAATATTGATAAAATGTTTTTTAAAAGGAGATATATATGCCGGACTGTAATTGTAATGCATTAATAAGTATTGTTATCCCCGTCTATGGTGTAGAAGCATATCTTCCTGCTTGTATAGATTCGGTTCGTAATCAAACATATAAAAATTTGCAGATTATTTTAGTAGATGACGAGTCGCCTGATAAGTGTCCTCAGATATGTGATGATTATGCTCGAAAGGATGACCGTATTATAGTTATACACCAAAAAAATAAAGGTGTGTCGGGTGCCCGAAATACCGGTATAAACAGTGCAACCGGAGACTTTATTATGTTTGTAGATAGCGATGACGAATTATATTCAGATGCGGTAGAGATTCTGTTGAATGATGTCGAGGAATACGGAGCTGATATTGTTTGGGCTCCTCAAAAGTCCGGTTCAGGTTCTTGTGAGGAAGGCAAATATATTGTTTATCAGGAGGATGATGCCCTTCTTCTTTCCTTGAATGGCACATACAATATAAATGCTGTTTGGGGTAAGCTCTTTAGGCGCAGTTTTATAAAAAACATTCTTTTCGAAATTGGAAAAAACATAAACGAGGATGGCTTCTTCATGTTTCAGTGTTATATGAGAAAGCCTATGATGGTACAACACAATGTGCCGGTTTATAAATATAATATCAGAGATAATTCGTGTTCACGACAAAGGTTTTCCGATAAATATTTATCAATGCTTTATTTTTGCGAGCGAAAAAAGGAACTTATTGCTACCGATTATCCACAGTATATTGAGTATGCATATAACATGGAAGTGCGAACAACTTTGCAATTTTTGGACGTGTTATGTAGTTCTACAGATAAAAAACACAAAAAAATACAGAATCAATGCGTAAAAGTTATTCGCGATTTATATAAATACCATAAGCCAATTAACTCACATCATAAAAAATTAGCTTGGATCGTATCACACGGTCTGTATCCACTTTATAAGGTGGCGGTTCGGTTAAAATATCATAGATAACAACAGTGCGACATATAAAAACGCATAAGGAGAAACTTTGAAAAACAGCGTATTCAAAAATGCAGGTTGGATAATAGGATGTAAAATCATACAGTCTATACTTAATTTAATAATAGGGTTGATTACAGCAAGGTATCTTGGTCCGTCAAACTACGGTGTTATCAGTTATGCTGCTTCGGTGGTGGCATTTGCAATGCCTATTATGCAGCTCGGGTTGAAGCACACCTTAGTTAAGGAGTTCATCAAGGATCCTGACCGTGAGGGTGCGATACTTGGAACTTCGATTATACTTAACATTATTTCCGCTGTTTTCTGTATGGTTGGCTCTGTTGCTTTCGTGATGCTGGTTAATGCCGGTGAAACGGAAACAATTCTTGTTTGTGCATTGTACAGCTTGACATTGATATTAAATGCAACGGAAATGACTCAATATTGGTTCCAGTCTAAGTTGCTCTCCAAATACCCATCTATTGCCGCACTTGTTGCGTATATTGTTGTTGCGATATATAAGATCTATTTGCTTGTATCGCAAAAAAGTGTTGTGTGGTTTGCTTTTTCAAATGCCATTGACTATTTTCTGATTTCTGCTATCTTGATGGTCATCTATCATAAGGTGGGTGGACAGCGCCTTTCCGTGGATTGGCGACTGGGAAAACAGATGTTGTCTGCCAGTAAATACTATATAATTCCCAGTTTGATGGTGATCATTTTCCAGCATACAGACAGAATCATGATTAACTTGATGATCGGAGAGGCAGAAACAGGGTATTATTCAGCCGCTATAACCTGTATTGGAATTAGCAGTTTTGTGTTTACTGCAATTATTGACTCGGCAAGGCCGATTATTTTAGAAGAAAAAAATAAAAATAAAGAAGTTTATCAAAAGCGAATAACACAACTCTACAGCATTATAACATGTTTGTCATTGGCTCAGTGTATAGTCATGACTTTGTTTGCTCAGCCGATTGTGTATTTATTATACGGAACAGAATACTTGAAAACAGCCGGAATTCTTGCGGTTTCCGTTTGGTACATTACTTTTGGTCATTACGGTTCCGTGCGTAATATATGGATTTTGGCAGAGGATAAACAAAAGTATCTGACTGGGATAAACATAGCCGGTGCCGGCGCTAACGTAGTGTTAAACTTTTGTTTGATTCCGATATGGGGAACTATCGGTGCTGCGGTTGCTTCTGTCATTACCCAGTTCTTTACCAATGTTATTATTGGATTTGTTTTTAAACCAATTCGCGAGAATAACTATTTGATGCTCAAAGGTCTGAATCCAAAAGTTCTTATTTCCATGGCAAAAAGAGTGTGTCACAGAAGGTAAGACTTTCAAAAAGAAAGGTATTGTTATGGCTGAGACAAATAAAGGTTTGGGTTTGGAAAAACCAAGGCTGATCCATTTGGATTTACTTCGTCTTATAGCGATCTACTTAGTTATATTTAATCATACAGGAAATTTTGGATATACACTGTTTGGAAGCAGAGTCGACTCTCCTTTTTATTTTGTCTATATGGCGACTTCTGTTTTTTGTAAGATAGCAGTTCCGCTTTTCTTTATGATTTCCGGTGCACTTCTGCTTTCAAAGGAAGAAACGTATAAACAACTGTTTCTCAAGAGAATACTGCGTATTACCGTTGTATTGTTGTTAATTTCTGTTCCGTATTATCTTTGGTTAAAAAGATCCTACGGAATAAGTGTTTTAAGCTTTTTTACATACATATACGGAAACAGTGCTTCCACGTCACTGTGGTATTTATATAGTTATATTGGATTTTTGCTGATGCTTCCGTTTTTGCGAAAAACAGTTAAGAGTATGCAGCACAAAGATTTTCTGTATCTTTTTATAGGATATATAATTATGGTCGGCGTGTTGCCGAGCTTAGAATATTGCTTATCAAACGGAAACGTTACAATTCACGGTGATTTTCGTCCCGTGTTATTTATGAGCCAAAGTGTCTTTTTTGGGTTAATGGGGTATTATCTTGAGTACGTTTTCGATCCTGAAAGAATTAAGATAAAAATCGGTTTAACCGGCATCGTTTTGTCCTTGATAGTAATATCCGTAACATGTGTGATGACACATTTTAAGGCAGTGGTAAACGGAGCCGAAGGAGCCGAAAATTTAGAGCTTTTCTTCAATAACTTTATCGCGGTACCAACCGTTACAGTATATTATCTCGTAAAATGCTTTGCCCGAAGAATTGTCAACCTTAGGATTCAGTCCGGAGTTGTCCTTATGGGAAGTGCAGTATTCGGAGTTTATTTAATAGAAAAATTTATACGGGCTTTTACAAGTGTTGTTTATACTTTGTGTTTGCCTGTGGTGGGATCGTTTATTGCATCATTGATATGGTGTTTAGTTGTTTGGTCCATAGGTCTTATTGTTGTAATGACTGTTAAACATATTCCGGTAATAAAAAAATTGGTTAATAAGTTTATTTAAATTTTTTTATAAAAGAAGATTTCATATTATGTTGGTGGTGTTTTATGATAAAGTCTTCCGAAAAAATTCTGATTACCGCCGGTTCTACATATCTTGACATAGATGCTTATGCTTGTGCGGTGGCTATGGCGGAACTGCTACAGCTGCAGGGAGAAAACGCTGTTGCCTATTCTAAGGCTCCATGTAACTACAGTGTCTGTAAGTCTCTTATCAAAGACAGCTTGATCGCAAGAGAATTACCGTCCGGTTTTGACGAGGATAACGCAAAATATATTATAGTTGATGTTTCCGATCCGGATTTTTTGAAAAGTTCTGTTCCTTTAGATAGGGTCGCGGAGCTTTACGATCACCACGCCGGCTTTGGGGAATACTGGACAAGCCGAATCGGCGAGGGCGCTCATATCGAATTTATCGGGGCGGCGGCAACGCTGATCTACCGTGAATGGAAGAAGGCAGGCTTAGAGGACAAAATGTCACCGCCCACAGCACGTCTTCTGATCGCCGCTATTTTAGATAATACTCTGAACTTGACCTCCGCTAACACAACCGAGGAGGACAGGGTAGTTTACAGAGAACTGTGTGAGAAAATAGAGGACAGTGAAGAGTTTCCTGCCCTGTATTTTTCCGAGGTTCAGAAAACGGTTGAAGCGGATCTCAAAAACGCTCTTTTCGGGGACGTTAAAAGTATTCGTGACAACCCTATCTTACCGTCCTGTATGGGACAGATAGCCGTTTGGGATTCAGACAGCATTTTAGCAAGAACCGAGGAAATCTGCCTTTGGTTCGACAGCTCTTGGGATAGCTGGATGTTAAATATAATAGATATTCAGCATAACTGTAATTATTTTATCTGCAGCAGCAGAGAGCATCAAAGAAAAATTGAACAGACCTTTGATGTTCATTTTAAGTCGGGTATAGCAAAAACAGCTCTGCCCTATCTGCGTAAAGAAATAATAAAGAAATCGTATTTTGGGTCTAACTTTTAATTAGGTCTTAAAATAGAAATCAAATTAATGGAGGAAACCAAAATGGTAGAATTAGGATTCATTCATGGCAGATTTCAACTGTTTCACAATGATCACCTGAACTACGCACTGCTTGCGAAAGCGCAGTGTAAAAAGTTGATCGTGGGTATTACTTCCCCCGAGAATGCTACTCTTATCCGCGAGGAAATTGATCCCCACAGAAGTGAAGCGGCATCAAACCCCTTTACCTATTATGAAAGATTTAATATGGTAAAGCTTGCCCTGCTGGAGGCAGGTATTCCGAGAGAGGATTTTGAGATTGTTCCGTATCCCATCGAACGTCCTGAGATCCTGTATAACTATGTGCCCCTCTGCGCAACATCATTCTTCACTATCTATGACGATTGGGGTTATGAAAAGCTTCACAGACTTGGGGAGCTGGGTTACGGTACACACGTACTTTTCGATAAGAGAGAGAAGGCAATGTGTTCCACCGAGATCAGACAAAAGATCGTAGAGGGCAGTGACTGGAAGGACATGGTTCCTAATGCTGTATACGAATACATCATTGAAAATAAACTGACCGAAAAGGTTATTAACTTACTTAAGAAATAATAGGGAGATATATATGTTTGATATTAATAGCATCCCCATGTCCGAAAGGGTACATATAACAAAGAATTTGCTTAGATACGGCATTGTAACAGACCAGGAAACAGGAAAAATTGATTACATCCCCGGAACAACTGTTCCCGAGGTAAGATGTGAATCAATACACCTTATCCGTCACGCAGAGACTGAGGCTGTTGCAAAGCATGAATTTATGTGTGATACTTCAAATAACTGTGGATTTACCGAGAGCGGAATCGAAATTACGAGAAAGCAGGCTGCAGAGCTTGATGCATATGATTTTGATATTGCTCTTTACGGTCCTATTCCGCGTGTAGTAAATACACAGCTCATCATAATGGAAAGACCTCAGAAGTTCGAGGCAATTAAGGTACATAAGCTTCACGGTATTGATAATACCGGTTGGGAATATAAGTCCTTTGAGGATCTTCAGCATAATCCCACTTTTATTGCCAGAGAAATAGAAAACAATATGTTTGCCAGAACTCCCAGCGGAACCTCTTGGGGTATGGTAATTGCAAACTGTGTAGATGTACTTGACCTTATCAATGAGCAGTATGTAGGTAAAAAGGTGCTTTTGATCAGCCAGGGCAGCGTGCTTCGCGCGTTCCAGATCCTGCTCCGCAAGAGACAGCATCCTTGGGATGACTTCACTGTTGAGGGTATGTATCATGTTGGTGACGATACCAATAAGAAGAAGAACTACGGTATCATTGACAGAATTTATTAAGTATAAAGTATAAGCTATAACCACCGACTTAGTCGGTGGTTATAGCTCACCAAAAAAAGTTAACGGAACATGAGGGTAAGGTTATGTCGCTATTTACAAATAAAACGCTTCTTATCACCGGCGGTACCGGTTCATTTGGTAATGCGGTACTGAACCGCTTTCTTGCCACAGATATAGGAGAGATCAGAATCTTCTCACGCGATGAAAAGAAACAGGATGACATGCGTCACGAGTTTCAGGTTAAGATGCCTGAGGTGGCGGAAAAAATCAAATTTTATATCGGCGATGTACGCGACATTCAGTCGGTGCGTAATGCTATGCACGGAGTAGATTACATATTCCATGCAGCCGCACTTAAACAGGTACCGTCATGTGAGTTTTTCCCGATAGAGGCTGTAAAAACTAATGTTTTAGGTACAGAAAACGTTTTAACTGCCGCAATTGAAGCAGGAGTTAAGAATGTTGTTTGCCTTTCTACCGATAAGGCGGCATATCCTGTCAATGCAATGGGTACCTCCAAAGCGATGATGGAAAAGGTTATAGTGGCGAAATCAAGAACAGTTGACCCCGCGAAGACCAAGATTTGTTGTACTCGCTATGGTAACGTAATGTGTTCTCGCGGTTCTGTTATTCCCCTCTGGATAGATCAGATAAGGAGCGGAAATCCCATTACAATTACCGATGGTAATATGACAAGATTTATTATGTCTCTTGATGAGGCGGTGGATCTTGTTCTCTTTGCGTTCGAACATGGTGAGAGCGGAGACATTCTTGTTCAGAAAGCTCCTGCGTGCACCATTCAGACTCAGGCAGAGGCTGTTTGTGAGCTTTTTGGCGGAGATAAGAATGGCATAAAAGTTATCGGTATACGCCACGGCGAAAAAATGTACGAGACATTGCTTACTAACGAAGAATGTGCTAACGCTATCGACATGGGTGATTTCTACCGCGTACCTTGTGATAAACGCGGACTCAACTACGATAAGTATTTTAATAAAGGCGATACAGAAAGAAACACACTTACCGAATTTAATTCTAGTAACACAAAGTTATTGACTGTTGAGGAAACTAAGGCTAAGATCGCATCTCTTAAGTATATACAGGAAGAACTGAAAAAATAAGAAGTATAAAGAGGTAACTATGAAATCATTAAGATTTGTTTTTGGTATTTTGACAGCATTGATTATGCTTGTTTTTATGATCGGTTGCGGTAATAACGATATTGAAGATAATACAGAAGACGAATCTCAAGATACTCAAGGAATTCATGAGCCTCATGATTCTCAAAACACACCGGGAATCGATCACGGTCCACAAATTAATTATACCTGGGAAGAATATATTGCACTGAACGATGATCAAAAGCTTATGTTTAAAAACAGCTTTGAAGGCCCGGAAGCATTCGATGAGTGGTTAAATAAAAATCGCCCGTCAGATACAGAGACTTCCCTGGCTGAAAGTACTGTGCCCACAACCTCATACACACCCGGTATAGCAGAACCGGGGAAAGATACAGAAGCCTCAAGTGATACACAAGTAACAACGCAAAGACCTGAGGTAAACCCTCCTGATGATACACAACCGATAGAAACACAACCTGTAGAACCCCAACCTGTAGAAACCCAACCCGTAAAGACGCAATATCCTTGGGAAAAGACCGGTGCCAAAAAGCCGTCGGAATACACTTGGGCAGAGTTCGAGGCACTGAGCGGAGAGGAACAAATGGCCTTCCAGAACACTTTTGAGAGTACAGTTGCATTTGACGAATGGATGAATAAGGCACAAGGAAATGATAAGCAGTATCCTTGGGAAAAGACAGGTGCAAAAAAGCCGTCGGAATATACATGGGAAGAGTTCGAGACTCTGAACGGAGAGGAACAAGTGGCATTCCAGAATACTTTTGAGAGCACAGAAGCATTTGAAAAATGGATGAATAAGGCACAACAGAAGAAATATAAATGGGAAGAAGAAGGTGCCAAAAAGCCGTCGGAATATACATGGGAAGAGTTTGAGGCACTGAGTGGAGAAGAGCAGATGGCATTCCAGAATACTTTTGAGAGCACAGAAGCATTTGAAGAATGGATGAATAAGGCACAACAGAAGAAATATAAATGGGAAGAAGAAGGTGCCAAAAAGCCGTCGGAATATACATGGGAAGAGTTCGAGGCACTGAGTGGAGAAGAGCAGATGGCATTTCAATTTGCCTTTGAAACCGAAGACGGTTTTGAGAATTGGTATAATAAAAATAATAAAGATGAAAATTAAATAAAAATATGAACATACTTATAACCGGAGCCAAAGGTTTCGTAGGAAAAAACCTTTGTGAGAGTTTAAAAAATATTAGAGACGGTAAAGACAGAACTCGTCCCGGTATTCAGATCGGTGAAATCTATGAATACGATATAGATACCGATCCTGCACTTCTTGATGGGTACTGCGGTAAAGCGGATTTTGTTTTTAACCTTGCGGGCGTTAACCGTCCTCAGAATCCCGAGGAATTTATGCAGGGCAATTTCGGCTTTGCAAGTATCCTCCTCGAAACACTGAAAAAACACAAGAATACTTGTCCCGTGATGATTTCATCATCAATTCAGGCAACCTGTATCGGCCGTTACGACAGTGACTACGGAAGAAGTAAGAAGGCTGGGGAAGAGCTTGTTTTTGCATACGGTGAAGAAACGGGAGCAAAAGTTCTCGTCTACCGTTTTCCGAATCTTTTTGGCAAATGGTGCAGACCCAACTATAACTCCGCTGTCGCTACTTTCTGTAATAATATAGCAAATGATCTGCCCATCACGGTAAACGATCCGGCGGTTCAGCTTGAGCTTTTGTATATCGATGACCTTGTAACTGAAATGTTTTTAGCACTTGAGAGCAAGGAGCATCGATGTGAATTTGAAGGTATTGACACTATTCTTTGTGACGGCGGCAAATACTGCGCTGTGCCCGTTACTCATAAGGTGACATTAGGCGAAATAGTAGATCTGCTTGAAAAATTTAAAGAGCAGTCAGCTACTCTCATTATGCCGGAGATTCCCAATAACAGCTTTGCAAAAAAACTGTACAGTACATACCTCAGTTATCTTCCCAAAGAAAAGGTGTCATTTGCCCTTAAGATGAATGAGGATGCAAGAGGTAGCTTTACCGAGCTTTTGAAAACCGAAAAATGCGGTCAGTTCAGTGTGAATATTTCAAAGCCCGGCATTACAAAAGGACAGCATTGGCACAACACTAAATGGGAGTTCTTTATTGTGGTTGCCGGCCGCGGACTTATCCAGCAGAGAAAGATAGGTTCAGACGAGGTGCTGAATTTCGAAGTTTCGGGAGAGAAGATCGAGGCAGTTCACATGCTCCCGGGATATACCCATAATATTATAAATCTCAGTGAAACAGAAAATCTTGTTACCGTTATGTGGGCAAATGAACAGTTTGATCCGAGTCATCCCGATACTTTTTTTGAAGCGGTAGAATAATGACAAAAAAACACTTTAAAATAACGGTGCTTTTTTTGCCTTTATTGTTCTGCACTGTATTTATTCTTTCTAATTCTCTAAAAAACGGTGAACAGTCTCGCAGAGACAGCGATGTTATACTGGAAATTGTAGAAACCGTAGCGAATAAGATTGTCCCGAATAACAATTTGAACTGGAATTTTATTGTCAGAAAAAGTGCACACATAATAGAGTTTTTCGGACTCGGTGTGCTTGCAATGCTTCTTTTTCTGCAGTTTAAGAAAAAACTGTGGTTTTCGTTCATTTCTTCACTGTCATATTCGGTTTTTGTGGCTTCGTGTGACGAGATCATACAGCGTTTTACTGAACGTACGTCTTCTTTTACCGATGTTATGATAGACACCTTCGGAGCAATCTCGGGTATTTGCCTGATTTTGCTGATGTACTATATCTTTGTGATGAGGCGAAGAGAATGCGGAAGATCTGTTAAAAAACAAGGTTGACAGAAAAGGATTTTTAGGAGATTAAATATGCAAACCGAAAATAAAAAAGGTTGTTTTCAAAACAACGGTAAATTAAAACTTTTGATCATAGTAGGCACACGTCCTGAGATCATACGTCTTTCAGCCGTTATAACGAAATGCCGTAAATATTTTGATACAATCCTTGCTCATACAGGACAGAATTATGACTATAATCTCAACGGGGTATTTTTCAAGGATCTAAAGCTTGCTGATCCTGAGGTGTACCTCAATGCAGTTGGTTCTGACCTTGGTGAGACTATGGGAAATATAATTGCAAAGTCCTATCAACTTATGGCAGAGATTAAGCCTGATGCTGTATTGGTTCTTGGAGATACCAACTCTTGTCTTTCCGTCATCGGTGCAAAGAGACTTCATATACCGATCTTTCATATGGAGGCCGGTAACAGATGTAAGGATGAGTGTCTTCCCGAGGAAACAAATCGCCGTATAGTTGACATAATCTCTGACGTGAATATGGCATATTCCGAGCATGCAAGACGCTATCTTGCCGATTGCGGATTGCCCAAAGAGCGTACTTACGTAACAGGTTCTCCCATGGCAGAGGTGCTTCACAATAATCTTGCCGAGATAGAGGCAAGTGATATTCACTCCCGTCTTGGTCTTGAAAAGGGAAAGTACATCCTTCTTTCCGCTCACAGAGAGGAAAATATCGATACCGAGAAAAACTTCAGCAGTCTCTTTACGGCTATTAACAAAATGGCAGAAAAGTATGATATGCCTATTTTGTATTCCTGTCATCCCAGAAGCAGAAACCGACTTCAGTCCAGCGGATTTGTTCTTGACAGGAGAGTTATACAGCATGAGCCTCTTGGATTCCATGATTATAACTGCCTCCAGATGAATGCGTTTGCCGTGGTTTCCGACAGCGGAACACTTCCGGAAGAAAGCAGTTTCTTTACAAGCATCGGTAAGCCATTCCCTGCGATCTGTATAAGAACATCTACCGAGCGTCCCGAAGCTCTTGACAAAGCATGCTTTGTCCTCTCGGGTATTGATGAAAAGGGACTTCTTCAGGCTGTAGATACGGCAGTTACTATGAATGAGACAGGTGATTACGGTATTCCGGTTCCCGATTATATCGAGGAAAATGTGTCTACCAAGGTCGTCAAGATTATTCAGTCATATACCGGTGTGGTTGATAAAATGGTTTGGAGAAAATTCTGATAACAAACAAGTTTTTAAATTACACTTAAAAATTATAATTTTACACGTCAATAAGATTATATTAGGTTTGTCAAACAACGAAGCATCCCCGAATATTGTTCGGGGATGCTGTTTTTTATTGAAAACACTTGAGTACTGTGATATACTGAATCAATAGAAGATGCGTTATTGTACGCAGAAGTATACATACACAGAGGAGATGTTTTTATGTCTGCAAGATACATTGACAGCATCCTGTTTGATAACAAATTGGATAAAGACTCATATTTGAAGGATCTGGCTGTGGTAAAATATTTGTCATACAAAAGGCAGTTATCCTTTTCTTCAAACGTCACCTTTTTTGTGGGTGAGAACGGAACGGGAAAATCCACCTTGATTGAGGCAATAGCGGTAGCTTATGGGTTTAATGCCGAGGGTGGAACGAAAAACTTCAATTTTTCGACGGGTAAAACCCACTCGGAATTATGTAAGCATCTTATTCTGTCTAAACCGGGGCATGCAAAGGACGGATTTTTCCTGAGAGCCGAGAGCCTTTACAACGTTGCTACAAATATAGATAATATGGACAAATTACCTTCCTTTGATCCGCCTGTAATAGAGAGCTACGGAGGAGTTTCACTCCACGAGCAATCCCATGGGGAAAGTTTTTTGGCTATTGTTCAAAACCGTTTCAGGGGAAACGGGCTGTATATTTTAGACGAACCGGAGGCCGCACTTTCGCCTATGCGGCTTCTCACCTTAATGGTGGAGATAGACACGCTTGTAAAGAAAGATTCTCAGTTCATTATCGCAACCCACTCACCCATATTAATGACTTTTCCCGGAGCTGAGATCCTTGAATTTTCACAAAAGGGAATTGAAAAGGTGAACTACAGGGATACAGAGCATTATCAAATAACAAAACGTTTTTTAGATAATCCGGAAAAGATGCTGCACTATCTGCTGACGGAAACCGACTGACCTCTATCTCTATCTGATTCAGATGAAGACATGCTTAACCGCTTAAAAGTTGACAAAAGGTCGGTTTCATGATAAAATAAAAAATCAAAAAATGTAGTCATTTTTATTTGGAAATCAATTGCTCGGAGGGATAATGTCATGCTGCCTACTATGAAAATTCGAGATTTAGAAGTGACCCGACTTATTGTGGGAAGTAATCCGTTTACCGGAAAATCACATCTGGATGCAGATACAGATAACGACATGCGAAATCATTTTTCGGATGAACAGGCTTTTGCCATGCTTCGACGTTGCGAAGAGGTAGGCATCAATGCCGTACAGTCCCGCGGCAGTATACCGGTGATGGATCTGATCGCCAGATACCGTCAAAGTGGCGGAAATCTCCTTTGGCTGGCACAGACCGGAAAGAATATAGCCACCTTTGATGAGGAGCTGGATGCGATGATGGATTATTCTCCATCTGCCATCTGTATTCACGGAGAGCTCACCGATGAGCTGTACCTTGCAGGTATGCTTGACCGCCTTGGGGAACTTCTTGACAAAGTCAGACGTAAAAACCTGCCCTGCGGCATTTGTGCACATTTTCCCGAGGTGCTTGCCTACGCGGAAGAAAAAGGACTTAAGCCGGACTATTACATGGCTTCTCTTTACAATCTTTCTCAGCCCGATCGTTCTCAGGATGTAAATCCAACCGGGGAACGTTTTGAGGACAGCGATATCCCCAAAATGTATGAAGTTATTAGACAGCTTACCGCCCCTACATTTGCCCTTAAAATTCTCGGTGCTGGACGCCGCTGTGCGACACAAGAGCAGGTTCGTCATGCTTTTGTGGAGGCTTTTACTTCCATGAAACCGGGAGACGGTGTTTTGGTCGGAATGTTTGATAAATACATTGATCAGCCCCGCCTGAATGCTGAGTATACCAGAGATGCCATTAGCATTGCTGAGCAATAAGATAAACAGCCGAAGGATCTTGTGATCAGACTTTCGGCCAAAAGAAAAAGCTGTGAAAGGGGTGCCTTCCATAAAGAAGGTTTTACCTACCGATAGAAAATCATCTTCGTAGGGGCGTTCTGTGAACGCCCGCGGGCGAACGCAGTTCGCCCCTACGGAAAAGGACAGAGAATGTGAAATTTCTCTGTCCTTTTTTTACACGTCTTGCTTGCAAGGTATAGTGTGTTACA
>JAFYMF010000051.1 GCA_017556745.1 Clostridia bacterium
ACACACTATACCTTGAAGATCAAGACGTGTGAAAAAAGACAGAGAACGTGAAATTCTCTGTCCTTTTTGCCGTAGGGGCGAACTGCGTTCGCCCGCGGGCGTTCACAGAACGCCCCTACGAGGATGATTTTCTATCGGTAGGTAAAACCTGCTTTATGGAAGGCTCCCTTTGGCGGATTTTTTTATTTATTTCTTTCTCAGAAGAGGGTATTTTTCTATCTCGCTTTCCTTATATCCTGCATTCTTTGCGTGTTCAAGTGCATCAAGCATACGGTGTCCGCGGAGCATATCTGTTGAGTGACTGTCACTGTCAAGAATTATTCTGCATCCAAGCTCTTTCATATATTTCAGCAGAGGGAGTGCAGGGTAGGGCTGTGTACGCTGGCCGCGGTAAAGTGCGCCGGTATTTATCTCAAAGATAACGTCCTTCTTTGAAAGGACATCTATCGCACCGAATGCGGCGTCAATATACCTCTTGTCTTTGGTTGAAAAGAGACAATCGTCCTCGTTATAAATGTTTATGAGATCAAAGTGTCCGACAGTTGCAGGACCTCTGTCGCCGGCACGGGAAAGCTCCTCAAAATATCTGGCAATAAATGCGTATATATCTCCTCCAAAATGCTCATTTACAGCTTTATGAACATTGTCGACCCCCCAGTCAACTACACATGTTGCACCGTCGGGAGCTATGGGAAAGTGGTTTGCTTCTATGATATAATCCAGAGGAGAAACGTCAAGTTCGGTGTTTATGTCAAGTTCAATGCCTGCAAACAGCTCCAGCTTACCCTCGTACTGTGGGCGGAGCTCCTCGACCTCACGTACGATCTCAAGCAGCCATTCCTGTCTGTTATAGAATCCTCCGCTGGTCGGCATCGGAGCGTGGTTTGTAATTCCGAGAGCGTAGAAGCCAAGCTCAACCGCAGTGTCTGCCATTTCTTTAATTGTGTTTGCTCCGTCGCTGTTAACTGTATGTGTGTGAAAATCTCCGAATCTCATCATCAGGGCTCTCTTTCTTTGTTATTAATTTTTATTTATACTACTCATCATTGTATCATCATTTGTTTACCTTGTCAATCTTGAATAAATGACTTATCTTTGGGTAAATGCTCTATAGGAAACTAATAAAAAATATGATGATTTGTTGATTTTTTTATGTATATGTGTTATAATCCAAATAAAAAGGTAGAGAAGGTGGTATATTTGCGTAATAAGATATTTGTTTCAGTGTTCTGTGTTTTTATTCTTGGAGTAATGATATCAGCACCTCTTAACGCGGTTCTGACCCATTTGGAAATAGTAAAAACTGCTAATGTAGGTAATGTTATCGAGGTTGAAAAGGTATATGAAGAAGGTACCTTCGGTGCCCCTCTGTTTAATGCTATCGAGGAGGGAAAGAGAAGTGTAGCCGATGTCTATACAAACTATATTCCTTTTTATGTTAACATAACTACAGCGGCAAAAAGTGTGGAATACACTCTTAACAAATCATTCGCTGCTTACTTACTTGAAAAGGGTAATGAGCTTGTTGTACTTACTCCTGTTGACCCAGGTGAAAATGAGGATTCATCTGATGCTACCACAGATACGGTTATAGAGGTGCCGAAATATATTCCGCAGGGAAAGGCGGAATATATAGACGATGATTCTTTCTATAGGTATTATAAAGTAGCGGTACAGCTTGAAGAAAATGGACCTACGGAAGAATTCTATGCACGCGTGCCTGAAAAGTCTCAGGCTGAACTATATGAGAAAATGGAGCTTCAGGCTGCCAAGATCAACGATTTTGCATCGCGTATGCCGGAGGTAAACTGGTACGTTTTCCCGGTTACCTGCTTTGAGGACTCCGAGGTGTTTAAGGACCTTGTCCCCTCTGAATCAAAGTATAATATCTTCCATAGTTTCCTTGACAAACTTGATGATGGAATACAGTACGATTTCGTCAAGATAGATAGCTATGAGGATAAACTGACCAAATATTATCGCACCGACCATCACTGGAATGTTTACGGTTATACCGAGGGTTATACCCGTATAGCATCTATGTTCAAGGAAAATTATCCCGACATTGAGATCAGAGTGCCTGAAATAAACACCTTCAATAATGAGGTCAAGATGTACGGATCTATTGACCTTGCTCTTTCCGATTATACTATGTACGATATATTTGCGGCGGCGGATTTCTCCCTGCCCAAGCATACTTCTATCCGTGAGGATAATGTGTCTTACGGTGGAAAGAATACTACGGAACAGTCATTTTTCATATATAAAAACGGCGGTTATAATACTGAAAAGAGTTATAACCATTATATGCAGTTCTATCGTATTAACAGAGAATTAACCTATCCCGAGAACAACACAGGTCGTAATCTTCTCATAATAGGTGATTCATACTGTCCTCCTCTTCTTGAACCATTGGCATCACATTTTGATAAGACTTATGTCAGATATGTAGACAACAATTTCGAAATGCCTGAGTACAAATATGAGGATCTTATAAATGAGTACGGAATAACAGACGTGGTTCTTGTTCAGATCAGCAGCAGAGTATACTGTGATTATTTTAATGACTCGCTGCTTAAGCTGAACTGACAGAGAAAGGAATGTGAGGTAGCTTTATATGGTATTTTCATATTTACCCTTCGTTTTTGCATTTCTGCCCTTGTTTTTCCTCTCATATTATGCAGTGGGGCATTTCTTCGGTACTAAAGGAAAAAACGTTGTTCTTTTCGTTTTCTCATTGATATTCTACGCATGGGGCGAGCCTGTGTATATCGTTATGATGATATACTCTACTATCCTAGATTATACCTGTGGTATAATGATTGAAAAAGGCGAAAAAGAAGGAAATATTACAAAAAAGCGTATATTCCTTGGTGTTTCTCTTGCCGGTAACCTTGGTCTGCTTGCAATTTTTAAATATCTTATGATGATGGTTACTACTCTCAATTCTCTTACTGGTCTTGCGATCCCTGTGCCGGAAATAATTCTTCCCATAGGAATCTCATTCTACACATTCCAGACCATGTCATACTCTATTGATGTATACAGAGGAAAGGTCAAGGCTCAGAGAAACATTGTAAACTTCGGCGCATACGTTGCTATGTTCCCACAGCTGATAGCGGGTCCCGTTGTCAGATACGAGACTGTTGAAAGAGAACTTAATCAGCGTACCGAGTCTATAGATGACTTTGCTGTAGGTGCAAGAAGATTTATAATAGGTCTCGGTAAAAAAACACTTATTGCGAATATAATGGCTCAGACAGCAGACGCTCTCTTTAAGTATGCGCCTTCTTCCCTTGGTATGGTAGGATCATGGGTTGCTATTATAGCTTATACTTTCCAGATATTCTTTGACTTCTCAGGTTATTCTGATATGGCAATAGGTATGGGCAGAATGATGGGTTTCCATTATCTTGAAAACTTTAATTATCCATATATTGCTCGTTCGGTTACAGACTTTTGGAGACGCTGGCATATCTCAATGTCAACATTCTTCCGTGATTATCTTTACATACCTCTCGGCGGAAGCAGAGTTTCGAAACCCCGTTGGCTAATTAATATATTTATCGTTTGGTTTGCGACAGGTCTTTGGCACGGTGCTTCCTGGAATTTTGTTATCTGGGGACTTTATTTCGGTCTGCTTCTCGTACTTGAAAAATTCTTCATGCTCAAGCTTTTTGAACACAGTAAGGTGTTCTCCCATATTCTGACTTTGTTCTTTATCGTCTTCGGTTGGGTAATATTTACTCAGGAGTCGGTAGGAGGTATACTTGAATATATCAAGGCGATGTTTGGTGCGTACGGTAGATTCGGCATAGGAGATACAAATGCGGTACTCCTTATGCAGCATTCTGACGTAAATACTATATTCATTATAGCACTTTGTGCGGCGATACTGTTCAGCACACCTATAGCAAAGATAATAAAAGAGAAGCTTGTTGCAAAAGGAAACGGACAGCTTCCTACAGTTGCGGCGGTTGCATACGATATTGGTGTATTTGCGGTGCTTTTCCTGTGTACTATCCAGCTTGCACTTGGTGCATATAACCCCTTTATCTATTTCAGGTTTTGATGGGTGTAGTTAAAATAAAAAATCAGAGGCACTTCTTTTCGGATGTGTCTCTGCTTTTTATTTTGGCTCTATGTCAATAGTTGTGGTAGAGATAAAAAGGAAATCGAATAAAAAGATGTTCAAGCAGCTGCCGATTAGGCGGCTGCTTGTTGTTTATTTAGTTTTTTGTAAGCTCTACTTGGTTACCCCAACTTTTATTATAGAACCTAAAAAAAATAAAGAAGCCCTGAGGTCAGTAGACCTCAGGGCTTCTGCTTATATCGGAATTATACAAGAGTAATCTTATAGATCTTGCCCTTCTCAGTCATGAAGGAAACACCGCGGTCAAACTTGGTGGTCTCGATTTCAACACCGTCGCAGGTAACCTTGTACGCTGCACGTGCAGAAAGCTTACATTCACCGCCAAGCTCAGAGGTGATCTCAGCAAGGTCGAGAGCACTGTTCTTCCAGGTGATATCTACAACAAATCCGCTTCTAGCACGGAGGCCGGAAACCTTACCGTTAGGCCATGCGGAGGGAAGCGCGGGAAGAAGATCGATAATGCTGTGGTAGGACTGCATAAGCATCTCAACGATTGCTGCAGTACCACCGAAGTTACCGTCTATCTGGAATATGCGCGGAGGATGAAGGTCAAGAAGAGAGAGGGTAGCAAAATCGCGGATAAGTGCGGTGAGATGCTCCCAACACTTTTCACCGTCGCCGAAACGAGCGTACAGACAAGCGGTCCAAGAACGGCTCCAACCGGTATGTCCGCCACCGTGGCTAAGTCTCTCGTCAAGAGAACGTCTTGCAGCCTCAAAGAGCTCGGGCTGAGTCTCATCAAGGAAGTCTGCAGGATATACGCTCCAGAGGTGTGAGAAGTGTCTGTGATCAGGATACTGCTCCTCGTACTCATCAGCCCACTCAAGAAGAAGACCGCGCTTCTTACCTACACCAAGCTTGGGCATTCTCTCAAGCTGAGATTTCCATGTTGATGCTTCAAGCTCGTCTACACCGAGAAGCTCAGCGCACTTGATAGCATTCTGGAGAGTGGTGGTAAAGAGTGCAATATCCATTGCACTGTCATAGCAGTTGGTAACGGGCATGTTTCTGAAGCCCTTGTCAATAGCTTCCATAAAGCTGTTCTCGGGAGACTGAGAGGGAACTATGTGAAGCTTACCGTCCTTACCCTCATAGAGGTAATCAGATACGAATCTTGCAACCTCACGAATGAAGGGATAACCTCTGTCGCGGAGGAAGTCAAGATCAAGGCTGTATTCATATCTCCACCAGTAGTGCTGAGCAAGCCAAGGTGCACAACCTACCCAAACGCCCCAACCGTAGCTATCGGTACAAGCGTTACCGGATGCATCGGTACAGAGCGGGAACCATACACCGCGACAGCCGTAAAGCTCTTTTGCCATCTTCTGTCCGCCGGGGAGAAGATGCTCACAGTAGTTGAAGAGAGAGGAGGTGTACTCGGAAAGACCGGTGGTCTCAGCAGGCCAATAGTTCATCTGGAGATTGATATCCATGTGGTAGTCAGACTCCCACGCAGGATGGAGGTCTTCACACCATTTACCCTGAAGATGAGGCGGAAGTTCACCGGATGCACAGATAAGAAGGTAACGACCGTAATTGAAGTAAAGTACCGGCATTGCGGCATCTTCCTCTTCCTCGTCACGATAATGCTCTATTCTTACGTCCATAGAGCGAAGATCGTCCTCGGCATATATATCAAGAGAACAACGGTTAAATCTGTCTGTATATGCTTCTTTATGCTGTGCATACAGAACATCAAGGCTCTTGTTCGGAATTGCATCAAAAGCGATCTTCTCGGGATCACCGGTTTTATCGGTGACTGCAATATTCACGAATACAGTAGCTTCGGTCATGTTTTTGATGACAAGTCTGTCATCATATTTTACTATTTCACCGTCGGTATATGTTATTTTTGCTACGTCTGCAAAGCGACAGTTACCCTTGATGAACTCACCGTTCAAAACGATGGCATCACTGTATGCCTTGTGAGAAACAGCACATCTTGAGTCCTTTTTACGGTCAAAGAAGAACTTGAAGTCACTGGGCTTCTCTGCTTTGATAGTAATACAGATAACCTTATCCTCACCGTGAAGAGCACGATACTCTCTTACGAATTTATCGCCATCGCAACGGTAGGAAACAGTCATAGCTGCTGCTTCGAGATCGAGAGTTCTTTCGTACTCGGTTATTCTTCCCTCAGGACAGCAGATATAAAGGTCACCTGCAGGCTGATAAGGATCAACTCTTGTTCCGAGCTCTCCACCGTAAAGACCGCCTCGGCCACCAAGCATGTCGTTGGCAAGAAGAGAACCTTCTGCAAATCTGCCCTCGAGAAGCATTTCACGAAGCTCGGTAAGGTTACCGTCCTTAACAGTATAATACTGCTCTCTTACATCATTTTCATGACGGTATAACCATTCATGGTTAAGTGCAACACGCTCTTTAGTGGTACCGAGAACGATAGCTGCAAGAGTACCGTTACCAATCGGGAGCGCGTCCTTGTACTCCGGTGCCGGAGCATCGTAACGCATAAGCGTTGTGTTTTTGTTTTTCATTGTAAGTTATTTCCTTTCCTTCATTTGTCGGAATAAGATGTTTCTTTTGCAACTGCTGAATGATCGGAATATGCCGCAATAAACATAAATACGGTAACCAGCAGATCAATGAATGTTCCTATCACAGTAATGAATGAAAAATTGTTTACAGTCGGTATAAATTCACCTACTGAGTATATCAATCGGCATATTATATATACGGCAGGAATCACTATCCGTACCGCCTTCCACATGCCGGCATTTATGGAATATTTTTCAAAATACTCTGATGCCTGAATGAAGAAGAAGAGAATACATATAGCCGAGAGAATATTTGAGAGGATATAGATGTATGGTAGTGCAGGAAGAAGTACCGCAAGCGGGGTATCGGATGAGATTTTTGAAAGGGATATTGCACTGCCAAGACAAGAGACAAGGACATTTATCTTTACTGATATGCTCAGTATCTTAGAACTGCCCGAAGAGTAGAAATTCCGCATTTTTGATATTCCGAGCATAAAAATAAGAAGCCCGACAAAAGGCGGAAGAATTTTTACTCCTCCTACATTAAAATAAAAAGAGGAAAGAAAAAAGCCAACTGCCGAAATTGTATAACCTGCGTCCATTTGCTTTCCTCCTTACATGTTTATTACATTAAGTATATAATAAATTGCTCGTACTGTCAAGGAAAAAGCGGAGGAATAAACAAAAAACATCCTCCGTACTTCATAGTACGGAGGATGAAAATGTATTACTCTACGATAAAGTCTGTATTGTTTCCGGGATATGCTTTTTCTGCTGCCTTCTTTTCTTTGTAGATAGCAATGCCTTCCTTATCGGTGAGCTTTTCTTCACCGGTCTTGTCGGTAAGCTGCTCAATGTTGGGGTTTCCGAAGTCATCAACACCCATAAGCTGTGCTGCAAACTTAGAAACACCGGTATTATCGAATTTCTTACCATCAATAAACTCGGTACCCTTACCTATAGCATAGAAAGGAACATTTACGTGTGTATGATCACCACAGGTAAATTCATACTTGCCACTTTCTTCGTTAAATGTGATTCCACCGGTCTCGTGATCAGCAGTGAGGATAAGTGCAGTATCGGGGTTATACATAATAAACTCAAGGAAAACTCTGAGAGCGGTATTGAGTCTGGTGTACGCGGTATAGAAATCGTCGTAATCGTTAGCGTGAGACTCTTTGTCAAAGTGTGCTTCCTCATGCATGATGAAGAAGCCCTTGTCGGAACCGGAAATAATATCGAGGGTTTCACGGATGCTGGTCGCGGGATCAGTGATATTAGCTATAATGCGGTCAAAGGGGGTCTTTGACTGTGCTTCAAGAATATCCGCTGTATCTTCTCTATCTTTTACGTGAACAGAGAATGCAGAGGGAGTTGCACCGTTAGGATCATCGGTAGTGGATACAGCGGTCTTTTTACCAAGTTCGTATGCAAGCTCAGTGAGGTTCTTTATACGGTTGAGTCCGGTATCAAGACCAACTACACCGTTATAGGTCTTGTAACCGGTAGCAAGAGCAGTACCGCCGGCCGCACTATCAGTTACATCGTAATCGTAAGAATGAGTAAAGGACTGAGCCTTGTTTGGAAGACGGTTAGCTACGATCACCTGATCATAACCGCTTACATTTTCCTTTTCGGGATATGTATTGTTTTCGTAAAGCTGATTACCAAGCTGAAGAGAATTAAAGCCCATACCGTCGCCGATTATGAATATAACGTTCTTTGGATCCTCGAATACAGGAGCACCAATTGTGATCTCGGAGGAAACGGTTACGGTCTTAGAGTCAGAAATCTTCTTAGCAAAGTCATATGCTGCAGCTGCAATCATGTATTCTTCACCGTAAAGAAGAACCTTGTTGTCCTTTGCTACCGAAATAAACTCAAAATCCTTGGTCTTACCGTCAAGAGACTCAAGACCGAGAGAATCCTGACGGTTGGTAATACCAACGAGGATCTCGTTTGTTGTTGCTTCAGCTTCGGTATCAAGCTTTACTGCGGGAGCAGTTCCGGTTATTGCTTCAATGCTGCTGCAGATATACTCGGCTGCTCTCTTGTTAAAGTCAAGACCCGACTCTGAATACACGATGGTATAATCAGCGAGCGGAACACCGTTAAGAGTGTTTACTGTAGGTTCGCTTACGGTAGTGTCTGCAGGATTGTCTGTGGATGTACTTTCACCGCAGGCAAACATCGCCGGCAGAACAAGAAGCAGAGCAAGTAAAAATGCTAATAATTTTCTTGCGTTTTTCATTTTTAGATCTCCTTTGATAGTTCGATAAAATTGATCTGGATCAATAGTTAGTATACACTAACTGACTTGTGAAAGTCAACACAAAACAGCTTTTTTTGAGAAAGTTCACATAAAAGTTAAATTTATTTACCGAAACAGAAAAAGCAGGGAATTAAGTATAAGTAAAAAAACATCCTCCGTATATTTTTTACGGAGGATGTTAAAAAACTTATTTGTCAAATTTTCCGTTACCGGGATATTCCTTCTTTGCATTCTGAAATTCTTTGAACTTAGCTATAAGCTCTGAGTCAGAATATTTTTCAAGACCGGTTTTGTCTACAATCTGATCAAGCTCGGGATTACCGAAGTCGTTAACACCCATGAGCTGAGCTGCGAACTTGGATACACCGGTATTGTCGAAGGTCTTACCGTCAATAAACTCGGTACCCTTACCTATAGCGTAGAAAGGAACATTCACGTGTGTATGGTTGCCTGTAGTGTATACATATTTTCCGGTTTCTTCATTGAAGGTAATTCCACCGGTCTCATGGTCCGCGGTAAGAATAAGAGCAGTATCGGGGTTGTACATTACAAACTCAAGGAAAACTCTAAGAGCTGTGTTGAGTCTGGTATAGGCAGTGTAGAATGTCTTTTGGCTATTATCATGGGATTCTTTGTCTATATGTGCTTCTTCATACATCATGAAGAAACCATTTTCGGAATTATCAATTTCACCAAGTGCCTTACGAATAGCAGAAACAGGATAACGGATAACACCGGTAAACACATCTATGTCGCCACTCTGCTGGGTTACAAGAATATCGTCTTTATCATCTCTGTCAAGTACGTGAACAGAGAACGCAGAGGGGGTTGCACCGTAAATATCGTCAGTGGTAAGGACTGCGGTCTTCTTTCCAAGCTCTATAGCAAGCTCCGAAAGGTTTTTAACAGGTTTAAGGTTTTTGTCAAGACCTACAACACCGTTATAGGTTTTGTAACCGGTAGCAAGTGCTGAACCACCTGCTGCGCTGTCAGTAACATCAGCATCATAAGAATGAGTGTAACTCTGAGCCTTATAGGGAAGGCGGTTAGCTACGATGTGCTGGTCATAACCGCTTACGTTTTCATAATCCGGGAACATATTGGCTTCATAAAGCTGATTACCAAGTTCAAGAGAGTTGAAGCCCATGCCATCGCCGATTAAGAAGATAATATTCTTAGGATCTTCAAACACAGGCGCACCCACGGTGATCTCGTTTGAAACAGTTACGTTTTCGGTTCCGGTAAGTGTTTTAACGAAGTTATATGCTGCGCTTGCGATCATGTACTCTTCACCGTAAAGGAGAATTTTGTTGTCCTTTGCTACAGTGAGAAATTCAAAGCCTTCGGTCTTGCCTTCAACGGATTCAATTCCAAGAGAATCCTGACGGTTGGTGATACCAACAAGGATTTCGTTTGCTGTTACTTCAGAGTCAGTATCAAGCTTTACAGCGGGGGCGGTACCGGTTATTGCTTCAATGCTGCTGCTGATATATTCAGCGGCTCTCTTATTGAAATCGAGTCCGGACTCTGAATACACAATAGTGTAGTCAGTGATGGAAACTCCATTCAGGGTAATCACTGTTGTCTCTGCTATGGTAGTATCTTCAGGGGTGTTGTCTGTGGATTCGGTATTGCCACAAGCAAACATCGTCGGAAGAACAAGAAGCATAGCAAGCAAAAATGCTAAAAATTTTCTTGCGTTTTTCATTGGTTGATCTCCTTTGAATGTTTAGTAAAATTAACCTGAGTCACGAATTAGTATACATGAAAAACCTTATTAATGTCAATATTAAATAACCTAAGAAAATTAGATAAAAATTAAACTTATGTGTTTAATACACGATTTTAATTTTTCTTGTTATAATTTTTTATAGCTTCTTCCTTTTCCTTGTCCTTGAGAGCCTTCTCATCTTCTGTCATAGTTTCAAGGCCTGTTTTATCGGTAATCTGCTCAAGTGAGGGATCACCGAAATCATCAACACCCATGAGCTGAGCAACGAACTTGGAAACACCGGTGTTGTCGAGAGTTTTTCCGTCAATGAATTCTGCTCCCACTCCAATTCCGTAAAGAGGAACGTTTACCTGTGTGTGATCACCGTATGTGAACTCGTGTTTACCTGTCTCTTCATTCAAGGTTACGCGGCCTGTTTCGTGGTCAGCAGTAAGTATAAGAACGGTATCAGGGTTATACATCATAAACTCAAAGAAAAGTCTAAGAGCGGAATTGAGTCTTGCATAAGCGGTATAGAATGATCTGTAATTGTTGTTGTGAGAGAATTTGTCTATCAGACCTTCCTCATACATCATGAAGAATCCGTTTTCGGCGTTTTCAAATGAATCAAGAACTTCGCGTAAGCTTACAGCGGGATCGAAAATGGAGTCAACAACATAATCAAAAGTCACTTTTTCGTATTCTGCTAAAATATCATCAGAATCTTCTCTTGTAATTGTGTGAATGGAAAAAGAAGAGGGGGTTGCGCCGTTTTTTACGTCAGATGTCATAACGGCTGTTTTCTTTCCGAGTTCCTGAGCTAACTCAGTGAGATTTTTAACAGGATTAAGATTGTTGTCAAGACCAAGCACACCGTTATATGTCTTGTAACCGGTCGCAAGAGCTGTACCGCCGGCGGCACTGTCTGTTACGTCATTATCATAGGAGTGTGTGTAGTTCTGGCCTTTATATGGAAGCAAATCTGCAATTATAGGCTGAGGGTACTTACCGCTGTACAACGCATATTTTGCATATTCACCGGACTCATACATCTCGTTACCCATTTTAAGAGAATTGAAGCCCATACCGTCACCGATAAGTAAGATAACGTTTTTAGCTTCTTCAAAAACAGGTTCTCCAACGGTAATTTCGGTTGAAATGGTAACAGTTTTGATTTCTGAAATCTCTTTGATAAGGTTATATGCTGCACCGGCGATCATATACTCATTACCGTAAAGCAGGATCTTGTCATCCTTTGCTACAGAAAGAAACTCAAAACCTTCAGTCTTATCTTCTACTGAATCAATTCCGAGAGATTCCTGACGATTGGTAATACCAACAAGAATTTCATTTTCGGTAACTTCCGCTTCGGTATCAAGTACTACCTTTGGAGCGGTGCCGGTGAGAATTTCGATCTGGTTGCTGATATATTCTGCGGCTCTCTTATTAAAGTCAAAGCCGGATGCAGAATATACAACAGTATAGTTTTCTACGGGAATACCATTGAGCGTCGGGTCTACCTCGACAGGTGTGGTATCGGCTACCGTGGTGTCTTCTGCTGCGGTAGTATCTACCGGTGTATTGCCTGTAGCATCTGTATTACCGCAAGCAAACATTGCGGGAATAATGAGGACAAGCACAAGAAACAACGCAAGCAGTCTTTTTGTTTTTTTCATTGTTTATCTCCTTTCAATGTGGACATATTTTATAATTATCTTTTTAGTATTCTTTTTACACCTTTGAGAATGGGGGACATGTTAATAACAAGAATAATAACAGAAGCAAGTATTTGTACAGCCTGCCACAATGGAAACTCAAAGAGGATGAATACTGTCTGTGCAGTGACAATCGCTGTATTGATTACCAGTTTAACCGTATGAAGATCAAATGGAATGTGGTTTCGAGAATTGATAGCACGTATTATAAATACTATGAAGTAACTTGCAAAGGTAGCTACCGCGGCACCGTTGGCGCCGAGAGGTGTGGGAATCAGTATAAGGTTGAGCACAACATTTACCAGAGCACCGATAAATGCTGTGATGAAAGATAAAATACTCTTTTTGTTAACCAGGTATACACTGCCCATAAAAGTAACAAGGCTGGAAAATACCGTTGCGGAAATAAGGATCGGCATATAACGCCACGCTTCATAGTAAGAGGGGGCAAACAGAATCATGGGGATGATCTGTGAAAATGATATCATGACGGTTGCCGCCATAAACATCACACCCTGAAAGCTTTCAAATACCACCCCGAAGAAATTTACGGCATCCGGATTCTTTCTTTCGGTGAGTGCCGAAAATTGCCATGCTTCAATGAATATTCCGGACAGAAGGATCAGTAGTGACGGTATTTTGTAGGCCGCCGCATACAGACCGTTTATCTCGGAACCGATCATGGAGTTTACCATGTATCTGTCGGCAACATTGGTTATCCACCAGAAGACTGTAGTCGGTATAAGAGGAATACTGAATTTCAGCATTTTCTTTACCGTATTTTTATTTATCAAAGAAAGACTGATATTTTTATATACTTTACATGGAAAGAGAAGCAGAATAGATGTGACGATATCTGAAATAACTACCGATAAGACGTATCCGATAACTCCCATGTCGTATACAACAAGGAAGAGAACATTAAGGGCTATCGTGACAGCTGTACCGATAATACCTTGACCGGCAAACAGGACGCTTTTTCCCTCTGCACGCACAAACTGTGCACACAATGAATGGATACAGGAGCTGATGACGTAAAGGTAGATAAGCCATGTATATTTGCCAAAATAAGAAATAAGTGACAGAAAAGGTGAAGCTAACGCAAGGACTACACTGCCAAGAAGAATTGTTACAAGGCCTGAGGAGAATACATCTCTTTTTTCATATGCATCATCAAGCGTGAATCTGAAAACAGCCTCACATACACCTGCCGATACAAGGGGTAAGAGTAGGTTTGCCGTCTGGGTTATAAGATCCGCATCACTGTACTGTGCCGTTGACAGATAATGAGTGTACAGCGGCATCAAGAGAAATACAAGTAACTTAGACCCGAAAGTACCGATACCGAGTATTGCTGTGTTGGATATCAGTTTTTTGTATTTCTTTGATTCTTTTGTATTGTTGCTGGGTGACTGCATGATTATCTATCCTCCGGATGATCAGAGGATGCGTCCCCGTAATTTGAATCTTCATTTAAATTTTCATCAGGGAACATATTCTGAAGAGTGCGTCTTAACTTTTCTTCCTGACGTTTCTTTTCAAGGGCACGGAATTCAGCAAGCTTCTTACGACGCATGCGTTTCTTGAGGCGGATAATGTAACCTCTGATAAAAAGATATCCGATAAATCCGGCAAAGCCGATAACAATGATCAGAATGATGATGAGGACTATTGCGACACCGGAAAGTCCTTTGTCTCTCCATGTGGAAATAGAATGGAGATAAAGGCCGAAGTCACCGTCGTGTGTTTTTTCATCGGTTGACT
This sequence comes from Clostridia bacterium, assembly GCA_017556745.1. Lineage (GTDB taxonomy): Bacteria > Bacillota > Clostridia > Oscillospirales > CAG-272 > RGIG2161. Next base: position 14,114 of record JAFYMF010000051.1, read on the forward strand.
TGAACCACAGCTTAAAGGTTTTTACCGTATTACCGGTACTTTCAATATAATCACCTATATCAAAGGTTATATCCACCCATTTACCGGGTTCGATCTGTGCGGTGCCCTCGTAGAAATGTGTCTTTTCTGCTTTTCCCCCGCTGTAGAGTCTGAGCATAAACGTCATTGAGGAAACATCTGCAGGTGCTTCTACCATGAGTCTGACGGTAATGTATTTTGTTTTTGGAATCACAAATCCGTTGTCCGATCTTACATCTATTCCCATAAATTCATAGGGAACCGACTGATCGAATTTAGCATAGAGAAGAGAAGATTCCCCATCCTCACCGCGTCGAAGTTCAATGACATCTGCGTTTTCTGCCGGGGTAAAACCGTGGCTTTCTCCTTTTGTAAAGTCAAAAAGAGTTACAGGTTTGTAATCCTTTTCAATATTGACTACCGATGTTTGTACTGCCTCCGTAATGCTATGCGACATTACAGGTGACGAAAATCCCTCGATGGCACTTGAAAATGATGTTATTCCCAGAATGGGAAGGGCAAAGTCGGTGAGGGGTGAAACATCTTTGATATCAATGTTTTTAAACACGTCATAAATATACTTTTTTGAATTACGGGTACTCTCGGTACCGGGTTGGAGTGTCCAAAGACCGCATGCAGGATTTCCTTCAGGCGAATCAATATGTGCAGAGTATATTACGGCATCAATATAACTAATGGAAGATGCTTTATAGTAGGCATATGCAAATGCGGCGGCCTGCTGCTTTTCTGCTGTACTGACATCAATTGTATCGTTTGGTGCGGGTGTTGCTGCGGAGAATTCACTTACGATGCAGCGACGAACATTACCGCCAAACAGAAATTCTGTCTGGGAGAGGAAACGGCAGAGAATATCGATATTAGCCATAGTTATAAACGGTGTTTCCAAATTATTCTCTGCGAGAGAGTCGATCCACGGTGATGTGTTGGATCTATCTGAAGGATATGCGTTTATTGCAACGCTCCAGTTGATATTACCGGATGCGGAGATAACTTTGTTGAATTCTGTAAGGAAATTTTTTGCTGTGTATTCTGATAATGAATTTGAACTACTGCTCGGGTCAGGAGAGGGCGCGGTAAAATTGTTGGCAAGAGAAATGAAAAGCTTTGCGTTACTGTAACATGACTTTACGGTTGCATATGCGGTTCTGTAAAGTGAAGCATAGTTATTTGTGTAATCGGTAAGCTCCATCTCGCCCATAGCATTATAGCTACCGGAGTTAACGTTATATCCGATAATGTAACTACCGGCGAAACCGTAAGGACGTCCGGGCGTTGTGTAACGAGCAGAAAGGAATTTCATAATTGCTTCAAAGTATGAATTTCCTTCGCCTGTTGTCGTATTTATCGCATAATATTTTGCACCGTCAGGTGTATCTGGGTAATAGAGGGTGTGAATACCGTCAAACGCACAGTTGCTTTTTTCTGACAGAACGATGTTAAGATATATATTGATTCCTGAGTTTGATAACGATCTAATTTTGTTGTCTAACGCTGAGATTTTTGAACGATCAAAGTAGAATGTCTTACCATTGTAGAGAAATGAAATCGCACCATCACCACTCTCACCGAGAAAATACTCGTTTATCGGAATAGTGATGACTGTATTAGCAGCTCCGAGAAGTTCTGCATCTGTAGAATCGGTTATAATAAGACCTTTTTTAGAATGTGTTTCGGGATAAACGTAAGTAGAACTTGCGAATATTTCCGGATTGCTTATATAAATAGAGTTACCAAGAGGGGTATATCCTCCGGTGTAGTTCTTCTGTGCGAGAATAAAACGTGAGGATAATCTACTGCGAGTTCCGGCAGATATTGATACGTCAAATTTAATTTTTGACGATGCTTTGGCCTGAGCTACCGGTTCGTAGTCTGACAGGTTTGATGTACTTTGATAGGGGGTAATCTCAAAAAGATATATAGGATCTCCTTTGTAGCTTGAGAGATACTTTTCGGTGAGGGTAGCTAAGATCTCTATCTTATCTTTATTTTTTGTAATTGAAACGGAGGTTACCGAATCGGTAACCTCTGTTTCAGCCTTTACTTCTAAAACGAATAACGGCATGGAGAAGAGTATCGCAATAATAAGTGTGATACTCAACTGCCGCTTCGATATTTTAAAATAACCTTTGATCATTTCTTTTATCACAGTGGCAAGCCTCCATGCCGTCATTATTTTTTTATTAAAATTATATACTCGGATTACTGAGCCGCGTCTACGATAGCAGCAAATGCATCGGACTTGAGAGAAGCTCCACCGATAAGACCACCGTCAACGTTAACCTTTGCAAGAAGCTCTTTAGCATTAGCATCATTCATAGAACCACCGTACTGAATGGTGAGAGCCTCAGCGGTCTCCTTGTCATAGAGATTCTCTACAACATTACGGATAACGCCACAAGCCTCATCAGCCTGCTCAGGAGTTGCGGTAAGACCGGTTCCGATTGCCCAAACGGGTTCATATGCAATAATAACATTCTTGAGATCCTCTTTGGTAAGACCTGCAAGATCAAGCTTGGTCTGCATAGAAACGATCTCTTCGGTAATTCCGCTCTGACGAGCCTCAAGAAGCTCACCGAGGCAAAGGATTACCTTAAGACCTGCCGCAAGAGCAGCCTTGGTACGAAGGTTAACGGTCTCGTCAGTCTCTCCGAAGTACTGACGGCGCTCGCTGTGACCGATGATTACATACTCAACGCCAACCTCGCAGAGCATAGCTGCGGAGATCTCGCCGGTGTATGCGCCGCTTTCCTTAAAGTGAACGTTCTGAGCACCGATCTTGATGTTGGTACCCTCAGCTGCCTTAATAGCCGCATCAATATCAACAAATGGAACACAAAGAACTATATCACACTCGTTCTTGCCTGCTACCTTGGGAGCAAGCTCAGAGATGAGTTTTGCTGCCGCGCTGGGAGTCATGTTCATCTTCCAGTTGCCGGCAATAACTGTTTTTCTGGTTGCTTTATTCATTTTGGAAAAATCGACCTTTCGAATTTATTCTATGATTATTTGTCAAGAAGGCAAGCAATACCGGGAAGCTCACGACCCTCAAGGAATTCAAGGGATGCACCGCCACCGGTGGAGATGTGAGTCATCTTGTCAGCGAAGCCGAGAAGCTCGATAGCTGCTGCGGAGTCACCGCCGCCGATGATGGAGATAGCGCCGCTCTCAGCAACTGCAGTTGCGATAGCGCGGGTACCGGATGCGAACTTCTCCCACTCTGAAACACCCATAGGACCGTTCCAAACTACAGTACCTGCATCCTTGATAGCCTCAGCGAAGAGAACCTCAGTCTTAGGACCGATATCGAGACCCATGTAACCTGCGGGAATATTATCGGAATCAACGAAGACATCGTTGCACTCGGGATCGTACTTGTCACCTGCGTGGTTATCAACAGGAAGAAGGAACTTAACACCCTTAACCTTAGCAGACTCCATAAGCTCCTTAGCAAGCTCAAGCTTGTCATCCTCGCAAAGAGAATCAGCAATGTCGTAGCCAAGAGCCTTGTTGAAGGTATATGCCATAGCACCGCCGATGATGAGAGTGTCTACCTTGTCAAGAAGATTGGTGATAACTCCGATCTTGTCGGAAACCTTTGCACCGCCAAGGATAGCAACGAAGGGACGCTTAGGATCAGCAAGAGCGCCACCCATGATGCTGATCTCCTTCTGAATAAGGTAACCGCAAACGGAAGGAAGGTAATCTGCAACACCTGCGGTAGAAGCATGAGCACGGTGAGCGGTACCGAATGCATCGTTTACGAAAATGTCAGCCATAGAAGCAAGCTCCTTGGAAAAAGCGGGATCGTTCTTTTCCTCTTCAGCGTGGAAACGAACGTTCTCGATGAGCATTACTTCGCCGTCCTTAAGGGCAGCAGCCTTAGCCTTTGCATCAGGACCGATAACGTCTGCCGCAAGCTCAACCTTCTGGCCGAGAAGCTCAGAAAGACGCTCAGCGATGGGAGCAAGGGAGTACTTCATGTTGAACTCACCCTTGGGTCTGCCCATGTGAGAAGAAAGGATAACACGAGCACCCTGAGATGCAAGATACTTGATGGTGGGGAGAGCCTCAACGATTCTCTTGTCATCGGTGATCTTACCGTCAGCGATCGGCACGTTGAAGTCGCAACGAGCAAAAACGCGCTTGCCCTTTACGTCAATGTCTTCAATAGTTTTCTTGTTGTACATAATTTGACCTCTTTTATAAAATATAAATTTTTTCGAAAAATACTACATCATTTAATATACCATATTTTGTCGGTATTATCAATAATGAATTGTTAATTTTTCGTCACAATTTGCTCTTTTACTCAAAAAAAGCAAAAGCACTTCCCATAAGTTGTGGGAAGTGCGGTTAATGAGCTTTATGCTGTTAAAAGAGGAAGGATGACGGTGAGCAGTATCACCACGGCACCCAGTGCAATTCGATACCAGCCAAATACCGTGAAATCGTGCTTTTTTACGTATCCGGTAAGGAATTTTACAGACACCATAGATACTGCGTAGGCAACAACCATTGCTATTCCCAGAATCATCCACTGCCATGGGGTGATAGCGGCATCGTATGTTACGAGCTTGAGAAAACTTACTCCGAACATAACGGGGATTGCAAGAAAGAAAGAGAATTCTGCCGCGATCTCACGTGAGCATCCTATGAGGATTGCACCGAGAATGGTAGCGCCTGAGCGAGATGTTCCGGGGATTATCGACAGTACCTGGAAAGCACCTATAAGAAGTGCGGTGGTATAGCTTACGGCGGGGACAGATGTGTATTTTGCCGTACACTTTCTTCTCTCTGCAATAATAAATGCGATTCCGTAGATTATTAATGTTGCGCTTATTACGTATTCATTTTCAAATTTATCTGCAAAATCATTGAGCAAAAGACCGATGACTGCGGCGGGGAGACACGCCACAATGACCTTCCCCCACATGTTAAAAGTATCCTTCTTTTCTTCTTTCGTTTTCGATGGTGAAAAGGGGTTCAACTTTTTGAAATACAAGGTGACAATAGCCATTATCGCGCCCAACTGTATCACGTAAAGAAAAACATCTGTGGAGAAGAAACCCTCTCCTGATCCCATAAATCGGTTTACCAGTATCATATGTCCGGTACTGCTTATGGGAAGCCATTCGGTTATTCCCTCGACAATTCCGAGAAAAAACGACATTAAAATTTCTATCATAATTTGATTGTGCCTTTCTTTAGTTCTGTCTGATGATGTCTCCGGCTTTTATTTCAAAAGGAACCTTTACCTTTGCATTCATCTGAGGATGGGGTGCTGACTCAATGGGGTTACCCTTGTCATCAAACATTTCGGTTACCTTAAAGGGACGACCGCATTTGCCGGGGGAAATGACCTCAGCCACATCTCCTACAGAAAACTTATTTCTCTGAACAAAGGTAGCAAAGCCGGATTCGTCTGAATCTGTTGATGCAACTGCAAGATATGCCTTTTCTCTTATATAACCGCCTTCGGTGACCTTCTGTGCCTCTTCTCCCGGACGGTCAAAGTAAAATCCGGTTGCATATTCTCTGTGGCTCACACTGGAGAGCTCTCTCAGCCACTCAGGATCACACACGTAGTTTTCCGGATCGGCGGCATATCTGTCAAGAGCCATGCGGTAGGTGTTGGCAACTACCGCAGTGTAATACGCACTCTTCATTCTGCCCTCGATCTTAAGACTGTCGATACCTGACAGAACAAGCTCGGGAATATGTTCGATCATGCACAAATCCTTTGAGCTCATAATAAAACTTTCTCCGGTGCGAGTGTCTTCTTCAACCGTGAGAATGTCGTCAGGACGCTTTACCTCGGCGATTTTATATTCCCAGCGGCAGGGCTGAGCACACATGCCACGATTGGCATCTCTGCCGGTATAGTGGTTTGATATAAGACAACGTCCGCTGTTTGAGATACACATAGAACCGTGGATAAATGTCTCTATCTCAAGTCCGTCAGGAATATTGTTTTTTATCTTTACTATCTCTGCAAGTGTAAGCTCACGGGCAAGTACTATTCTTTCCGCTCCAAGTGCGGCATAAGCACGGCAAGCGGCAGAGGATACCGCATTTGCCTGAGTTGAAATATGGAGAGGTATGTGGGGTGCCTGCTCCTTAAAAAGGGAGATAACTCCAAGGTCGGCAACGATGGCAGCATCAATACCGGTGTTTTTTATTTCATCTATATAAGCAGAAAGCTCAAGATATTCGTTTTCATGTGGCATTACATTTACGGTGAGATATGCCTTTCCTCCGTGCTTGTGTGCGTAATCTGCACCATCTTTAATTTCATCTGTTGTGAAATTGTCTGCGGCGGCTCTCATTCCGAATACATTGCCGGCAAAATATACCGCATCCGCTCCGTAATCTATTGCGGCACGGAGCTTTTCGGGGTTGCCTGCAGGGCAGAGCAGCTCCGGTAACTTCATGTTGTATACCTCCCAAAAAAGCAGTTATGACTCACGGTTAATAATACAATAATTTGCTGTGATTGTCAATAGAGCGATGGGGACTCTGTCAAAAGGAAGTCTGTCGGCATACTATTAGAATATAAAAAGTATTGCGTTACGGTGTTTGACTGTGAGGTGTTAATATATATGTACGATGATATAAAATTAGCGGTGATCGGCGGCGACAGAAGACTTTCTGCTGCGGCGGAAGCCGCGGCAGCGGACGGTTTTGAATGTGCGGTATGGGGGAATTCCATTTGTTATGGCGGTGTGGTAAGATGCACTTCACCTGAGGATGCTCTCAGAGGTGCATCGGTGGTGATCCTTCCTCTGCCGCTAAGTCAGGATGGAGTACGACTCTTTGCTCCCGATTCAATAGAAGGTGGGGATCTGCGACTAACAAAATTGGTTGAGGCGATACCGCAAAATGCCAAGGTATATGGCGGAAAGATCCCCTGCGACATAATGTGTATGCTCAGGGGCAGGGAAATATCATTCAAAGATTATTATGAGGAAGAGGCATTTAAAATTAAAAATGCATACCAGACTGCAGAGGGTGCTATAGGTATAGCAATAAAGGAATTACCTGTGACACTTTTTGGTAGTCGGGCTCTTGTGGTCGGTTATGGAAGGGTAGGCAGAGCTACTGCAGAACTACTGAAAAAAATGGGGGTAAAGGTTACTGTCGCCGCAAGACGCGAAAGTGATCTTGCAGATGCGATATGCCGTGGTATGAATATATACAATGACAGCAGAGGTCTTGAAGGTATTTCTTCGGAATATGACTGTATCTTTAACACAGTACCTGTCAGGTTGTTTACCGACAAAGTTTTACATTCCCTTTCGGGGACACTGTTTGTTGAACTTGCATCATCTCCGTTTGGTGCTGATGCAAGCTCGGCAGAAGCGGCGGGGGTAAAGATGATACGTGCTATATCTTTACCCGGTAAGACTTGTCCCGTCAGCGCAGGAGTATCAATATATGAAACTGTTGTCAGCAACATGAAAAAAGAAGGTGTGATTATATGATAGGATATGCGGTGTGTGGGTCATTCTGCACACATAAAAGATCTCTTGAGATATTAAGAGACCTTAAAAAAAACGGAGAGGATGTTCTCCCGATAATCAGTCCTGCGGTCGAATGTACCGATACACGGTTCGGTGAGGCAAAAAAGTTTATTGAAAAGATTGAAGAGATATGCGGCAGAGAATCGGTGAAAACAATAGGTGCGGCAGAGCCGCTTGGACCCAGTATGCCTCTTGAGGCACTAATAATATCGCCGTGTACCGGAAACACAATGGCAAAGATAGCATCGGGAATAACCGATACATCTGTGACTATGGCTGCAAAAGCAACAATGAGAGCAGACAGACCTGTTTTGATAGCACTTGCGTCAAACGATGCTCTGTCGGCAAACCTCTCAAACATTGCCGCGCTTCTACAGAAGAAAAACGTATATTTCGTTCCCATGCGTCAGGATGATATTGTTAAAAAACCTCATTCCCTTGTAGCTGAGTTTGAACTTCTGCCGAACTGTCTTGAATTGCTCAGACAGGGTAAACAACTCAGACCGCTGTTTTTATAATGTTTTTTGCGGCTCCGTTTTGCAGAACAGAGCCGCTGATTTATGTTTGGAAGAAGTGTATGTTTTTTTAGTCGATATTTTAGCAATATTAACAAAAAAAGTTAATAAATCGTGTATTTCACTGTTTAATGTTGACTTTTCACAAAAAAAGAAGTATCATTGACTTTGGGTTGGTATAAGAATTTTTCGCAGATGGGAAAATTATATACACATCTCGAAGAGCTTTTATGCCGTGATCATTTTTGGTCCCCTAAATCTATCACATCTTTGGAGGAATTCAAATGAATCTCGTCTACAATGTAAAGGACAAGCCGAAGTTTGGCCAGATGCTCATCTTCGCTTTCCAGCAGGTTCTTGCCATTATGGCAGCTACCATCGCCGTTCCTGCTATCGTAGGTAACGGAATGACCGCTTCTGCAGCACTCTTCGGCGCGGGTGTCGGTACCATCATCTATCAGCTCTTTACCAAGTTCAGAAGCCCTGTTTTCCTTGGTTCTTCTTTCGCATTTATCGGCTCTATGCTTGCAGCCTTTGCAGGTGCAGTCGGTAACGGCGCTCTCGGATATCTCGGCCTTATCATTGGTGCTGCATTTGCGGCTCTTGTTTATGTAGTTATTGCTATAGTTGTTAAATTTGCAGGCGTTAAGTGGATCAACAAGCTTATGCCCCCCGTTGTTATCGGTCCCACAGTTGCTCTTATCGGTCTTTCCCTTGCGGGTGCCGCTGTTAAGGACGTATTCTCCTACGGTCCTCAGGATAGTAACGGTTCTTTCGTTATGTCCCCTAACCTTTGGGTATCCTTCATCTGTGCTATGGTAACTCTTTTCGTGGTAATCCTTGTTTCTACTTACGGTAAGAAGATGATGAAGCTCATCCCCTTTATTATCGGTATTCTTGCAGGATATGCCGTTGGTATGATCTTCACTCTTATAGGTAATGCTACCAACAATCCTGCTCTTATGATAATTGATTTCGCTCCATTCAAGGCTCTTGTTGCTGACGGTGTTACCATCAAGACCTTCCTTGCTATTCCCGAGTTTACATTTATTGATGCTTTCAAGGGCGTTGGCGATTTCAACGTATCCTACCTTGCAACTGTTGCGGTTGCATATATCCCTGTTGCATTCGTTGTTTTTGCTGAGCATATCGCTGACCACAAGAACCTTTCTTCCATTATTGGCTCAGATCTTCTTGAGGATCCCGGTCTCCACAGAACTCTTCTCGGTGACGGTGTTGGTTCATTTTTCGGTGCGCTCTTCGGCGGCTGTCCCAATACCACATACGGTGAGTCTGTTGGTTGCGTAGCTATTACCAAGAATGCATCTGTTGTTACTATTACAACTGCAGCTATTATGACCGCACTGATCGCCTTTATTTCTCCTTTCGTTGCATTCCTTGATTCTATTCCCGGTTGTGTAATGGGCGGTGTATGTATCACCCTCTACGGATTTATCGCAGTATCCGGTCTTAAGATGATTCAGAAGGTTGATCTTGAGAATAACGCTAATCTCTTTACCGCTTCCGTTATACTTATAACCGGTATCGGCGGTATGGCAATGGCTATCGGAAAGGTTACTATTACTGCTATTGCTTGTGCCCTTATCCTTGGTATCATTGTTAATATTGTTCTTAATAAGAATGCGGACAAGGCTCAGTAATTATTCTTTTTGAATAGTAATAAAAAAGAGTGTCTCACCGAGACACTCTTTTTAAATCGTGAAACCTTTATCGTGGGAGAAAAACCAAATGAAGAAATTTGTTGTTATGCTTCTGTCTGCCTTTATAGTTGTGTTTTTGCTTTCCTGCAGCTCCGGAAACGTGGTTGATACGGAAGATACTACCGCACTACAGGATGATGAACCAAATGAAGAAATCGTTGTATCTGAGGCTATCAGTATTCTCAAAAATGGCGGTATTGATACAGGTGCAGCCGGTTCTCACGGCGGTCAGCAAACCAGAATATGCCGTACCGACCACGGAACATACGTCGCTTTTGTTTCATATCAGGAGGATGTAAAATACTATTTTTACATAGTAAAGATAGATGATTCGGATAATGTTACAGTCCTTCATAAGGACTCTTGTCCTGCTGATGCCGCTCTTGTAAATATAGCGCAGGATAATAACGGTGATATATACGTAACGGCTTTCCCCGCTGACACAACCAAAAATGCAAGTCCGAAATACAGTTGGCTTGCGATGTATATCATTAACCAGGAAGATGATGGTATAACCGAGATAAAAGCCGGTCCGAGATTTATGAATTCGGGAGACTTTGGTTACGCTATGCCGATGTTTGATTTTGAAAACAGAAAGATATACGCAATATACTCCGGTATAGGAAATCCCGGAAAGCTGTCGTGGTTTACATACAATATTGATACCGGTAGCTGGCAGGATAACTGTATTACCACTGTGCTTGAGGATATGGCGCATACCTATTTCTACTGTTTCCCCGACGGTAACGGTGGGGCACTTATAGTGGGAGAAAGAGATATATCTGTAGATATGATGCCGGAATTGAAAATTGAATCCGGTACCCCGGTGTACGCTAATTATCTTTGGGATAAGCTGGATCTGTTTATTATTCCCGATATGACAAAGGGTATCTGCAGGATGGTAAATATTCAGGAGGCAGATTACAGCAGAGCAGACGAGGGTATTGCTCCGATAAATCAAAACAACCAAAACGGAGACGTGTTCATCGACAGTAACGGCCTTTTACACGTAATATATATAAGTTATTTGGCAGACTATGACATTGCCGACGGAGTAGTGACACACGGTGAGACCCGTCATGCTATATATTCGGACGGTGAATGTATCTATAACGAGGTAATGAAGCTGAATAATGAAGATCTGTATTATTATCTGAGAATGGCAGAGAATTCCGATGGTGAACTTGTTCTTATATCTATTCCAATAAGCACCGAAGAGCATCTTGAAATATACAAGGCCGCAGACAGTATGGGTAAGGAGTGGACGCTTATTAAAAACGAAAGACTGAATTGGTTTGAAGACTTTAACGTGTCCTCGTTCAGTATAAGTTGCCCGAGAAACAATTCTCTTTACGATGGTACCGTTGACTGTCTTGCGTTTGGATATTATTATAAAGACTCAGAGTATTGTACCGACCTGTATAAGTTCAGTGTCACACTTGATTGATCATAAGTCAACTTGACAGAAACGACATAAGTGTAAAAAAGAGCAGTGGCGAGACGGCGCGCAAAATAAGCGGTAAAATTGAATTTAGCCATCACGGTTTCGTGATGGCTTTTTTCATGCGCAGAAAGCAAAGAAAAGCCCCGCACGAGGCGGGGCAAAAGGATGATTATTTATACTTGTCTAAAACTGCTCTGTAATCGGGATTTTTTAGAAGCTCAGCGCGTCTGCCGCTTTTGGCATTGGAACGATAGTCAAGAATAAATTTGAAAAAGTTTCTGCTTTTCGCTTCGCCGTAACGGTCAAAGGCACGATTCAATGCTTCGTTTTTCGTTCTCATATCTTCGACCTTTTTTGTTACATACAGGTTTTTATTCATCACTGCGATTACCTGTTCATCAGTTCCGCCTCGATAGAAGAGGTCGTTTTCCATTCTTCCAAGGAAAGAACACGCGAGCATAAGGAAAAATGCTTCTCCGGTGTCTTCAAATGCATTTTGCATCAATTCACCGCATTTTAGTGTGCGTTCCACCTTTTCTTCCATCGAGAGAGAAGGATCGAAAAACACGGTTCTTCCAAGTTTATCTGCCGCGAAATCGACAAGCTCATACATATTCTTTTGAACGTGGAAATAATATTCGCTTGTGTCTTTTGCAAATAGCTGTTCCGTCTTTTGTCCACTGGTGGTAAACCAATCGGTAAATTTTGTTTTATAAATCTCAAGCGCTTCTTCCGTTTTGCCTTCCGCATGAAGAATTTTCGCACGCATATTCCATGCGCCAAGACGCAGTCTTTCTTCGGTGCAACCCTCCAAAATCTTTTCGCAGATGGCACGAAATTCGTCCTTGTGTTCAAGCAGAACAACGGGATCGTTATCAGCCAAGTCACCGCCAATATTCCACATATAGTAGTGCATGATCCAATAATCATTAGGATAATCGTGATATGCTTTGACGATAATTTCACGACCTTTTTTGTCATTCCAATGCTGTCTATACAGAGCAATTATTTCATCAATTTCTGCTTGGATTTTTTCTTGATTGTAACCCATAAGCTCGTCAAGCGTTACTCCAAAGAAATAAGCCAAAGGTTGGAGAAGCGTAATGTCGGGATAGGTTTCACCGCGCTCCCATTTACTGACGGCAGCACAGGTAACATTCACAGCAACCGAAAGCTGTTCTTGCGTAATGTTTTTTGCCGTAC
>JAFYMF010000001.1 GCA_017556745.1 Clostridia bacterium
AGAAACGGTTTCCTCAAAGTCTTTATCTGCAGTTACAGTGAATTTTCTGATATCTGTTCCCGCTATTTTCATGTCGGAGAGAAAAATTCCGCTACTGTGAATATATCGGTAATTCTCCTCCATAGTTGTTTTTCCGTCAGCAACATTGAGAAAGTTTTCGATGAAGAAGCTGATCGCATCGGCCAGTGAAGCATCGTTATTGGCAACTATATAAATGTTATCCCCTGCGTGCTTGATGGCGTAACCATCAACACCAAGTTTAGGTATATTGATGTCACTGATATCTTCGGTTTCCGGTAAATTATATGCGCTGGCTACATATATCTTCCTGTCGGACTCGGATATCTCTATACCGTTATTCTCGGCATACTCCACTATTAGAGATGCCTGTCTTTCAGTTTCAGGTGCTGCATTCTCTTCTGCTACAGTTGTTACAACATTAAACTGAAGCTTACCATCTGAGATTACATCAAATGTTTCTATGATCTCTTCTATCGGAGGAACTGTTTCCTCATGCTTTTCTGTCGTTTCCGTGTCGGGATGCTTTATATCTGTACCTGAACAAGCATAGCAGGAAAAACATATACAGATGACTGTGAATATAACTATATGTCTGCGAAGACTAAAAATCATATTGTGCACCTCGCTCAAATAATTATAGTTAATTGTAACACAACTGATATTAAATGTCAACAAATGGAATGCGCCATACGGTACAAAAGATGTTAAATATGTCCAATGAATTATTGGAATAAAAAAACTCACTTCATCCTTAATTTGAATGAAATGAGTTTTTTTGTTTTTACTGTCTGTGTTTTGCGGCTAAAAAGATTGTAAAAGGGAAGGAAATTATTGCCGGAATAAATATAGCTATCATAGCGGCAAGATAAGCAGAAATAACGTTTGAATAACTTCCGGAGTACATATATCCCGCAAATAACTCTGCCGGGGGGATATTGCTGAGAATCAAGATGATAAAGGTTGTAAGAGATATTGCATACATACCGAGCATGTAGCCTGTGGCATATCGGTCTCTTTGCTTTTTTTGAGAAGATGCCGTAAACGAAAAAGCAAGGGCAAGGATGATAGAGAATAAAATCACCGATACTGCCAAAACGGTATAAAGGATCATAGGTGTACCGTAATCTGTGCAGGAATATCCGAGAGGCGGAATAAGACCGTGGAATATCAAATCAAAGTAGTTACCGCCTATCGAAAGGACTGTGTATCCTAAAACAAATAATAAATAACCGATAAGACAGAACAGGAAAACTGAGATACAGGCTGATGTTATTTTACCGAAGACAGATATAGGGTTATCTTTGCTTTTTTCGTTGGAAAAAGAATACATTTCGTTTTTTAGTTTGATAACTGCAATTATAAGCATCAAAGCAAAGGATATCCAAAGTGTTGCATAGCTTATATATGATACCGCGGATGCAATAAAAGGTGATTTTCCATTGTTTGCAACGGCATTGTCTGACGAATTAAGAACTATTCTTGCGGCAAGTATCAAGGCAATATCTGTTATTATCAAGCGGACACCGCTTTTTAAAAGAGAGGTAAAGTCAGAAAAAAATGTTTTTATCCACATAATATGACCCCGTATAATAGCAAAGATGACCCTTAAGGTCATCTTTGCGGTCTTTATCATAAATTACTTTGCGTATCTCTCAAGCCAGATGCTGCCGATATCAAGAGCCTCGTAAAGACCGTTCTTTATATCCTGCTTTACGATTCTGTCGGTTGAGGAAAGGGAAGCATCGGTTTTAAGGATCTGAACGAGAACCTTATCGGGGAGCTGTTCGCCGTTAACCTCTTTATACGTCATTACCTGCATAAACAGAACACATGTGTCCTTCATACTTCCGTAGCAGAAGGTATCATTTTCGCGAACAAGGGGCTTGCCCTTATACATCATAAAAACATCGCCGGTAGTTTTATCTGCCATTATTATATCCTCCATCACTATAAACATTTCATTATTACTTTTAAGTATAATATAATATTCGGAGTAAGTCAACACAGTAATTGTAAACATAATGTTAGAAGTGAGGATAAAAAATATAAAAACCCCTTGAAATACAGCAATAATTAATGTATAATATATTAAATGTAATTATATTTTCGGAGGAACCATGGAAAGAATTCTTCAGTTATTCAGACTTTTGGAGGGTGGGACTGCGACCGGTACCGGTGGAGGTGGAATGATAACCACTATTATCATGCTTGCAGGTATGGGTCTCGTACTTTATTTCTTTATGTATCGCCCTCAGAAGAAGCAGGAAAAGGAAAGTCAGAACATGCGTGATTCCCTTGCTGTAGGTGATGAGATCACCACTGCCGGCGGTATCATCGGTAAGATCGTACGTATCCGTGAGGAAACAGTTACCATTATGACCGGTAAAGAGGGTACCACTCTTCGTATTCTCAAGACCTCTATCAGAAGCATCGATGTTAAGGCAGATGCTCCCGCTGATACCGAGGACGAAAAGGACAAGAAGTAATAATTTGTCCGTGTCCCGAATATTATTTATAAAAAATGATATGGGGGCAGTTAAATGAAAAACAAAGCAGGCGGTTATCCGGGATCTTCCGGCAGTGACGCAGGTACACAGGTGCTCAGATATCTGATTTCCCTTAGTATTGCAGTGATATTTCCGATAATCCTTGTCTTGATATTTACTTTTTATTCCTGTACCTTGCCTGATCCTGATAAGTTTATTTTTCCGTTCGGCCTTATTTCCGTCATGAGCGGTGCGATGGCCGGTGGTATTGCATCTGTTCGTCTTACAGATGGCGGTATGTTTTCAGGTATAGTGGTAGGTGGAATATATTCACTCATTGCTTTCATTTTGCGTGTGATCTTTTCTGCGGGTGGCGGCGGTGTTGGGCCTTGGCTTAGCATCCTCATTTACGCGGGGATGGTTCTCGTATCTCTTATGGGGGCATATCTCGGCAGACCTCGGGATATAGGTCGTTCACGCAATAGGAAAATAAAAAAATTAAAATCATAAAATAAATTCGGAGGACATTAAGATGAAAAACGTAAAGACTCTCAACAAATCTACTTATGCTAAGAAATCCCTCGGCGCAGGCTGTGGTGAGTGCCAGGCATCTTGCCAGTCCGCTTGCAAGACCTCTTGCACCGTAGCTAACCAGCAGTGCGAGAAGCCCAACAAAAAATAAGAAAGAACAATGAATTTTACGGCCGCAGGAACATTTGTTCATGCGGCCTAAATTCGGATTAGGATAAAAATATGGTACATACCTTTACCCAAGGCGGTCACAGAATCGCTCTTGACAGTGCATCCGGTGCAGTTCACGTTTTAAGCGAGCTTTCATATAAGATACTTCAGTATCTTAAGCCTCCGCTCTCTCCCCGTTGCCCCACATCTCTCAGATATAATCTTGCTATGTATACTGCAGACGATATAAACGAGGCATATGGCGAGCTTTATGAGCTTTATAACGAGGGAATGCTCTTTTCCGAAGATATGAAGCTTCCCGGTGCTACTACCTCTCCCGATGCAAAATATATCCCCATCAAGTCCATGTGTCTTCATATTGCACACGACTGCAATATGGTATGTAAATACTGCTTTGCGGACACCGGTGATTTTAAGAGAAAGAGATCTCTTATGAGTCTTGAGACCGCGAAGAAGGCTATTGACTTCTTGCTTGAGAAGTCTGCGGGAATAAAGAATCTTGAACTTGACTTTTTCGGCGGTGAGCCTCTTCTTAACTTTGACGTTGTTCGTGAGACCGTTAAGTACGGAAGAGAAAGAGAAAAGGAATTCGGTAAGAATATCCGCTTTACAATGACCACCAACGGCACTCTTCTTGATGACGAAAAGATTGATTTCATCAATGAGCATATGTCAAACGTGGTGCTTTCCATTGACGGAAGAAAAGAGGTCAACGACCGTATCCGTACATACATGGACGGCAGCGGAACCTATGATGATATTCTTCCTAAATACAAGAAGCTTGTAGAGAAGAGAACAAACGGAACTTACTACGTTCGCGGTACTTACACAAGAGAAAATCTTGACTTTGCAAAGGATGTTATAAGCCTTGCAGATGCTGGATTTGATCAGATATCTGTTGAACCGGTTGTTCTTCCTTACAGTGATCCTCTTTCTATCCGCCCAGAGGATATTCCGAGAATTTGCGAGGAATACGATACTCTCACAGAGGAAATGATCAAGCGTTACCGTGAGGGTAATGCATTCAATTTCTTCCACTTCATGGTTGATCTTGATGCAGGTCCCTGTGTATATAAGAGAATGAAGGGCTGCGGATCCGGTAGTGAGTACGTTGCGGTTACTCCTGAGGGTGACGTATATCCCTGTCATCAGTTCGTTGAGCATACCGATTACAAACTTGGCAGTATATTTGGTGGCGAGCTTGACCACGCGAGAAGAAGCGAGTTCGCAGGATGTAATATCTGCACCAACCCCGAGTGTGAGAAGTGCTGGGCGAAGTATTTCTGCGGCGGCGGTTGTGCGGCGAACAACTACAATTTCTCAAAGGATATAAAGGTTCCTTACGAGATTGCCTGTGAGCTTGAGCGCAAGAGAGTAGAATGTGCTCTTGCTATTAAAGCGGCTATTGCCGAGATGGATGAATAATATACTACGGATACTAAAAGGCGTATCTGCTTTATGGCAGATACGCCTTTTGGATTTTAAAGCTCTTTTTCTCTTACAGCATTTCTCGCAGCTGTTCCTCGCTTATTACCGTAATACCAAGCTCTCTTGCTTTTGTCAACTTTGAACCTGCATCCTCACCGCAGAGTAGATAGTCTGTTTTCTTTGATACAGAGGAGGTTACCTTACCTCCGTTATCCTTTATAAGTGCAGTGGCTTCATCTCTCGAAAGAGAGGGCAGAGTACCGGTTATAACGAAGGTATACCCGTCAAGCTTTGCCGATGTTGGTGTTTTGTCCTCCGTCTCGGTAACTATTCCGTAAGATTTGATTCGCTCGATAATGGCGATGTTTTCGGGATTTGAGAAGTATTCTCTTACGTTCCTTGCGGTTATCTCTCCAATGTCGCGGATACTGCACAGCTCCTCAAGGGGAGCGGCAATAAGTGCGTCTATTGTTTTATATTCATCTGCAAGCACTGCTGCGGCTACTTCACCGATCTGTCTGATGCCGAGAGCGTAGATGAGTCTGGCAAGGCCGGCGGTTTTCGAGGCAGAAACTGCATTTACAAGATTCTGTGCCGATTTTTCCCCCATTCTTTCAAGAGGTATGAGATCTTCTACAGTAAGAGCATAAAGATCTGATACGTCTGAAATGAGGGAAGCACCAAGAAGCTGATCAATTATCTGTGGACCGAGACCGTCAATATTCATTGCGGCTTTTGAAACAAAATGTGCAATGTTTCTTGAAAGTTGAGCGGGACATTTTGGATTACCGCAGCGGTATGCCGCACCCTCGTCACCGTCAGCACCTGTGTCTCTTGTAACCGCACCTCCGCAGGAGGGACAGGTATCGGGCATAGCAAAGGGAATCTCACTGCCGTCTCTGAGTGACGGAATACTGCATACTACCTCAGGAATAATATCTCCGGCCTTTTGTACGGTAACGGTGTCGCCTATTCTTATGTCGCGTTCTCTTATGATGTCAATGTTGTGAAGCGACGCTCTTGATACGGTTGTACCTGCAAGTCTAACGGGGGAGAGTATAGCGGTGGGAGTAAGAACACCCGTTCTGCCGAGAGACAGAGATATATCAAGGAGCTTTGTATTCTTCTGCTCTGGTGGATATTTGTAGGCAACAGCCCATTTTGGTGTGTTGGTGCCCTCACCGAGAATCGCTCTGACAGAAAGATCGTCTGCCTTTATAACTATACCGTCGATATCGTAGGGGAGGATATCTCTTTCCGATGCAATATGTTTTATGTGCTCTATTATCTTGTCAGTGTCATCTGTGCAGATACGCTTGGGAAGTGTCTTGAGTCCAAGCTCTCCCAGTCTTTTTAGGATCTCTGTATGCGATACCGCTTTTTGTCCGATGTCACCCGACTGAAGATTGAATATGAAAATATCAAGTTTTCTTTCTGCTGCAATACGGGGGTCAAGCTGTCTCAGCGATCCTGCTGCCGCATTTCGGGGATTAGCGAGAAGATCATCGCCTGCCTCCTCTCTTATGCGGTTAAGCTCGGCAAAACTGCTTCTGGGCATAAAAACCTCACCTCTCACGGTAAGGCTGAGAGGTTCGTTTAAAACAAGAGGAATGGAGGATATGGTGCGGAGATTCTGTGTAACGTCCTCTCCCACGTTGCCGTCACCTCTTGTTGCTCCTCTGACAAAACGGCCGTTCTCATATATCAGTGCAACCGACAGACCGTCTATCTTGGGTTCAACAGAAAACTTAGGTATATAGCCCAGTTCCTTTTTAACTCTTTCAATAAATGCCGATATCTCATCGTAAGAAAACACGTCTGAGAGACTGTTAAGAGGAACGGTGTGAGTGAATTTTTCAAATTTATCAAGAGCCGTACCGCCGACACGCTGAGTGGGGGATGCGGCATCAAAAAACTGAGGATTCTCTTCTTCAAGGCGTAGCAACTCAGCATACATCATATCGTACTCATAGTCGGATATCTCAGGACTGTCGTATACATAGTACAGCATTGAATGATGATTGAGTGTCTTTCTGAGGTATTCTATTCTTTCCTTCGGGGTCATTTTTAGCCTCCCGTATTTCAGTCTGAACTTATTATTTCACGAATTTATTATACCATACTTTTCTTTGGATAGCTACTGTTTTTGCTTTGAATATAAAAAAAGACAGTCCAAGGGGCCCTCCATAAAGCAGGTTTTAGCTACCATAAAAACAAATTTGTAGGGGCGTCCAGTGGTCGCCCGCCAAAAATGTTAAAAAAATCAATCGGGCGATTCGTGAATCGCCCCTACAACAAAAGGACAGCGAACATGAAAATTCTCTGTCCTTTTTTCACACGCCTTGCCCCGCAAGGTATAGTGTGTTACACTTTTTAGATGCACTATCGGGCGGTAATGAGCCTTCCTCCGTGAGGAAGGTGGCACGCGAAGCGTGACGGAAGGAGCACGCGTAACTTTGAATTTGTACTAATTCTATCGTAACGCGCTCTCCCTCACCCGACTTCGTCGGGAGCTCCCTCCCGGAGGGAGCCTTTGGGTTGTGTCCCCGAAAGTCCATCTGTTTTTCCTGACAAGCACTGCTTTTGTGAGCACAAAAGCGAAGCCCCGCGCAAGGCGGGGCGAGGATTACGATTCCTTTTGTTTAGTAACAATCAACGCTTTTACACGTTCGCAAAGTTTTGTAAATTCCGGATGGTTGCGCAGAGCATCGAATTCTTTTCTCTGAAGAGTAGATAAATGTTCACTTGGATGTAAACAGTTTCCGTTCATCATACCGTTCATTGTTGTAGTAATAAAAATCATTCGTTCCTGCAAAGCATCCGGATCATTGTGGACACTATGCCAGCTTTCTTTAGCTTTCCACTCCATTCCATCAAGAAAGTGGCAGGACGTTGGCAAAAGCACCTCGCTTGTAATGCTCATAGTTTCTTCTAACAATTGAACAACTGTGGATATTCTTGAGAGTGCTTTATCAAACTCACCACAAGATATTGCCCGAATTGCCGATTTTAGTCCAAGTTCAATTCTATCCTGCGTCCACATATCCGGTCGCTCATCAACCGCGTCACTACGAATGATGCAGAGAATTTTATCCATAAATTCATCGGCGGAATCATTGTGCCTGCCATCTTCACCTAATTTTAGCAGATAACGAGGACAAAGTAGGTTGTTGAAAGCTTGGTATAATTGATATTTTCGCTCCGGCTCAAACCTTTCTGCATCACCACGGAGTAAATATCTTTCAAACATTAAAGCGCGTTCAGAACAATCAAACGATGTGGTATACTTCTTTAAAAAATCTTTTAAATGTTCCTCATCCTCAACATTTGCCATTGTTTGAATTGTATGCGGATGCATAGGATGTCGTTCAAGATATGATTCTGCCAACAAACGCACTTCGGGAAGTATTTTAGGATCGCGGAATGCTCTGTCGTTTCCTTCAACCCACGGACGCCAAGCAGAATCACTGTTGAGATGATTTCTGCGTATATCTCGAAGAAGATCAACAATTTTATCGGCATCATAATCACGCTTCATACACTCACGGCGAAGCTCATCAAATGTTTGAACCGCGCGTTTTTCCTTTTCGATTTGAGGCATTCCAAGCAGCTCGTCAACAGTCACGGCAAGCACATCGGCGATGGAAGGGATCAGTTCAATATCGGGATAAGTTGTGCCGTTTTCCCAACGGCTGATCGATTGATATGTTACGCCTAAGCGATCGGCAAGTGCTTCTTGCGTTAAATCGTTTTTCTTTAGAAAGTTGCGTATGTTTTCTCCAATTGCAAGTTTCATTTTCTTCTCCCCATTCAGAGCTTGCTTTGCAAAGCATTTCTTTTGTCGACACCTATATTATA
>JAFYMF010000052.1 GCA_017556745.1 Clostridia bacterium
CTATACAGAGCAATTATTTCATCAATTTCTGCTTGGATTTTTTCTTGATTGTAACCCATAAGCTCGTCAAGCGTTACTCCAAAGAAATAAGCCAACGGCTGAAGAAGCGTAATATCGGGATAAGTTTCGCCACGTTCCCATTTACTAACTGCAGCACAGGTAACATTCATAGCAACCGAAAGCTGCTCCTGCGTAATATTTTTTGCCGTGCGCAAACGCTTAATATTTGCACCAATAGTCATTTCCATATTGATACCTCCGTTGATAAAAAAGTAAGCCGACGTCTGCTTCTGCTTATATTATAGTACAAAAACAACTTCAGTAAAGGTATTGTTAGGAAACTTTGTGTTAACTCGAAGTTGAAAAAAGATAGCATAGGTGCAGTTATTCGATTGCGAAATTTCCGCTTTCCCGGCGCTCGCGTCTGGGGCAAGCATAGCGCGTGGATGTCCAGCGCACAAATCGGGCAGAAGCCCGAACCCACCATCAGCAGAGGAACGGCGCATTTAAGGCTCCCTCCCGGAGTGAGGCTTTCGTAAGCTTTTACCAACAGAAAAACCACCAAAGAAAATTTCCTTGGTGGTGTTTGTGATTTCTCCGCTAAAGTAGCAGAGCTGAACGCCACTGCTCTTTTTTCATTATAGGGAACAATTATTTTTTGTAAAAAATCTCACCGTCTTTTACAACAGCGGTGACAGAGTCGCCTGATTTTATCTTGCCCTCAAGCATTTTCTCTGAGAATGAATCTTCTATCTTTCTTGTGATAGCACGGCGGAGAGGGCGGGCACCGTAAATTGGATCAAAGCCCTCTTTTGCAAGAAGTGTTACTGCCTCATCGCTAAAGGTGATGTTCACTCCAAGAGACTCAATACGTACCGTAAGCTCCTTTAACATTATACGAGTGATCGCTTCTATGTCAGTTTCGGTAAGCTTGTTAAATACGATTATCTCGTCAAGACGGTTAAGAAATTCAGGGCGGAATGTAGCTTTAAGTGCGGCCATAACGCCTTCTCTTACCGAATCTTTCTCGCTTTCGGAGCTGTCTGAGGGGGCGAATCCAAGAGCACTCTTCTTGACAGTCATTCCCTCTGCACCCACGTTTGAAGTCATGATTATGACGGTATTCTTGAAGTCAACTCTGCGTCCCTGAGAATCGGTGAGTATACCGTCTTCAAGTATCTGCAGAAGAATATTGAACACATCGGGATGTGCTTTTTCTATCTCGTCAAAGAGAACTACTGAGTAAGGGTGTCGACGTATCTTTTCTGTGAGCTGACCGCCTTCCTCAAACCCAACATAACCGGGAGGAGAACCAATGAGTTTTGAAACTGAGTGCTTCTCCATATACTCGGACATATCGATTCTTATCATGGCGTTCTCATCACCGAACATTACGTCGGCCAGCGCCTTTGTCAGCTCAGTTTTACCAACACCGGTAGGACCGAGGAAAATGAATGAACCGATGGGACGCTTCGGGTTTTTAAGACCTATTCTGCCGCGTTTTATTGCCCTTGCTATAGCATCTACCGCATCGTCCTGGCCAATAATCCTCTCATGGAGTATGCTGTCAAGACGAAGAAGCTTTTCGCTTTCCTCCTCAAGAAGCTTTTGTACAGGGATCTTTGTCCAGGCGGTGACGATGTCTGCTATCTCTGTCTCACCTACCACAAGGTCATCTCCGCTTTGTTTCTCTTCCCAGAGCTTCTTTTCTTCCTCAAACTTTTCTCTTGCAGCTTTTTCTTCGTCTCTGAGTTTAGCCGCGCCTTCAAAGTCTTGGGCTCTGATAGCTTCTTCTTTGTTTCTTGTTATCTCATCAGCCTTGTCCTCAAGTGCTTTAAGATCAGGGGGAGAGGTAAGGGATGAAATACGAAGCTTTGATGCCGCTTCATCAATAAGATCTATTGCTTTGTCGGGCAAATATCTGTCACTTATATAGCGAACGGAAAGGGAAACTGCCGCCTCAATAGCTTCATCCGATATTTTAAGCTTATGATGTGCTTCATATTTACCGCGAAGTCCTTTAAGAATCTCTACCGCTTCAGAGGGGGAAGGTTCACCTACAGTTACCGACTGAAATCTTCTTTCAAGAGCGGCATCCTTTTCAATATGCTTACGGTACTCACTGATAGTTGTAGCACCTATTATCTGTATCTCCCCTCTTGATAGAGCCGGTTTAAGGATATTTGCCGCATCGATAGCACCTTCTGCCGCACCGGCGCCTACAAGAGTATGAAATTCATCAATAAAGAGGATGATAGAGGGGTTCTTCTGTGCTTCCTCCATGACATTTTTGAGTCTTTCCTCAAACTCGCCGCGGTATTTGGCACCTGCAATCATTGAGGGAATGTCAAGTGTAACCACTGTTCTTCCTTTGAGTGTTTCAGGCACATTACCCTCGATGATTTTCTGTGCAAGTCCCTCAACTACGGCGGTCTTGCCTACTCCGGGTTCACCGATAAGACAGGGGTTGTTCTTCTGACGTCTGGAGAGAATTTGTATAACTCTCTCCATCTCCTCATCACGTCCGATAATGGGATCTATTCTGCCTTCCTTTGCAGCCGCAGTAAGGTCACGTCCGTAGCTTGAAATGGTAGGTGCACCGGGTATATCTTCTTTTTGCTTCTTTTGTCCTCTTACATTCTCTCTCTCCGACTGTGAAGCTGAGGACTCACCCCTGCTTTCTCCTGCGGAATATCGGCCGAAGAACTCAAAAACGTCTTGTCTAAGGTCGCGAAGATTTACGCCGGCGCGGGAAAGTATCTTTACTGCAACGCAGTCAGAGTCCGCAAGAAGACCAAGCAAAAGATGTTCGGTACCTATATAACTGTCACCGTGTCGAGAGGATTCAATGGCAGATATTTCTATGAGTTTTCTTGTTCTTGGAGTCATATCGGCGGCGGAAATGCGTGACGCATCTCCAGTACCTATCGACTCTATTATCAGATTCTTGATCTTTTCGATAGTTGCACCTCTTTGGGTAAGTAACTTCGCGGCAACTCCATCGCTTTCATGAAGAAGACCAAGAAGTATATGCTCTGTGCCGACATAGCTGTGACCCATATCAGATGCATACTGAAGAGAGTGATTAAGTGTGTTCTGTGCTTTTTGGGTAAATCTATTTGTCATCTTTTTCTCCGTTTCTTTTTTAGTAGGGGATTAACTCTGTTAGCCTATGATTGTTCTTATCTTTTCGGCGCGAAGCTTGTCTCTCTGTTTTTCGTCTGCAGAAAGCTGTTCGCTGTCAAGCATAAGGTTTGCAGGCATAACATTCACAAGAAGGCTGTCAAGCTTTTCATAGCTGATACCTCTAATAATATCTGTTGAAACACCAAGTCTCAGGTCGGCGTAAAGCTTCATGAATTCAGAGGATGAGATCATTTTTGCGTATCTGAAAACACCCTCGGCTCTTGCTATTCTGTCGCATAGCTCGTCGCTTTTAATAATCGATTCTCTCAGCTGTCTCTCACTGACAACTATTTGATCGATTATATTTGAAAGCTTATCAAGAGTTTCTTCCTCGGTTATACCGAGAGTTACTTGATTTGATATCTGATAAATGCATCCGTCTGCCGCAGACCCCTCTCCGTACATTCCTCTGACGGTAAGTCCTAACTTCTGAAGCTGTGAAGAGAGTGACTGTATTTGACGGCTCATTGTCATACCGGGGAGAAATACCATGACCGATGCTCTCATACCCGTGCCTAAATTAGTGGGACAATGAGTGAGATAACCTAACTTTTCGTCAAAGGCAATATCAAGGGCTGAATCCGCCTTGTCATCGGCCTCTGCCACAAGCTCGTAAGCTTCTCTCAGTGCCAGACCACTCATTACACACTGAAGGCGCATATGATCTTCTTCGCATACCATGATACTGACACCGTTTTTGTCGGAAGTGAGAAGTCCATGAGGTCCCTTTGCTTTTGCCATGTCGGTGCTGATTTCCTGGCGTTCAATATATCCTTTGATCTCAAGAGGACTGAGGGCAGTGAGGTCTGTGTAAGTATATTCGTTGCCGAAGGCTTCTCTTACTTTTGAGATGATCTCTTGTGCACCCTTTTCGTCAAGTCTTGTAGGGAAGGGGTAACCCTCAATGTTTCTTGCTAAACGGACACGGGAGGAGATAACCACGTCTTTGTTTTTGCCCTGCATTTCATACCATTTCATAATACATTACCTCCTTCAGTTACTTTTCTCTATGGCTCTGATCTTATCTCTGAGTTCAGCTGCCTTTTCAAATTCTTCTGCTTTGATAGACTCGGAAAGCTCTTTTTTCAGAGATTCAAGCAGAGCTGTTCTGTCGAGCTTTTCTTTCCACGCCTTGGGGGCACGGCCTCTGTGTGCAGTGTTGCCGTGAATACGGTTGACTGTTCCCGACAGCTCGCCCGAGAATACAGAATAACACTGGGGACATCCGGTTTTGCCGTTTTTTGCAATATCTGAGTAACTTGCACCGCAGAGGGAACAGCGTTTACCGAGAGTTGCCTCACGGACACCGGGTACTGCAGATACCGCTCCGAAGAGAGAACTGAACAGATCACCGAATCCGGTAGGGTGGCTTTCAAAATGTGAAAGATGATTTTTTATCTCACCCTTTTCCTCCATTTCACGGGCACAATCTGAACAGACAGAATAGTTGGTTTCTTTTCCGTTTATACTTTCACGGTAAAATACGTTAGCTTCTTTTTTCTTACATCTCTGACATAACATATTAAACTCCATTCCGCCGCCGTACAGCGGCACAATAATTTAAGTGCGTGATAATCGGATTTTTGAAATATACTTCACGCTAAACATTTCCTTTTTAATTTATTTTATCGCATAAGGGTGAGTATAACGTGTCGCATTATATCGGCACGAACAACTCCTCTGGCATCAGGGGAAAGGGCAGAAAGGGAACTACCCGATATTGTGATAAGTATCAATTCTTTTTCTCGCTCGGTTAGTACACCGTGTCCCACAAGGTTAGAAAGAAAAATTTCTGCTTCTTTTTCAGAGAGCGAGGTACCGATAGTATGGAAGAAATGCATAAGATACTGATTTTTATCCATCTTTCGTCTCACAACTCTTACGTATCCTCCGCCTCCGCGGTGACTTTCGATTATATATCCTCTCTCGGGAGTAAAACGGGAGGAGATAACGTAGGTTATCTGGCTGGGAACACAACCAAGACGGTTTGCCAGGTCGTTTCTTTTGAACTCCAGCATACCTCCTCCTTCCTCAAGCATCTCTTCTATGATTTTTGCAATATTATCTGATAACAACATTTATATTTCCTCACTTTTGTTTGACTATCTTTGACTTTTATGACTTTATTATATTTCAAAAGTCAAAGATAGTCAAAGTCAAAGAAAGTCAAAGAAAGAAGTTCAAAGTTAATTACAAGCGTTTATAATAAAATAACTTATAATTATCTTGCTTTTTCTCGATTTTTTAAAAGATATAATTAAACAAGAAAAGTCAAAAACTTTGTATAAAAAATAAGATATAATAAAGTTGAAAGTGAATCGTAAATATTCAATATTCCATAAGTATACAGTACTTACACGCCTGTCAAGTGGAGAGTTTCATTAATAATAAGAGATAATTAATGTTTATTTTTTAATTATTAAGTATATTTTTCTGTTAATCGCAAAAAACTATTGACAAAACCTGTGATTTATGGTATTATATTTCAGTCCGTAAGGAATCGATCCATTAGCTCAGACGGTAGAGCATTTGACTTTTAATCAAAGGGTCCGGAGTTCGAATCTCCGATGGATCACCAAACGACATATTGTCGAACAAAGTAGCGTTCCATAAGGGACGCTATTTTGTTTTTGTTGAGTTTCTTTTATAAAGCAAGAGCAGACCGCCCTACATTGATTGTAGAGCGGTCTGTTTTGTTTCTCAAAATGGTAAG
>JAFYMF010000002.1 GCA_017556745.1 Clostridia bacterium
ACATGCGCATTCAAGCCTCCATCTTTGAGGGAGGTGGCACGAGCGGAGCGAGTGACGGAAGGAGTTTGTTCCTTATCCCTTTGCTTTTTATAACCCCAAAAGACGATCAAATCCGGAGGGTATGGACGAATATAATTATGATTCTTCTTAAACACCAATTGTCGTCCCCCGGTATACAGAAATTCTTTATACGGTGGTGGTAGGAATTACCGTGGCAATTCACTCCTCCCGTAGGTTGTTTGGAGCTTAATTCTGTATTTTACTCCCCCACCCGACTTCGTCGGGAGCCCCCTCGAGAGGGGGCCTTACTAAAGTAGGTTGTTTGGGGTTTAATTCTGTATTTTACCCAACCTCCGAATGAACGGATAAAATAAATCTCTCGTGAGAAAGAACAGACAGCGGAATACGATATATTATATATACAATATATATATATGATATATATAATAGACAAAAAATGTCTGCGGTGATTGTTGAATATGCAGAATAGAAGCCGCGCAGGGCAGGGATATTTGACAATAACTGCCTGAGATGATATAATTAAATAACCGATTCTAACGATATAATTAAGGATGGTGTATATATGTACGGTGAAAAAATATCAGCACTTGGTCGTGCTATTTGTGATAACATCGGAAAGGTTATTCTCGGAAAGAATGATCAGATCAAGCTTATTGTAGCGGCTCTCTTTTCTGAGGGTCACGTGCTTCTTGACGATATTCCCGGAACCGGTAAGACTACTCTTGCACGTGCTCTTGCCAGATCTATTTCCGCTGATTGCAAAAGAATACAGTTTACCCCCGATATACTTCCTTCCGATATTACCGGTATCAACTTCTTCAGCCAGAAGGAAAGTGAATTTGTCTTCCGTCCCGGACCTGTGTTTTCAAATATAGTTATCGCAGATGAGATAAACCGTACCACCCCCAGAACCCAGTCCGCACTTCTTGAGTGTATGGCTGAGCGTCAGGCGACTGTTGACGGTGTAACATATTCACTTGATGCTCCTTTCTTTGTTATTGCAACTCAGAACCCCATCGAGTCATACGGTACTTTCCCGCTGCCCGAGGCGCAAACCGACCGTTTCCTTATGAAGATGTCTCTGGGATATCCCGACTTTGAGAGCGAGATGGCTATGCTCGATACTCAGAGAGACTCGGTTCCCCTTGAGCTTATCTCTCCTGTTTGCGGCAAGGATCATATAGTTGCCGCCGCTGAGGCTGTAAAGAATATAACCGTTGGCGACAATATCAGAAAATATATTGTCCTCATTGCAGAGCAGTCCCGAAAGATGGATCGCATTGCGGTAGGTATCAGCCCTCGTGGAAGTCTTGCGCTTATGCGCGCATCGCAGAGTTGGGCAGGTCTTGAGGGAAGAGACTACGTGATCCCCGATGACGTTAAGGCGGTTGCCCGTCCTGTCCTCTCACACAGACTTATAACCAGATCAAACAGCACAGCAAGAATAGATCAGTCAAACGAGAACCTGGTAGATTATCTGCTTGATACAGTAGCGGTTCCCGTATAAAATGGCGAAATCGAAAAAGCCCGGAAAGGAGGAGAGGTATGTTTTTTATTGCGTTCCTTATTGCAATGGTAGCCGTTTACTATCTTCAGCGGCATGTGTTCTTTTCTGATATTTTTGATCGCCTTGATTACAGTGCCGAGCTTGAGACCCGCGAGGTATACTCGGGGGATGACGTATATATGTATGAGGAAATTACCAGTAACAGACGACTTCCCATCCCATATATTAAGGTAAATACAGAGTTACCGCGCGGGCTGAAATTCCGCCTTACCGAGAGAAAGAACGGCGATATAAAAGACAACCTTATGCAGAACGTCCAGAGTGTTTTCGTCCTTCACGGTAAGAGAAAGATCCGACGCAGATGGCGTATCGCATGTCTTAAGCGCGGCAGATACAACGTGGGCAGTGCTATTATGGTATCGGGAGATATCTTCGGCATGAAGCCGGTGTCAAAGACCATGACGGCTGACGAGGGTAATGTTCTTACCGTTTTGCCGTCCACCGTTGATCTCGCGGAAAAGTTCATCTCCTCAAACCTTGAAAACGGAGATATCCTTTCTAACAGGCGGCTCCTGTCAGAGCCTTATCTCAGGGCGGGTGTCCGTGACTACACCGCAGGAGACCCCATGCGTAAGGTAAACTGGAAACTCAGTGCCGCACACGGCAAGCTCCTTGTAAATATGGAGGAGTTTACCAAAAAGCGCAGCTTTAATATTTTTCTCAACATGAATACCCGCGAGATAGAGCGCGACCCCGAGAATCTTTGCGATCCCACTGCCATTGAGCGGTGTATTACCGTTTGTTCCTCTATTTTTGAGAAAGTTTTGCCGGAGGGTATACCTCTCCGACTTATATCTAACGGTCCTCCACCCTCCTCTGACGGAGAGACAGGACTGAGTAACGGTGACGAAGTAGGAGAAAAGCTGTTTTTCTCGAAAGAATATGAGGGCAGGGGAGATCTCCGTGATGCACAGAGAATGCTGGCAGGGATAGATCTTTCCCTTACCGTTCCATACGACAAGGTTCTGGATCACATAGCATCGAATCCCCATCACTACTGTGAGGGGGGCGGTCTTGTGGTGGTCACACCCTTTATTGACGAGAGAATGCTTAATTTCTACCGTGTGATGAAGTCAAAGGGTACTGAGACCGTCTTCTACGTTACCGCTACCTTTGGTAACTCAACCTACAATACCGATGAATGCGACGTCTATTTTGCAACTGACTTTTAATACCTCAAATTCGTGAAAAAAGGAAAGGAGTGGGACGGTGAAAAAACTGTTCGGAGCAATATATAAGCTGATTGCCGTTATCGGTATCGGTGTGTTCTTTCTGCCGGTGGTACTTTTGTTCATAGGTGTCGGCGGGTTCCTTTTCAATTCCGTTATCCTTGGTATAATCTATCTGCTGATTGCCGCAGGATATATCTTCTCAGCTTTATTCTCCCTTATGGTCAGGTATCGCAGACCTCCTGCCGACTCGGTGGAGAAGCGGTTTCCATCCACCATGACTATCGTTCCTCTTACTGTGTCTCTGGGAATCGCGTTAATGTCCTACAGATTATTTCATAAACTGCTTTTCATATACGCAGAGCAGCTCGGTATCAGATATGACAATAAGTCATTTCTTCCGGTTTTGGGTGCGCTCATTGTGTTTTTTATACTTGCCATGGGCGTTATTACCTTCTTCCTTCCTACAGGCAGAATTATAAACCAGAACTCGATCACAGTGGTGGTGCCTGTTTTCCTTGCGGAATATATCTTCCTTGGAAACGATCTTCTTATGATATTTGTGGCCGCGGTATATTTCTTCGCCTCGGCGGTCATACTCAACCAGTACTGTATCAGCAAGAATGTTTACGATTCGGTTGCTGATATTACCCCTGCACAGCGAGGGTATAATATGGGACTTTCGGTGGCTATGGGAGGAATTATTGTTCCTACCTTCCTGCTTGTCGCAATTGTAGTGGTGGGCGTGTCTGTTGCCGTGAAGATACCTATTTTCCTCTTTGCTCAGAGTATTCTTACCCCCGAGACCGAGCAGGGGCAAAACGATAGTCTGCACTCCCTTGATCCTACGGGAAGAGGAGGCGCCTTTGACGAGGCTGTGCTGGGCGGCTCACCCCTTGTGGGAAGCTTTTTTGCCATGTTCTGTATACTTTGTCTCGGACTCATTATATTTTTGGGTATCAAGAAGACGATGCCGAACTTCGGTATCATTGAGGGAATAAAGGATTTCTTCCGCGCTATTGCCGATTATTTCATTTGGTACTTCGGTCGGGAACGCAGAACCATTGTAAACGAGAACGTGTTCTACAAGGACGAGGAGACCGCAGTTCAGGATGCGGCTATCTCACCCTACGATCCGTCAGGCCGTCCGGCAAGGACGTACAAGGATTTCTATCGTGCGTTTTCAAAGCTTGACAGTGCGGAAAAGCAGTTTTCCTATGCCTACTCTACATTGAGAAGCATATATAACAAACGAAACCTGACAAAGGACGTCGATACCCCGAGAGAATCGGAGGAAAAGCTTAACGCATACGACGTATCCTTTGATATTTCATACATTACCGAGAAATATGAGAAGCTGTTTTATGCAGTCCATACTCTCAGTGACGAGGAGCTTAACAAGGCAATCGGTGAGATATGCAGTGACCTTGAGAAAAAATTGGCGTAAGAACTGAATATGACTGAAAATTCGGCAGAGATATAGTTTTCTCTGCCGAATTGTGTTTTGGTGGGTGATTTCTGTTTTATACCCCCCCTTTTTTTGTTTTTCTTTAAACAAAAAAGGGGGGTATAAAAGAATAAATAAAAAAACGCGGGGGTTGTGTTACTACGACGGCGAAAAATCTTTACTATTATATCATAAAGAAAACATTACGCATTTTGCGAAAGGAGAAATGATATAGTGGGAAGCAGTTATAATCTTGACAAGGGATTTCTTGTGTCGGCATCTTGGGTGGAAGCTATGAAATGTATTCCCTCCGATGAGCTGGGGGGCGTTATTATGGCGCTTATGGATTACCAGATATCCGGTGGAGAGAATCACCTTGATTACAGTGAAATGTCAGATATTGCAAGGATGTTCTGCCTTTGCGTGATTCCTCATATAGACAACCGCCTTGAAAACATTTCAAACGGTCAAAAGGGAGGCAGACCGAAAAACCAGGCCTCCGATAAAGAAGACACAGGAACAAAACCCCCCTTTTCCGAAAATAAAACCCCCCCTTTTCATGAAGATGGTGAAAAAGAAAACCTTAAGTTAAGTAAAGATAAGTTAAGTAAAGATAAGTCAAGTCAAGTTGAGTCATCTACCTCTCCCGAGTGCGAGGAGGCACCCGGGCAGATGGGGGAGGAGGCTGTGGAGGAAGATGCGGATGATATTCTCGCCAAAAGGGAAAGGGCATTCACTGCCTTTATGGCTGAGTATCCCAGAAAGCAGAGGGTGACGGAAGCAAAACATATGTTTGAGGAGATCGGTGTATTTGACACCGAAGAACTTATGAGCCTTCTTGACAGATGGAAGAAGAGCGAGGAGTGGCGCAAGGAAGGTGGCCGCTTTATACCCTGTGCCGATAAATTTCTGCGGGAGATATACGGCTTCAGGCTTGAGCCGTCACGTAAGGAGCACAACGGAAGCTTTGACACAGACGAGTTCTTTTCTGCGGCTTTGCGTAGGTCGTTTACCGAAGAACTTAACGGCGGTTAAACCCCGGTGTAATTCTTTATCCCCCGATATATAGCACGGGCAAAAAGGTCGGGCTCGTCGCGCATCAGTGCCGCTTCTCTTGGATTTGAAATAAAAGCAAGCTCAAGCAATGTGGCAGGCATCTGTGTCTTTTTCAGCACGTACAGCGAGGGCCTTGCAAACACACCTCTGTTGCGAATGCCTACCGTATCGGAGATCGATGAGGTTATAGAACGTGCAAGGGATGCGGCGGTACTCGGTACCGAGAATACGTACGCTTCAGTACCTCCGGCCGAGGGGGAGGAGGAAGCATTTGCGTGGAGACTTATAAAATAATCTGCCCCCCATACATTGGCCTCGTTTACTCTTGCGGCAAGGCTGGATGCAAGGTTGTTGCCCAGCTGTGTCTGCGGAGTGGGACGGGACAGCCGTACTTCATAATTACCGTCTGCCCGAAGCAGTCCTGCGAGCTCCGTTCCGATACGGTACATGAGATCCTGCTCACGAAGTCCGTTTCCCTCGGCACCTGCGTTGGGATTTACCGGGTTATGCCCCTGATCTACGTATATTTTTATTGCCATAACTGTCCTTTCTGCCAAGCCATGTGGCATATTACTTTCGGTTATATTCTCGCACGGAGAGGGAAAAACTTTTGCCGTCAAAGGTCCCTGAGGCTTCTTTTATATGAGATGTCTTTTTATCAAGAACGAGAAGAAAGCTGCCCGACTCACACCCTGCCTCTATTTCGGTGTTTCCCTCGTTATTTGCCCTCAGTGCGGTTATGTTTACGTCCTCAAGTGAGAATAGCGCGGATAGTAGACCTGTACTGAAGGAATTTACCGGTATAGGGATCTTTATATTATCGTAGGCGATAAAGGTACCGTCATTTCCGAATATGACCTTGACACCGCATAGCTCCTGGGGCGAGAGAAGCTCTATTTCCCCCGATCGCATACCGTTACCGTCAAAGGGGTATAGGATAACCTTGATACTGTTTTCTGTTTCTCCTATAGTGATGTCGCATAGGATTTCCAGCTCCGCTTCTCTCATGTCAAGAACGGGCCCGCTTTTACCGCCGCAGGAAATGGCGGTGGCAGTGATAATAAGTATCGTTATAATCAGCAGTCTTTTCAGCACAAAAAATCCCCCCATGCCTCTGTATGCCACATTATATGCAGAGGGCAGTGGAGCTTATTCCCTGAAGGTGCATGTTATGTGGCTATAACCCAAAAGTTTTAGTGGCACCTTCTTATGAAAATTTTCTCAGGTGTCTTCCGACACCTGTTTTGCATTCGCAAAAACGAAAATTTTCTCGTAGTATGTCGAAAGGCTGAGGCAGTTTGAAGGTGCATGTTATGTGGCTATAACCTAAAAGTTTTAGTGGCACCTTCTTATGAAAATTTTCTCAGGTGCCTTCCAACACCTGTTTTGCATTCGCAAAAACGAAAATTTTCACTTAGCAAGGCTCCCTCTCGAGGGAGCTCCCGACGCAGTCGGGTGAGGGAGTTTTTGTATAGACAATAGAGCTATATGA
>JAFYMF010000053.1 GCA_017556745.1 Clostridia bacterium
ACGTTACCAAGGAAGGCATCAACGCTGCTATGAAGGCTGCTGCTTCCGATTCCTTCGGTTACACCGAGGAAGAGCTTGTTTCTTCCGATATCATCGGTATCACCTACGGTTCTCTCTTCGATGCTACCCAGACCATGGTTGCAAAGATCGACGACGATACCTACCAGGTACAGGTTGTTTCTTGGTACGACAACGAGAACTCCTACACAAGCCAGATGGTTCGTACCATCAAGTACTTCGCAGAGCTCAACTAATTCTGCAAAAAGAAGTATATATAAAAAATTACGGCTGTCTCACTTTTGTGAGACAGCCGATTTTTTGTTATCAGAGAGTTTTTTCGATCTCTTCAATCTCTTTTATCCACACAGTTGAAAGCGCGTCACTGGGCATTCTAAGTGCCCCTCTGGGGGAAAGACATATACTACCTATCATAGGTCCGTCCGGGAGGCAGGAGCGTTTAAACTGTTGTGCGAAGAATCTCCAGGTAAAGTTTCTCTGCCATTTGAGTATCTCTGCTGCAGAGTACTCATCTTTAAAGGTATGCATAGCTATTCTGAAAAGCTTTTTCGGTGCGGTACCATATCTTAAAAAATGGTATATAAAGAAGTCGTGAAGACGGTAAGGTCCTACAATATTCTCTGTACACTGTGATATCTCACCATTCTCAGCAGGCAGAAGCTCCGGGGAAACGGGAGTATCAAGAATATCCCTGAGGATATCGCCAAGTACTTCCCCACCCTTGTCTGCACAGAATGAAACAATGTGGCGCATAAGTGTCTTCGGAATGCCTCCGTTAACACCGTACATTGACATGTGGTCTCCGTTGTATGTTGCCCATCCGAGTGCAAGTTCGGAAAGATCTCCTGTACCAACAAGGATTGCACCTTCTTTATTAGCAAGATCCATAACTATCTGTGTGCGTTCTCTTGCCTGAGAGTTCTCATAGGTTACATCGTGTATATCCTCGCTGTGTCCAATATCTCTGAAATGTATCTTTACCGCTTCGGATATAGGTATCTCTCTGTAGCTAACACCAAGTGCATCACAAAGCTTTTCTGCATTACTCTTAGTACGTGCGGTAGTACCGAATCCGGGCATGGATACCGCGATTATGCTCTTTCTGTCAAGTCCGAGAAGATCTACTGCACGCACGGTAACAAGCAGAGCGAGAGTTGAATCAAGTCCTCCGGAAACTGCTACCACAGCACCTTTTGCCGATACGTGATGAAGTCTCTTTTTCAGACCGTTTGAAGCAATGGCGATTATCTCACCAAAGCGTTCCTCCATCTCATCCAAATTATCCGGAATAAAGGGCGATTTACTGTATACTCGGGTAAGCGTGGTCTTCTCTATCGGAAGATCAAATATTATCTCACGTCCCTCGTCGTTTATCTGTCTGAAGGATCTATCACGGCGGCGAAGCTCCGAAAGTGTTCTTACATCGAGTTCTGTAACTGTAAGTTCTTCTCCCGAGAACGGACGGCTTTCACTCAGTACCTTTCCTTTTTCGGAAATAACTGTATGACCTGCATAACTGCCGTCTGTAGTGGATTCCCCTTCTCCGGGACTGGTATATATATATCCTGAGACATAACGTGACGTGAGAGCATTAATACCTTCTCTGACCTTTTTTGCGTTTCCTGCAAGGTAACAGTTTCCACCAAGACCTGCAGTCATTATAGCACCGCATTCAGAGAGCCATGGGTGATTTCTGCCATTCGCACCAACGTCAATAGCAAAAGAGAATTCACCGAGCTCAGACATACGGAATATAAGATTGGTGCCGAATGGTACTGTCTCACCGCAGACCTCAGCAAACAGATGTGCCTCGTCTCCGTCAGTAAACCATCTTCCGTCTTCTTCTCCGGTCATTATACTCCGCGGAACAACACCAAGTATCTCACCGCGTGAAATAACCACTGCAGTGTTATAGAGCTTACCACAAACAGAAATTGGCGCACCGACCACTGCTACACTACCGGAAAGCTCGGTAGCCGCTCTGATCCTGTTTATTCCGGTTATAACAGAGGACACAAGGGTCTCTGTGTAAAACAGATCACCTGCGGTTCTTCCGGTTATAGAAAGCTCCGGGAATACCGTAAGCTTAACACCAAGATCTGCACTCTTATTATAAAGTGAGATAATACTGTCAGTATTATACACAGTATCTGCTACACGTATCTTAGGACAGGCAGCAGCAACTTTAATAAATCCGTCTTTCATAATATACTCTCCGTAAATTACTGTTTGTCGACAGCAACAAACTCACCGTCAAGCTTATATATTCTGGGAACTCTCTTCGAGATTCCGCATACGATCTCATGACCTATAGTACCAAGACTGTCGGCTATGTTATCGGCAGTTATCTCACAGTCACCGTCACGTCCGAAAAGGACAGCAACATCTCCTACTGCAACATCATCTAAACCGTCAACACATACCATCATCATATCCATGCAAACACGACCTACAATAGGACACTTTTTACCCCTTATAATGACCTCACCTTTGTTTGAAAGATCACGTCTGTAACCATCTGCATAGCCTACGCTAAGGGTTGCAACCCTCATTTCTTTGTCGGCTATATGTGAATGACCATATCCAATACCCTCACCGCGAGGGACAGTATGAACTCTTACCACTCTTGTTTTAAATTCCATAGCAGGTATGTAACTCTCACGGTCTATCTCATCGGATGCTTTGAGACCGTAGAGCATAATGCCAAGTCTGGCATCATTAAGACTTCCTCTGGGAGTGGGTTCAGAGATTGCCGCGCTGTTATAAAGACTTGCTTTTATTTTTCTGCCTATACATTCTTCAAATAAAGATTTAAATTTATAGAAAACATCCTCCTGACAGTGGGTTGTATCTCTATTTTTTTCATCAGCTTTTGCGAAATGACTGAAAATCCCCTCTACCCATATACGACTGAGTTTTGCTGCTTTCACAGCCTCATCAAGTCCTGCTTCATCAGAGGAAAAGCCAATTCTGTGCATTCCGCTGTCAAGAGCAAAATAACAGTTTACCTTATCAATACCCATCTCATCTGCAGTATCATGAAGTATTTTTGCGCTATCATAGGAAAACACAGTTGGGAGAATACCGCCTGCCGTGATAATCTCACGGTAACAAATCGGTGAGGTGTAACCGAGGATAAGAATCTTCTGATCGACACCGGTAGCTCTCAGTTCAAGTGCCTCATCGGGAGTCGCTACTGCATATCCATCTACCTTTGTTTTTTTATTCATCAGCTTCACAGCGTTTTCAATACCGTGACCGTATGCATTTGCTTTCACTACGGCAAGAAGTCCTGTACCTTCGTTAAGATGTCTTCTTGCAAGAGTATAATTATTAACCAGAGCATTAACATCTATCTCTGCCCAAGCTCTTACTTTATATCTGTCAAAACTGCTGTTCATTGTAATCGCCGCTTTTCTTTTATTAATTATTTACAAGTAAAAACAGGTCGGGACTGAATATTCAGTCCCGACCTTTCGCATTTGTTTTTGGGGTTATAGGGACCGTCAGTCCTTTTTATCCGAGCTGATATCGCCGTCAAGAGAAGATTCGTCATTTCCGAGAACCTCGCCGATATTGTTACGGCGACGCTCAAGATCTGCTTCTTCCTCAGCCTTACGCTCCTCAGTCTCACGCTTAATACGTTCCTCTTCGTTGCGTTTTGCGCGCTCTTCATTCTCTTTTGCACTCTTCTCACGACGTTCCTTGGCTATATTCTCAAGGTCTTCAAAAGAAGGATCGCCTTCCATAGCTGCAAGGAACTGAGCATCGTCCATGGTTTCATATTTAACAAGGAATTCTGCAATGAAATGAAGCTTGTCGATATGCTCGTTCAGTACATCCTTTGCTATCTTATAAGCATTTTCAACAATAGCCTTGATCTCCTCGTCGATAATAGCCGCTGTCTCCTCAGAGTAGTTACGGCTACTGCTGAAGTCACGACCAAGGAACACCTCGTTGTGCTCAGAACCATAGAGAATAGGACCAAGCTTCTCGCTCATACCAAGCTGAGTTACCATGTTACGGGCAATATTGGTTGCCCTCTGAATATCGTTAGATGCACCACCGGAAACATCACCGAAAATAATGCTCTCTGCCGCTCTACCGGCAAGAAGCATTGATATCTCTTCCTTAAGACCGTCTCTATATACGCTGTACTTATCCTCAACAGGAGGAGTAAGAGTAAATCCGAGAGCACGACCGCTGGGAATGATTGATATAAGTCTTACCGGATCCTGAGTAGGCATGTAGTACGCGAGAATAGCGTGACCAGCCTCATGATATGCAGTCTTTTTCTTTTCTGCTTCTCTAATCTTTGCGGACTTCTTAGGAGTACCAACCACTACTTTCAGCATTGCCTCCTCGATATCATCCATACCGATGAGAGACTTATTTTTTCGTGCTGCAAGAAGTGCTGCCTCGTTAAGGAGGTTAGCAATGTCAGCTCCTGTAAAACCAACTGTAGTCTGAGCAACCTTGGAAATATCCACATCAGCCTCAAAAGGCTTACCTCTGGAATGTACCTTCAATATTTCCTCACGGCCTTTGAGATCAGGATAATTAACTGTAATTTCACGGTCAAAACGACCGGGACGAAGAAGTGCGGGATCAAGAATATCGGGACGGTTGGTAGCTGCCATGACAATTATACCGTCATTTGAACCAAATCCATCCATCTCAACAAGAAGCTGGTTAAGGGTCTGCTCTCTCTCATCATGTCCACCGCCAAGTCCTGCTCCACGGTGACGACCGACAGCATCTATCTCGTCTATAAATATTATACTTGCAGGGCTCTTCTTTGCAGTCTCAAAAAGATCACGCACACGGGATGCACCCACACCGACATACATCTCAACAAAATCCGAACCGGAGATAGAATAGAAAGGAACGTCTGCCTCACCCGCAACGGCTTTTGCAAGAAGGGTCTTACCGGTACCGGGAGGGCCTACAAGAAGAACACCGTGAGGAATACGTGCGCCGAGCTTGGTAAACTTGGTAGGATCTTTGAGGAAATCTACTATCTCCTTGAGTTCTTCCTTCTCCTCGTCAGCACCCGCAACATCCTTAAAGTATACTTTTTTCTTTTCATTTGATCCGAGCTTAACCTTTGCGTGACCAAAAGAATTCATCTTACCCGGACCGCCACCGGTAGCCTGACGCATGGTGAATATAAACAGTCCTATGATCACAACGAGGATGATAATATACGGAAGGAATGCAATCCACCAAGGGGTATCCTGCGGCTCCAATATATCGTACTTTTCAATAATACCGTCATTGTGTTGCTGACGTATAAGATCTGACAAATCAGTCCAGAAAAGTTCGAAATTACGTAATCTGTAGCTGACTATCCTTTCAACCCCATTCTCTGTTTCGGGTCTGAGAACAAGAGTGATATAATTCTTATTGTCAATCTCAAAAGATCTTACCTGTTCTTTTTCAAAATAATCTTCGATCTGGCTGTATACAAGCTCTTCCTTGGGCATCTGACCGAGAACGACATACATCGCAACTACGATCACCGCCACAAGACCGAGGTAAAATAAGATCGACTTAAAATTGCTCTTCATGAGACCTCCTCTGCGTGTTTGTTCGCGTTTAACTTATTATATGTATATTTTGTGATAGTTCTGTTCTTTTATATATCCAAATGTTTCCGGCAGCAGAAAACATTATAAATAAACCTTGGGAGAAAGGATACAAACGTCAGGAAGAGTACGGTACTTTTCATCGTAGTCAAGACCGTATCCGACAACGAACTCATCGGGAATAGTGAATCCGCAATAGTCAGTAGAAAAATCTACTTCTCTACGCTCAGGTTTATCAAGAAGAGTACAAGTCTTCACACTGCGTGCTCTTTTTGCAAGATGAGGAACAAGTTTTGAGAGTGTCTTACCGCTATCAATAATATCTTCAACAACAAGCAGATCGCACTCTGAAAGATCTTCTCTTCCAATATCAAGAGAAACTTTAATCTCACCGAAAGAAACGGTTCCGCTTCCGTATGATGATACCTTCATAAACTCTATTTCAGCCGGGATTGTGAGATTTCTTACCAAATCTCCAAAAAATATAAATGATCCTTTAAGTATTCCCACCATTACAAGCCTTTTATCGGCAAAATCGCGATCTATATCTCTCGCTATTTCTTTCACACGATTCTCAATAGTCTCGGAATCAATAAGAACTTTTTCAATTGCTTCGTTGTTTTTATAGTCGTACATAGTCCGGAACTCCCTCGTTTTTTTACTTTTTAACGGTAAAATGCAATCTGCAATGTTACCGCATTTTTCTTTTCATTTTCTGCAGGATATACTCTGTCACATACCGGAAACCCAGGTACCCAGACTATCCCATCTCCGTCACATATTACGGGAATACGATCACGAAGAGATAAATCTGTCTTCTTCTCGCTCATCATTTTTTTAAGACTCTTTGTCATTCCGCGTGAACGGTAACTATCCCCCGGACGTCGCGTACGTAGATAAAGACTGTCTTTTATTCTATCAAAAATTATCTTTTCTTGTATAGATAATTTGTAAACATTTTCATCGATTTTCTCAGGTTTCTCACCATTATAGAGAAATAGATCGAAACCAAGCTCTGGGAAAGAATTTTTACCCAAATAAATCTGTACCTCACCATCAAAGGACGGCAAAACTTCACTTTCGGTACGTCTGATAATCAGTATGCCATTTTCTACCACAGCCTGCATCGCTCCGGGAAGAGATATCGATGAATGCGGCACTGCTTTATCGGCAAGTTTACATACCGCTCTATGGTGTACTGCCTCAAGCCGTCTGTCGGACTGTCTTTCGAATGCAGAATGCAGGACCCTGTAGGATATCGACGACGGCATTGAGACAAACTCCTCTGCTGTCATCTCTCCACGGATAAGTCTATCAGCTGCTTCAGAGGACATTTCCCACAGACATCTATCACTGTCTCTCTGACGCTCAGATGACTCAAGGAGTGTATGCTCAAGTGACGGATTTATCTCTTTTGCAAGAGGAATCATCTTGTGCCGTATAAAATTCCGAGTATATACAGTATCATTATTAGTACTGTCAATTACAAACGGAAGTTTATTCTCAGCCGCATAATCTCTTATCTCATCGCGGTCGATGAGAAGTATCGGACGAATTATATCCCCTCTTACAGGAGGTATACCGCCAAGACCTCTGTTACCGCTGCCTTTGATAAGATTAAAGAACACCGTTTCGGCATTGTCAGTAGAGTTATGAGCGGTGGCTATTACCTCTCCATCTCTCTTTATTTCATCAAAAATACCATATCGAAGTTCACGTGCGGCTTCCTCAAGTCCAATACCATGCTTTGCAGAATAGTCGGGGGCAGATACCCTACGAATAATTATTTCGATTTTCCTCTCACGGCAAAATTCGCGGCAAAAATCCTCATCGCGATCAGCCTCGTCCCCGCGTATTCCGTGGTTCACGTGAACCGCGCGGAGAGAAAAACCAAACTCATCTTTTATATCGCTGAGCAAAGACAGCATCACAGAAGAATCCGCACCGCCCGAAAAACCGCAGAGTATACCTTTTTTTCCTTCAAGCATACGATATCTGAGAATTGCTTCTCTTACCTTGCCGATAATTTTATTATTCATGTCTGTCATCCAAAGTTACGAACTTGGTATACTGACCGAGCCAACCCATCTCTACCTTACCGGTAGAACCGTGTCTGTTCTTTGCAACAATAACCTCTGCGGTATTGGCAGGGTTTTCCTTTTCATAATACTCATCTCTGTAAAGGAAAAGAACCATATCAGCATCCTGCTCGATCGCACCGGAGTCACGAAGATCTGAAAGCATGGGTCGCTTATCAGTTCTGGACTCGGGACCTCGAGAAAGCTGTGCGCAGGTGATTATCGGCACACCAAGCTCCTTTGCCATTATTTTAAGGTGACGGGATATCTCCGCAACCTCCTGAACACGGTTATCGATTCGTCTGTCAGACTGCATGAGCTGAAGATAGTCAATAAGCACAAGTCCCAGATTTTTGACTCGGCGAAGTTTCGCCTTCATGCCTGTAACGGAAATACCTGTAGTATCGTCAATATATATTTCGCATTCAGAGAGCTCTGCAGATGCGTACGCAAGTTTCTCCCAGTCTTCATCCGTAAGATTACCCGATCTCAGTGCGTAACTGTCTATCATAGCTTCACTTGAAAGCATACGGGACACAAGCTGCTGAGCAGACATCTCAAGAGAGAAAACACACACCGCACGTTTTGTCTGCTTTGCTACGTTTGCGGCAATATTCATGGTAAAAGAGGTCTTACCCATACCGGGACGCGCTCCGACAAGGATCAAGTCACCTTTGCCCATGCCAACAAGAACTCTGTCGAGTCCCTCAAAACCTGTAGGGGTACCTGATGCCTCTTCCTTATTATGGATAAGAGTGTGAAGAAACTCATATTCCTGCTGAAGAGCCTCACGGATGTGTACAAAATTTTTGTTTTCACGTCCTTCGGCGATAGCAAATATCTTCTGCTCGGCACTGTCAATAATACTCTCAACCTCTCCCTGCTCGGAAAAAGCCGTATCACTGATATCACCGCATGCCTCGATAAGACGACGGAGTGCCGCCTTGTCTGCCACGATCTTTGCGTAATCCTTTACGTTCGCGGCAGAGGGAACTATGTCAGCTATTACTTTGATATAATTCTTACTTTCTTTTTCATCAAAAGTACCGTTTGATACCAAAGCATCTATCAAGGTAACCAGATCTATCTGTTTGTTACGAAGAAACATATCCTGCATTGCAGAATATATATCCCTATGGGCCTCGAGATAAAAATCATCGCCCGACATTATTCCCGACAACTCAGAAATACATTCAGGATTTATAAGTATTGATCCCAGTACCGATTGCTCCGCTTCGAGAGAGCACGGCAACTTACGGGAAAATTCTTCGCCTGTCATTGTTTTTAACTTCCCTTTCCGGCAGTTTTATTTCAGTCGGAGATTATTACGTTGAGTTTACCTGTTACCTTAACGTGAAGTTTTACGTCAAGTGCGTAGCTACCGAATGCCTTAAGAACATCAGACTGGATCTTGCGCTTATCGATAACAATCTTGTGCTGCTTTTCAAGCTCCTCTGCAATCTCTTTGGTAGTTACAGAACCGTAGAGACGTCCATCAGCACCTGCCTGGCGAGTAAATTTAATAACGATACCCTCAAGCTTTGCCGCGGTCTCCTGTGCAGCTGCAAGCTCAACCGCTTCCTTATGCTTTTTGGAGTCTTCCTTGCCCTTAATCTCGTTAAGAGCCGCAGGAGTTGCCTCTATTGCTTTCTTCTGAGGGAAAAGGAAATTACGTGCGTATCCATCGGATACATTTACAACTTCATCCTTTTTTCCCTGTCCTTTTACATCACACAAAAGTATTACTTTCATTACTTTTTTCCTCTGCTTTCCAAATTTTCTTAATCTTTATACTTAATTTATTTGTTGTTGTCCATATAATTGTCAATAGCACTCTTTAGCATAGTCAATGCTTCAAGCACCGATCTGTCGGCAACCTGGGCACCGGCTACGTCAAAATGTCCACCACCCTTGAGTTCCTCAAGGATAAGCTGAACGTTTATCTTTCCTGTACTGCGGGCAGATATATGAACTGAATTACCTATTTTTACAAGAGCAAAGCTGGCAAGTATTCCTGATATACCAAGAAGCTTGTCCGCTGCCTTTGCGGCTGCAATACGATCCTGAGACTGTCCTTCTCCGTCGCAACGTGAAATGGCAATGACCTTTCTGTATATGACTACATCATTTTCAAACTTAGCCTCTCTGAGGAAGTCATCAAGATCAGCCTTAAAGAATTCCTGAGCATCTGAAGGAACCGCACCTTCTTCTCTAAGATATTGTGCTGCACTGAATGTACGTGTACCGGTATTTCTTGAAAACTGTTTAGTATCAAGAAGTATACCTGCAAGAAGCATGTCCGCCTCTTCCTTTGAAAGTGAACCTGCAGGCAAAGTCTGCTCCAACATCTCACTGATAAGCTCACAACAAGATGATGCTGAAGGTTCAATATAAGAAATAAGAGGCTCTCGTGAAAATTCTGCTGTCTTACGATGATGGTCAATTATTGCTATTTTATCTGCATTTTCAGCTATCTGAGGTGATTCAAAATGCGAAAAATTATTTGCATCTGCAATTACAAGCATGGTACCGGGACGTATCATATCAAGACCTTCTCTTGCATCAACAAAACGTCCGTCATACTGTGGCATACCCGAAAACCGCTCCATACAATGTCTGACATTACTGTCACCTGTATCAATAACTATATTTGAAGGAACGCCACAAAAATCTGCCAACCGCGCAATACCAACACATCCACCGATAGAATCAAAGTCCGGATACTTGTGACCCATTATCAGTATATTGTCAGCAGTTGTCATGTGCATTATAAGTTCATTCGCAGTGACTCTTGCCTTGACCTTTGTACGTTTTTGTACTGTCTTAGTACGGCCGCCAAAAAATTCTATTCCATCTGCACTCTTGAGCACCGCCTGGTCACCTCCGCGTTGAAGTGCCATGTCAAGAGCAGACTGAGCAACCTTAGCCTTTTCAGCAAGAGATCCGGTCATATTAGCAACACCGATTGATACGGTGACAGGAAGGTTACCGTCACCTACTCTTACATTTCTTATTTCATCAAGAATAGAAAAACGCTTTTCAGTTTCGAGATC
This sequence comes from Clostridia bacterium, assembly GCA_017556745.1. Lineage (GTDB taxonomy): Bacteria > Bacillota > Clostridia > Oscillospirales > CAG-272 > RGIG2161. The sequence continues at coordinate 10,738 of JAFYMF010000053.1, forward strand.
AAGAGTCTTTTTATCTGTAACCAGAATAAATTTATCACGCTCGTATTCCTTGAGCATAGATCCCGATTCAGCCGCCCAGTTTCTGAGTATCTCAGATATTTCAGCCGAAGCAGAACGGTATTTTTCCTGAAGATACTCAAGCATCTCGCCTAAGTTGTCGATTATGATGTACATAATCACAGTTTCATCCTCGGAATACTTCTTTGAAAGTTCTGCAAGCTCAGTTGTATCATTAAACACAACAAGACGGTATTCTTTATCTCCGGCCTTAATCTCATAGCCAACAGACGAGAACACCTTATCGCCGAGAACAATACCTCCGTTCACTTTATCTCCCGCTACGTCTTCTATGGTAAGGGGACATATCCCATCGATAGTAGCACCGTAAAGTGCTTCCTTAGAACCGACAAGAACAGCAAGTGTGCGGTTGTACCAAATTATTTTTCCGGTCATATCACATATCATTACCGGCATATGGAGCTTCAAAACCACGTCAACCATAAGCTGTCCAAGAAGAGGGGTAAGCTTCTGGTCGGCAATCTTCACAGGAGAGCTAAGATATCCTGCAACGGCAAGAGACACCACGATAACAAGATATATACCTCCGATAATACCTGCGCTGACAGCAGGAGAGGCATCTGTATATACCATAAGAAACAGATGAACGGCAAAGAAGACCACCGCAATGGCGGAAGCTATATAAAACATCCGATTGCGGCGATTTGCCTTGATCTTTGAATTTTTCATAAAGCAGTAATCTCCTCACTACGATAGTAAAATTTCATTTTTTCGCGCAATCAATTTTTCTTACCACTGAAATCTATTCTCGGAGCTTTATTTTTGACAACAAGGATCGCACCTGCCACTGACAAAAAGGTAAGCAATGGAGAGAGGAGCGCTATCACAGACCCGGACATCACTACAGGAATAAGCAAGACAACAAGACAACCAAACCTTGCACCCTTGCGTCTGAGCTTAGCAAACCCCTGCTTGACCCATCTGAATCCAAGCATAGTAAACGCCGGAAGAAGCATGATTCGCATATTCTCAGAGGCGAAGTATGCTATTTCGGCTTTGGAGAAAAAAGCAAGGAAAAAGCTGAGAATAGACATTATAAGAAATACGCTGGCTGAAACAAGAGACATGTCGAAATGGAAGAAAAAAGGAATAATATTCACAGCATACCCAAATGCAGATAGAAACCTTCTGTAAAGCCAACTGCAAATGTAGCTGATAATGAAAGAAAAGCAGACTACATATCCCGGAAGTACTGCTATAATGGCACGAACAAAAGCAGATATCTGTTCATAGGTTAAAACACTAAGCTGTGTCTCACCGTCTTTGTATACAAACATTTTTTCCAGATTTCTGGTTAAAAAGCCGTGACAACGCTTAGCAAAAGCTATGATGGAATCGACAGTCAAACTACCTTGGTAATGATACACAAGCAGAACACCCAGTGCTGCAACACTAAGTACGATTACAGCCGTAGCAGTACCTATCGACGGAGAGAGAGCCTTATCATTTCTCGAAAACAATCCAAAAACCAATGCCACAACTACAGGAAGAAGAATTCCCACAGCAAGAATTGGTGTATCGGCAAGAAAGGCTGTTACAAGCGCGGCAGCAGCCACAGGTAATGGCCAAACATAAAAAGGGAACAAACAGAATACCATAGCTCCCGATGCAACGGCAGTAATGAAAAAAACAAATGACATTAAGCTACCGGACAATGTTGTTACAGAAAGGGATATTGCAAAAAGCACACACATCAAGATACCATGACGGAGCTCCGGCTTCTTTCTGTTTGCCTCTCTGGCCTCACGATATTTTTCCATAAATTCCTCGTTGAAAACGAAATTCATACTATCCGGCCACCCTTTCATAGTGTAAAATAAAATACGTACATTATATTATAGCAGATTAAAATCCAAATGTAAACGTTTATAATAAAAGTTTTACCGGTATTTTAACATATTTGAGAAAATATTACTCTTTAATTCAAGCTAAAAGTGATAAAGCAACAAAAAAAGTTGACATTCCTCAAAAAAAGTTATATAATTTGTTCAGGTACAGCGGTATACGATCCGCTACGTTATATCTACGTGTAACGTGAATCCTATAATAAAATTCGGAGGATCAATCTGTGAAGGTTCTCATATTATCAATCACAGCCGGTGAGGGTCATAACTCCACCGCAAAAGCGCTTAAAGCCGAGCTTGAGGCAGGCGGTGCGCAATGTGAATTTCTTGATACCTATGGGTATATCAACAAGGCAATCCGCGGAATTGTAGCTAATGGGTATCTGTTTTTCTCAAGCCGCACAAAGCGAATATATGCAAAAGCATACCGCAGATGTGAAAAGCGTTCTCCCTCCGGGAAATTTTCGCCCTCGAGAATCACAAACAATGCCATGGCAAATAAGCTCTGCAAGTATATAAACGAGTATAATCCCGATGTTATAGTTTGCACTCATATATTCGCTGCTATGCTTGTAGATATACTTAAAACAAATGGTAAGACAAACGCCAAACTTCTCTCTATTCTTACCGATTTCGTGTTCCATCCATATTGGGAAGAAGGACTTCATGCCGACAAGGTAGTAATACCCAACGATATGCTTGTACTCCAAGCGAAAAAGAAAGGGTATACAGATAATCAGATAGAGCCTATCGGCATTCCGATACGTCGTAAATTTGAGAATATTGGTTCCCGTGAAAAAGCAAGAGAGTCACTTGGTATCGACCGTGATAAGATGACTGTTCTTATTATGGGTGGTAGCATGGGATTCGGTAAACTTGATAAGGTAGTGAAAAGTCTCGACAGAATACCGCTTGATTTCCAAATGCTCGTAGTATGTGGTAACAATGCCGCCGCCAAGGAAAAGATCGAAAAGCTTGAACTTGAAAAATCAACCAAGGTATATGGTTTTGTTGACAATATAGATGTTATGATGGATGCATCAGACTGTATCGTTTCAAAACCCGGTGGACTTACCACCTCTGAAGCCTTGGCAAAGCGTCTGCCTATGATAATCGTAAATCCCATTCCGGGTCAAGAAGATAGAAACAGGGAATTTCTGCTTAACAACGGTACCGCAATGGCAGTATCCGATACATGTCCAATTGACGATGTAATATTCCAATTGTTTTCAAATCCGGACAGGGTTGAAAAAATGAGAAAGAATATCGACAATATCCGTCGTCCCCACGCCTCTGCCGATCTATGTGATCTTATTCGAAAGCTTGCTGAGGAAAGACAAGCGGAACTTTCGGTAAAAAGTCAAGAGGTCGAAGTAAAATAACTGTCTCAAATATATAATTTTGAACTAATATTCCCTTGAATTTTAAGCACGATATTTTGTGGAAATTTGTTTAAAAAGTCTTGCTTTTTGCATTTTTTCAGATATACTTAAATGTGTAACCCGACTAAACCGGGGCTCTTCATATTTTATAAAACAATACTTTTGGAGGTTAATTATGATCAGAGTTACAATTTGGAACGAATATGCCGGCGATCAGAAAGAAGATTACAGCCAGAAAATATATCCCGGTGGAATTCATGCCGTACTTAAAGAAAAACTTGCTGATGACGATTTTGAAATAACTACCGCTTACTTTGAGCAAGACGAAAGACACGGTCTTTCCGACGAGCTTCTTGACAATACCGATGTTCTCATCTGGTGGGGTCACTGTCTTCACGATGAGGTAAATCCCGCAGTAGTTGATAAAGTATGCGAGCGTGTACTTGACGGTATGGGCTTTATTCCTCTTCACTCTGCTCACAGATCTCTTCCCTTCCGCCGTCTTCTCGGTACATCTTGTCACCTTACCTGGAGAGAGTTCTCCGGCGAGAACGTTCACATATGGACCGTAGATCCCAGTCATCCTATCGCAGAGGGTGTTCCGCTTCACTTCATGCTTGACGAGGAAGAGATGTACGGTGAATATTTTGACATTCCCACTCCCGATGAGATTGTATTCATCAGCTGGTTCAAGGGAGGAAACGTATTCCGCGGCGGTATCACATTCACCCGTCGTCTCGGTAAGATCTTCTACTTCCATCCCGGACATGAGACCATCCGCAGCTACCACAATGAAAATGTAATTCAGGTAATCAAGAACGCTATCCGCTGGGCGGCTCCCAAGTTCAAGAAGCCGCTGCCTGAACTTGCTGAGTGGCAGGATCCCCTTGAGCCTATGGTTTCCACCTATAATCCCGACGAGCACTAAGATAAAAAAATACCGCTGTTCCAAACAAGGACAGCGGTATTTTATTATTATCTAACTCCATATTAATTATTTATCTATAATATTTGTAATAGGCGATTATGGTTCTTTCTATGCCATCATGCTCAAGGTCGGGGGCAGTGAGCACCACACCGTCAAGAGACAACAACTCCCATGCCTTAAGATCGTCTATCTTAGCTCTGAAAAGGATATCCTGTGAGGCGTAAACTATGAGCTCATCATTCTTGATTATAAGAGCTCCTTCTCGACCAATAATCTCATCAACATCGCTGTGTCTTTCACTGACGTACTTTATATGCTTGCCATCAATTTTCTTTGCCATCTCATGCCTGAAGGCCTTTGAATTTTCATCTTTCTTCTTAAAAAAAAGGTCCTTTAATCGTCCCATTTTGTACCTCACGTAAAATACGTATTTTTTTCAAGGAAATTTTCTCAAAAGTATTGCTTTTTGTTTTTTTTTGACTATACTATAATAGACTTGTAGTGCTATGCGCAATAATTATATAGTTGTGTACCTTATATATTTTATCATATGAGGGTGTATTTTACAAGTGAAAAATTTAAATTGACAATATGGAGGTGACAGATATGCTACCGCTGGATAAATTTGATAATACAGCCGAAGAGATTCTGAAAAAGAATGGCATATCTCCCGAGTCGATCGATGCCGCAGTTGCTACCGATCTTGATCGTAACAAAAAATACTGTGACGCTTGGCTCGCCTTTAGTAAGTCGGAGGGATATTTATTCTATTTTTCTGCAGATGGAAACGTCTTTGAAAAATATGATCTCCGCTACTGTAAGGAACCGCTTGTGGAAAGCTTTCTCGGTTCTGTACGTTTGGTTTACAACAAATTCGCCGCAGAAAAGCCGGTATTTTCAGACGATACTCCCGAAGAAGAGAAAAAACATCTTACAGACGAGTATGAAAGCAACGTTTCTTCCGTTATCGTTTGTTACTCCACAAACAAAGCAAAAAAGAAGATATTCACATTAGTTGATGTGATCGACCGCATGTATGAAAAGGGTGAGGTCGTCACTGAGGATGATGAAATATTCAAGCAGTACAAGATATGTTGTCCAAAGTGCGGCAACCAATATCCGGATCCCAATATCAAGCAGTGTCCACAGTGTGATAAAGACAAAAAATCACTGCTCCGTGTATTCAGTTATTACCGTCCTCACATATTTCACTGTTTTATCGTATTGTTCTGTATGTTGCTCAACGCGGCAAATCAGCTGGTAACGCCTTTCATACAGAATAAGTTCTTACTTACTGAGGTTCTTGACGAGAATGGTTCACACCACTCCGTAAACTGGGTATTTATCACTATAGGTGCAATTGTAGGTCTGTCACTGCTGAATATGTTCACTGATATGCTTCAGTATCGTTCTCAGGCATTTGTAACCAACACCGTTACCGATAGCATGAGAAAAGACATATTTACAAAGATCCAGTCTCTCTCTCTTTCTTTCTTTGGAAAGAACTCGGTAGGTAACATTATCACACGAATCGACAGCGATGCCAACCGTATTGCAGGTTTCTTCGTGGTATATATTCCCAACACAATTTGGAATACGGTAAACCTTATCGGTATGCTGATCATAGTTTTCACTATGAACTGGCAGATGAGTCTTATCATCCTCGTACCAGTTCCCTTCCTTCTTCTGCTTTACAGACTGAGAGCACCAAAGTACTACAGAGCACACAGCAAAGTATGGCGTGCAGAGTCCTCTCTTAACGGAGTAGTAAACGATTCTCTCTCCGGTATCCGCGTAGTAAAAGCGTTTGCAAAAGAAGTAGATGAGACACACCGTTATCGGAATAAGGCAGAAAAAGTAGCTTCTACTTCCATATACAGATATTTGATGTATATGTGTTTCTTCCCGATTATCGGTCTTCTTATCGGTCTTGCTTCTCAGGTCATCTGGGGTATCGGTGGTATCGTTGTTATCAACAAGTACATGACTTATGCTGACTTTGTAACCTACTTCAGCTACATCGGTCTTGTATTCGGTCCCATCAACTTCTTCACCTCCAACCTTGCAGATGCACTCAGCAATGCTATCAACGCCGCTCAGCGTTTCTATGAAACCATGGATACAAAGCCGGATGTTATCAGCGATGCAGGTAAGGTAAAGGTAGACAAGTTCAAGGGTGAAATCGAGCTTCAGAAGGTAAACTTCAGCTATACCCCCAACCGTCCCATACTTAAGAATGTTTCCATGCATATTAATCCCGGTGATCAGATAGGTCTTGTTGGACATACCGGTGCCGGTAAGAGTACCATTGCAAACCTCATAACCCGTCTTTACGATCCTTCCAGTGGTAAGATACTCATTGACGGCATAGATATTCGCGATATAGAAACAGCCTCTCTGAGACGGAATATGGCTATAGTTTCTCAGGAAATATTCATTTTCCGCGGAACCATTGCGGACAATATCAGATACGCTCGTCCCGATGCTACAATGGAGGAAGTAATTGCGGCCGCAAAAGCTGCAAACGCTCACAACTTTATAATGGATATGCCCAGAGGATACGACACTATCGTAGGTATCGGTTCATCGAGAGCTATGTCCGGCGGTGAGCAGCAGAGAATCTCCATTGCGAGAGCAATACTCCTTGCTCCCTCAATACTTATTCTTGACGAAGCCACCGCGGCAATGGATACAGAGACCGAGCGTCTTATCGGTAAAGCTCTTGAGGTTCTTGTTGAAGGACGTACTACCATCTCGATAGCTCACAGACTTTCTACCCTTAAGAACTGTAATATGCTCCATGCTATTGAAAACGGTGAGATTGCAGAAAGCGGTACACATGATGTTCTTATCCGTCAGCGCGGTATATATTATAAGCTCTACAAGCTCCAGAGTGAGGCCAACAAAAAAATTGTCATCGGAGAATGACTCTAATGCCGAAAGGAATATGATATGAGTAACTTAGATAATAAGCCTATTGCAGCTGCAGAAAGCGACGAAGCTCTCGTTGATGCCCTTTTTGCCAAGAGAGAGTCAATAGATCTTAACCCCAACAATACGCGATTCTTCCAGTCCGAGGGTGGTCTTGTTTCAATGGAACTTACAAACAAAAACGGTGAAAAAGAAGAATTTGAAAGAGTAATTATTCTTCGTACCTATCCCGTTACCAATCCTGATGAGTTCCTCTCTATCCGCACCCCTGATTCTCGTTCCAGTGGTAAAGGCGTGGAAGTAGGTATTGTAAGAAATATAAATGATTTTCCGAAAGAACAGGTTACATTGGTAAATGAAGAGCTTGACAGAAGATACTTCATTCCTCAGATAACCCACGTGTATTCTATAAAGGAAAAGCACGGTCGTAGTTATTGGGACAGTGAGACCACATCCGGTCGCAGAAATTTTATAGTAAACAACCCTTACTCCGATATACGTATTCTTGAGGACGGCAGACTCCTTGTTGAGGATATCGACGGCAGTAACTACACTATAAATGGTCTTGCCTCTCTCGACAAGTTCAGTCAGAAAAAAGTAGAAAGCTTTTTCTAAACTTGCCCCCCAAAATAAGTAAAGGAGTAGCTAAACGTGAAACTGATCTACGATCTAACCGAAAAAGAATCCGCTGTTTTTAAGAGTAATTCCTCAAGCAGCGAGAGAATAATGTATTGCCTTCCCTATAACTTTGAGGACGGCATGATAACCAAAGGTAAGGTAATAGTAACAGATCGTTTCATCTACAAGCTTACTGAAGAAGGGCTTGCAGATAAATACGATTTTAAAGACCTTACCGAATTTTCAGTGGAGAATATGCTTGGTTCCTCTGCATTTCTCGTTCATCATAACGGATGTACAAAACGAGTCTGTACTTTTCTCTCCGGTCGTTATCTCTCCCAATATACGATCGTTGTAAGAGGTTGCAGAGTTATTGCCAAAGCCATTCATGAGGGCAAAGAGGTAGGTGAGCCTCTTGTCAATAATGAACCCGAGCTTTTCTGTCCCAAATGTGGCGACCCCATGCCACGCGGAGTAAAAAACTGTCCTCGTTGCCGTGAAAAGGGATCTGCTATAAAGAAGTTGTGGGGCCTTACCCGTGGAATGCGACTCATGTTGTTCTTCCCTGTTTTGGTATCTGCAATATCATTTGTCCTTATGTTTATCCTGCCGACTATTCAGCAGAAAGCGATAGACGGTTATATGAACAATCCGGATGTTGATGCTACTGCGATTAAGGGATTTATTGTAATCGCAGTTTCACTTATCCTGATAGATTTGTTCCAGAGAGCACTTTCACTTGTTCAAGGCTTTTTCTCTACCCTTTCCGGTAACCGGTTCGTACTTATTCTCCGTACTCTTCTCTTTGAGAAGATACAGGGTCTCAGTATTTCTTCTATTCAAAGAAAATCTACCGGTGACCTTATGGGTCGTTTGAACAGTGATATTTCAGTCACTCAAGGATTTATCACTTCTACCCTTCCCAGCATTATTAACCAGATATTGTCCTTCTTGCTTGCAATTATACTTCTTTTGTTCGTTGACCCCATGCTTTGTCTCTTCGTGTTCATCCCCGTACCTATTGTTTGTCTCGTTGCAAAAAATGTATGGAAGCGTATGGCACAAAACTCCAGAACTGCATGGCAGAAGTCATACAGTGTTAACTGTCTTACACAGGATACTATTCAAGGTGAAAGAATCGTTAAATGTTTTGGTCGTGAAAAATCGGCTGTAGAGAAATACAAAAAAACAATTGACGAGAGTACAAAAAAGAATATATACAGAGACCGTTATTCAAACTGTTTTGCACCTATTCTTGATAAATTGCTCAGAATCGGTTCCTACATAATTCTTTTCTACGGTAACGTCCTGGTGTTTAACGGCGATCTTACTCTTGGTGAGTTGTTCAAATACACCGCGTACACATCTGTTATTTACGCCCCCCTCACTACATTCCTTAACCTCCCCTCTACCCTTGCATCTGTATTTAACTCTATCAACAAGGTTATGGAAATCTTTGATGAGGATCCTGAAATTAAGGATATAGATCTTCCTATAGACATTAAGATCGATGGTGATATCGAAATAAAGAATATCACTTTCGGTTACAACTCATACGACCCTGTTCTTGAAAACGTAAGTGTTAAGATCAATCGTGGTGAGATGATAGGAATCGTTGGTTCTTCCGGTGCAGGTAAGTCAACCCTCATTAACCTTATAATGCGTCTGTACGATGTAAATGAAGGTGTAATTGAGATAGATAACGTTGACATAAGAGATATATCTCAGCAGGCTCTCCGTTCTCAGATCGGTGTAGTTCTTCAGGAGACTCACCTCTTCCACGGTTCCATAAGAGACAACATCTGTTATGCAAAGCCCTATGCAACAAACGAAGAGATTATCCGTGCGGCCAAGCTTGCAAATGCACACGACTTTATCTGTGATCTTCCTCAGGGATATAACACGATGGTCGGTGAGCGCGGCTTCTCCCTCTCCGGCGGTGAACGTCAGAGAATAGCGATCGCACGTGCAATGATCCACGATCCCAAAATTCTCATTCTCGACGAGGCAACTGCGGCTCTTGATACCGAGACCGAGAAGCTCATCCAGGATTCTCTTAACACCCTTATGAAGGGTCGAACCACTCTTGCTATTGCACACAGACTTTCTACTCTCAGAAATGCTGATAAGCTTATAGTACTTGATAACGGACACATTGCTGAATTCGGTACTCATACCGAGCTCCTTAAGCAGAAGGGTATCTACTACAAGCTGGTAATGGCACAGAGACTTAACGCAGTTAAGTAATTATAAACCAAATAAAAAATCAGGTACTCAGGTACCTGATTTTTTATTGTTAAAACACATTTTGTTATGTTTTATTATTATATTACTAATGGCTAAAATGACGATTATAAAAGCTATAAATGTATAAAAAATTTAAGAGGGTGCTTTATATAAAGAATTAATCACTCGGACAGATTTAAAAATCTGTCCGAGTATTATTTGACACATAACCGATCAAAATCCAAAAAGCTCAAGAGAAGTCGAAACCGAAGGATATGGCTCATATAAATCCGCTAAAGACGGATTTTTTAAATCACCGTTCTCATCAAAGACCGCATTAGTAACAAGGGTAAAAGAAACGGAGGAGGAATAATTTGTTATGATAATATCTTTTGATTTGGTTTCATCGGGTGAGGAACTATATTTTAACATAAGTTTGAAATCATCCCGAACAATGTTTTCTTGAATAAACGTATCATCTAAGTTATATTGCGCATGATCACATTTGTTATGGTAAAATGCGTTGTTGAAAAAATTAATCAACTTGATTAGTCTCGGATCATTTATATCAATGAGTATATATTCACCGTTTTTATAAAGCAACGCCGCAGTTGGAACGTTTTGGGTAGATGGGTATACTTCATATTGATCTTCCGAGATCTCAGAGATCAAAAATTCTATCTGAGTTTCGGTGAAATCTTGATCTGTATCCTCCATTTCAAAAAACGGAGATTTAGTATAATCCGAGTTTAATAACCCTTCCGTATTATGCTCTACATACACGATAGTTCTCTTTATCTCGGGAGAGGTTATATCATCACTATCGAAGAAGTTATCAAATACCCATCTATCGTTCTCGTATACAAGACTAAGAATCTGATCAGCGTATGCCTTTACAGCCGGTTGATATCCATCGTGATAAATTATCAGATGTCTTATAACAGTAGCTGTTCCGTCACCATTTACTGTGACTGTAAGTTCAGGTTTTGCACGTACATCAGATCTTGAGCCCAGGTCAGCAAACACTCCGTAGAGTCGTCCGTCCACCTCAAGGTAACGATATCTTAATGCATTTGACAAAATCTCTTCGGTAAACTCTTTTGAGAATGATGTGTGAAGATATTCTCTGAGTTTATCTGTAGTAGTATAATTTTTCAAGGGATAGTACTGAATACCATTTTTTATTATTGGTTCTGCATTTTGATCAATCGGAAAATGTGTGTTTGAAAAACATGCCCAGATTGAATAAGCATTTTTAAGAATGTTTTTTGCATCAGCCTCGGATAAACCGGATGTAGTACGATGTATGTTAATAATGGCAAACTCACCACCAATAGGAAGGACAAAAGCATCCTCAAACATGTATATAACACCTAATTCTTTTGCTTTAGGAGGATACAGTACAGTATCATATTCAATGCATGGAGCCAAAACCTCATTACCGCTTTCGTCTATCATACCGATTTTATTATCACTTACTACCAATGCCACCCCATAGTAAAAGTTACCAATAGAATCATATCCAGTACTAATACACTCACCGTTTACAGAGTATAAATAGCTCAATCCGTCAATTATCTTTTTCTTAACCTCATCTCCGACGAAAATACCGCCGGATTCCGGTTGAACATTCCCCTCTCTGTAATTTTTAGGAAGATATTTTTTTATATCTCTTCCTGCCGTAAACTCGGAAGAGTCCCGACTTGTGCCAATTATTTTACCGTTTTTGTCAATCTTTACATAGAGCGCACCGTCATCAGTACCAACCTTAAAAATAATGCTTCCATCTATACAAGGATAAAAATCATTATAACTGTAGCACTTGTCAACAGGAAGTCCGGTAAATATCGGCGCATCAATCGTTATCTTCTGTCCGCTAATAGTAAATTCAATAGATTTTGTAAATGAGGTCTTTGAGACACGGTTTGCAATATCACTATCTCCTGAAGAAAGGATATATTCGTTTCCGTCTATAGACAAAGTTTTAATTTCTTCTCTGGGTATATACGACCCGCCGAAAAAGTCAAGCTGTGTTTTATAATACACCGGGAAAATTTTCTTACCGTTCTTATAGTCAGTTATGGATATTTGGATCTCAAAGCCCTTTTCTGTAGGAACAGCGAAAGCATCAAATATGTACTTGGTTTTTCCGAATACATGGTTTTCTTTGGCAATATTTATCTCCCAATAAAATTCTTTCATGTCTATCGGATATTCAACATTCTCTGTTGAGTACTGTGTTCCGCATGATACCGCATCTATGACTTCGCCATTTTCAAGGGATATAAGAAGAGCCTTAGACCTTGGAGGTAAATAGTTCTCGGTAATTTTATCCTGACACATGATAAGTGCACAGTTCAAGGTAGGATGAACTATAAGCTGTCGGTCAATACACATTTCGCTATACTGTTCAAATCCCCATTCTTCTGCAAGATAAGTAAATGAACTGCCACTCGCTCCTTTTACATTCACAGAAACAAGCTTATCGTGTTCGGTATCAATCTCCACCCACCAATCTTCCCTGTTTGATTCAAATGGTTTCATGGGCTCATAGTCGGACAGTTCAACGAGATCATAGAGTAAAACGGTATCTTCTGTTATTATGTGTGATGCGGTGTAGTGAACAACTCCGCTTTCATACTTGCCCGGAAGTGAAAAGGACGTAGTTCCATACGTTAAACAAATATCAAATGCATCCGGCCAACGCTGCTTTATTATTTCGGTATAACTGGCCTTTTTTTCTATTACGTTATTATCTTTTCTGTTTATAAGATAGAGAAGTATTTGACTATCTTCGTTTTCGGGATTAGTATCTGCGACAAAATAATAACCTTCTTCAACATCTGATGCTAACGGTAACTGCCAAGCAGAACTTATAGGAAGAATATATTTACTGTTAAGAGACTCTGATTTATAATTTAATGATTCAACCGGCACCTTAGGGGTATCAACCCATTTCTCTGTTTTATACCCGCTCCAATCAGGCGAGTCAAAACCTTCCGCCCCATCGTAATAGTAAATGGTATAGCCTATGCCGAATTCGCCTACTAATTCTGTCTTCACAATTTGAGGGGCATTCCCTTTAAATTTTACTCCAAGTAAATTGTTGCAAGAATCAAAAGCATTATCGCTCAGTTCTATAACAGATTCCGGAATAATAACTTCTCTGAGAATAGAATTTCCGGAAAATGTACAATCATATATTTTTTCCAGTCCATTGTTAAGCGTTACGGAGCTTAAATTTTCACAGAAGAAAAATGAAAAAGATTCAATTGTTTTTACAGATCCGGGAATATTAACGTTTTTTAACTTTGTATGTGAGAATGTACCACTGGGAATAACAGTTACACCTTCTTCAATCTCAGCAATCTTAATTCCCGAATATTTGAATACATCGCATCCGTATTTAACAGAAGCCATAATACGTACTTCTGTTAAACTTGAGCAGGAAGAAAATGCATCATTACGTATTTCCTTGAGTGAAACGGGAAGATCAATTTTTTCGAGTGTTAAACATCCGGTAAAAGCACCTACTCCGATAACCTCAAGGGAATCGGAAAGTATAACCGTCTTAAGTTCATTACATCCACGAAATGCATGATCGTCGATAAAGGTAACAGTATCAGGAATATCCACATACGTAAGCTTTTGGCCCGAGTGAATAATTTCATATCCCAAACTGTCATATTTTTGCTCGCAAAAAGCCTCCTTTCCTATTTCGGTTACTTTCTTTCCTTCTATCTCGGAAGGTATTACAACCTCGGCTCTTTCACCTACATAATCAGTTATAGTAATACCACCGCTCTCGTTTTCGGTATATTCGAATTCCGTTGCAGGTGTCTCTTCTCTCAAAGTGACATTACAAGCAACCAATGCTCCGGCTAAAATACATAGCAGTAAGCTTACCGAAATAATTATTCTTCCGCGACTTTTGCCTGCACCGCTGATAATGTTGACAAGCCTTGCCTTTACCGCATTTTTCCTCGGGTTAAAATGTGTAGTCAGTATACCGCCGTTTCTTCTGCAAGAGCGGACAATGTCGAGCATCGTTTCTCCGTATGCAATACGTTCATCTTCTCCGCATCCTTTAAGCAGAGCTTCATCACATGAAAGTTCCATTGCTGTCTCACATTGATGTGCCGCTATATGTACAAACGGATTAAACCAATGCAGTGCACGAGCTATTAACATAAGAATCTTTACATACAGATCTCCGCGTTTACAGTGTATTACCTCATGAGTTAAGGTGCTTTTAATACTGCTGTCATCAAGAGAGATATCGGGAATAAATATTTTGCGTCGAAATATTCCGAACGCCACGGGGCTTCCGATCTCACCGGAGCTCAGAAGCTTTGGTATTCTGCGCAGTTTCTTTTCTTCACAAACCTTCATATAGATATCGACAACGCGTTTATTCGGCACAGTTGACGATGAGGCAAGCTTATGTACGTAAAGGCAGTAGGAAATTAAATTGAACATTATAAATCCGCTGATACCCACAAGATAAAGTATCGAAACGGTATAGAGAATGTTCTCCCAAGATATATGATAATTACTCTGTGTACTTGTACTTATATCTGTACTGTGCTCGGGTACCGATGGTACCGCCGGTGTCAAATTTGTTTCCGGTATATCAAATTCCGGCGCGTCAAGCTCTGGGAAATCAACATCGGGTACAACAGGCGCATCTATTACACCTGATGGGACTGAGGTGACTGGGGTATCGGTATGTATCACATCACCATCAATTTGAGGATGGCTGACAATACCACTATCGGTAACCTCGGAACTGTTATCGTTTATGATATAATCTGTGTCAAAACCGCTGTTATCTACTACATTCCCCGTGTTTTCTCCGACAGAGTCTGTATCGTTTATTACAGTATCCGTATCGGTATCTTCAATACTGATGGATATTTCAAAAAGTACAGGAATCATCTCCGAGCTCAACGGAACGGCAAGACGAAGAATTACTACCGCCCAAATAATATATCTACAGGTAACGGTAAATCGCTTACCTGTAACACGAAGCATAAGCATCATAAGTAATATAACAGCCGACATTCCCAGCGTGACGCGTAAAACTCCGAAAAAAATATTCAGCACTATTTGTCCTCCTTTTTCCTTTTAAGTATATCGGCCAACTCTTCAATCTCATCATCGCTCAAGCTATCCGCATTAAGAAGTGACACCATCATATTCTTTGCCGATCCGCCGAAAAATCTGCGTATTATGCTATGCTCTTCTCTGCGGCGGTAATCGTCCTCTGATATTATCGCACTGAACAAATGCTTATACCCGCTCTTATCACAGGAAACAAAGCCTCTCTCTCCGAGTCTGTCCATAAGCACATGTACTGTTGATGTTTTCCAGTTTCTTGTCTCAAGCAAAGTCTTGGTTATTTCCCCTACGGTAAGTGGGATTTCACTGCGCCACAATACCATCATTATATCAAGTTCAGCCTCAGGAAGTCTTTCAATTTTTTCCATGGTTCCTCCATAAAAACACGTAATAAGTTTGATGCATCATAACTGTTTACATTTGTCTACGATACTAATATATCACAACCATTTACATTTGTCAATAGTTTTGATAAAAATTACATAAAAGAAAAATTGCTGTGCAGTAGATTTTGCACAGCAACTGTTTTTATATAATATATTCGTCAAATATATCTCCTTCAACAGAAAGTACCGAATCTATCGGTATCACGGTGTTATCCGCCATAAAGATATTTCCGAAAGTATCATCTATTCTTTTCACTGTACCGATAACTGTAAGATAAGCACCACCGCTTTTCTTTTGGTCAGGCTTAAAATATACTATCCGCACAGACTTAGAGGGATATCCCTTGTCCCGAAGCTGACACAGTTTGTCGCTGAGTACCATCTTTTCCTCATTGTCAAGATCAACCTTCACTTCAGTTATCCTTGCGGTCTCTCTCAACGCCGCCTCGTGACCTGTAAGAGCAGCAAAGGGACTAAACTGTGCCGCTCTGTCTGACACCGCCATTTGTGGGTGTGTTTTTGACACATGGCGCGGCATATCTATAATATCACTGTATTTTTCTCTCGCACTTGTCCTTGCCACACTTTCCCTCCTCTTATGCTTTATGTCCGCCTATTTCATTATTTCTATCAATGGCAGTGGCTCCTTCCTCAAGATCACTACCCATTATGATGGCATTCTTGCCGAACTTCTTTTTGATTCTTATGACGGCATCCTGGCGCCGTCTTTCTTTTTTGCGTTCTTTTTCTTCTTCTTTTCGCTCTTTCTCAAGAAGAGATATATCAGTAAAAATATCTATCTGCTCCGCAGTTATATTTCCGTTAACCGAATTCTCACTGACTACGTTTTCCGCCGTTATATTAACACGCCGAATAAGCAGATCACTGTCCGTTATTTTTTCAAAAAGATCGAGAACGCTATCTACTATTTTCTTTCCCGATGAAGTTGGGACGTCAAAACTAACCGTGCCACGAGCATGCTCGGGAACCTTTCTGCCGTAATAATCTGTCTTTACCGCCCCGCTATACCCTCGTGCTAAATTTTCAATATCATAGTTAATATAAAGAGTCACCTTGTGTGTAACCAGCTTTTTTTCAACCAGATCAAGGGATACGCTTTCGGCCATCTCTTTGACCACAAGACGTGCTTTAATGTGATTGTAGGGCGTTTTTAGCACCTGTCCCGAGCTGATAGAGTTTGTGGATGGACGGTAATTCTTAATATCCGCCATAGTACAGCTTTCATAACCCCATGCGTGGTCTATAAGAAGTTCAGCGTTGATGCCGAAGAGCTTATAAAGCAACTCCTCGTTATAAGTGGAGCATCTTGCCACATCACCCATTGTATAAATACGGTGCTGTGCCAGTTTACTTGATATACCCCCGCCTACCCGCCAAAAGTCAGTAATTGGCCTGTGATCCCACAGTGTTTCTCTGTAGCTTTTCTCATCAAGTTCTGCTATTCTGACGCCATCTTCATCAGCAGGAATGTGCTTGGCTGTAATATCCATGGCCACCTTACACAAATACAGATTCTCCCCTATTCCTGCTGCGGCGGTAATGCCTGTTTCCTTCAGCACATCTTTAATAAGTGTTTTTGCAAACTCCCTTGCCGTAAGAGAATAACGTTTAAGATAGTCGGTAGCATCTATAAACACCTCGTCTATACTGTAATTGTGTATATCCTCCGGGGCAATATATTTGAGATACACCGAATAAATTCTGGTACTGTATTCTATATACAAAGCCATTCGTGGTACCGCAGTAATAAAATCGACTTCAAGGGAGGGGGTTATATCCAGTTCATCAGCATCGGTACTTTTTCCTGTAAACCGTCGTCCGGGTATTTTGTTAAGACGTTCCGAATTCACCCGCTTTATCTCGCTCAAAACCTCAAACAGTCTCGCCCTACCCGGAATACCGTATCTCTTAAGTCCGGGGGACACTGCAAGGCAGATCGTTTTTTCCGTACGTGACCTGTCTGCTACCACAAGATTGGTAGTCATAGGATCAAGACCTTTTTCAACACACTCAACCGATGCGTAAAAAGACTTCAGATCTATAGCTATATAACAACGCTTCTTATTTTCCATTGTCCCCCCTCCTTTCTATGTACTTATTATACCATATTTTCTGTTTTTTACAAAAGAAAAAATCCCCGGGAATTTACCCGGGGACGAACTGTAATATTAATATCAGAAAAGATTCTTTATGTACCCCAAAACAGTGAAATTATCAGCAAACTCAAAGTTAAGTATTCCCCAGACAAAAAGTCCTCCAATAGTAATCGGAATAACATAGGTACAATAAGGACGCATCCATTTTTTCAGCTTGAGACCCTTACCGGTGTTAGCCTCCTCCATAAAATTATCAAATCCCCATCCCTTACGCGATACACAGAACAATACGTAACAAAGGGCACCGAGAGGAAGCAAACAGTAAGATACAATGAAATCCTCTAAGTCTTGTATAGTTGACGTTGAGGTAAACGGGGTAATGCCTGAAAGAAGATTGTAACCAAGTGCACAAGGGACAGAAAGGACAAGTACACCGATACCGCAGATAATACTGGATTTGATTCTCTTCCAGCCGGTAAGTTCACGAACACAGGCGAGAATATTCTCACATACTGCAATTACAGTGGACATTGCGGCAAAGAACATAAACAGGAAGAAAATTGTTCCCCACCATCTACCGCCTGACATGTTGTTAAACACCTTCGCCATAGATACAAAAAGCAAACCGGGACCATCGCCGGGATTAATATCGTAGGTGAAGCAGGCAGGGAAAATTATAAGACCGGCCATAACGGCAACAAATGTATCAAGAACAAGAATATTTACAGACTCTCCCATAAGTGAGCGTTCTTTTCCAATATAACTACCAAAAATAGCCATAGAACCGATACCAAGGCTGAGAGTAAAGAATGCCTGATTCATCGCACCGACGATGGTATTGGCGCTAAGCTTACCTATATCCGGCTTAAGATAAAATGTAATACCTTCCTTTGCGCCTGAAAGAGTAAAGCTGTTTACCGCAAGAACCACGATAAGAACAAGCAGAAGGATCATCATATATTTGGTGACCCCCTCAACACCCTTTTGAAGGCCAACAGAAAGAATTACAAAAGCAAGTATTACAACTATAGCCATAAAGCCTACCATTACCACAGGATCAGCTTGCATAGTCTCAAATAATTTCTCGGATACCTCGTTTGATATTCCGGTCATATCACCTGCCAGGAATTTAACGAAATAGTATAATATCCATCCTGCAACAGAGGTATAAAACATCATCAGAAGAACGTTTGCAATAAGAGCCGCATATCCGTGAATATGCCACTTCTGCCCCGGTTTCTGAAGCTTCTGATATAGCTTTACAGGACTACTCTGACTGGCACGTCCGAGAGAAAATTCCATAATCATTACAGGCAATCCAAGCAGAACAAGAAACAGTATATAGAAAAGCACAAATATACCGCCACCGTGCTGACCTGCCATATATGGGAACTTCCACACATTTCCCACACCTATAGCGCATCCTGCGCTGAGAAGTATGAAGCCGAGACGGCTCCCGAGTCGTTCTCTCATTGTATCCTCCGTGTCGGCTGTCCGACAGAAAATCAAATATAGATTATTATATCAAAAAAATAATTTTCGGTCAATAAAATTCTCTACTTTTTCACTGCATGTACAGAATACAGGATAGGAATATCCTTACATCCGTTTGCCTTTACAGTAAGGTATGCATCCGCCGGAGATGAGGATGTTACCGACACATATACATGAGCATAGTCCCCACTTGATCCGTAACTCATTCTAACGTTGATTTTAGCATTTTTATCGCTGGAGCTTCCCTCTGCTATAAGCATAACCGAGTCCTCTGATTTTACCGCTACAACAAATGTCACGCTTGAGATATTCTTATATAAGTAAAGGTCACGGTCACTGTCGTCAGACAAAGTTCCTCTTATCAAATTTCCGCTTGATACTTTCTGTGCAATGTTCTCATTATCGTTTGGCTCTGATTCAGCTTTAGCCATTCCCTCGCTTCCGTACTCGGTCATATACTGTTCCATAGTCATATTTTGCGGTATAAGATCATTAAGTTCTGCTATACGTACCGCAAGATACTCCTCTACAAAAGCTGATACAGCGACATTAATACCCACTGCCCTGCCCCTTGCATCAAGAAGAGGTCCACCGCTGCTTCCACCTTCGATATGTGCAGAAAAAACGATTAATCCGGATCTGTCATACACCATAGAAAATCTGGTTATCTCACCCGATGTCATCTCTCCTCTACGACCTCCGGGAGAACCTATAGCATACACCGTATCCCCAACATCTGCGGTATTCCGTGATATTTCAAGGGGAGCAGGAAGGTTCTTCGCCGTTACCTTTATTATTGCTATATCCTTATCAAAATCACAGGAGACAACCTCTTTTACAAACAGCTCCCTGCCGTCACTTAACCTAACCTTTATCCTTGATGCTCCCTCTATAACGTGGGCGGCAGTAGCTATCTCGCCATCCTCGGAAATAAAGAATCCGGAGCCAAAAGAAAGTTCTATATCTGTCTTATCATATGTGCGAAGTTCTACTGTAGCCGAAAGAGCGATAGAGTATACTTCCTCTTCACTAAGTGGTATCAGCTTCCATCGCGCCGTATATTTAACATTATCGGTAACGGGAGATAATTCTCTATCCCAACCGGTGAACGTATAGTTTTCCCGGTTGACCTGAGGAACTTTGGGCATATCACCGTATCCAACCTCTTGCACCTCGTATTCGGGACTTGAAAATTCACCGCCGCAAGAATCAAAGACAACAGTATGATAACGTCTATCCCAAATTGCCACCAACACATCGCCGTCTGAAACATCGGAAATATCCTTATCCCACCCGGAAAAGTAGTACCCTTCCCGACGTGCCACAGGTAACTTGGGTATTTCGTCTAAGGAAAAAACTATCTCTCCCAAATCACCGTCTATCTCACCGCCTGACGGATCAAGATATACGGTGATCTTTTTTGTCTCCGCCGTCTCCGTTTTCTCTTGTTCACAAGAGAATAAGAATACACCGCATACAAATATGATAAAAATTAAAAGAAGAGTGATAACCCTATGTAAAAACAATCTTTTACTGTATTTCTTTTCCATAGGCACTCTCCTTTCTGTGAAAATTCAGTTATAAAAATTGGCTCGGGTCTCCCCGAGCCAATTCATTTACCAAGGGATAACGCCGCCGGTGATCTGAGTCACCTTTTCAATGCCGTTGTCCGTCATATACTTTTTAATACCTTCAAGTATCTCCACAGGTGCGCTCGGATTCTTAAACATGCATGCACCAACTGCAATAGCATCAGCACCCGCAAGCATCATTTCGATAGCTTGATCAGCGGTTGCGATACCACCCATACCGATTATAGGAAGAGATACTGCATTGCGTACCTGCCAAACCATTCTTACAGCTATCGGGAATACTGCTTCACCTGACATTCCGCCTACATTATTGTGAAGAATAGGGCGGCGTGTCTTTATGTCTATCTTCATACCGAGAAGAGTATTGATAAGGCTAAGTGCATCAGCACCCGCTCTCTCAGCGGCACGCGCGGTTGCGGTTATGTCTGTAACATTGGGAGAAAGCTTTACGATAAGAGGCTTAGTCGTCTTTGCTCTTACTGCACTTGTTATCTCCTCTACCATTTTAGGATCGGTACCAAAGGCAACTCCACCCTCTTTAACATTGGGACAGGAGATATTCATCTCAAGCATATCAACATTGGTTACATCAAGGCGCTCTGCCATATAGCAGTAATCCTCAACAGTACTACCTGCAATATTTGCGATAACAGTAGCACCCTCGTTCTTAAGACGGGGAAGCTCAACCTCAATAAACTTATCTACACCCGGATTCTGAAGTCCGATACTGTTAAGCATTCCTGAGGGAACCTCAGCTATTCTTGGAGGAGGATTACCTGCCTTGGGAGCAGGAGTAAGACCCTTTACAGCTATTGCTCCGAGAAAGCTGGGATGATAAAATTCCTTATACTCCTCACCAAATCCGCAGGTACCTGAAGCTGTCACAATAGGATTTTTAAATTCAACACCGGCTATTTTTACCGAAAGATCAAGTTCCTTAATCATTCCCAGATAACCTCCTTTGCATTGAATACAGGACCGTCAACACATACTCTGGTGTACTTCTCGCCCTTACCTTCATTGCCGACGAACTGAGTCTTGCACACACAAGCGAGGCACGCACCTACACCACAACCCATTCTCTCCTCCATACTGACGTAACACTCGTTACCCTTTTCAAGAGAGATCTTTGATACAGCCGCCATCATACCGCGAGGACCGCAGACAAAAACAGATGCATCGGGGTTCTCGTCAAGATACTGCTCAAGAATTGCAGTGACAAATCCGTGATGACCGTAACTACCGTCATCGGTAGCGATCATTACTTTATCACAATAGTTATCAAAGGTATCTGTCATATTCATAAGCTCTTTATTTCTAAAACCGAGAAGAGCTACAGGCTCACCGCCTGCGGCTTTAACTGCCTTTGCCGCCGAGATAAGGGGGTATATACCTATACCACCGCCAACAAGAGCAACTTTACCGCTGAGAATAGGAAATCCTTTACCGTAAGGACCAATAACGTCAATGGTGTCACCTGCTCCTCTTGCGGCAAGCTCGCGGGTACCCGCACCTCTCACCTCAAAGCAGATAATTACCGAATCACCATCGCACTCACAAATACTGATGGGTCTGCGAAGAGAATTGGCATCTCCTCCGCAAACGATATGTATTATCTGACCTGCACTTGCTTTTGCGGTAATATCCGGTGCCTTGAATGTAAGACGATATATCTCCGCCGCCTCGCAGATCCTTTCATTCTTTTCTATAGTGTAAATTGCCATTTATTACTTCCCCCTGACGGTGTTGATAGCATCACGCATCTCAATAACTGCCTCGCGAGTGAACTTCTCAAAGTTGTCATCGTCACCCTTACCCTTGTATGCACACATAAGAGCACGAGAAGAATTGACAATAGCTCCGCCACCGTTCTTGTCAAACGCAGCCTTTACATCCTCTGCACCGCCGCCCTGAGCACCATAACCGGGAATAAGGAAGAAGGTGTGAGGAAGAGCGACTCTGAGCTCAGCAAGCTGCGCGGGATGTGTTGCACCTACAACTGCACCACAGGGACTGTATCCGCTCTCTCCGATAAACTCACTACCCCATTTCTCCACCATCTCACCCATATGGCGGTAAATCGGCTTACCGTCAACTACAAGATCCTGAAGCTCCTTTGAGGAAGGGTTGGAGGTCTTTACAAGGATGAACATTGATCTCTCAAACTCAGCGGCAGTCTTTACAAAAGGAAGAATACCGTCGGTACCGAGATAGGGGTTGATAGTAACAGAATCAACCTCAAGAGCCTTTTCACTGTGGTCAAAGAGCTTGGTTGCTCCCAGATATGCAGTAGCATATGCCTCAGCGGTAGAACCGATATCGTTTCTCTTTACATCAAGAATAACGTAAAGTCCTGCTGCTCTCGCGTATTCAACGGTTTTCTTAAGAGCAATCTCGCCCTCAAGTCCGTACATTTCGTAAAATGCGGACTGAGGCTTTACGGCAGGAACAAGGTCTGCCGCCGCATCAATGAGACGGCGGTTAAACTCAAATATTGCCTCGCCTGCGGCGCGGAAGGTGTCACCGTATTCCTTTTTAGCCGCATCAAGAATAGATGTGGGGATAAAATCAAGCTTAGGGTCAAGTCCCATAACTGTAGGGTTGTTTTTCTCGTCTATTTTATTCTTAAGTATCTCAAATGACATTTTTTGTTTTCCCTTCTCTTTCTTAATATGTTCTTTCGCCGCCGACGAAGGTGGCAATTATCTTACCCTTCAGCTTCATACCGATGAAGGGAGTATTTTTTGATTTACTCTTTATATCCTCTTCGGTGAGTGTGTACTCCTCGTCCGAGAAAATTACGATATCACCGAGGGCTCCACAGTCGATAAAACCACGACCATCGTCAAGTCCAAGGATCTTTGCAGGGGTAGTACTCATACGGTTAACAAGCTCGGGAAGAGTCATAAGCCCCGAAGCAACAAATGTTGTATAGGATGCAGAGAATACACTTTGAAGTCCTGTTATACCGAATGCGCCTGTAATAAGGTCAGCCTTTTCTTCAGGTGCGTGCGGAGCGTGATCTGTGGATATAGCATCAAGTGTACCGTCAATCACAGCCTGCACTATAGCCTCTCTATCCGTGGCAGAACGGAGCGGAGGCTTCATCTTTCCGTTTGTACCGATAGTCTTTATATCCTCATCACAGAAAACAAAATAGTGGGGACAGGTCTCACCGGTTACGGTAAGCCCTTTCGCCTTTGCCTCTCGTATCATCTGCACAGCTCCGACGGTACTGACATGTGCTATATGAAGATGCGCACCGGTCTTCTCTGCGATCTCAATTTCACGTCTTACTGCTTCATCTTCAGATGAATTTGGAATTCCAGGAACCCCAAGCTCTGTTGCCGTATCGCCCTCGTTTATAACACCCTTGCCAGTATGAGAGAGTTCTTCGGAATGGGAGATAATGAGCATATCATTTGCTGCGGAGATTCTCATTGCACTCTCCATAAGAGAATACTCTGTAACAGGTCGGCCGTCATCCGAAAAAGCTATAGCACCGTGTGCCCTCAAGGCACACATGTCTGTAAGTTCTTCGCTTTTAAGTCCTTTTGTTATTGCCGCAACAGGAAGAACTCTTGTACTTCCCTTCTCCCGTGCGGTATCAAGCACATATTTTACCGTTTCAATATTATCAGTAACCGGAGATGTATTTGGCATGGGAACTACAGTTCCGTAGCCTCCTGCCGCTGCAGCGGCAGTACCGGTCTCGATGTCCTCTTTATATGTAAATCCGGGATCTCGCAGATGCGTATGCAGATCAATAAATGCCGGTGCCGCATAATTACCCTCGGCATCAAAAACCTCAACGGTAGGTACTGTGGAAATATGTCCTGCAGGCGCCACCTCAGCTATAGTACCGTCAAGTATCAGTATGTCGCTAAGTCCCCTGTCTATCTCACCGTCAACTAAAATACAGTTTTTGATGAGCAAACTTTTTGCGTAACTTCTCTTCAATTTTTATTCCTTTCCCCGACCAAGACGTACCCATATCCACGCAAGGTTTTTATCCTTGGCGGATCCGGAAGCTTGTCAAGTTTTTTTCGCAAATAATGTATATATACCTGTATTACATTTGACCCCTGTTCAGAAAACAAGTCACCGCACTCTTCGATAGTAACACCAGCCTCACCTTTTTCAAAGAGAAGATTGAGCAAGGAAAACTCGATGGGAGTAAATATAACTTCTACCCCGGACTGAACAGCAGAACATTTTTCCGGAACAAGCATCAATTCAGTACTAAACCGCGGAGATTGAGAAACCACATCCGGAAGTACCACGGCATTACGTATTAACTCACAAGAAAAGGGACGGTGAATCACCCTTAGCTCCATATATTCGCCGTCATCAAGATCTCTTGACAGCAGGATACAGTTATCAAATCCGCGAACATCATCTTTTTGAGGTAAACGCATGGAGTCCACATCCCAAAATAGTATTCCGTCCTTAACAGATGGAACGGAACTTACGGTAGAAACATTCGCAAAATCAGAAAATTCTATCTCAAGCATGCGAGAAAAAACGGCATCGCGCGATAATATTGTGATCACGCCATACCGCCTCCGTTTCTTCGGTTAATCTTATATATAATATAATACTATATTTTATCAGCAAAGTCAATAAGTACCGAGCGTATCGGTAACGTGATAAACCTCTTTGTAAATGACATTTCTTATCGAAATAAAATCCTTGTCCGAGAGAGGTTTTGGATAAGACATCAACTTCAGGGGTATAGGGTCACGACCGTCTGATATGGAAGGTTGAATATATTCACGGTCACAGTAATGAAATCCCAATCGGCGATAAAACCCAATCCGTCTTATAGCGATCTCCTCATCAGGTGGCTCTGCCTCAAGGTAAACAGGACGGTCAACAGAAGATAACAATTCTTTGAGTATTGACGAACCAACTCCACGCCCACGCAGAGACTGCGCAACTGCAAAATGTTCTATGAAATAAAAATCCCACATATCCCAAAGAGCCACAAATGCCTCAGTTACATCATCTCTGCCGTATGTAATGAGAGAGTATCGGTTGTCCGAGAGAAGAGCCAACTGCTCCTCTCTCGGACGGTGTTCATTTTTAGGGAAAGAATGCTTCATTATACTGAAGACCTCATCAAACGATACTGATGACAACCGCTTCAAAATCATCGTTTGTCCTTCTTTCGCTTAAATACAGATACCATCTTCTTTTTCATCCAAAGAGCAATAATGGTAACTGTCACCGAGGCTGCAGCAACAATAATGATAAGTTCCAAAAGTGTAATTTTAAAACCGCCTCTGTATTCTACATTAAGATACGGCTCGTCCTGTTTCGAGCGTCTGTATACCAATGTTTTCACTTTTACACCACTGTCAACAAATATTCTGTCACCCGAACGGAAGTCATTTACTACGTTTGTGAGTGTTTTCAGGTAATCCTTCATAATTTCCTCCAAGCCAAAAGTATATATGATTATGATACACTTTTTCTCACATAATTATTATAACAAATCGAGGTTTAACATACAAGTAAAATCTGCTATTTATGTAATACTGAATATATTTATCTGTTTTTCATCATAATGGTAAACGAGGATAATTTACATGGAGGATACAAATGAAGGAATTTTTCAAAATGATAAGGAAGATTTTCTCTTGTTTTCTATTGTTAGTTATATTTATTACTATGACTTTTATACTTATCGAAGAAGAAGTGTATCAAGCGAATATTATACCTGTTTGGTCTGACACATATAGTCATGACATATCACCTTCGAAAGTTATAGCATCACTGACATGTAGCAACAGTAAAATTTCTCCATCCGGGTATACACCGGTTACTCCTGACAACACTTCATCTACCAAAAAAAGTAAAAAAAACACCGAAAAGATAATCTGTGGAACTAACGGTATACCCAAGATAGAATACAGCGAAGATGATCTATACTGGCTATCGCGAATCATCTATGCAGAGGCAGGGACAGAACCATTTGAGGGTATGATAGCAGTCGGAAGTGTTGTCATGAACAGAGTAGCATCAGATAAATATCCGAACACGGTATACGGGGTGATTTTTGACAGAAAATTCGGGGTGCAGTTCACCCCGGCTGCCACCGGAACAGTGTACCGTACCCCGAGTAAAGAAGCGATAACTGCCGCAAAACTATGCCTGTGCGGCTACTCAATATCAGAGGATATACTGTTCTTTCTTAATGAAAGACTTTCAACAAGCACATGGACAAAAGATAATTGCAGATTTGTGATGACTATAGGTAACCACGATTTTTACGCATAATAATTTTTCATTGAAAATACTCCGTGGTTAGGTTATAATTATCGTATAACCTAACCACGGAGTATAGTTATGTCAGACATAGTAAAGAAAATAACAGATGAGTTAATTCAAGAAAAGGACGAAGAATATAAGGAATTCCAGTCTCCTCTTTTGCCAACCGTTCCGCCCCGAAAAATGATTGGTGTACGCACACCGGTACTTCGAAAAATGGCAGGAAAATTAAGCACATCAGACAAGGAATACTTCATCTCTGCTCTGCCTCACTTCTATTATGAAGAAAACAATCTCCACGCATTTATTCTGTCCCGCGAAAAGGATTTTGAAAAATTCATATCCGAAATAGAAAAATTTCTTCCCTATATTGACAACTGGGCAACCTGCGACGGTCTGCGACCAATATGTATCAAGGGAAACGAGGACAAGCTTCTGCCATACATATTCAGATGGCTTTCATCGGGTGAATGTTACACAGTAAGATTTGCCATAGAGATGCTGATGGTACACTACATGGAAGATAAATTCAGTGATGAATATCCACGTTGTGTCGCTGCCATAGAAAGCAACGAGTATTACGTAAATATGATGTCCGCCTGGTATTTTGCCACACTGCTGACCAAACGTTGGGATTATGGTATAAAATATCTGGAGGAACGCAAACTATCAGAGTTCGTGCATAAAAAAACTATCTCCAAGGTCTGTGACAGCCTTGCAGTACCTAAGGATAGAAAAGAATACGTAAAAAAATTGAGATAACGGAAAATCAAATATCAAAGTCTATTATAAGGCTCTAGTTTTGAGTTTTTACTGAATATAATTATGTTTCTATCAGAACACTTGTAAAAAGTTAATTCATGCCGGTAGCGGGGTGTCGATTGGGTTCGACCTCTCGCGTGGCATACGAGGCACAAACAAAAAACGAGCTCTTCGAGCTCGTCATTTCTTTGTGGTGCCGGTAGCGGGGTGTCGATTGGGTTCGACCCCTCGCGTGGCATACGGGGCACAAACAAAAAACGAGCTCTTCGAGCTCGTCTTTTCTTTGTGGTGCCGGTAGCGGGGTGTCGATTGGGTTCGACCCCTCGCGTGGCATACGGGGCACAAACAAAAAACGAGCTCTTCGAGCTCGTCTTTTCTTTGTGGTGCCG
>JAFYMF010000054.1 GCA_017556745.1 Clostridia bacterium
CTGAACTACCGGGCCATATTCGCGGGCATTACCACACCCGCCGGTGGAAACCACCGAAATGGTGGGAACAACAGGGCTCGAACCTGTGACCCTCTGCTTGTAAGGCAGATGCTCTCCCAACTGAGCTATGCTCCCATACCGTGTTCGGCACTCGCTTTTGTCGTGTGCCTCACAACGGATATTATTATAACACAGTGATTACTGTTTGTCAACACTTTTTTTAAAAAAACCAAAGTTTTTCTAAATTATTTTTCAGGTTACTTTTTTACTCTTTTTTCTTCTGCTTCCTCGATAAGCTTGAGTATATCTTCCTCTGTAAAATTGTACTTCTTATCGCAGAAATGGCAGCTCATCTCAATATCCGGTGACTCTCCCAAATCCTTCTTTTCTTTTATAAGATTCATAAGTTCTTCTTTGCCAAGGCTGATGAGAACCTTCTCAGATCTTTCTCTTGAACAGTCACAAAGATACTCAACCTCAAGCTCATCAAACACATCATACTCAATACCGTTAAGAGCAAGGTCAGCGATAGCTTTATTTGACATACCCTCATCAAAAAGACGGCTTACGTTGGAAAGAGATGGAACATTAGCTTCTATTGCATCAACAGTTTCGGGATCTGAAAAAGGAAGCAGCTGAATAAGAACACCACCTGCCGCACGGCAGGAATAATCAACATCAACGAGAACACCGAGAGCACAAACGGTAGGTATCTGCTCACTGTTTGCATAATATGATGCAATATCCTCTGCTATCTCACCGCTGACAAGGTCAATAGTACCGACATACGGTTCACCGGTTCCCATAGAACGAATTATATTAAGCTTACCGTTTCCGATAGCACCGCTTACATCAAGCTTGCCGTTTGATTTTTTAGGTATATTCACATCAGGGTTAAGAATATATCCCTTTACGTTACCAAAATAATCGGCGGAGGCAAGTACACCGCCCGCAGGACCGTCACCCTTAATGCTCAGAGATACAGTATCGTTAGCCTCTCCAAGCATAGTACCCATAAGGGATGCGGCAGTAAGGGTACGACCAAGTGCCGCAGATGCGGTGGGGGTGGTATTGTGTATTTTTATTGCGGCATCCACAATCGGTGTAGAATTGATGACAAGTATTCTTGCACTGCCGTCACTTGTCATACCTCTCAAAATTTTTGCTTTCTGCATTTTATTTATTACTCCGTTCATTGTTTCTTACGAGCGGCAAAGTACCATCTCTCACTGTTTTCATTCACAGGTGAAAAATCAGTTCCTCCGTATATACCGCAAAGTTCAAGCCCTGCGGCAGTGAGAGCACGCTTTACAGAACCGAGCGAAAAGCATCGCTCAGTCTGAACCTCGTCGCTTCTTATATAACCGCCGTCCTCACATTCCTCAAATACCGAAAGATAAAAACGGCACAATTTTGTTTTAGGATTATATTCGTTCTGCCAACCGCAGTATATCCCATCATCCTCAAGAATGTAAGAATTATCTGCATATACATTTTCAAACTTATAAGGCGTGTTCATGTCAAAAAGGAACACTCCTCCGGGATAAAGATAATTATTTACAAGAGAGAATACTGTCTCAAGTTCCTTTGTATTACGAAGATAATTAAGACTATCAAGAGCGCATACAACAGCATCAACAGTACCGTAGAGTTCAAATTCCCTCATATCCTGAAGAAGCCACAGCACCCCTGAAATACCCTCATCCATAGCTCTGTCACGCGCAACAGAAAGCATATCCGAGGATAAGTCAATACCTGTCATATCATATCCGCGCCGTGCAAGCTCTATAGTCATTGATCCGGTACCGCAAGCCAGGTCAAGTACAGCCTCGACCCTTCTCTCTCCAAAACGAGAAAAAAGCTCCTCAACAAAATCTGCCCAACCGGAATAATCTATATCACCGTTGAGACGGTCGTATACGCGAAATATTCCACTGTAGATCTCGTCACTCATTTTTTATCCTCAAGAGCCTCCAGCACCTTAATGTATCCGTCGGTACCGTACTTGAGACAACGGTTAACACGGCTGATTGTAGCAGTACTGAGTCCTGTCTGAGCGGCAATATCAGTATAGACACAATTATTCTTCAGCATCTTTGCGGCATAGAGGCGTTTTGACATTTCTTTAAGCTCCGCAATAGTACAGAGATCCTCAAAGAAATCGTAACATTCCTCTACTGTATTAAGGGTAAGTATTCCCTCAAACAGATAGTCTATTTTTTCATCCTTAATTTTGGTTTGCATGGTTATACCAATCCTTTCCGCCGTCCGGAGCACCCATCTCCAAAACAACATTAATCTTTACATATTATATATTAGTTGTATTCTTTTACGTTTTGTTAATCTAACACAAGTTTATTTGATCATTTCATTAAGAATTTTCAAACCCATCACAGCCTTCTTTGACTTCGAGGCGTACACGGAGGAAAACTTGTCAAGATCCTGCCAGTCTATACTGTACCTCATTATGACTGATTATTCTCTCCTCTCGAGGAAGAGCAAGCATAAACCAAACGGGATAAGATAAGAAACACGGTTAATACGGATTTTTTCATCGTTTTTCCCACGATATACCCTTTAATCAATTATAACACAATTTTTCGCAAAGTAAAGTGTTAAATCGTATTTTATAATAAAAAAGGAGGATTTTATCTCACCCAACATAAATTATACACTTGTCTCATACCCTTTATTAACGTAGAAGATCAAGATGGGAAAAGATATGAACAACATAAAAAAATTCTTTTTTAACGGAATAGTAGCAGTATCAATGACACTGCTTATCCGAGCCGTAGGTATGGCGCTAAACGCGTATATTTCCGCTCGACTGGGTGCCGCCGCCATGGGACTTATCACACTTGTAATGAGTGTGTATGGCTTTGCGGTAACATTCGCTTCGTCAGGGATCAACTTAGCTGTGACTCGTATGGTGGCCGAAGCTATCGGAACAGGAGAAAAAGACAAAGCGCTGAAGTCCATGCGGCTGTGCCTTTTATATGCCGTATTTTTTGGATCACTTGCAAGCGTACTTTTGTTCTTCTCATCGGGATATATAGGCAGACACTGGCTCGGAGACGAAAGAACTGTATCTTCCCTCAAATTTCTCGCTATAAGCCTAACCCCAATTGCGGTATCAAGTGCACTCTCGGGATATTTTACTGCAGTCAGACGTGTAAGCAAGAGTGCTTTTGCCTCGGTATTAGAGCAGACGGTGAAAATCTTCCTTACTATATATGGAATTATTATAATCGCTCCAAAAGGTATAGAATATGCCTGTCTTTCTGTTGTAGGCGGTGCTTCTCTTGCGGAATTCGGAAGTTTTTTTCTCTCATTCGGTATGTACCTCCACGATAAGAGAAAACACCTTAAAAATAAAGATAAAAATAAAAAGCATACCGGTCTTGCAAAATACATGCTCTCAATAACTCTCCCCGTGGCACTAAGCTCATATTTCAGATCGGCACTTGTAACAATTGAACATATGCTCATACCTGTAGGACTGAGAAAAAACGGTGCCAACACAGAACAAGCCCTCGCGGCTTACGGAACATTACACGGAATGGCACTGCCCCTTGTATTATTTCCCGGTGCAATAACATTTTCTTTTGCATCTCTTATTATCCCTGAAGTTGCTGAAAGACATGCCATGGGGAACTCCGAAAGCATTAGGAGAGTAATAGAAAAGGTTTTTCGGGTAACGCTTTCCTTTTCTATTGCGGCGGCGGTAGTAATGTTTACCTTTTCCGACGAACTTGGGAGATTTATTTATAAAAGTGAAGAAGCAGGAATGTACATACGTTTTCTCGCTCCACTTGTCCCTGTTATGTATCTTGACAATGCAGTAGATGCAGTTCTCAAGGGACTTGGAGAGCAGCTAACCTCAATGAAGATCAATATTGCCGATGCCGCACTGTGCGTTGTACTGGTGTATATCCTTATTCCGATTATTGGGCTTTACGGATATGTAATAACCATATTTGTGTCAGAGCTTATGAATATTACTCTGAGTATAAGGAAACTCAGCCTTGTTTCTGATTTCACCGTCAAACCGCTTGAATGGGTCATGATGCCGCTGCTTCTGTCTACTGCTGTTTGTTCATTTTCTTCTGTAATGGGAGAACATATTTTTCACGCAGATAAACCGATTTTTTTCATACTGCAGATAATACTGACAATTGCACCAATGGTAGCAGGAATAGTCTTATCCTATAAGGGTAAAAAAGAAATAACTTGATAGCATAAAAAAATGACCAGTTCGGGTGACCTTCAATAAGACAGTATGAGAACATTACTGACATAGGATAGCTGACGTACAGGGGTGCGACAAAAAAATTGGCGATACTTGGTTTTCACAACCAGGTATCGCCTTTTTCTATCTTTAACAGAATGTTTGAACCTTATTGGAGGTACATATGATGCAGGAACTGAACTATATCCGTTGCGGTGATTACTATATTCCCGATATTCGTTTACAGGAGGAAACCAGACCTATTGGTCGGTGGGGACGTATGCACCGAGATTATATCAAGGAGTATAACCTCATTCTCTTTAACGATCTGTGCCTTAGCG
This sequence comes from Clostridia bacterium, assembly GCA_017556745.1. Classification (GTDB taxonomy): domain Bacteria; phylum Bacillota; class Clostridia; order Oscillospirales; family CAG-272; genus RGIG2161. Next base: position 4,570 of record JAFYMF010000054.1, read on the forward strand.
GTGAACTGTGGATGTATCTGGCTGACTTGAACGAGCAGGCGCAGAACCGCCTTGAACTTATCATTGAGTAAATGAAAGCTGCTGAGGACGTGACAGAGCACATGAAGCAGCACGACCAGATGGCATGGATCGGAGCCATGAACAGCATCCGCAACCGAGCCGAGGAAATCATCCTCTGAGAAATAATCTATGAGGAGGATGCGGTATGAGATTACTCGAAGAATTTTGGTACGGCAACATCTAGCCGACCGAGTACGCCACCTCTTTAAGCAAAGAGTACAAGAAATTAGTGGAGCTGATCTTCCGGAACGAAGAAAAGCTCAAAGCCACCTTGACTGACGAGCAGAAGGAGTTATTTGAGAAGTACACCGATTGTGTGCGAGAAAATCAAGTTATCACAGATTGCTTGATTTTCCAGAACGGCTTTAAGCTGGGTGACAGGGTGATGTTGGAAGTCATGGAAGAACGATAATACTATTTGCGGAGGGAACATCGGCAAGATGTCTCCCTCCGTTTTTTGTTTTCCTATGTATGTCTAAGTTTCAGGTGCTACTATTATAGTGGGTTTTTATCTTTCCACACGCAGCGTTGAAGAAATCGTCACATTTGTGTGTTATAATGAATTATACTCTGCTCGAAGGAGGTTGCCATGAAACTTTTATATGCTGAAGATGAACCGGCTTTGTCCGAAGCCGTTGTTGATTATCTTACTTACCACAAATACATCGTTGATGCCGTATATCATGGCGAGGAAGCCTACGATTATGCCATGTCCGGCGAATATGACGGTATCATTCTCGATATTATGATGCCAAAGCGGGATGGATTGGATGTCCTTGCCGCTCTCCGCAGAAACGGATGCAAAACACCGGTGCTTTTGCTGACCGCCAAAACGCAGGTGGAAGATCGCATCCGTGGCTTGGATACCGGTGCAGATGACTATCTTCCCAAGCCTTTTGATATGGGCGAACTGATCGCCAGAGTCCGTGCCATGCTCAGACGGAGGGAAGAATTTCACCCCGATCTGATTCGCTTTGGCGATCTAACCTTAAATATGCGGTCTGGAGAGCTCTGCATGGGTGATATATCCTTCCAACTGCCAAGGCAGGAGTATCGTCTGATGGAGCAGCTTGTACTAAATCACACAATGTATATGTCTACCGAAGATTTGCTTGTGAAGGCATGGGGATATAGCACAGAAACGGACATAAGCAGCGTTTGGTTGTATGTTTCCTATCTGCGCAAGCGGCTTTCTGCCATGAACTCCAAGGTGGAAATCGTATCCAAGCGTAATGTCGGCTATAAATTGGAGTTTCAGCCATGACAAAGACACTCAAACGACGATTTATCTTATTTACCATGACGGCAGTTACCTGTCTGCTCTTATTCATCGTCCTTGCCATCAATGGACTGAACTGGGTGATGCTGGAGCGCCAATCGGACACGATACTGGAAACCCTTGTGGATGCCGATGGCATTTTTCACAAAATGGATTTCAACCGCCCGCCACCGTTATCTCGCCCTTTGGACATGGATAGGATGCGTGCTTCTCGTTTCTTCATTGTCCGAAGTGATGCAAGCGGAAATATAGTAGATGTCAATATCGACCAAATCTCTGCCATCGACCAGGAGACAGCCAAAAGCTATGCTTTGAAGATTCTAAAAGTCGACAAAGCAACCGGGCGAATTGACGGATACAAATATGCCGTCAAGCAGATGGGGCCGGGGCAGCTCACCTTATTTATGGACACCTCGGAACAGAGCGAGAGCTTCCGTATGGTCTTATTCGCATCCACGGCAATAGCGGTGTTGTGCTGGGCGATTCTGCTTGTCATTGTCATCCTGCTTTCGGGGAAAGTCATTCATCCTGTGCTTGTGGGTATGGAAAAGCAGAAGCAGTTCATCACCAACGCCGGACATGAAATGAAAACACCTCTTGCCATCATTCAGTCCAATAATGACACCATGTCGCTGATCCACGGCGAGAACAAGTACAATGTGCATATCCGCAATCAGACCAAGCGACTGAATGTGCTGATGACAAATCTGCTGACCCTTGCCAAACTGGATGAAGAGATTCCTCTACCGACAGAAACCGTCAACATCAGCGATGTTGCAAGTGAGCTGCTTCCTGCCTACACGGAAGATGCACAGACACGGAACCTCCGCTTTACTGTGCAGATTGAGCCGGATCTTATCATTCAGACGAATAAGGACAGTTTCCGTCAGATGCTGACCGTCTTACTGGATAATGCGATCAAGTATACGCCTGACAGCGGATGTGTTCATGTATCCCTTGCAAGAGATGGCAGACATATTCAGATCATCGAAGAAAACACCTGTGATCCATCTCTTGAGCCAGACCCGGAAAGGCTGTTTGAGCGTTTTTACCGTGGGGATGCTGCCCGGACACAGAAAAAGGATTCCTCCGGTTATGGAATCGGCTTATCCGCTGCCCGTGCTATCTGCGAGAACTTCGGCGGAAAGCTGATTGCAGAATATCCCTCTGCTGAAACCATCCGTTTCGCAGCCAGATTTTAAGAGTTCAATCAATATTCACAAACCTTCCCGTGTTTCTTCACACATGGGAAGGTTTTCTAATGGTGATCATAGGTTGACAGCGTATAATGGCATCCATAGAAAGGAGGAATGCTGTTTGCAATTCAGACATGAAGTAAAACATGAGATCACGGGTCACGATATGCTGATCCTGCGGCAAAGGCTTCGGTCGGTGATGAAACCGGACAGCCATGCCGTAAACGGACAATATGAAATACGAAGTTTGTATTTTGACAACCTTGACGATAAAGCCCTCAGAGAGAAGCTGGACGGTGTCAATATCCGTGAAAAGTACCGTATCCGGCTGTATAACAACGATCCGTCTGTGATCCATCTGGAACGGAAATTCAAGCATGGCGGTCTTGGCTACAAAACATCCGCCACACTGACAGGGTCACAGGCTCAGGCGATTACAGATGGTGATGTGGATTGGATGGCCCGCAGCACCGATGAAGTGATCCTTGGCTTTTACACCCGCATCAGAAACGAAGGATTGAAAGCCAAGGTCATCGTAGACTATATCCGTGAGCCGTTTGTATTCGCTCCCGGTAATGTCCGTGTCACGCTGGATTACGGGATTCGTACAAGCATGAACTGTACGGATTTTCTGAATCCCGATTGTGTGACCGTCCCCATCAAGGATTCACCCTGTATCCTTGAAGTAAAATGGGACAACTATCTGCCTGATGTGATTCGAGATGCAGTGCAGCTCGACGGCAGACACAGTGCAGCTTTTTCCAAGTATGCCGCCAGCCGTATGTATGACTAAACAATAACAAAGCAAAGGAGTAACAAAAACAATGAATCTCAATGATATTTTCAAGTCCAGTTTTCTGGAAAATGTATCTTCCATCAGCATACTGGACATGGTACTGACCATTGTGCTGTCCTTCGGCATCGGTCTTTTCATTTTCCTTATTTACAAGAAAACCTATCGTGGCGTGATGTATTCCGCAGGCTTCGGCACAACGCTGGTTGCCCTGACCATGATTACATCCATCGTCATCCTTGCTGTAACCTCCAACGTCGTTCTGTCCCTCGGTATGGTCGGTGCGCTGTCCATCGTTCGTTTCCGTACCGCTATTAAAGATCCTCTGGATATTGCGTTCCTGTTCTGGGCAATCGGTGCCGGTATTATCCTTGCCGCGGGCATGATTCCTCTTGCTGTCATCGGCAGCGTGTGCATCGGTCTGATTCTGCTTGTATTTGTCAATCAGAAGTCC
>JAFYMF010000055.1 GCA_017556745.1 Clostridia bacterium
ACACACTATACCTTGAAGATCAAGACGTGTGAAAAAAGACAGAGAACGTGAAATTCTCTGTCCTTTTTGCCGTAGGGGCGAACTGCGTTCGCCCGCGGGCGTTCACAGAACGCCCCTACGAGGATGATTTTCTATCGGTAGATAAAACCTGCTTTATGGAGGGCACCCCTTCGGCGGCTTTTTTTATGGAAAAATTGTTATTTTTCTTTCCTTTTTCACGGCATATTCGAGGGCAAGTTTAGTTCCGCTTTTGCGAGTGGTAGGGGCATTTTCTTCATCAAGGTAAACAATGCAAAAGCGGCTTCTGTCTATCATTTCGCGATTACGTTCCACGTATGCGGCTTTGCCGGAGCCTAATAATTTTTCGGGGTAATAGGTATCCTCGTAAAAATTCTTTAGGTATGCCCCATAACTGTCGTTAATAGAGGGAAATTCCGCCCGCACGTAAATTCGTTTTACGTGCGGGTATTTTCCTTTTATTTTGGTCACAAGCTCAAGACACAGACTGTTAAAGCGGCTTTTACTGCCAAACAAGAAAGTATCTACATTTTCATCGGTAATCAGCCTTTCAATTACCTCGGTCAATCTTTCCCTCAGCTCTTCGGTTTCCTTTATCGTCCTGTGACCAAAAAAGCAACAGGTTCTCTCTTGCATACATATCACTCCAAAGTAAATATTTTTTTACTTATTATACATTATCTTTCACTTTAAGTAAATATATCTGCAGTTGTGTCTTATAATAAAGAGCCTCGGTTTTCGATAAAATATATTCATGAAGGAAAGGGGCGATAGTATGAAGACAGAATTTCCGGATAAGTATATTACTCTTGGACTAAAAATTGCCTATTACAGAAGGAAAGCCGGATTTACTCAGGAATACTTTGCTGAACTTATTGGCAAAAGTGTGAGTTTTGTAGGTCAGATTGAAGGCACCGGTACTATTCGAGGTGTTTCTCTTGAAACCTTATTTAAGATCGCACAGGTTCTGAAGATACCGCCCTCGAAGCTCCTTGAGGAAGATTGATAAGACAAAAAATCCCACGGTATAGCAATGTACCATGGGACTTTTTTATACTGTTTATTTACTGTCAAGCCAATTCTTTCCGATGAGGATCTCTATGTCAAGGGGAACAGACAGCTCTGCCGCACCCTCCATAGCTTCTCTGAGGAGCTCCGCCGCGCGGGGTGCATCCTTCTCTGAGGATTCGATGATTATCTCATCGTGTACCTGAAGTATGAGAGTTGCATCAAGGCTTTCTCTTTTCAGCGACTCAACCACGCGGATCATAGCAATTTTGATTATATCGGCCGCAGACCCCTGAATGGGACTGTTCATCGCCACTCTTTCTCCGAAGCTGTAGGTGACCTTATTCTTTGCCGCAAGCTCGGGAATATATCTTCTTCTGCCAAAGAGTGTAGTGGTATAACCGTTTTCTTTAGCACTCTCTATTGTGTTTCGGAGATACTCGTTTACCTTGGGATAGGTAGCGAGATATCCCTTTATATATTCATCCGCCTGCTTCTTTGTGATTCCCAGATCCTGAGCCAGAGAGAACGCGCCGATTCCGTACACAATACCGAAATTGACCGCTTTTGCCCTCTTTCGCATTTCACCCGTTACCATTTCCTTGGGGATTCCGAAAACCTCGGATGCGGTGACTGTATGAATGTCAACTCCATCTCTGAATGCTGAAATCATTGTCTCGTCACCCGAGATATGTGCAAGAAGTCTCAGCTCTATCTGTGAGTAGTCGGCATCGATCAGTACTCTATCATCACTGCGAGGAATAAAGTACTTTCTCAGCTTTCTTCCAAGCTCGGTACGAACAGGTATATTCTGAAGATTAGGTTCAGCCGAGGAAATTCTGCCGGTTGCTGTTCCGGTCTGCTTGAATACCGTGTGTATACATCCGTCATCCTCTATTACCTTAAGAAGTCCGTCGCCGTAAGTTCCCCTGAGCTTTGCCACCTTGCGGTAGTCAAGAACGTCAGAAACTACCTCACTGTACGGTCTGAGTTTTTCAAGAACTTCAGCACCGGTAGAGTATCCGCTCTTGGTCTTTTTTCCTGCAGGAAGGCCAAGTCTTTCAAAAAGTACCTCTCCAAGCTGCTTTGGGGAATTGATATTGAACTCGCACCCTGCCTCGAAATATATCCTCTCGGTATATTCCCTTTCCATTGCCTCAAGTTCAAGGGAATATTCCCTGAGTCCTTCCTTGTCAACCGCAAAGCCCTCTATCTCCATATCAGCAAGCACGAAAGCAAACGGAAGCTCAATATTATAATAAAGTTCCTCTTGACCGCTCATAGCGAGCTTGTCACTCTGTGCTTTAAATATCTCATAAATATGTCTCGGTGAGTTTTCATCCTCCGATACCTCACCAAGGGTTGAAAGCAGTATACGCGGATAACTGTAGTTACCTTCACCGGAGCTGATCACGTATGCCGCAAGCATTATATCAAAGGCGCAGTTAGAATACTTTATACCCTTATCCGCAAGGAAGGAATATAGATTCTTACAGTCGCAGCACACGGTGCGTCTGTTCTCGTCCTCAAAGAGGAAAGCGATATCCCGCCAATCGGAAACCGACACTTCAAGATTATCACCGTCCTCGGTAGCAACACGGCAAATACCGTTTTCTGTATCAAGAGTAACAGCATAGCGCTTACCACTTGTTTTTTCATCCATAAGCACAGTTTCGACTTCGGTATATTCATTCACTGAAATCTTATTTGTGCTCTCTTCTAACTCAAAACGCTTAATAAAGGCACCGAACTCAAGCTCACGGCAAAGAGAGAACATTTCTTCCCGGTTCATGCCATCGAATGGCAGATCGGAAAGAGTCACGCCGAGAGGCACATCGCAAACGATCTTAGCGAGACGGCGGGAAAGAAATGCATTTTCACGTCCCTCGCTAAGCTTACGCTTTACAGAAGGGGTAAGAGAGGCAGTCTCATATCCTTCATATATGTTTTCAAGGCCCTTAAACTCCCGAATAAGGGATAGTGCGGTCTTCTCACCGATTCCTGCAACACCGGGGATGTTATCCGATGAATCGCCCATAAGCGCCTTGACATCGACAAAGCAGTCGGGTGTTATGCCGTACTTTTCAAAAAATGCTTTTCCGTCGTAGGTCACGTAATCTGTATTGGTAGCAAGAAGCACGGTAGCACTGTCAGTTATAAGTTGAAGAGAGTCTCTGTCTCCGGTAACGATATAACTGTGAACGCCTTCTACTGTAGCTGCAGACGAGAGAGTACCGAGAATGTCGTCAGCCTCATACCCCTCTTTTTCAAGAACGGTAAGTCCAAGAGCCTTGCATGCCCTCTTTGCATAGGGAAGCTGCTCTGCAAGCTCCTCGGGCATACCGTGGCGGTTTGCCTTATACCCCTCATATTCAAGATGTCTGAAGGTGGGGGCACGCATATCAAATGCCACCGCCGCATAATCGGGGGACACGTCGGAAATATACTTTGTGAGCATATTTATCATACCGTATACCGCATTGGTGTGAAGCCCCGCAGAGTTAGTCAGCTCTCTTATACCGTAGAAGGCTCTGTTGAGAATACTGTTTCCGTCTATTACAAGGAGTTTTTTCATCATTTGATCCTTTTTCTGTAATATACCAAGCGGGGCTGTCTCGTTGAGACAGCCCGGCAAGCTTGTATTATTATTTATCAGTTAAAGTAGGGATATTCGCCGGGATATCTGAGTTCCTTAGGAAGATTTACAGATATATCGGTGATACCAAGATACTTAAGGGTGTTGAAGAGAGTACGTCCAACGTGAGCAAAGCCAACGCCTGCGTGATGAGGATATCTCTTCTCAATAAGAACGTGACGGTAGAAACGAGCCATCTCGGGAACTGCGATAACCGCACGGCCGCCGAAGGAATTGGTAGGCATATCGAGAACCTCACCCTCTGCGATGTAGGAGATAAGCTTAGCATCAGCAGTAGACTGAAGTCTGAAGAGAGTAATATCGGAAGCCATGATCTCACCGTCAAGAGTACCGCGGGAAACGTTAGGCTCGGAATCGGGCTCAAGGTTTCTCTTCATGATCAGCTGATACTGCATCTTCTTGCCCTCCTTAAGCAGGCAAGCAGAGGTGTTTCCGCAGTGGAAGCCCATAAAGAGATCCTTTGCGGTGTAGTCGCCGACAACCTTTGCGTTTTCGCTGATAAGGTCTGCGGGAACGGTGTTGTTAATGTCAAGAAGAGTAACAGTGCTGTCGGTAACAACAGTGAGTATGTACTCGGTAAGTGCACCGTATATATCGGTCTCACAAGCAACGGGAATACCCTTTGCGGTGAGACGGGAGTTTACGTAACAGGGAACAAACTTGAACATAGTCTGAAATGCAGGCCAGCACTTGTTAGCAAATGCAAAATACTTAGCCGCGCCAAGATTCTTCTCCGCCCAGTCAAGAAGAGTGATCTCAAACTGTGCAAGCTTAGGAAGGATACCGGGATAGCAGTTACCGTTCTCGCCAAGCTCTGCTTCCATCTCCTTGATAACACCCTCAATACGAGGATCATTATCATGAGCCTGGAAAGCCTCAAGAAGATCAAGCTCACTGTTCTCCTGGATCTCAACACCGAGATCGTAGAGAGGAGCGATAGGAGCGTTACAAGCAAGGAAGTCATAGGGTCTGGGACCGAAAGTAAAGATCTTAAGATTTGCAAGACCGTTCTTAACAGCCGCAACAGGAACATATTCCTTGATCATAGCTGCAACGTCAGCAGCACCGCCTACAGGATATTCGGGAATATAAGCCGCAAGCTTACGAAGGCCGAGGTTATAGGATGCATTGAGCATACCGCAGTATGCGTCACCACGTCCGTTGATAAGATCCTTGCCGCTCTCCTCAGCTGCCGCTACAAACATAACGGAATTGCCACGAACTGCGGTAAAACGCTGAGCAAGCATGGTCTCAGGGCCCTCGGGACCGAAGTTACCGAGGAACACAACAAGAGCATTTACACCTGCTGCATTGATGTCATCAAGAGCCGCAAGAGCATCCTTCTCATTCTCAACTATAACCTTGCTCTCATATATATCAAGGCCCATCTTCTCGCACTCAGCTATGACTGCGATTCTGCGCTTCTCAGAAAGAGTAGCTGGGAAACAGTCACGGCTTACCGCAACTATACCGAGTTTAACTACAGGGGTATTATTCATATTAATCTCCATTCTGCCGCACAGGGCGGCTATTAAATATTTTTATCGTCTTTTATCTGACTTTAAGATTTTCTTCAAAATCCTCGGGCTCAACCGTAAGACCGATCTTCTCCTGCTGATCCCTTGACCAGATTATGTGTCTGGGGCAGTTGTCAACACACTTACCGCAGTCAACACACTTTGAGTAATTGATGGATGCGATAAAGCCATCCACCTTAATAGCACCTGACTCACATACTTTCTCACACTTGTGGCAACCAATACATCCAACGTCGCAGAATTGTCTGGTTATCGCCCCCTTGTCGACTGAGCAACAACCAACCCAGTGAGCACTGTCGTAAGGGATCAGACGGATTATATGTTTGGGACAAGAAGCTACACATACACCGCAACCGCGGCATTTGTCATAGTCTACTGCCGCTACACCGTTAACTATCTTTATAGCGTCAAAAACGCAGCTCTTTACACAAGAACCGAGTCCCACGCATCCGTTAGGACAAACCTTGTCACCGCCGCCCATACGTACAGCCGCACTACAGTCCTTTACACCCTCGTAATGATACTTCTTTTTAGCATTATTAAGGTGAGTACCGGAGCACATTACCTGCGCACGAATTCGGATGGCCTTCTCAGGTGCAACACCCATTATCTCAGCTATTTCCGCTACCATTGCATCGCCGGCAACGGTACATGCGTTTACCTTGGCTTCGCCCTTGACAATTGCCTCAGCGCATGCCTCACAACCGGTATAACCACAGCCACCGCAGTTGGCGCCGGGCATGATCTTGGTGATCTGCTTTATTCTCTTATCTACCTTGACGGCAAATTTTGCGCTGGCAAATGCAAGAATAAGACCCAGCACACCGCCGATAAACGCAATACACAGCGTGGGAATAATTATTTCACTAACAAATTCCATTATCTATTACCTCCGACTTATTCTGGTAATATCAGTTAAAGCTGATACCGAGGAATCCGGAGAACGCCATTGCAATAAGGCCTGCGGCAACAAGAGCTATAGGAACACCGCGGAAAGCCTTGGGAGGCTTTGCCAAAGCCATTCTCTCTCTGACACCGGCAAAGATGACAAGAGCAAGAGTAAATCCGATAGCCGATGAAAAGCCGTATATTACAGACTCAATAAAGCTATGTCCTTCCTGGATGCTGAGCATTGCCGCACCGAGAACAGCGCAGTTGGTAGTAATGAGGGGAAGATATATTCCGAGTGCACTGTAAAGTGCGGGAATATATTTTCTGAGAAACATTTCGATGAACTGTACAAGAGATGCGATAATGAGTATAAAAGCAATAGTCTCAAGATACTCTACACCGAGAGGCTCAAGTATCAGATAATATACTCCGTAGGTTACCGCGCTCGATATAGTCATAACGAAGGTTACCGCAAAGCCCATTCCCACAGCGGTCGAGGGGTTGTCGGAGACACCGAGGAAGGGACAAATGCCGAGAAACTTTGAGAAAATATAGTTCTCGATAAGGATAGCACTGAACATTAAAATAAGTATATCAACCATTTAACTTACCCTCGCTTCCTTCTTTTTTGAAATCTCTGTCCTCTTTCTTCATTAAGAATTTCTGAACAACAGCAATTATACATCCGAGAGTAATAAATGCACCTGCGGGGCTGATAAGCATGCTGGCAGGCTTATACCAATCTCCAAACACTGTAAATCCAAGCACAGTACCTGAGCCAAACAACTCTCTGACAAAGGCAAGCACCACCAATGCAACGGTATATCCCACTCCCATTGTCAATCCGTCAATAGCAGAGGGAAGAACCTCGTGCTTTGATGCGTAAGCCTCGGCACGTGCAAGTATGATACAGTTTACAACAATAAGCGGAATGAAAAGTCCGAGAGATTTGCTTATAGTCGGAGCAAATGCCTCAAGAAGCATTTCAACCACCGTAACAAAACCTGATATAATAACTATGTATGATGCAATTCTGATCTGCCTTGGTATGATATTTCTCAGAAGCGATATAATAACGTTTGAGCAGATCAGTACCGCAGTAACAGAGAGTCCCATTCCCAGCGCATTGACCACGGTAGTAGTGACGGCAAGAGCAGAACACATACCGAGAAGCTGTACAAACACCGGGTTTCTTGTAAGCAAGCCCTTCTTGAACTGCGACAGTATCTTCTTTCCGTTCATAGGAATTTCCTTTCTTTGACTTAATGTGAGTCACAGAGGCCTATGCCATCAAGCGGCAGGGGATTCTGTATCTGTCATGGGTGCGGTATCCGAGGATACAGGTTCTTCAGTCACGTCGCCATCGGACGAGGTAGTTTCTGAGCCATCGGGAGCAGAGGTTTCAGGATCAGGCTCGGTAACAAAATCTATAATGGAAGTCTCATCTTTCTCGGTCGGGGGAGCAACAGTTTCTTCTCTATACAGAGTATCAAAGCCGAGAGACGGAACCTCACCTGTAACCGGTACGGTCTCAAGACCCTCATTTGGAGGAATAGGAGTACTTACATCTATAGTTACAGCTTCAGTCGTGTCAACATCTGTAGTAGTATCCTCGCTTGTCACACCGTCCACCTTAAGCTCAAGTGTAAGAACAGCATTAACGCCGTCAAGAACTGCTTTTGATGATATAGTAGCACCGGAGATAGCATCTATATCCTCTTTAAGACTAAGAGCACCGCTCTTTCCGTTATAACCGGAAAGATATGTGCTGTCATTTACACGGCTACCAACATTGGGGGTCTCGGACATGGAAATTATTTTAACTCCGCTGACCGTTCCGCCGCTTCCAATACCGACAAGCATCTCAATATCACCGCCGAAGCCGCTGGTTACAACACCCACCGCATATCCAATGTGAGTATCATTTTCCATGACCTTGTATACACCGTTTATAGGATCACCGTGTGTGGTCTCGATCTCGGAAGATGAGGTTGATGTAGGGAATATCTCTTTTATTGCCAGGTCTCTGTCATTCTTCTTGTTTTCAGCCGCTATATCCTTGGTCAGGAAATTCACGAGTGAAAGAACGAGAGTGACCATAGCACATACTATAAGAAGTACACCACCGGTCTTCAGCACTGACTTTATGTTTGCATTTCCGACTTCTTCTTCGGAATCAGCTGTAATGGGTTCAGCTGCAGGAATATCTGTTATCTCTTCAATCACAGTAGCTTCGATAGATTCTTCATCAGTCACAGCAGAAAGTGTATCGGGGGTCTCGGCAATGACAGGCTCTGAAGTTTCCTCGACGAGATCTACATCTTTGATCTCAGTATCATTGGTGCTAACAGAGGGAATTTTTTTTACCGGTCTTCGGACACGCTTATTATCCTTATTTTGCATCCTTAGTCACACCTCCGAATCTCTTGGGTTTTGTAAATTTATCAATATAACCTACCAGAAGGTTCATTATAAGTATCGCAAAGGAAACACCCTCGGGATAACCACCGAAATAACGTATGAACACGGTAAGTAATCCGCATCCCACACCGAATATAAGTTTACCGGTCTCGGTTATAGGTGATGTTACGTAGTCGGTAGCCATAAATATCGCACCGAGGATAAGACCGCCGGAGAATGTCTGATACAGCATGAACTGCACTGCATCATCTCCCGCCATGGGAAACAGGAAGGTAACAAGCATTACTGTACCGATATAAGCAACAGGTATATGCCATGTTATCACTTTACGTGCGAGAAGGTAAATACCGCCAACCGCAATAAGAAGTCCTGAAATTTCACCGATACATCCGCTCTTGGTACCGATTACCATATCAACAAGAGATATATCGGGAAGCATCCCCTCCTTCATGGAAGAAAGCGGTGTTGCGGAAGCAACTATATCAGCGCTGTCAACAGAAAAACTGAGGGCAGAAATCTTACTCATGGGTGCAGTAAAATTATTGATTATGTCGGTCCAGGAGAAGAGAAATACTCTTGCCGCCAGAATTGGGTTAACAATATTCTTACCGATACCACCGAAAATTCCCTTGACAATTATCATGGCAAAAGCACCGCCAACAATCGGGATCCAAAGCGGAACGGTTACAGGCATATTAAATCCGAGAAGCACACCGCTTACCACTGCAGAAAAATCAAAGACGGTTATGGGCTTTCTGATAATAAGCTCAAAGAGTGCCTCAAAGATAACACAAGACGCCACCGAAACAAGTACCACAGACAGACTGCGGAATCCGAACACGTATATACTCCACACCAAAGCAGGAAGTAAGGCTATTACCACATCTATCATAATACCGCGTGTGGTTATTCCCTTCTTTATGTGAGGAGAAGGAGATACTGTCAGAAGAGGCGGCGTAACTATTCTTGTACTAACGTTCTGATCATTTCTCATATCAGTCCTCTTTCTTAAATAAACCAATTATTTATTTTGTGCCTTAGCATCACGGATCTCGCTCTTGGCAACCTTTATGTACTGAACTATAGAAATATGCGCGGGACAGTTATAAGCACATGAACCGCATTCCACACAAGAAAGCGCCCCGTAGCTCTCTGCATTTTCCGGATCATGTTTCTTTGCGTAAGCCGCAATGTAGTTCGGCATCAGGTGCATAGGACAAGCGCGGACACATCTGCCGCATCTGATACAGCTCTCCGGCTGTTCGTATCTGCTATTCATCTTTTTTGAGAGAAAGAGTACCGCGGATGTTCCCTTGGTAACGGGAGACTCCACATCCCACTGAGCCATACCCATCATAGGACCACCGTTTATTATTTTCTCGGGCTCTCTTATATAACCGCCGCAGAAATCGGCAATTGCACTGTATGGAGTACCGATGGGAACAAGCAGGTTCTTGGGATTCTCAAGACAGTCACCTGATGCAGTAACTATTCTCTCTATGAGCGGCATTCCCTGAGAGAATGCTCTATATACCGCTGCACAGGTCTCAGCATTAAACACCACACATCCAACGTCAGCGGGAAGTTTACCCTGTGGGATCTCACGCCCAGTGATAGCATATATAAGCTGACGTTCATCTCCCTGAGGATATTTGGTCTTCATGACACTGACCTTAAAAAGAGGATTTCCATCCACAGCATCATCAATCGAAAGTATACCGTCAAACTTGTTATTCTCCACCGCAATATGAGCAAGGCGGAGCTTAAGTGCTTTCATTATGATTTTTGCACCATTAAGCACCGACTCGGGATCTTCAAGGATCAATCTGTGGTTAGCTGTAATAAACGGCTCACATTCAGCGCAGTTGATAATCATCAGATCAACCTTATCGATGGCAGAACGGATCTTGGCATAGGTTGGGAATGTTGCTCCGCCCATACCGGATATTCCCGCACGGCGGATAACCTCGATAATATCATCGGTAGTTGTTTCCTGAATGGGCTTTCTGAAAGGAACGATATCAGGAGACATCGTATTAAGATGATCGTTTTCAATAACGACATATTTATTCTTCTGTCCGGTCGGAGTAGGAACTTCTCTTATCTCGATAACCTTACCCGAAACGCTGGAATGAACCGGACAACCGAGGGCATTCTCCTCAACGTCACCGATCTTCTGTCCACGGGTTACAGCATCACCAACCTTTACTGTCGGAGTACACATTGCACCGATGTGCTGTGACAAAGGTATATACACTGTATCGGGAGCAGTCATTTTTTCAATAGGACTTTTGCTTGTATATTTATATTCTCTTACGTGAGTACCGCCTCTGAATGTAAATGCCAATACTTTCACCTCTTGACTATAAATAGGATTTTGCAGTGGGAAGCAATGACACCAAGTCACACCACCACCCATTTTAAATATTATACAATAAAAAACATAACAATTCAACAACAATTTTATTAATATTCATGGTTGTTCGTCATGATTTTAACACAAATAATTTTATAAAAAATTTAAAAATCATATTGACAACCGAGAACTTATGTGATATACTATTCAAGTACCGCGGTTGCGGCATTAATATGTGGCGGAATAGCTCAGTTGGCTAGAGCAATCGGTTCATACCCGATAGGTCGTGGGTTCAAGTCCAACTTCCGCTACCAGGCCCGTTGGTCAAGCGGCTAAGACACCGCCCTTTCACGGCGGTAACACGAGTTCGATTCTCGTACGGGTCACCATAGAAAATGCCTCACGTTAGTGAGGCATTTTCTATGGTGACCCTAAGCAGTAATCGAAAACAAGTTACCGTAATAGCGTAAAGAGTTGTCCTTGTTTACCCAACCAACCGGATCAAGTTGCCAAGGTAACTTATCATATGGGCCTTAATCGAATACCAGAATACCTCACGTAACTGTGAGGTATTTTTTTATGCTAATAGGCTTTCCACCCTCTGCGTGTTGACAAAAATATTCCATATAAATGACGTTACTACAGACCAGATACAATTTTACTCTTTCGGTTCAAGCAAAAATGTTTTCTGCATTTACGAATTCCAGCTTGAATATTATGACAAATCCGCAAATCCAAACAAACCATAATTACAAATGAGCAAAAGCGATCGACAGTCACCGCCCTCAACATCTTTTTAAAGACAAAAAATGGTTCTGCCTTTCGGCAGAACCATTTTTTGTCTTTTCGTTTTTATTGCTTTATAACAAATCTTTCAGAGCAGCAAGGACACTTTACCGTATTCTCACCTTTTTTCTTTGGGAGGCGTAAAACATTTTTACATCCGGGGCATTTTACGTATACATGAGTCTTTCTGTCCTTCCATTTATTCTTCGCAAGACGAAATTTATCACGTATTTTTCTGCCTATACCGCAAAAGGCTTGATTTTCTTTTCTGCGCTTTACAATATTGCGGGAAAACATTCTGAAAAAACAGTAAAAAAGAAGTCCATAGCAAACAAGACTTATGATGATCGCTGCTATAGCAGAGCTTACAAACCAGTTCACCACTGTCAGCACAAAGTAAAGAATGAGAGCCGCGTTACCGAGAGCATCTGCCCCATTTCTGCCATACATAAGACTTGCCAACTTTTCTCTGAATGATATTTTTCTTCCGTATCTGTCTCTCATTTTTCCTCCATTTGCCGAATGATACATTCGGGCACAGTTTCTACCCCACTGTGCCCAAAATGTATTTCTTATATGTTCGCACTTAAAACAACTTAGCTGATCGCGATACTATTATATACCGCTATTCTGTACTTAACATGTCTTCTCTGTGAAAAGAAAATGTTTTTTTAATTAACATCATCCTCATGTGTCACATAGAAAAGCTGAATTGTAAGTGCATTGTTTGTAGCAGAAGCATTGTAGACTCTGAAAACAACTTTTAGTTCACTCTTGTCTTGGTTTTTATTCACACGAGAAATAACGTTAAGCAAATCTGCTTTGAAACTATCTCCTTCTCTTGAGAAAGTAGGATAAAGCTCTATATAATTCTTACCGGAATAAACAGCATTAAGCACTTCTCTGTATGCTATACGGTCAAGCTCCATTAAATTTTCTGCAATGAGACCTTTTGCATGGTAGTAATCATACTCTTGTTGTGCTACCGGCAATATTTCCTCTCGGTCTATTGTGTGATCCATCTTTATCGATTCAGATGAAAGGTTAAAGTAACCGTGAAACCTGAGTTCGGGAGCAAACTCGATATCCCCATCATTGTATGTACTGTCAAGATGATAGAATTTTCCGTCTATGTATACTATATTCCACATGTGAGGGGAACCGTCTGCAGTCCCACGAACCACATCACACATTATTCCGGCGGAATTAAGGAGATATTTAATACCCATGGCGTATCCACCGCTAAAAGCTTTCCCGCCGACAAGAGCACCATACGCAGTGTCTGCAAGCAGTCTATCTATATCGGTGGGTATCTGTCCGTCATCTGCCGGTAAATTCTCAGACTCGGTTTCAGGGTTCCCGGTCTCAAGCATATCATCACCGTAACCGATATCACGTTTCTCATAATAAGATACCGCATCACAGAAAAAATCATGAAGCAAAAGCTCACGTTCGAACTCACCCAGGTCTGTAAGCTTTATCTCCTTTTCGGGGTCATCGTTTGCGCTTTGTTCCGCCTTATCAAGAATTGACGTTACCGCTAAACTCAATTTCTCCTGCATATTGGAAATCTCTTCAACAGATGCATAGTAACTGAGAATTATCCTGCTTTTCCCCTTTGCTGTTTGGAGCAAGGTATTATCGATATCAATGTAAAAAAGTCTCGGGTGATCCGCAGTCAGAGCAAGCATTACATTCTTGTACTCGTCAGGAGTGTATTCTCTGTCAATAGGTTCTGTCATGGATGCACACTTTTCAGCAGCTAAAAGCACCGACAAATACAGTTTCTGTTCTGCAGCAGGGAGAATATTATAATAATAACAGTTAAGCAAGCTGCTTCCGGGAAGATTGTCATCCTCAGATCCCGCAAAGGAATCGGTACCGCATACTACTGATATATAAATTATCGAAGCAATGGTCAGCGCCACACAAAGAACCATAATACCACCAAGTACAAGAAAAAACTTCTTGTGTATCGGCACAATTTTTGCCACACAACTCACCCCCGGATACAGAAAATCAAATTCAAGAAATACGGCGATCCTTGGATACATCCTCCGGACCGCCGTAATTAATTCAAAACAAAAATTAACGATTAAAAACTACTTCAAAAGATTATCTGCGTCTTACATCATCGCGACGATTAGTCTTCTTGAGTATATTAAGAATATCGTCAAAGTCATTCTCAGCAAGAACCTCTTCCTGAATCTCAGGCATAGTTCCCTCGCCGATCTCATTATCCTTTACAGGATCATATACAGTATTTGTCGCTGCGGGAGCAACCTCTTCTACAGGAGCAGGTGCAGGTGCCTGTGCCTGTGTCTTTACCGCTTCCTTAGGGAAAGCAGCACTGGTATCATAGTTCTTATAATAATTCTCCTTATTGAAACCGGTCGCGATAATGGTAACACGCATCTCATCCTCAAGTGAAGGATCGAACGCCGCACCCCAAATGATGTTTGCATTGGGATCAGCCGCATCAGCGATCATGGTAGATGCAAGATCAACGTCTTCAAGTCCGATGTCAGGAGAAGCAGTGATACTTACAAGGATACCGCTTGCACCGTCAATAGAGGTCTCAAGAAGAGGACTGGAGATAGCAACCTTAGCAGCAACCTCTGCCTTGTCCTTACCGGTAGCCGCACCCACACCCATGTGAGCGTAGCCGGCATTAGCCATAATAGAAGTAACGTCGTTAAAGTCAAGGTTAATAAAGCCGGGAACATTAATAAGCTCAGATATACTCTGAACACCGCGACGAAGAACATCGTCTGCAATCTCAAATGCATTGAAAAGGGTTATTCTGGTATCGGATACCTGCTTAAGTCTCTCGTTAGGAATAACAACAAGAGAGTCAACGTGATCACGAAGACTGGTAATACCAAGCTCAGCCTGAGCCATACGGCGCTTACCCTCAAATGCAAAAGGTTTTGTAACTATACCGATAGTAAGGATGCCCATCTCGCGTGCAGCCTTAGCTACAATGGGAGCCGCACCGGTACCGGTACCACCGCCCATACCTGCGGTTACGAATACCATATCAGCACCATCAAGTGCCTTCTTTATCTCCTCAATAGACTCCTCTGCGGCACGTGCGCCGATGTCAGGATTGGAACCGGCACCGAATCCCTTGGTTATCTTCTCACCTATCGGGATCTTCTGTGTAGCAGAAGAGTGAATAAGTGCCTGCTTATCAGTGTTGATAGATACGAACTCAACACCGCGGATATTTGTGTCAATCATTCTGTTTACAGCATTGTTTCCGCCGCCACCTACACCGACTACTTTTATGCACACGCCAAGATCAAGATTCTGGTCAAGTTCAAATGCCATTTTTATATTCCTCCCAATTGTTATAAGGTTAGGGTTTAATACGTCCTTAGATATGTATATAATTATATATACTAATATAATAATATCTTTTTGCTCATTTTGCAATAGTTTTCTTGAAATTTGTATATAAAAATTCGTTTTTTATGTGTTTTTTTCTTTACTTCCGAAAACAATCAACATTTTTAGTCAAATGTTATCTGATTATCGACGATAACACCGCATTCCTCGGGGTCTGTCAGATCGATCTGTGTTCTTGTTATATTCCCCACAAACATCTCGCTCTCCATGATTTTTCCGCCAAGATCAAGCTTCAAAGTCACATCCGAACTGTCTCCGAGTATAAGCTTGTAGAGATCATCACACACCGCAAATATATCGAATTTGTCCCTGATATTGAGCAGGGTCAAGCGATGGTATATTTTTGAAGCTACCGATGCTGACATTACCCTCGATATAGTCTCCGTGTCTACATTACCGACTATAGAAAGTTTTTGTCCCACGATTGCATAACTTATCTCACCGGCATCGAGGCGAATCAGACACCTTTTGGTTATCTCATCTGATGAAATCAAACGTTCGAGAACTATCAAATTTTCCCCAAAAACAAAGAACTCCCCATCTACTTCCGCATAAAAGTTTGCTTTGTATTCTTCTATTTTCACAACCAGAGTTCCGGGCAGATCACGAGTTATTCTCACGTTTTTTACGTAAGGACACTCATCGATTATCCTCCGTGCAATCTCTTTTTTATCTATCCCATACATTTTTTCTCCGACAACTATGCCGGAGCTGCTAAGCAATTTGTCTTCGGTATATATACTGTTCCCCTCGAAACGAATATCTCTTATACGTAAAATATAATATCCACCGACCACAATGGCTACAAGCACAAAAAGCACAACTATACACACAAGTAAGGCCTTGCTTCTTTTCTTTTTTTCGGGGGTGGGTGTGTAGTAAAATTCCTTACGTACGCTTTGCTTTTCTGTATTCATTTTATCTCCGTGTCAAAGGTACAACTTTATTTTTTCGTTTTCTCGTTTTTTTCAGTGAGAGAACGTATCTCCTCGAGTATTCTCTTATTTGCATCAGGCACAGCAAACTTCCCGATAGCACAGCGCATCTTCTCTGCCTTTTCCGGAGATTCTCTCAGTGCCCTCAGTTCCCTCTCCAGTCTACCGTCAGCAAGTTCTTTTTCTTCTATCAAAATAGCCGCACCTGCATCAGCAAGCACTTTAGCATTCTTATACTGATGGTTGTTGGTCACATTTGGTGAGGGGATCATTATGCTTACCTTTTTCTGCATAGAAAGCTCTGATACAGTCATTGCTCCTGCGCGAGATATTACAACGTCAGCGGCCGCCATTCTCAGCGGCATATCGTAAATATACTCAAGAAGCTCTATGTTATCCGCGCCCTCAAGCCCATATTCAGAAAACATTGCTGTAGCCGCCTGATATTCAATAGCTCCTGTCGCGTGGAGATGATGCACTGCCTTATCTTTCGAAGAATAATCACGCATAGTGGCGAGAACAGCTTCATTGACCTTTTCAGCACCAAGGCTTCCACCGTATGAAAGTATATACTGCTCACAGTCAGAAGGAACTCCAAGCTTTCTTCTCGCTTCAGAATACTCCTCTGAAGAAAATTCTCCAAGCAGAGGATTTCCCACATGAACAAGCTTATTCTTCTGTCTGATATATTCACCTGTCTCCTTAAAATTAAGCCAGATCGCATCAACGTACTTAGAGAGCATTTTCGTGGCCACGCCCGGGACTGCGTTTGACTCATGAACTGCAGAAGGCACCCCCATCATTGAAGCCGCTCTCAACACAGGCCAGCACACATATCCACCTGTACCGATAACAATATCGGGACGAAATTCCTTAATTATCTTCTTTGCCTTATAAGGGGATACGGCGGCAAGGTACATGGTTTTTATGTTTGAAGGAGATAAACTACGGCGTATTCCCTGTATCTCCACGTATTTTATATCGTAACCGGCGGCAGGAACAAGCTTATTCTCAAGACCACTCTCTCTACCGACAAAAATTATCTCCGATCCCGGTATATTCTGTTTTATGGTATTAGCTATGGCAATAGCGGGATTGATATGTCCTCCCGTACCGCCTCCGGTCATAATTACTCTCATTTTTATGCTCCAAAGTTATTTTTTCTGATATGAGTGCTTTGATATCTTAAGCATTACCCCCATCTCCGCCATAAGTATAACCATTGCCGTCCCTCCATAGCTGAAGAACGGAAGAGATATACCGGTGTTTGGGAGTGTATTTGTAACAACACCGATGTTAAGCAGTACCTGGATAGCCACCTGACCGGTTATACCCAGTGCAAGCAGTGAAGAAAATTTATCCGGTGCATGCATAGCTATAACCATACCTCTCCACACAAGAAGTGCAAAGATACACATAATAGCTACCGCTCCGACAAATCCAAGCTCCTCGCAAACGATAGAAAAGATAAAGTCATTATGAGGCATTGATGTATAACCGTACTTAAGACGGCTATTACCAAGTCCTACACCGAGAAGTCCTCCTGAACCAATAGCGTACAGTCCCTGTATTGTTTGCCAACCACCGTCCCTCGGGAACGCTTCCGGGTTAAGCCATATCTTGATACGGCCGCTCTGGTATCCGTTTCCAAACCACAAAAGCACTCCCAGTGCTGATGCAGCGACTCCGCCAAAGATCCCGATCCACTTAACACTTCCGCCTCCTGCAATCATTACCATGATACCGAGGAAACCTATTATGAGTGTACCTGAAAGGTGATGCTCAAGCATTACAAGTCCGCAAGCGATTCCAATTACGATAAAAGGAATTGCCGCATCATAAACAAAGCTTTTTGTTATATGAATCGGGCCTATATATTTGTCAAACTTACTGTTTTCTTTCAGATTATCTTTTTTGTCAAAATACTTTGCCAGAAGAACTACAATTGCGGGTTTCATAAAGTCAGATGGCTGGAAAGTAAACAGCGAGCCTATTCTTATCCACCGCACTGCAGAACCCTCAGCAACACCTATTACGAGCACCGCCACAAGGAAGATACATCCTATTCCAAATATGACTTCCGCATATTTTTTATATGCGGTATATGGCCATAGGTAAGTGAAAAGCATAAACAAAAATCCAATGGCAACAAAAGCAAGATGTCGCTTTATGTAGTACAGACTGTCGCCTGTTTCATTTGCCGCATAAACGAAACTTGCGCTGAACATCATTACCGATCCGATAGCAAGTAAAGTCAGAACCAGTATAAGAAATACTCTATCAACACCGGTGGTTACTCTTTCGTATTTTCTGTCTTTGATTGATGCCGGTGTTATTGCGGTTTCACTGCGTCGTACCACACCGCTCGACACAGACCTGTCGGGGGAATACCTTTTAGTACCGTCTTTTGCGGACGTCTTTTTATCGGGGGAGACATTTGTGATTTTATATTTCTGTTCGCTTTCTTTCATTAGTCCCCCTCCTTTAATGTTTTATTATTGATTAATACTGTGTTATATAATTATCGAAACAACGGCTATAAGACACATCACAAAGGTGAACATCGAAAACGCGGTTACAACCTTAACCTCGCTCCAACCACACTTCTCAAAGTGATGATGTATGGGTGCCATCTTGAAAAATCTCTTTTTTGTTTTCTTGTAATAGAGTACCTGAATGATATCTGACATAGCCTCAATTATAAATATGAGACCTGCTATAACTATTATAAGCGGAGAGCCAATCATAAAGGCCGCACCAACGGTTATACCGCCGAGAAACAGTGAGCCGGTATCTCCCATAAACACTCTTGCCGGATGAGCATTATAAACGAGAAAGCCAAAGCATCCACCCATAGCCGCACCGGAAAGGAGCGCAAGACCACTATCCTCCAGTCTGAAAGCACAGAAGGCAAAAAACGCCATTATGATAAGAGAAACCGAAGAAACAAGTCCGTCTATACCGTCGGTAAGGTTTGCACTGTTTACAATGCCTACGATCAATACTATTGCAAATATATAATAGAAGATTCCCAGATCAATACCCACACCCACAAACGGAATATAGAGAGTGGTTGATATAAAACCGAAAATTCCCATACCGGCAAGATAAATAGCCGCAACAAGTATCTGAAGTATCAGCTTCTGAGATGCACTAAGTCCCTCATTCTGTTTCTTTGTAAGCTTTACCGAGTCATCAAAAATACCGATAAGACCGTTGAGCAACGCAAGACCGAAGGTAAACACAAGAGGAAGCAATTCATTAATGTCACTGCCCAGCGTAAGTTCAACCATAACATATACCGCAACTGCCAATGTTATAGCGATTATAAAGGATATGCCACCCATTGTGGGTGTACCTTCCTTTGACTTATGCCATCTGGGTCCTATGTCAAGAATCTTCTGTCCCATTTTAAGACTTTTAAGCTTTGGAATCAGAAATCTGAGTATAACGGCAGTAACAATAAACACCGCCGCAATTGATGAAGCAAAGCTAATATACATATATGTCTCCTTCTGCGGCAATCACTCTCCGAGTACCTCTCTAACCAGTGAGGCTTCATCAAACGGATGTTTGCCGCTGCTGTCTATCTCGTATTTTTCATGTCCTTTTCCGCAAAGCAAAACTATACTTCCGCTTGGAGTACTCTCAAGGGCAAATTTTATTGCAGTCCTGCGGTCAGGAATAATTTTATGCGGTTTTTCTTTGTCAATGCCTTTCATAATATCTCTTAATATCTGTTCGGGCGGTTCACCTCTACAGTTATCAGAGGTTATTACAGTCAGATCAGCAAGCGCCGTTGCAATTCTGCCCATTTCAGCGCGTTTACTTCTGTCCCTATCCCCTCCACAACCGAAAAGCACGGTAATTTTCTGTCCTTCTTTTCTGAAAGCTCTAACAGAATTCAATACATTTTTCAGCGCATCCGGGGTATGGGCATAATCGATAAAGACAATAGGGGTATTTTCAGTTACAGTTATCTTTTCCATCCTGCCGTCTATACCGGCTAAGTCTCGAACCGCAGATATTATATTCTCCGGCATAATACCGCAGATGAGAGCAACGGATGCCGCCGCTAAAATATTATATACTGCAAATTCACAAGCAAGTGGGGAATAAATGCTGATAGATCCACCGCGACCGTGGAGCAGGTATCGAACACCACTTTCACCAAGCAGCTCTACGTTACGGGCCGAAAAGATTGCCCTCTCGTCCATACCATAGCTATAACTTTGTGGATAAACTCTAAAAAGAAGGTCACCGTATTTATCGTCAATGTTAAAAAGTCTAATTTGAGACATATCGAACAACCGTGATTTTGCTTTGAAATATTCCTCCATATTCCCGTGATAATCAAGATGTTCCGGAGATAAATTTGTAAATATTCCAACAAAAAATTTTAACCCAGCGAGTCTACCCTCGGCTAAAGCATGAGATGATGCCTCCATAAAGACATACTCAACGCCCTCATTTTTCATTTGACTGAGTATTCTATACACGGTAGAAATATCAGGAGTTGTAAATGAATGGTTTCCAGAAGACGGCACGGCTATGACTTCATTGTTTATTTTACACGAGAGCGTTCCTATTGTACCGGTTTTATAACCTGCACGGCGGAATATCGCATCAAGTATAGTGACAGTTGATGTTTTTCCATTGGTACCGGTGACCGCAACAAGCTTCATTCCTCTTGACGGGTAGCCGTAGAATTTATCAAGCAAGGCTTGAAGAGCCACCTTTGTGTCAGACACGAAAAATACCGGTATATTCCCTATATCACCTGTAGCACATCCTGCCTCTGCAATAATCGCAGCAGCACCGTTCTTGACCGCCGATTCGCAGTAATTATGTCCGTCAGTTTCTCTGCCCGAGATACATACAAACAGACTGCCTACAGTTACTTTTCTTGAATCGTCGGTGATATCACTGACACAAATATCTCCTTGATATTCATGTTTAACAACTGAAATAAGCTCTGAAAGTTTCAAACAGAACGCCGCCTTTCATATAGAGTGGAAGATATTTTATACTTCCGCCCCGAAAGGCTTTTAATCTGTTCCGTCCATGTGTCTGAACTCGAGTGTGACGACCGTTCCTGCGGGAACAGCTTCTCCGGGTTCAGGACTCTGACTTACAACCACAGCACCGCTACCGGAGTCAACGTTAACGGCACCTTCTATCTTGATATTAAGTCCTGCGTTTATAATAAGTCGGTTTGCCGCCACCGCAAGTTTTCCTGATACGTCAGGAACGGTAACGGTATTCTTAGGTGTCTCTTTTCCGACATAGAGAATTATTCGTCCGTTTTCCTTACTCATAGAGCTACCTGCCTTAGGCACCTGGTCAACGACCTTGTCACCCTCGCCAACAACTTCTACTTTCAGACCGCGATATTTAATATCACTCTTTGCATATTCAAGGTCAACACCCTTGTAGTTACTGACAGAGATATCTATATTTTTAAGTTCTTCCTCTGTGTATTCAGCCTCATATCCAAGATAAGGCAACACCGTACCAAGAAATTTTGAAACAAAAGGAGCGGCAACAACACTACCGTATGAGCTACCAACGGTAGGTTCATCCACCACTATTATAATTGCTATCTCAGGATCGTCAGCAGGCGCAAATGCGACGCAGGAACCGACTCTGAGAGATTCATCTTCTTCATCTCGTTTCTGAGACGTACCTGTTTTAGCAGCTACCTTATATCCCTTAACATAAGCGTTTCTTGCACCGCCGTCACCGGATACACCCTCCTCAAGTATCTGCATAAGAAGCTCAGAGGTTGCCTCGCTTATTACCTGACGTCTTACCTCAGGCTCAAATGTCTCTACTGCACTGCCGGTATCATCGGTTATTTCTTTAACGATATGAGGAGTTACAAGCTTACCGTCGTTAGCAACTCCGCAAAGCGCGGTAAGCTGCTGAAGTACTGTAGTCTTAAAGGTCTGACCGAAGGAATAAATAGCAAGCTCTACAGGACCCATATTTTCATACGCACTTCGGATAGTATTGTATTCGCTGGGCAGATCCACACCTGTAGTCTCTGCATAACCGAAGTTTTCAAAATAATTATAAAACAGCTCTCGACCGAGTCGCTTATTTGTCTCCATCAGAGTAGGGTTACAGGACTGCTGAAGTCCCACAGCAAACGTAACCTTTCCATGTCCCACCAAACGGTGACAATGGATAGGATCTTTATATCCCTCAACATAGTAGGCACCGGAACAATAAAAAGTATCGTCCACGCTTACCGCATTCTCCTCAAGGGCGGCCGCCGCAGTTATTATCTTAAAGGTAGAGCCCGGCTCATAACGGTCGGTAATCGTCTTATTGTTCCACACATTATACAGCATTTCGGAGTATCGTTCATTATACTCTTTACTTCCGTTTTCATAATGTGACAATTCTTCTATATCAAGCTCAGTAAGAACACTATATGGGGTATTCAAATCAAAGGTAGGATACTGAGCCATACCCAGGATCTCGCCTGTCTTAATCTGCATTACTACTCCGCAGACACCTTTAGTAGGTGCGGAAGTTTCATATGCCGCTTTGAGCTGATTTTCCAGCTCATACTGTATGCGCATATCGAGAGTAGAAATAATATTTTTTCCGTTCTCCGGTTCAATAAAACTCTCATATTCAAATGGCATATCCTGGCTGTGGGCATCCTTTGCGTAAATATAGCGTCCCGCAGATCCTTTCAGAACACTATTATATCTGCTTTCAATACCAAGAACACCGTCGCCATTACTGCTGACAAATCCTATTGCGTTTGCCGCAAGACTACCATAACAATAGTACCTTTTACTTCCCGCTTCAAGATGAATCTCATTTGAAAGATCATTTTCAGCAATAAACTGGCGAAGTTTATCGGCGGTATCGGCATCCACCTGTCGCTGTATAGTCTCATCGAGTCGTTTAACCTTTGCTGCCTTTTCCATCACTTCATCGTAGGAAACCGAAAGAAATTTAGAAAGAGCATGAGATACCATTTGTGCCTCAGATACAGTAGCCACACCCGGTCCCATATTAGCAAGGGTATAAGCCTCACGTATCTTTAATTTTTTCTCGCTTGTATCATTGTCTACCCTCTGAATGTCTTTAGGAGATATAAATACCCTGTACACGGTAACATTGGTAGCAAGGAGATTACCGTTACGGTCATATATATTTCCTCGTTCAGCATTTACCTCTCCTTCGACAGTTATCTGATCGGTAACCTTCTCGAGATAGTAATCGTACTTGACTATCTGAAGTTTGAAAAGATTAGCAATAAGAACTGCCATAAACACGAGAAAGACTATTATAATTATTAAACTCCGTTTAAGAACCTGTACTCCGGGCCTTATCAAAACATTGCCTCCGTATATTGATCTTCTGTGTTTTTTTAAAAAGTTACATAACGCACTGGGGCAGACAAGATAAAACGGATATGTACGTCTCTCTGTCTGCCCTAAGTTAAGCACCTAAAGTGCCTTTTTATTAATAATATTTTAATGTCAGTCTATATATTCCAAAAAGTTACTAAATACACTGAGGATAGCAGAGAAACCACCTTTGCTTTCTTCTTCTGCATTAATGATCAATCTCTTTTCATCACTAACAGTATTTATGTACTTAGTTTGTACGCTCTCTTTTTTTACCATACCAATGGTATCAAGAGCATAACGCTCTATTTCTTCAAGATCGTCTCTGACCTCAAGTTCAAACGCCAAATCAGCCTCAACGTTAGTAAGTGCCTTAACCTCTGCCTCAAGAGCAGATATTTCACTCTCGATAACAGACTTCTGCATAGAACAGTAGACGACTATCATAAACAGAAGTGCACATATTACAAGTGCAATAACCGCACCTACAGGGAAATCGTTTTTCTTTATCTTTCTCTCGTCATCACGACCGAGATCACGACCTACAAATGCAGCACCCAAACTTGCAAGAGCGCTCTTTTTAGGCGCCCCTGCAGAGGTGTAGGAGGTCATAGCGGTAACACCTGAACGTTCGTTATTGTCTACCGCACCAATTGTCTTTGTGTTAAAACCGGCTGAAGCAGTCGCAAGAGCCTTTTCCCGTCTGGATTCAGCAGGATCATATATCTTTACGTCACGATCGTAAATGGGACGAGTCTGAGCATCTGTAGGTTCATAGGTTCGAAGAGCAGGTCTTACCTTGTAAGTAGGAGCAGGACGTCTCTCCTGTGACCAACCGTTACGCTGAGCCTCACGTCTGAGCTCTGCCTTTCTGATTTCACTACGATTTATTGCAGCACCTACACGACCACCGTACTGAGCACGCAACTTGTCGCAAAGAGGATTAACTCCGGCGCTGTTATTTTGACGCACATACTGTCGCGCTGTATGCTGTACATTATTCTTATTTTGCCGGTTATCCATCATTGCAACTTCCTTTCAGTAATATTCGACACATGTCGTAGGAATATGTCATATCTAAGGCCCATTACATCATTCGTGCCTATACGCTGCAGCAAACAAATTATATGCCGGACCTTAGATATTTTGTCAAATTTTGATTGCCGTCCTTAGTTTTGCACTTCCGGAACGTGAATTACTCTCAAGTTCCTGTGCGGACGGTAAAATAGGTTTTTTATTAAGCACTTTTAACTTTGGCTTGTTACCACACACACACACCGGGAAATCCGGGGGGCAAGTACAACCGCGTGCCAAAGCAGAAAACTCATTTTTAACTGCTCTATCCTCAAGAGAGTGGAAAGTAATAACAGCTACAATTCCACCAATGTCAAGAGCATCAGTAGCTGCCTTAATTGCCGGAGAAATTATATCAAGTTCTCCGTTTACTTCTATTCTGATTGCCTGAAAAACTCTTTTTGCCGGATGTCCCTCATCATGTCGCCGAGGATACACAGAAGCAACTATATCTACAAGCTGACCGGTAGTCTCAATAGGCGACTCCTCTCGTCTTTTCAGTATGGCAGAAACAATTTTTGGAGTATACTTTTCCTCACCATACTCAAAAAAGATTCGTCTGAGTTCTTCCTCAGAATACCTATTTACTACTTCATAAGCTGTGAGACTGTCCTCGCGATTCATTCTCATATCGAGCGGAGCATCCTTCATATATGAGAATCCTCTATCGGCAGTATCAATCTGATGTGATGATACACCAAGATCCATAAGGACACCGTTTACTTTATTAATTCCGAGTCCCTCAAGAATATCTGAGAGATTCAAGAAATTATCATGTACAAGTGTTACCTTGTCTGAAAAGGGAGATAAACGATTCCCTGCCGCCTCAATAGCGGCACTGTCACGGTCAATCGCTATGAGTCTTCCCTCAGTAAGCCGTGACACAATTTCATACGAATGACCGCCGCCACCGGCAGTACAATCTACATATATACCTTTGGGATCAATTCTAAGTGCATCGATACACTCATGAAGCATAACCGATACATGTGAAAAGGTGTTTACTTCTTTATTCATATCAGAAACCGAGAGTTCTAAGTTTATCAAGAATGCTAGCAGAATTCATCTGACTCTTCTTATCTGCCCAATTCTTATCCGACCAAATCTCAACATGGTTGCCGGCACCAACTACAACAGCATTTTTCTCGATCTCAGCATATTCTCTAAGTTCTTGGGAAAGTATGATTCTTCCCTGCTTATCAGGCTGAACATCTACTGCATTTGAAAATAAAAACAGAAGAATATCACGCGCCTCAATTTGAGGGAGCTCATTAATCTTGTCAGTAAGCTTGTCCCACTCATTCATGGAATACACGGATATACACTTGTCAAAAAGCTGAGTAATAATAAAAGACTCTCCGAGCTGATCTCTGTGTTTAACAGGTATAAACAATCTGTTCTTGTCATCAACAGTATGAGGGTAATGTCCCACAAGAGTTGCCAACACAGAAATCACCTCACTTTTGCGTAATTTTGATGGGTTTTGGGTACACTTTCCCCCACAATTACCCATGTAACATAATTATAAAGTATTTTTTTCAAAAAATCAATAGGTAATCTTGTATTTCTAAAAAGTTTTTTAACAAAATTACGCATTATTATTAATTTTTTTACCATATTTCGTTAAATATAACATTTTAATACAAAAGGGTTATAAACAGAGCATGGAGATGTAATAATTTATTGACAGTGAATATTTGTTTTAATCTATAGATCGGGAGGAGTGAATTGCCATTGGTAATTCCTGTCCCCACCGTATAAAGGATTTATGTATGCCCACGAGGGGACAGCAATTGGTGTTTAGGAAGAATTATAATTATATTCGTCACCACCCTACCGCGTTCAAGCACATTTTGAAAAAACATCTCTAACCTCGTAGGGGCGACCTTTGGTCGTCCGTTTTAATTATATCTTTATCGCTCGACAATCGGGCGAACACAGTTCTCCCCTACGGGTGTGATAGGCTCTGTCGAATAAAATACGGAATTAAGCTCTAAACAATCCATACCGCGTTTGAGCACATTTTTGAGGATACATAAAACAAAGGAAAAAACTCCTTCCACCACCGAATTCGGAATTTCGAAAATTCGAATTCTTGTGGTCCCCCTCCCTCAGGAGGGAGGCTTGAATGCACATGTTATACTGCTATAATTCTTGAGTATTAGTGGCGCATTCCACAAGAATTACTTGGTTATTCGAAGAACACCGTTTTGCTAACGCAAAAACGTAATTCTTCTTTAGTTAGGCTCCCTCCAAGAACATTGTTTACAATGTTTCGGGAGCTGTCGAGCGTTATTTGCGAAGCAAATATCAAGACTGGGTGAGTATATTTGGAATGATGAAACTACATGAAACAATGAAAAAAACTCCGCCTTATGAGCGGAGTTTTTTAGAAAAGATAAAAGCGGCTCACCCGAAGGTAAGCCGCTTTATTATTTAATCATTTCTGATTATCAAGGCTAATTATCTAACCTTCTTAGCAACTACTACGCCTGCAAGAGCAAGAGTAGCGATTACTGCGAAGCCAGCAACTGCAACGTCAGAGGTCTGAGCAGCAGGAGTCTTGTTGGGAGCCTTGGTGGTGTCTGCAGGAGTCTCGTTGTCTGCCTTAGCGGTAGTATCAGCGGGAGTCTCAGCAGCAGCCTTGTTTACATAGTCAACTTCGTAACCATGGATAGCAAACTGGTTGTCAATACCCTCAAGAGTAGAAGTGAAGGTACCAACGTTAACGATCATACCCTTGTTAACAACCTTACCGTTTACGTTGTCAAGCTTGCCCTCAACGCGTACGTCATAACCGTACTCGTTGTAGAAGGTACCGTTGTTTACAAACTCACCCTTGATGAGAGTGTAAGCTACGAATGCCTTGTAAGGATCGAAGGTGTAGAAGGTCTTGTCGTTAAGATACTCCATAACACCATCCATACCGGTTACCTTCTCGAAGTTAGCGGAATCGAAGTTCTTATAAGTACCATTGTTTACAATAGTAGCACCCTTTGCAACAACAACATCGTTGAAGTTGTAGAAGGTACCGGACTTGATCTCGATCTCGCCCTTGTTATCAACAAGACCACCGTTAACAATCATAGAATTATCAACTACGATCTTACCGGAGTTGTCAAGGAGCCAGCTGCTATAATTGAATGCAGTAAGAGCCTTGGAAAAAGGATCCTTAGTCTGAATGTAAGCAACGAAGAAAGAAGAATCAGTAATATTGAGAACAGCATCCTTAGCGTTATAGAACTTCTCAAAGCCCATACGACCGGTCTTGGTAATGTTCATAGTACCGTTGTTGAAGATACGTCCATCATAAACAACGAACTCAGAATCCTTATTATGGCCGGGGCAGTTCTCACAACCGTCGTAAACAACAACCTTAGACTCGATGGTGTTGTAGGTTGCATTCTCAGGAATGATTATCTTTTTATCCTCATCATCGGGATGCTCATCCTCAGTTGCCCAGTTGTCTCTGTGGTTAGTGAAGGACTTGAAAGTAACAGTCATAGTACCGTTGTTAACGATCTTACCGCCGCCGTTCTGGAAGAAGTAACCGGAAAGATTCATAGTACCGTCGTTGGTGATACCAAGAGGATATACAGTAAGGTTGGTCTTACCAGCAACAGTCTGCTCGGTGTATGCACCTTCTCTGTTTCTGATAAGGAGTTTGGACTCGAGAGTAGAATCCTTATTGGTAGCAGATGCGTAATCGAAAGTACCTATGTTCTTAAGAAGACCGGCAATCTCAACGTTAACACCGGTACCGGTAACGGATACAGAACCAGCGTTAGTGAAAGTTCCGCGGAAAACAAGTGCATCGCCACCATTTGCACTATCAATAGCAATAGTACCAAGGTTTCTGTGCTGTGCATATACAGGTGCTCTGAAGTCATCATCACCCTCGTCAATATAAGCAACATAGGTAGTAGCAGCAAACTTAAGAGTAGGAGCAACCTTGGTCTCTACTCCGGTAGCATTGTTGTTAAACACTGCAGTCTCACCAATGATAGAACCGGAACCGGTATTATTAAATACCTTATTAACGGTAAGAGTACCGCCAAGCTTTACTTCACCACTGTTGGTAAAGCCACACGCAGCAGTAAGGTTAGCTGCAAAAGTCTCGATCTTACCATTGTTGATAAGATCAGGACACATATTAGCATCGTAATCCTGATAGTATCTGAGACGATAACCAACATAATCCTCAAAAGTACCAACAAGCTTTACAGTACTTGTGTAGTTAATAGGACCAGCACTTGTAACCTTAATAGTACCTTCGTTGAAGAAGTCAGCACTGTTGGACACCTCAAAACGAGCCTTTGAATTATTCCAGCTAGCAACAGGTGCAAAGGTCCAAGTTACATTACCGTTGAACTCAAGAAGACCGTAGTTGTACACATTAGCGCTATAACCGAGGTTAAGCTCGTAGTTACGGGTAGCACCGTCAACACCGGTAGCAAACACGGTCTCAATAGTACCGTAGTTGTAGAAGTTCTTAGCTGCGGTAGCAGCATCAGCAAAACGAACGTTTGCCCAGTAAGACGTGGTTGCCTTGTAAGGATCCTGGATGTGACCCTTAGCGTCAACATACGCACCGTCACAAACCTTGGTGTAGTCGGTCTTGCCGTTTACGATAGTGATCTTACCGTAGTTAGCGATCGCACCGATAACGTAGATGTGACCGTCAGCCTCAAGAACGAGGTTGGCACCCTCTTCGATCTTCTCGTCAAGATTGATAACGATAGGAGTTACGCAATCAACGATGAAGTTGTCCTCGAGAGAGAAGTTTGCGAAGGTGTAGTAACCGTCTTTGTTAGCAGTGATCTCTACTTCCTTAGCAGTACTGGTAGCACTGTCATAAACAGTTCTGGCAACATAGAGCTGAGGAATCTTGTTGTCGTGAAGATCCTTATCCTCGATCATGTAGTCTTTCTTAACAGTGATCTCAATTGCAAGATCATAAGTACCGTCAGCGTTAGGAACAGCAGAAATGATGTCGTACTCAACGCCGGGGTTCTGCTCAAGTCTGAACATCTCAACAGGAGCAGTGTAGTGAGAAATAGTGATGGGCTCGGTTGCGGGAGAAGAAAGAACCCACTTACCGTCAGCGTTGGGAGCGATCTCGGTGCCATCATCAAGAACGAGGATGAGGCCGGTGCCGTCAACGCCATTGATGGTGAAACTGTTAATGGTGTAAGTAATAACGCCATCAGCAACAGAAACACCCATGTTAGCTACCATACCGTCAGGTCCATTGAAGTGACCAGCAGCAGAAGCAGCTACTGCCATAACAGTGATCATAAGCACTGCTACAACAAGTAAAAATGCCTTTTTCATGTTTGAATTCCTCCTGAAAATATTTTTTACGATGTAATTATAGCACAGGGTTTTCAAAAATGCAATAGTTAATTTAGAATTTCTTAAAATTTTTTTGTATTTTTGTTCTCTTTTTGTTCATAAATTCCCCGAAAAGCCTATAGTTATAAGCTTTTTCACCGTTCATATTTTAAAGATAAATTATGAACATTTTTATTAATAATTAACATTTATCTCATATTTCGTCTTTTTTCTACTCCCGGAGGTGTTCCGTATATATAATCATAGCTTGCCGGCTACCACCCGTACCAGTTATCACAATACGGCTTATAGCAGCGTTTTCTTCCTATTTATTATATATAATATATATAACATTCTGTATTTAACCGTCGTACGGCAAATTTCCCCCTAATTATTGACATTTGAATGCAAAAGATTTATAATAAATGGAAAGAATATATATAAAACAGGGAGGTATATAATAATGAAAGTAACAAAAGAGTCCATTATCGGTGATGTTCTTGACGCTGAGCCTGAAACCGCTAAGTTCTTCTTTGAAATGGGCATGCATTGCCTTGGTTGTCCCTCTGCAAGGGGCGAAAGCATAGCAGACGCATGCACCGTTCACGGTACAGATGCAGATGATCTTATTGCTAAGATCAACGAGTATATCGAAGCAAAAGCTAAATAACAGCACAAAAACATGAGCAACCCCTGGCGGTGACCCGCTTTGGGGTTGTTTTACAATAATTATATTTTATATTGGATTAACATACCGTATTATGAATATCAAATCTCCCTGTTTATGTAACCGTTTATCGGTTGTTTCTGAATTCGTTCGTCAAGGAGCTGTTGTTGCCGACATCGGAACAGATCATGCTCTTCTTCCGATATATCTTCTAAGGACGGGAAAAGCAAAAAAAGCCATTGCTGCAGATATTGCAGAGGGTCCCTTAGCCGCCGCTGCGAAAAACATTTCTGCATACGGCCTTTCAGATAAAATAACAACCGTACTTTCAGACGGTCTTGACAAAATTGCCCCCTTCTCCCCCACAGACATAACCATCTGCGGTATGGGAGGTGAAACTGTTATTGATATCATATCAAAAGCTCCCTGGGTCAAGGATCCGGATATACGCTTGATATGTCAGGCACAGAGCTTTCTCCCCGTACTGAGAGAATATCTCCTCAAAGAAGGATTTTATATAGCAGATGAAGCAATTTGCCGTGACCGTGGAAAGTTTTACGTATGTATAGTTGCGGAATACGGTCAAAGTGAAGATGACTACAGTGAAACAGAGCTGCAAATCGGACGGCGTAATATTGAAAAATCAGAACCGATCCTCAAGGATTATGCGTCGCACCTTATAAATATACTTGAAAAAAAATCCGACGGATTAAAAAAAGCAGGAATAGACGCAAGTGATACCGATAAGCTGACAGAAGCACTAAAAAAGTATTTATAGTTATCTAATATAGCGTTAGATAAAAAGCTAAATTTATTTAAAACAAGCTTTGCTGACAGTCCTCTCAAGAGGGGGCCTAACTTAATAATATATTACTATAGGAAAATTTTCGTTTTCGCTTTTGCGAAACAAGTGTCACGAAGGCACCTGAGAAAATTTTCGCAGAACGGGCAATCTTTGACTTAGCTTTTTCCGGCGCCCGTTCAGCCTCCCTCCTGAGGGAGGGGGACCACAAGAATTCCGAAATTCGAAGAATTTCCGAAATTCGGAGAATTTCCGAATTCGAAGAATTTCCGAATTCGGTGGTGGAAGGAGTCGGTTTCCCGTTCCTTTGTTTCATATAACTTCATCATTTCAATCATACTCCCCCAGTCATCGGGACATTAGCTCCGCAATGTCCTGCTGCCAGCCCCCTCAAGAGGGGGCCTGACTTGATAATATATTACTATAGGAAAATTTTCGTTTTCGCTTTTGCGAAACAGGTGTCACGAAGGCACCTGAGAAAATTTTCGCAGAACGGGCAATCTTTGACTTAGCTTTTTCCGGCGCCCGTTCAGCCTCCCTCCTGAGGGAGGGGGACCACAAGAATTCTGAAATTCGGAGAATTTCCGAATTCGGAGAATTTCCGAATTCGGTGGTGGAAGGAGTCGGATCCCCGTTACTTTACTTCATATAACTTCATAATTTCAACCATACTCCCCCAGTCATCGGAACATTAGCTCCGCAATGTCCTGCTGCCAGCCCCCTCGAGATGGGGCCAATATAGTCCGATATTACACAAAAA
This sequence comes from Clostridia bacterium, assembly GCA_017556745.1. Classification (GTDB taxonomy): domain Bacteria; phylum Bacillota; class Clostridia; order Oscillospirales; family CAG-272; genus RGIG2161. Next base: position 32,031 of record JAFYMF010000055.1, read on the forward strand.
CCGAACTTAATGTTTTTTAAGGCGGTGGTCAAAATGCCTATTCACTACAATAGTAATAATTTACCTCTTGCAAAAGCACTAAGAAAAGAAGCAACAAAAGAAGAAAATCACTTATGGTATGATTTTCTATCGAAACATAATCCACGATTTCAACGTCAAAAGCCTATTGATAATTTCATAGCTGATTTTTATTGTCACAAAGCAAAGTTAGTAATCGAAATAGATGGCTCTCAACATTTTACAAAAGTCGGTAAACAAAAAGATCATTTCCGTACGGAGATACTTGAGGGATACGATCTTAAAGTCATAAGGTTTAACAATCTGCAAATACGGGAAAACTTCCCCGGGGTTTGTATGTATATTGATAAAGTCGTAAAATCAATATGTAACACAGAGGACAACTCGTGATTTTTTGTTTCACTCCCACAGCCAGCTTCGCTGCCAGCCCTCTCAAGAGGGGGCCTAAAGTAAGAACCATGTTGAAGAAAAGGAGGCAAACAGGTGAATATAAGAGAATTCGCAAAAAAGATGGATGAATTGCTGCCGTTGTCGCTCAGATGTCCGTGGGACAACGATGGTCTGCTCTGTGCATCAAAGCCTGACAGAGAAATAAAAAAAGTTCTTGCTACTCTTGATGTAACAGAGGATGCAGTCACCCGTGCAATCGATGGCGGTTTTGATATTATCATTTCTCACCATCCATTCATCTTTAAGCCTCTTAGCTCCGTAGTTGCAGACAGCCTTTCCGAAAAAGATCTTTTCAGACTCATCCAAAACGGTATCGGTGTACTGAGCTACCACACCAGACTTGATGCCGCAGAAGGTGGTGTTGCCGACAGACTCTCCTCTCTCATTAACCTTAGAGACGTAGTATCTGCAGGAGAGATCGGAGAAAACATTCTGCGACTCGGTTATAGCGACATAAACGATCTAAAAGAGTTTTCGACAGGTATCAAACAGGCCTTGAATTCACCTGTTGTAACAGTTGGAGACAGCGGACTACCCGTTCATAAGGTTGCCGTTTGCCCCGGTGACGGCAAGGACTTTGTAAAGATAGCCTCCTCTCTCGGCGCTGACACATACGTCACCGGCAGATTGTCATACAATATTATGTGCGATGCGAAAAAGATGGGAATAAATCTTATTGAAGCAGGACATTATTTCACAGAGAAACATATAACCGAATATTTTGCCAATGTATGCCACGATCTCTGTGGCGCACAGACAGAAATATTCGAATCATTTAATATAGATATAATATAATAAAAGGTAGAAAAAATGGCAAAAGAAAAATATCTTGAATGCGGTAAAATAATAAACACTCACGGAGTTAGAGGTGTGGTCAAGGTAGAATCATACTGTGATACTCCAAAAGTTCTGGCAAACCTCCCTGCTATATACCGCAAAAAAGCAGGAGAATATATAAAATACGATGTGACCCACGCCTCTCTCCAGAAGCAGTTTGTACTTCTCACACTTGATGGGCTTGACACTCTTGAAAAAGCAATCGAGGCAAAGAACGAAATCATATACGCAGACAGAGATGATTTCTCACTTAAAGAAGGCAGTTACTTCATTGCAGATCTTATCGGTCTTCCGATAATTGATGTAGACAGTGGAGTGAAGCACGGAACTCTCAGTGAAGTGATAAACTCCGGAGCATCTGATATATATGTTGTTAAAACAGAATCGGGAGAAGCCATGATTCCAGCAGTACCGGAGTTTATAAAAAACACCGATCCTGACAATGCTATATACGTGAAACCGATTCCCGGTATGTTCGACTAAAAGAGAAAAGAGTAATCAAAGTGACCTTTAACATTATGACATTGTTCCCCGACTTGATACACACAGTGCTTGGGGAAAGTATTATAGGCCGTGCACAAAAAAACGGCGTAATAAAAGTTTCAGAATACAATATTCGTGATTATTCCGAGGACAAGCACCGTAGAGTAGACGATACCCCCTATGGTGGCGGCAAGGGTATGCTGATGGCCGCCCCTCCCATATACAACTGCTACACCGAGATTATAAAAAACTTATCGGGTACAGTCAGAACTGTGTATATGTCTCCCAAGGGAAAGGTGCTCACCCAGACCGACGCAAAGCGGTTGTCGGAATACGACAATCTCATTATTCTCTGCGGACACTATGAGGGTGTCGATCAGAGAATATGTGACGAGATAATAGACGAGGAGATTTCTATCGGCGATTACGTTCTCACCGGTGGCGAGATCCCCGCATGCATACTTGTCGATGCGGTAGCCCGTCTTGTTGACGGAGTGCTGTCCGCACCGGAATGTCACGAGAGCGAGAGTCTCTCGGATGGACTGCTTGAGTACCCACAGTACACCCGTCCATTTGACTTCCGCGGCAGGACTGTCCCCGAGGTACTTATTTCAGGAGATCACAAAAAAATAGCCGATTGGCGAAAAAGTGAAGCCGAAAAATTAACCGCCGAACGCCGTCCCGATCTTCTAAGTAAGAATAACTGAGGGAGTAATCATAGATGAGAGAACGGAAAGCCGTGCGAACTGTGGCAACAATGACTTTTGCCACTTTATTTTCTAAGTTTCTCGGTGCGCTGAGAAATGCACTGTTTTCCGCTCCGTTCGGTACAGGAAGCGAGGCGGTGGCTTTTACCGCCGCACAGCGGTTACCTCTGTCATTTTTTGATATTTTGTTTTCCGCTGCCATAACCGGTTGCTTCATTCCTGCATATAATTCTTTTTCCACCAATAACAAAAACAAAAAACGAGATAGCTTTACTACCGCGTTTTTTCTCGTAGTGATATGTGCAACAGTACTGATGACGGTGATGGCAGAGCTTTTTGCACCTCAGCTTATCTCACTTACCGTCCGAGGACTTGACACAGATACTCACGCACTTGCCGTACTGCTGATGAGGATAATGTTTCCGTCAGTAATATTCATCGGCAGTTGTTATATTCTGTCTGGGATTCTTCAGTCAAAGGGGCGCTTTATCCTTCCTGCATTAGTATCATCCGGTTCAAATATTCTCTCGGTAGTATATCTGTTACATTTCAGTCATCTAAAAAAGAGAACGGCCATTATTTATCTTGCCGTAATATACACTGTGTCATGGGCGGTGCAGTTTCTGACCCTTTTGCTTCCACTCATCTGTAGGCATAAGACATACCGAAAAGTACCTGACTTCCGTAGCACAGAATTCAAAAAAGCTATAACCGGTATTCCGGCTACAGCACTCAGCTCCTGTCTTGTTCCCACCGCTCTGCTGGTATCTACTTTTTTTGCATCACTGTCATCCACCCCCGGCGGTGCATCTGTATTTGATTATTCCTACATTATATATATAATAGCCGCAGGGACTCTTTCTCATGGAATCTCCGGATTCATATTTCCATCTCTTTCCCGTCTTGCTCATCTTGACGATGGCAAAGAATTTTCCTCTGCGGTAAAAAAAGCTCTTTACTATTCTGTTTACATCTCCCTCCCCTGCTCTCTGTTTTTTGCTCTTATTTCAAGAGAAATGGTGTCGGTTTTATATTTGCGTGACAGCTTTACCAATGAAGATGCGGTAGCCGTTTCGAGGCTACTAGGTACCATGGTGTTATTTATTCCGTTTTATTCTGCCGGGGAAATACTTCTTCGGGCGTTCTATTCAAAAAAACACCGAGGGGTTCCTATAATCGCCGCAGTCACAGGAGTATTGATTACGGTATATGCTACTCTTTTACTGAGTTATTTCACAAACAAAAATATACTTTCGGCGGGTGTCGGATACGGAGTAGGTCAGTTAATTTCATCCCTTATACTGTTTATTTTTCTTCCGAGAATCGGAGTAAAAATTACAGCTTGGCGATTTCTTTATCACGGGCTCAAAATAATCATTCCCACAGCTTTTTCAGCGGCAATGATGGTTACACTGTATCGTTTTACGGGTAATAACCCATTTACCGCCGAAGCCCATAAAGATATTTTAGTATCACTGGCAGTTTTGTCTGCCGGTTTAGTACCGTATACTATACGGTATCTTTCGGTAAAACTAAAAAACATGAAAGGAGGATCGGATATTGAAAACAAAAAACAATAAGAAAGGCAGTGGCATACTGCATTTACTTGACCGCTTTTCAGAGTATTTATATAAAAAAGCTTCTGTGAGCTTTGTCGGTCATCTTTTTTCCTCATCTAAGGAAGAACTAAACAGAACAAAGCCCAAACCGTCAACCGATCCCACGCTTATCGGCGTTTTGAAAGAGAAAATACGTCCCGTTCGAAAAACCATATCAAGTTGGATAGAGAACAGTGTAATTGCCGGAGCATTCCGTCGGTTTGCCGCGAATCTGGCAGAAACCAGAATGCGTGTATGCGGCTGGTTCTTCTTTTCATTCGGCTTTTATACCATTGCCCTTCTGGTATTCAAGCACTTTGCCGATCTTGAGAAAATAGAAAGTTTAGGGAAGCTGTACTTCCCATTGTCGGTAATGCTAACCTCTTTACCTATGCTTCTGTCAAGAGATTCCCTTGTGGGTGCAATGAGAAAAAACAGACTTACTCGTTTTCTCCTGACACACATTATCGGATTCAGAGAACCGCAGTTTGAAAATCTCAACCAAAAGCGAGGCAAGAGTAATATTGCATTTATTCTCGGCATACTGTTTGGTTTCTTTTCTCTTTTGGTAAGTCCTGAATTTCTGGTTCTTTTAATCTTGACTGCCGTAGTAATGTATCTTGTTTTCATTACACCTGAGCTGGGGGTGACCCTTACTTTTTTCATGTTACCCTTTGTCAGGACACTTGTCCTCGGTGTCACGGTTCTCTATACCTCTTTTTGTTATTTTTTTAAATTAATACGCGGTAAGCGTACATTGTCATTCCGTACCACAGATATATTTATTACCATATTTATGGGACTTATCTTCTTTGGCGGTACGGTTTCGGTCGCTCCCGAAGGTTCTTTACCCTCCGGACTTATGATGGCATGCTTAATGCTGGGATACTTTGTAACCGTCAATCTTATCAACACAGCCGAGCTTCTCGGACGAATCACCACTGCTGTAATTTCTTCCGCGGTGATCGTATCTGTAGTCGGTATATGTCAGTACTTTTTGGGAGAGGCTTCTCAAATATGGCAAGATGTAAACATGTTCGCCGATATTTCGGGACGAGTGACATCTACTTTTGGAAACCCTAATGTCCTTGCAGAATATATTATTATTGTATTTCCTATTGCCGCCGCATTTCTCTTTTCGTCCGAAAGCAGACGCGGAAGCTTCAAGTCATTTATGGCCTGTTTGTTACTTTTTGCCTGTCTGATACTTACCTGGTCCCGCGGCGGATGGCTGGGCTTTATAATCGGAATGCTGATATTCTTTATTTTCATGACGAGAAAGACTATTACTTTCCTGTTTTTTGCAGGAATCGCCACTCCTTTTCTCCCATTTGTTCTCCCGTCAAACGTGTGGAACAGACTGGCGAGTATCGGAAATCTTGCTGATTCATCCACAAGCTACAGAGTAAACGTTTGGGAAGCATCTCTTAATATGCTCCGGGATTGTTTTGGTAGCGGTATCGGTATCGGAGAGGCTGCCTTCTCGCAGGTTTATCCACTCTATGCTTATGCCGGCTCAGAAAACGCTCCCCATAGCCACAATCTGTTTCTGCAGATAACTCTCGAGCTTGGAATTGTCGGAATCATTATCTTTTCAGTTATCGTACTGATGTTTATGAAAAACTGTATTTCAAGAGCAATAAACACCCCCGAAAGACGAACAAAGCTTATAATTCTCGGCGGAATGTGCGGAATATTATCCGTCCTTATTCAGGGAATGACCGACCACATATGGTATAATTACAGAATATTCCTCATATTCTGGCTTATAATAGGTCTGACAAATGCATACAGACGGGTTGGCCTTTCACAAAAATCCGACAGTCTATTCAGGCATAGCGGAATCAGCTCCGCACAGATCGAGCTGAACTAATATAAGAAAAGGAGTAAACCATGGAAAAAAAAGCAAAAAGAGGATTTAGATTTAATATAATAGATATTATTCTTCTCCTTGTTATTATTGCCGCCGTTCTTGGCGTTATATATTTTTTCCTTTCGCATGATGATGTCCCAGGTGCATCAGACACCTTCTCCGCTGAATATGTTATCGAGTCAAAGGAAATACGAGATGAGTTTGACGGTCTCATAAAACCCGGTGATATCATACTGGATTCTGTTAGACAAATCAAACTTGGCGAGGTACTGTACGTAGAGTATGTAGATGCTGTCAGAACCACCGTCAACACCGATACAGGTGAGCAAAAAAACGTTGAGGTCCCCGGTAAATTAGATGTTTATATAACAATACGTTCCACGGATGTCACTCATGACGAATGTTATAAAATAAACGGTAGCTACGATCTTATGACAGGAAGCTATTTCTCCTACCGTACTCCCGGATTTGTCGGCGAGGGAAGCTGTGTTTCAGTCAAGATACTGAATAAATAAGGAGGACAAATATGAGTACCACCGCAAAGAAAAACAGATTATTCAGATTTAATGTCATAGATGCAGTAATCATACTTGTGATACTCTGTGCTGTCGGAAGTATATTTGTCCGCTATAATCTAGAGGAAAATATCAGTATTTCAGGTCACAGCGAATCGGTAGAAATAAAGTTTCTCATAACCTCGCTTGATCACAGCTCAAGCGATTCATTTAAAGAGGGTGACAGTGTTTTCTTTTCGTCAAACAGCAAGCTCATAGGTACACTCACCTCTGAAAAGACTATCATCCCCGCAGAGATCATGCTTACACTCTCTGACGGCTCGGTTGTCAAATCTGAGTCCCCCGGAGCTGAGAAAGTAGACCTGAGAGGAAGTATACTCTCAAACGGTGTCTTTGATGAAGACGGCAGCTTTATGCTTGACGGTAACACTTTTATTGCTCCCGGAATGAAGATTTCTCTCTATACAGAGAATATAATCACCGATTGTATTATTACAGAAATAAAAAGAATGGAACAATAATTGTTTTTACTGTCTAAAATTGCCTCTTCTCGCAAAATTTATGCATAAAAACTATTGATTTTATTATAAATCTTTGATATAATATAATCGTATAAAAAGTTTTATAAATTACAGTGCCTCAGGTACTTTTAATTACTACTTTACAGGAGCGTCAATAAATATGATCTCGATGGATGTTACTATTAAAAACAACGTTGGTCTCCACGCCCGTCCGGCTACATTTTTTATTCAGAAAGCTAATTCATATAAGAGTTCTATTTGGGTAGAGAAGGAAGATCGCAGAGTAAATGCTAAGAGTTTGCTCGGTGTACTTTCTCTTGGTATAGTTAAGGGTATGTCCATTACTCTCATCGCAGACGGTGTAGACGAAAATGATGCTCTCGAGGGTCTTTCAACCCTTATCAATACCGGTTTCAACGAATAAGCTCAGAAAGCGGGAATAAATTTAACGGACTTGTAATTTCGCGGCGGATAAGTGTGTGAAATTTGAGTCCGTTTGTTTTTTGGGAGTTACAGAGTGAACGAGCGCTTAGATAAACTCAGAGAAAAAGCAAATTCCCTCCCACTGTCGTCAGGTATATATATTATGCGTGACTCACGGGGAGAGGTTATATACGTAGGAAAATCACGAAAGTTAAAGAACCGTGTTTCAAGCTACTTCATCGAAGGATCCAAAAGCATTAAAACCGAAAAAATGGTTAGTCGCGTAGCAGATTTTGACTATATTCTCTGTGATAATGAAATAGAGGCACTGACACTTGAGAACAGCCTCATTAAGCAGTACTCTCCTAAATACAATATCAAGCTTAAGGATGCAAAATCTTACCCTTATATACGGGTGTCGGTAAAAGATGACTATCCGAACCTTACAATGACAAGATCCCGTGCAGGAGACGGAGCAAAGTACTTTGGTCCTTATTCATCAAGCACAACAGTGTACGATATTATCGGAACACTGAAGAAGACCTTTGGTCTCCCCTCATGCAAGCACAAATTTCCTCGAGACATCGGTAAAGTGCGTCCATGTATTTACAGTCAGATCGGTAGATGCATGGCACCGTGCAGCGGCAAGGTATCCCGCTTTGAATATGTTTCGGCTGTAAACTGTGCCCTTGATGTGTTGTCAGGTGACATATCCGATGCCACAAAAAATCTTGAGAAAAAGATGTACGAATATGCAGAAGCTGAACAGTTTGAAGCTGCTGCTCGCTGCCGTGACACTATTGCATCTATTGAAAAACTAAAAGACCGTCAGAAGGCAGTTACCGATCCCAAAGCAGAACACGATATATTTGCACTTTACCGAGACGAAATGTGTTCGGTAATAGCGGTGCTTATTATCCGCGGCGGCAGAATAACCGACAACGAGCAATTCACGTTTTCCGCAGATGAGATAATCGAGCCGGAAAACATCTCATCCTTTATTTTCGGCTTTTACAGGCGTCGTGAGTATGTACCTAAGGACGTGCTTCTCGGATTTGACATTCTTGAGGAGGATGCTGAGGACCTGCGAGCATCGCTGTGTGAGCTCAGCGGCAGAAAAGTACGTCTTCATCGTCCCGAGCGAGGTGAGCTCAAAGCTCTTTGTGACATGGCTTACGCAAATGCCGAGCAAAATGCAACTCACTACAAGAAAAAGACAGAGAATGAAAACGAGGCCCTTGCAGGTCTTGCCGGTCTTCTCGCTCTTGAGGTATACCCCGAAAGAATAGAGGCATACGACATATCAAATATTGGTCGAGAGCACAAGGTTGCCGGAATGGTGGTAATGGAAAACGGTTCCTTCCGCCGAAGCGATTACAGATCATTTAAAATAAAGACAGTAGACGGACAGGATGACTACGCTTCTATGAGAGAGGCTATCTCAAGACGTCTGCAGCACGTAGATGATGAGTCCTTCCCTCCTCCTCCTGACCTTATTCTCCTTGACGGCGGTAAAGGTCACGTTTCGGTGATACGGCAGCTTGCCCGGGAAATGGGATGTGATATTCCTATATTCGGGATGGTTAAGGATGAATACCATAAAACCCGTACTCTCACTGACGGAGAGCGAGATATCAGTATTGCAAAAAAGCAATCTGTATTTATGATGATATATAAACTTCAGGAAGAGGTACACCGCTATACCTATTCCAGAATGGATAATGCAAAAAGAAAATCTCTTCGCACCTCCTCCCTTGAGAAAATAAAAGGGATAGGTGAGAAGAAGGCAAAAATGCTCCTCAGTGAGCTCGGTTCTCTTTCCGCCATCAAGTCGGCGAGTGTAGAGACCTTGTCCGCCGTTAAGGGGATATCCATCCGCGACGCCGAGGAGATATTTAATTATTTCAGTAGTCAATCCGAAAGGCAGATAAAAAAATGAGAATTATAACCGGACTTGCAAAGGGGTGCCGTCTCGATACCCTTGAGGGTGAAAACACCCGTCCCACAGGAGAGCGCGTAAAGGAAGCTATGTTCTCCATGATACAGTTTGATATAGAAGGTAGAAATGTTCTTGATCTTTTCGCAGGTTCCGGACAGCTTGGCCTTGAGGCTCTGAGCCGCGGTGCTAGCCATGCCACCTTCCTTGATGTATCAAAGGATGCTGTAGAAATAATAAAGAAGAACGCGCAAAAGACCCGTCTTACCGACAGATGCACTATTGCTAACGGCGACTTTACTACCTTCTTCAGAGCGGGCAGAAAGAAGTTTGATATTGTCTTTCTTGATCCACCCTATAAGTCAGGGCACATGACCGCCGCTTTAAAAAAACTCAGAGATAGCGGATTCCTTAACAACGGAGCTATCCTTGTTTGTGAAAGCGAGACAGGTGACGTATTCGGTGACTCGCCTGAGCTTGAAGAAACCTACGAGGTACTGAAGAATTCCCGTCACGGCAGAGCATATATCACTCTGCTTCTGAAGAAAAAGGATGTAGAAGAATGACCGACAAAAAGATAGCTCTCCTCACCGGCAGCTTCGATCCGCTTACCTCCGGTCACTATGACATTGCCATTCGTTGTTCGCAGTTATTTGACACTGTGTATGTTGTCAGCTTTTACAACAGTGAGAAAAAAGGAATGTTCACACCTGAGGAACGTCTGAGCATTCTTCGCGGTGCATTTGCATCCCACCCCAACATAAAAACCGACGTATCTGACGGTATGGTAGCAGAATATGCAGCAAAAATTAACGCCGGTGTAATAGTAAAGGGGTTACGTACCACCGCAGACTTTGAATATGAATATAATCTTGGTGAGATAAGCCGTAGGCTTTCTCCCGAGGTAGAGACACTGTTTATGCCATCAAAAGCTGAACTTGCATACATCAGTTCAAGCTATGTAAGAGAGCTGATAAAATATAAAAGACCTCTTGAGGGTGCAGTACCCGATGGTGCACTGGAAGTGCTTTATACCCTGAGAGACAAAAAGTTCCCGCAAAAATAACTATTAGACCATCTCTTCCCGAAAAAATATTGCAACGGGAAGATAAATGGTGTATAATAAGGTAGTTTAATAAGAATATTTTATTCGATTATCGGAGGATAAATAAATGCTTAACATCAGAATTGAACCCATTGCACAGAAAAAGCCCAAGCCTGATCAGAACAAGCTTGGCTTTGGTAACTACTTTACCGATCATATGTTTATGATGAACTACACCGAGGGTAAGGGTTGGTACGATCCCCGCATAGTTCCCTACGGTGATATTGCTCTTCCACCTGCAGCTATGGTATTCCACTATGCACAGGAAATGTTTGAGGGTCTTAAGGCTTACTATACCGCAGACGGTACTGTTCAGCTTTTCCGTCCTCAGAAGAACATTGAGAGAATGAACAACACCAACGAGAGAATGTGTATCCCCCAGCTTGATCCCGATGACGTTCTCCAGGCAATCAAGGCTATCGTTGACTACGATAAGGACTGGATCCCTACCGCTGATGGTACTTCTCTTTACATTCGTCCCTTCATTATTGCTACTGATGAGCACCTCGGTGTACATATAGCAAAGAACTATATCTTCGCTATTATTCTTTCTCCTGTTGGCTCTTACTACCCCACCGGCATCAACCCCGTTAAGATCTACATCGAGACCGAGTTTGTCCGCGCTGTTAAGGGCGGTACCGGTTATGCTAAGGTAGGCGGTAACTACGCAGCTTCCCTCAAGGGTCAGGAAAAGGCAGAAAAGCTTGGTTACGCTCAGGTTCTTTGGCTTGATGGTATCCACCGCAAGTACATCGACGAGGTTGGCGCAATGAACGTATTCTTCGTAATCGACGGCGAGGTTGTTACTCCCGCTCTTGACGAAGGCAACATTCTTCCCGGTGTTACCCGTGATTCCTGCCTTGCTCTTCTCCGTAGCTGGGGTATCAAGGTAACCGAGCGTAAGGTATCCATCGATGAGCTTGTTCAAGCTTATGATGCAGGTAAGCTTGACGAGGCATTCGGCACCGGTACCGCTGCAGTTATCTCCCCCATCGGTGAGCTTAACGACGACGGCAAAATCATGACCCTCTCCGGCGGAAAGATCGGTCCCATCTCTCAGCGTCTTTACGACACCCTCACCGGTATCCAGTGGGGCAAGAAGGAAGACACCTTCGGTTGGACTGTTAAGGTAAACTAATACATTGAAGATAACCGTTGAGCAGGATGCGCACGGTATGAAGACAGGCGAGTTTCTCAAAAAGAGACTCGCCTGTTCTTCGAAAATGATAACTCTCCTGAAGAAAGATGAGCATGGAATCATGCTCAACGGAAGAAGAGTAACAGTGCGCGAGATACTGAATGCAGGAGATATACTTGAAATTTCCGACCGAGATAAAGAGGAGAATATAAATCCGAACATCATCCCCGGTGGTGAAATGCCGGAGATCATCTACGAGGATGACGACATAATAGCGGTAAACAAGCCGCCAAATATGCCCACTCACCCATCACACGGTCACTATGGAGATACCCTCGCAAATGCTTTGGTCAGTTATTTTATGAAAAGCAATACACCGTTTGTATTCAGATCCATGAACCGACTTGACAGAGATACATCCGGAATTGTAGTAGTCTCAAAAAACAGATTTACCGCAAATCTCCTATCGAAGGCACTCCTTGACGGAAAGGTGAAGAAGCAGTATTTCGCCGTCACCGAAGGAATTCCGAAAGAAAAATCCGGTCGGATAGAAAGCGACATAAGACGCATAGGCGAAAGTATTATAATAAGAGAAGCGTTACCCTGCGGTGAGGGTGGAGAGACTGCCAAGTATGCCTTGACCGATTATAAAGTTGTATCGCAAAAAGACGGTCGGGCAGGAGTTATCGTAACTCCACACACAGGACGTACCCACCAGATACGCGTTCACTTTAAGTACATCGGTACCCCGCTTGTGGGTGACGGACTCTACGGAACACCTTCCCCGCTTATTTACAGACATTCACTACATGCCGTAGTGCTTGAATTTCCGTATAAGGGTAACACACTCAGACTTACCGCACCGCCACCGGACGATCTTCTGTCTCTTGTTGGGTTAGAACAGAGCAATTTTGATTTTAACGGAGAACTGTAATGCAAAAGCTAAAAGCAAAGATAAAGGCTAACATCCCACTGGCAGTGAGAATAATTTTTCTCATTACTCTGCTATGCATCTTAATAAACATAGTAGCAGTAATGAACAAAGGTTTTGCCGACTTTTTTTCGAGATATGTAGGGATGGTCTTCAGAGGTATACTGTCCTATATTACCGTGTTTATTCCCTTTTCTCTTGCAGAAAGCATTCTGATAATGCTTCCTGTAATATTTATTTTCCTTGTTGTGCACACTATCAGAATCTCCGGGGACAGAGTTCGGTCAAATCGATTCATGTTTTCGATAATGTCTGTCATTCCTCTCCTTTACTGTTTGATGATACTGGGGTTTGGTACCGGATATTACGGCACCACAATTGACGAAAAAATGAGACTTGACCGAAAAGAAGTATCGGCTGAAGAGCTGTATAATACCGCAGTAATTTTGCGAGATGAAATAAACGCTATTGCCGAGGAGATAGACTTTGCCGACTATAGTTTCTCGATATCTCCATACAATGTAAGAGAAACAGGAGATAAAGTCATCCAAGCATACGATAAAATATACGATAAATATTCTTTTATTTCCCCACTTTACAGCAGAGTAAAACCTGTGGTACTGAGTGAAGCAATGACATACACCCATATTTCCGGTGTTTATTCATTCTTCACGGGTGAAGCAAATATAAATACAAATTTCCCGGATTACACTATCCCTTTTACTGTCGCCCATGAGCTGGCACATCAGAGAGGAATTGCACGGGAGGATGAAGCAAATTTTGTTGCATTTCTCGTGTGCAAAGAGTCAGACGACCCATATGTCAGATATAGCGGTTATCTCAACCTTTATGAATATGTTTCCTCTGCTCTTTATCGAGCAAATCAGGAACTTTATGTAAAGGCCGCTACCGCTCTCAATATCGATGTCAGATATGAACTAATAGCATATTCAACATTCTTTGATAAATACCGCGATTCGGTAGCATCTGACATAAGTGGTGCAGTAAACGATGCATATCTTAAACTTCAGGGTACAGAAGGAACAAGAAGCTATGGCCTTGTAGTAGATCTGGCTGTAGCATATTATAGGACAGAAAAATGATCTTTGATGTTTTTCACACTTTTTTCTGTCGATAATATAATTAATAACAGTCATAGTTATTGATTTTCCGATCACATATATTCTATTTGTTAACTTTTTATAAAATCTATTCCTTTTTAAAGAAATACGTGATATAATATAAGTTGGTATGTTATGTAATTACTCTTGTGACAAATAGATTATCGTATTTTCGATCGATTATGCCGACAGAGGTAAAATTTTATGGAAAAAATTGAAATAACCGGTGGCAACAGACTTTACGGTACTGTTGATATCAGCGGTATGAAAAACGCTGCTCTGCCGATAATATTCTCTTGTATCCTGATAAAAGGTAAATGTATAATAGAAAATCTTCCTACGGTGAAAGACATTACCAACTCCCTTGAGATTCTCTCAAAAATGGGAGCATCGGTAAAGATGATAAACCGTAACACTGTCGAGATAGACTGTACCAATATTAAGGGTGGTTCTTCCCCCTATGAGTTGGTTCGTAAGATAAGAGCTTCTTCATATCTTTACGGTGCTGAGCTTGGTCGTTTCGGTCGTGCGTATGCAGGTCTTCCCGGCGGTTGTGATTTTGGTGGTGTTCGTCCCATAGACCAGCATATCAAAGGTTTTGAGGCTCTTGGTGCTAAGGTAACCACTGAAGGCGGTTATCTTGAAGCAGTAGCGGAGAATGGTCTTCGCGGAGCACAAGTGTTCTTTGACGTTATTACAGTTGGTGCTACTATCAACGTTATGCTTGCATCAGTATGCGCAAAGGGAACAACTATTATTGATAACGCGGCTCGCGAGCCACATATCGTTGACCTGGCAAACTTCCTTAATACTTGCGGTGCACATATATCCGGTGCAGGTACCGATACCATTAAGATCAAGGGTGTTTCCGGGCTTCACGGTTGCAACTATGCTATAATCCCCGATATGATTGAAGCGGGAACATATATGACTGCAGTAGCAGCTACTGGCGGTAAGCTCAAGCTTACCAATGTTATTCCCAAGCATCTTGAATCTATCTCAGCTAAGCTTGAGGAGATGGGTTGTATAATCGAAGAGTTTGATGATAATATTATCATCAGTCGTGATGCTCCACTTAAAAAAGCCAATATAAAGACTATGCCCTACCCCGGCTTTCCCACCGATATGCATCCTCAGATCGCTATCGTTCTTTGTATGGCAAATGGAGTGAGTTATATTACCGAGGGTGTGTTTGAGACCAGATTCCGTTACGTTGACGAGCTCAGACGTATGGGTGCCAATATCAAGGTAGACGGCAAAACCGCTATCATTGAGGGTGGTTCTCCCCTTTCTGCAGCACCGGTAAAGGCAGTGGATCTTCGTGCAGGCGCAGCAATGATAGTTGCAGGCCTTGCCATTGAGGGTAAAACCGAGATAACCGATGTTCACCTTATCGAGCGTGGATTTGACGATATAGTCGGAAAGCTTACCGGAATCGGCGCAAACATAAAAAAGGTCATCTGTCCCGATGAGGATTCAGAGCTGGCACGTGCAAACTAAATAATTGCTATTTGACAGGCACATCAATGTAACCCGATGTGCCTGTTATTACTTTTTATATAATACTGTAAAAGCTAAAAAATTATGACAGAGTAAAACAAATGATAAACATTACCGTATGGTTAGATAAATATTTAAGCAAACTAGATCAAACCTTTGGTAAGCGAGTATGATTTGTGGGTCTACAGCGAAGTTACAACCGCGGTGAAGCCACAGAGACAAGTGACATTGATACCGTAGTAATACTTAATGAGTTATCCGCACATGATATTATACTATATAATAACATGCTTGATACTTTAGAGAAAAGAGAGTTTGTGTGCAGATTTCTGTCAGGGAAAAATGAGCTGATTAATTGGGAACCGTCTGACCTTTTTCAGTTCTATCATGACACAAATCCGATAAAAGGCAGTCTTGACGAGCTTCTGCCTTTACTTGACAGCACCGCAGTAAGCAGAGCAATAAAGATCGGCGCTTGCAACATATATCATGGTTGTGTACATAATATGTTATATGAAAAGAATGAAAAAATCTTGAGAGGACTTTACAAATCCGCTTCATTTATTTTGCAAGCAATATACTTTAAGCAAGCAGGTAAATATATAAAAACACAAAAAGAGCTCTCAAAATATCTTTGTGCTGATGACAGATACATATCCGACACATTTTCTTCTCTGAAAAACGGGGGAGCAGTTGCATTTGATGAAATGTCGGAAAGACTTTTTACTTGGTCAAAAAAGCAAATAGAAAATATCTAGGTTTTATTTTTATCATTGCCATACTTCAAATACAGTCTCCCATAGTTACTTAATATTTTAATAAATTATTAACAAAATATTACCATTCATAAAACACGCGTACCGGTCAATAATAATTGTGCAGGGTGCAAAAGCGCCCTGGTTAACAAGTAAATTAAATATGAAATTATAGGAGAACAAAAAAATGGCAAGAAGTAATAAGACTCTCGTTCCCGAAGCAAAGGCAGCTCTTGATCAGTTCAAGATGGAGGCAGCAAGCGAAGTAGGCGTAAATCTCAACCAGAGCTACAACGGTGACCTTACCTCTAAGCAGGCAGGTAGCATCGGTGGCCAGATGGTAAAGAAAATGGTAGAGAAGTACGAGAACGATATTAAGAACAGCAAATAACTTTTCCCTTTTTCCTCTTTTCTCTTTAAGTGTTGTGTCAATTCGGATATAAATGAGGGGGATGTTATACAGGTATATGGCCTGTATAACATCCCTTTCTTTGCGTTTTCCTTTTCCACGTCGATTGACAAAAATAAAAAGATACTGTATACTTTTCTTATAAATCAAATTAAGAGGTATTATAATGAATACACCTTTATATTCAGGAGTAATTATAAATTACGTTTGTACAGCTGCATGTAAGCACTGTATTGTTGCATCGTCGCCCGACTGCCCCAAGGACCATATCACAGAAGAAATGGCGGAAAACATTGCCAAACTTCTCTCAGAGTCAGGCGCATATTCGGTACATATCGGTGGCGGAGAACCTTTCATAAACTTTTCTTCCCTCTGTACCGTTATCCGTGCGCTCTCCCGCAACGGTATTGAGGTAGATTATATTGAAACAAACGGATTCTGGTGCTCAGACGAGAAATTCGTGCGAGATAGACTTATGAAATTAAAGGAACTTGGCGTTACCACTATAATGGTGTCCGCAGATCCTTTTCATCTTGAGTACGTACCGCTCGTACGCCCTTTGATCCTCTGTAAAATGCTCAGAGAGTGCGGATTTGACTTTTTCGTGTGGAAAGAAAGATATCTGAGACAGTTATCCCGTCTTGATATAAACAAGAGCTATACCGAAGAAGAGCTAAAAAAAGAGCTTGGAGATGATTACGTGGCCGCCACAGCCGCTGAATACGGTGTAGGAATGAACGGTAGGGCTCTGGCTATCGCCGACAAGATATATCCCCGCCGCTCATACGAGGAGTTTGTTACCTCGTCTCCCTGTTCACGTCTTCTCGTTCCTCATCACTGCCACATCGACCTTTACGGTAACGGTCTTCCCGACGGTTGTCCCGGTCTTGCAATGGAGATGCATGACTACTTAAATGAAGCTCTCAGCAAAGAGAAGTATCCTGTGTTCACCGCACTTGTGGGTGGCGGTACTGAGGCTCTCTTTAATTACGCAACAGAAAAGGGATTTGTTCCGAGAGCTGAGGGTTATCCTACCCGTTGCAGCTTCTGCTATGCTATGCGCAGATATCTTGCATCGCTCGAAAATCCAACAAGAGACCTTTCTCCTATCTCTTTCTATCACTCAATGGATAAAGAGGATATATAAAATTCTCTTGACAAAAAAACATTTTAGGAATATAATATCAATACATTATTCTTCGGGGCAAGGTGAGAATCCTTACCGGCAGTAACAGTCTGCGACCCGCATTTGCGGCTGAACGGGTGTGATTCCCGTACCGACGGTCATAGTCCGGATGAGAGAAGAAGTATGCGTTTCTCCGTATATTTATGCCCCAAGACCGTTATGTCTTGGGGCTTCTTTTTCATCTTTTGCGCTCTGAACTTTGAAAGGAGTTCACAATGAACATCAAGCAAAGACAAAAGACCGAGTTTATTGTAAAGGTAGCAATGCTCGGTGCAATTTCCACCATCCTCATGCTTATTGAGTTCCCTCTGCCGTTTATAGCTCCGCCGTTTTATAAGCTTGACTTCAGCGAGGTGCCTGTACTCATTGGTACCTTTGCAATAGGGCCTCTGGCCGGTGTGCTTATCGAGCTTGTAAAGGTACTGCTCAACCTCGTAATAAACGGAACAATTACCGCCGGTGTAGGTGAGCTTGCAAATTTCGTTGTAGGCTGTTCCTTCATCATTCCCGCAGGTCTTATCTACAAGCACAAAAAAACAAAGCTCAACGCACTTCTCGGTCTTATTGCAGGTACTGTTACCATGGCCGCTGTTTCCCTGCCGATAAACGCATTTGTTATGGTTCCCGCATATATTGTTCTTGCAGGATTTTCATCTGAGATGATAATCGGTATGGCCACAAAAATATTCCCCTTTGCAGACAGTGTACTGAAACTTGCTTTATTCTGCGCGGTACCCTTTAATCTTATTAAAGGTGTAGTTGTTTCTGTAATCACATTTGTTCTCTATAAACCCATAACTCCTCTGCTAAAAAAGATATCCTTTAAGAAATGAATAAAAAAATTGCCGCATTTCTGCGGCAATTTTTTATTACTCAGCCATTTCCCAGTTGTGGAAAACGTTAGAAACATCGTCATAGTCCTCAAGGTGCTCAAGAAGATTGTTCATATTCTTGATATCATCCTCGGACTCAAGGGTAACGTAGTTGGAGGGAACCTTCTCAACTTCGCTTGACTCTATCTTATAACCTTTTGACTCAAGAGCCTCTTTAACTGCATAGATGTCAGAAGGCTCGGTGCTGATCTCGAAGAACTCTTCATCTGCCTCAAAGTCAGATGCGCCTGCTTCAAGTGCATCCTCCATAAGCTTCTCCTCATCAGCATCCTCTCTAAGAACGATAATAGTACCCTGCTCAGAGAACATATAGGATACGCAACCGGGCTGACCCAGGTTACCGCCGAACTTATCAAAGTAGTGACGAACCTCACCGCCGGTACGGTTACGGTTGTCTGTCATCGCCTCAACGATTACCGCAACACCTGCAGGTCCGTAACCCTCGTATACGATCTCCTCATAGTTAGCCGCATCGTTACTGCTTGCCTTCTTGATAATACGCTCAATATTATCATTGGGAACGTTATTACTCTTTGCCTTCTGAATAAGATCACGAAGCTTGGTATTGGATACAGGATCGGGACCGCCGTCTCTTATGGCAACTGCCATCTCCTTACCGATCTTGGTGAAGATCTTTGCTCTCTGTGCATCGGTCTTCTCTTTCTTATGCATTATATTTTTCCATTTGCTATGGCCAGACATTTTATATTCTCCTCGTATGTTAAATTATATTTTTTCGGTTTTTGCCATGCACACAAGATTAAAGGCATTGCCAAGAACTGTCTTGGTAGCACGGGTAAGCTTAACTCTGAAATTCTTTACCTTCTCATCCTCTGCGTTAAGGATTCTGCATCCATGATACATACGGTTAAATGCAGAGCATATATCAAGTATGTATCTCACGATAACGGAAGGTTCATAGTCAGCAAGTGCAGCCTGTACCTTTACAGGGAATTCAGCCAAGATCTTAATAAGCTCGGTCTCTTCCTTAGCAGTTATTCCTGCGGTCTCACCGATCTCTCCTGCCTTCTCAAGAATACTGGAAGCACGTGCATAGGTGTACTGAGCGTAAGGACCGCTGTTACCCTCAAAACTGAGAGCGTCCTCAAGAATAAAGTTAATGTCGTGACTTCTGGTGTTCATAAGGTAGTGGAATACGATCGCACCCACACCGATCTGCTCCGCAACCTTTTCCTTATCGGGAAGGTTAGGATTCTTCTCCTCCATAATTGCGCTTACCTTTTCGATAGCAAGAGCGAAAAGATCCTTGAGCAGTATAACGTTACCTGTACGGGTAGCCAGCTTAGCACCGTTGATACTTACTGTTCCATAAGGAACGTGAACAAGCTGATCGACCCAATCGTAGCCCATAAGTTCCATTACCTTAAACCACTGAGCAAAGTGAAGACTCTGACCGGCAGATGTAACGTATACACATTTATCAAA
This sequence comes from Clostridia bacterium, assembly GCA_017556745.1. Lineage (GTDB taxonomy): Bacteria > Bacillota > Clostridia > Oscillospirales > CAG-272 > RGIG2161. Next base: position 51,876 of record JAFYMF010000055.1, read on the forward strand.
ATTAAAGTTGTTCTTTCTATAAACCGCCGCAGAAATATCACGGGAGGGATAGAGGGATGCACCGTCTCTCTTAAGGATAAGACAGGGAGGCATATTATATTCGGACAGATCAACGATAGATGCACCGTCATCAAGCTTGAGAAGTCCCTTCTCACGCATTATATTAATCTGCGCTTCCATCTTATCTGAGAAGAAGCTCTCACCCATATAATAGTCAAACTTGATACCGAGCTGATCGTAAGTAATATTGTACTCCTTAAGGCTGATGTCAAGGAACCACTTCCAGAGCGCGATATTCTCAGGATCATGTTCCTCAAGCTTCTTAAACTCTGCTCTTGCCTCATCATTAAGGGAAGGATCTTTCTCTGCTTCCTCGTGGAACTTTACATAAAGCTCGACAAGTCCGTCACAACCCTTTTCCTCAACAGTTTCCTTGTTACCCCAACGTTTGAAAGCAACGATCTGCTTACCGTTCTGTGTACCCCAGTCACCCAGATGGTTTACACCGATACACTCATAACCCGAGAACTCGTAAAGACGACGGAGGCAATGACCGATAACAGTTGTACCAAGGTGTCCTATGTGGAAAGGCTTGGAGGTGTTGGGAGAGGAATAGTCAAGAACGACCTTCTTATTCTTACCTACCTCTGAAGAGCCGTAGGAATCACCGGCATCAATAATACCGTCAACGATACCGGGAAGATAGTTATCATCAATATACATATTAAGGTATCCACCCACAGACTCAATGCGGGAAATACCGGTGATAGAAAGACCGTTTGCAATATCTGCCGCGATCTGCTGAGGAGCGCGTCGAAGCGCGCGACTGAGCTTAAAGCAAGGAAGTGCGAAGTCTCCCATAGCGGGATCAGGTGGAGTCTCAAGCATCTCGGATATATCCTTTATACCGAGGCCGTGTCCGTCAGCATAACTGTTCAGCTTATTAAAAAGCGATTCGCTGACACTTAATTTCAGTTTCTGCATAAAAATCTCCGTTTATATCATCATTAATAATTGAACATAATTATCCACTATACTCCTATTATACTACAACTGATTCGGTCTATCAAGAGGAAAATGTCATTTTTTAAGAAATAAAAGGTGTTGACCGCAAAAAAAATTAATGATAAAATGTTGGTAAATGAAAGGAGGTAAGGTAAGTGGACAAAATAAACATTCCGGACTCCGTGCTAAATATTATTTATACCCTCGAGAGAAACAAACACAGTGCTTTTCTTGTAGGGGGCTGTGTCAGAGACCATCTGCTTGGGGTCACACCTACCGACTTTGATATTACCACCTCCGCTTGCCCATGGGAGGTTAAAGAAATATTCTCAGACTGTCAAGTCATACCTACGGGGGAAAAACACGGTACGGTCACAGTAATATCTTCAGGCACACCATTTGAGATAACCACATTCCGTCTTGAAAGCGGTTACAGTGACGGCAGACATCCTGACAAAATTGAGTTTTCATGCAGTATAGAAGACGATCTTGCCCGAAGAGATTTGACTGTGAACGCTATTGCATACAGTCCTACAGCAGGATTCGTTGACCCGTATGACGGGATAGAAGATATAAAGCATCGGATAATTCGTGCAGTGGGTGACCCAAAAAGACGTTTTGCGGAAGATTCTCTGAGAGTACTCAGAGCACTCCGTTTTTCTTCGACCCTGTCTTTTGAGATAGAAAGTGAAACCGAAAAAGAGCTTTTTACCCTGAAAGATGGTCTGAAACGTATATCTGCAGAAAAGATATACACCGAATTAAAGAAACTCCTCTGCGGTAGGGATGCAGGAAAGATCATACAAAAATATCCGGAGATAATCGGCACGGTGATACCTGAGCTACTGCCGATGATTGGATTTGACCAGAAAAATCGATATCATAAATACGATCTTCTTGAGCACACCGTACGCGTAGTTGACGGTGTTCCTCCTCTTCCTCACCTACGCTTTGCGGCACTGCTTCACGACGTAGAAAAGCCATCGACCTTTACTTTGGACAGTGTCGGTGGTCACTTTTACGGACACGAGAAAAAGAGCGGAGAAACGGCAAAAGCGATAATGGAGAGGCTAAAGGCGGATAAAGATACCAGAGATAAAGTAGTTTGCCTTGTGCTAAACCACGGTCTTGTTCTTCAAAAGGATAACAAATTTATAAAAAGGTGTCTTAACCGCTACGGCAAAGACACCTTCAGGGACATTATTCTTCTTTCTCTTTCAGATAACAGCGCGCTCAGCGATCTCTGCAGCGACAGGCCGGAAAAGATCAGAGAGATATCTCTCTTGACCGAGAATATAATTTCTCTTGAACCCTGTCTTACCATAAAGGATCTTAAAATAGATGGAAACGATCTTATTTCGCTTGGTCTTACACCGGGCAAAGACATCGGAACGGTTTTGAACGAGATTCTGAGTGCAGTAATTGACGGTGATACTGAAAACGAGAAAGACCTTTTAATTAAAAAAGCGGAAGAAATTATCCGAATAAAGATTCAAAAATCTCGATAATCTTAAACTTCAGTTTATACCTCGGTTTATCGTTCTCGGTAATAATCTTATACTGTTCCTCTGTGAAACCAACTTTTATCAGCGCTTCTTCGTTTGAAGGAGCGTTGTTTTTTTCGTTTGCTGCACTAAGACACAAAGGCGGGAACGCCACGCACCACCAGTTTTGTCCCGCGGCTTCACCTATCTCAACTTTAAGAGAAGTATAATTTCCTGCTGGTAGTGTCAGACCCTCATATTCTCTCCGAGGGTATTTTTCTTCACCGATAGACACCCTTACCGGATAATCATACCCCAGCTCTCTGACCTTTTCTTCTGCCGCACTCCATAACTCGTCCAGATCTTCCACAATTACAGCTTCAGCATCTTCACGGCTCATATCACACGAGAGCTTATTTGACATCACACGAAGAACTTCATCTCTCACAAGGAGCTTCATCTGCTGATCTTCTTCACTGTCAGAATTAGCCAGAATATGAAGCCGTACTACCTTGTCGTAAAGTTCATTTTCCCCCGACAGTGGAAGAACAGAAACTGTTGTATAAGCAAGCAGAATAAGCAATGAAATAATAAGTAAAAAAACAGGGAATCTCATATTTACCTCCAATCACTTTCTATGAAGTGATTATCGGCACAAGATCCCCTTTTTATTCAATTTAAATTAAAGACAAGCGGCAAAAAGCTCATCACAGTTATCTGCAATGATCTCTGCCCCCTCTGCTTCAAGTACATCTCTGTCTCTGAATCCCCAAGTAACTCCCGCAAATGCAACTTCTGCATTACGCGCAGCTATAACGTCAGATTCAGAATCACCAACGTAAAGAGTGGTTATCTTGTCTCCACCCATTACACTGAGAGCGGTATTTATTCCGGAAGGATCGGGTTTGGGAGTTATTCCCTCTCGCTCACCCGAAACAAAATCAAACACGCCGGGAAAATACAGATCGATAAGTACCTGAACCGCAGGATCCGGTTTGTTTGACAAAAGTCCGCACTTTACTCCTCTCTCTCTAAGTGAATCTACAAGTTCGATCACTCCGGGATAAGGTGCAGTCTTTATATTAGCATGTTCTCTGTAATATTTAAGATAGTAATCCAGTATCTCCCCAAAACTCTCGTCATCCCGACTAACGCCTGATGCCTTGCTTATAAGATATCCGGCACCGTAACCGGTAAAACGGCGTACGTCATCAGATGTCACCTGCTTCTTGCCAAAGACGCTGAGAGTATGATTGACCGCATCAGCCAGGTCAGAAAGAGTATCAAGAAGAGTACCGTCAAGATCAAAAATAACAGTACTGTATTTCATTAAACTATTGTCCTTTTCTTTTGGGTTTAATATTAAATGGCCGCCGCAAAAGCGGCGGCCATTTTAAGTTCTCTTTGATTATTAATTACTCAGCGTCCTCAGTAACGTACTTGCTTGCCTCGGGAGCATCGCTGGAGTATACGGGAACATCAGCATCCTCAACAACTGCAGATGCAGCCTCTTCTGCTGCGGGCTCCATAAGAGCACGGATAGAAAGGTTTACCTTGCAACGATCGTGGTCAATACCGGTGATCTTAGCCTCAACGGTAGCACCGATCTCGAGAACCTCTGCAGGATTGCCGATCTTGTGATCAGTAATCTGAGAAATGTGGATAAGGCCGTCAACACCGTCAACGATCTCAGCAAACGCACCAAAGGGAGTGAAGCTTACGATCTTAACCTCAGCAACGTCACCCTCCTGATACTTCTGGTTGAAGATGAACCAAGGATTGTCCTCGTCCTTCTTGTAGCCAAGAGAAATTCTCTTGCGCTCCTTGTCAATAGCCTTAACAAATACAACGATATTGTCGCCAACCTTAACAACCTCGGAAGGATTCTTAATACGCTTCCAAGAAAGCTCAGTGTTATGTACCATACCGTCAACACCACCGATGTCAACGAATGCACCGTAAGAGGTAAGACTCTTAACAACACCATTGTAAACCTTGCCCTCTTCAATATCGGACCAGATCTTTTCCTCAGCTGCACGTCTCTCTTCGCGAAGAACTACGCGGATAGAAGCGTATGCACGACGGCGATCAGCCTTGATCTCAATGATCTTAACACGCTGAGTGGTACCAACGAGAATGGTAAGGTCACCGTCAGCCTTGATACCGGTGTGTGATGCGGGAACAAATACACTGTTTGAGAAGAGGGAGATGATAACACCGCCGCGAACAGCCTCGATTACTCTACCCTCAAGAATCTCACCGCTCTCATGTGCGGCAACGATCTTGTCCCAATTCTTGTGAGAGTCAATTCTCTTCTTAGAAAGAGCTGCAATACCCTCAACGTCACTTACACGGATAACGAATGCCTCGATCTCATCGCCGATCTTGAACATATCTTCAAGCTTAGCGGTGGGATCGTCTGTGATCTGGTCAAAAGCGATAGTTCCGGTAACCTTGGTACCAAGGTCAAGCTGAACTTCATTGGTGGTTATACCAATAACCGTACCGACAACCGTGTCTCCTGTATTTAAAGTTTTGAGTGATGACTCGAGCAGTTCTTCGAAATTTTCTGTCATGATTTCTGCGCTCATTTTTTTCCTAACCTCCTGTATGATACGGTCGGGTGTAGATGCCCCCGCCGCTATTCCAACCCGCTCTGCAGGTAGAATTTTTATATTAATAAGCTCATCCGCATTCTGGATGAGATAAGCCTTGCCGCATCTTTTGCGGCAGATGTCATAGAGCTTAGCAGTATTGGAGCTTGAACGGCCACCTATAACGACCATCACATCATTCTCCTCAGCCATTTTCTCTACTTCAAGCTGTCTTTTTTCAGTAACACTACATATTGTATCAAAAATCAATGCGTTTGTATATACCTTTTTGATAATTTCTTGAGTTTTTTTCCATTCAGACAGATTTTGTGTGGTTTGCGCTGCTAAAACTACCCTTTCAAAGGAATATTTTCCGTTTCCGAGGGCTTCGACCTGTCGTTCTGCTTCCTCAGCTGAGTCAAATATTAACACTTCGCCGTTAACGTGACTTGCTATACCTTCAACCTCGGGATGGGTCTCGGCTCCAAGCAGCAGAAACAGAGTTTCCTTTCCCGATTCACGATCGGCGATATTATGTATCTTTTTAACAAAAGGACAAGTACAGTCTATTATCTCAAGTTGACCGGGATATTTTTCAGAAAGCTTCCTGACCGCCTCTTCACGGTCAAGGGTAATACCGTGAGTACGGATAAGAACCTTACATATCCCATCGGCCGCAAGTATAGATTCAAGGCATGAAATATCATCAGCATCTATTGTTCTGACTCCCTTGTCCCATAGCTCACGGTTATAGTCCGCATTGTGTATAAGTTCACCAACGGTATAGATATGAGTCCCGGGTGCAGCACTTTCTATCAACTTTTCGAGAGTATCGGTGGCTCTCTTTACCCCAAAGCAAAAGCCTGCGTTTTCAGCAACAGTTACCGTCATTTGTTCTCTTCCTTCGGCTCAAGAGACAGTATTCTGTCAAATATAAGCTGCGTCGCTCTCTTGTATTCAGCTGTATTTCCACCCTCAAAAGCGAATTCATCATGTGATATTACGGGGCCGATATAAACATCCTTACGGCCGAAAAGACGCATTCTGTATTTCTTGGTTTTAATAAACACGGGAAGCACGTTAACACCTGCGCGGTATTCGATCATTCCTACACCGTGGTGCAAAGGGGTATTTTCAGGATGCACATTCTTGTGTCTGTGTCCCTGGGGAAAGATTCCCACACTCTCGCCCTCTGAAATAAGGGAGATCGTTTTCTTGATAGCGGCTACATCTCCACCGCCTCTGTCTACCGAATATGCACCAAGGGCTTTAATAAGACCGCGGAGTACCGGAATCTTAAATAGCTCCGCCTTTGCAAGAAAACGGACGGGACGTCTCAGTGCCACACCGAGAACGATAACATCGAGAAAGGAGGTGTGATTTGCACAAACGATAACACCACCCTCTTGCGGCTCATTTTCTTTCCCGTAAGAGTGGATTCTGAGCACTGCTCCAAGAAAGCCACCCAATATTTTTTTAAGTCTTCTGTAAAGTTTCATATTTAATACCTGTTTACTTATCCGATATTCTCTCGGATTATCTCAAGAGCACGGAGAACAGTCCCCTCCTCGTCAAGAAGAGAGTTATCAAGCAGGATAGCATCGGGAGCAGCTACTGCAGGTGCTACCTCTCTTGTACTGTCGTTTTTGTCTCTCTCGATCATTTCCTCAAGCACCTTCTCGGGAGTAGTCTCTATCCCCTTCGCCTTAAGCTCAAGGTATCTGCGGTTTGCCCTTGCCTCGTTTGATGCAGTGAGGAATATCTTAACCTCAGCATCGGGAAGGATAACTGTACCGATATCTCGGCCGTCCATTACAACACTACTCTTCTCTGCAATGCTTCTCTGTGTACTGAAGAGAAATTCTCTTACCGCCGGAATTGCAGAAACAGCAGATGCGTACATTGACATTTCGGGAGTACGGATCTTATCACCTACATTCTCACCGGAGAGAAGCACACACTGTGCACCGTCAACATAGGTAAGCTCTACCACTATCTTCCCAAGAAGCGCTGTAACTGCCGCCACGTCACGAGGATCGATCTCGGCACGTTTAACGGCAAGTCCTATGGTGCGGTAGAGAGCTCCGGTGTCAACGTATATTATCCCCAGTCTTGCCGCAATCTGTTTTGCAAGATAGCTTTTTCCTGCCCCGCTGGGTCCGTCTATTGCGATCTTCATTTATATTACCTCGATCTGTAATTAAGTTTTGTGCTCAAATCAGTCCTGTGCCGCAGCCCCACCTGCTACATATGCAGTAGAGAAAGCAATGCCAAGATTAAATCCACCGGTATATCCGTCACAGTCGATTACCTCTCCTGCAAAGTAAAGTCCCGGGACAATCTTCGACTCCATACTGCCGGGCACAATCTCCTTGACGGCAACACCACCTGAGGTGATAATAGCCTCCTTTACCGGCCGTGTACCGGTAAGCGAAATCTTAAAATATTTTATACTTTCAAGCAGAGCTCGTCTTTCCGCTTTTGAAACGGAATTGACCTTTTTTCTCGGGTCTATACCACTAACCTTGATCATAGGTGCGATCATCTTCTGCGGCAAAAGATCATCAAGAGAATTTATTACGTCTCTGTTTGAATATTTTGAAAAATCAGAAAGGATACGCCCGTCAAGTGTCTTTTCATCAAGGGCGGGCTTCATATCGATATATGCGGTATACTTATGCTTTGTAAAATCAAGATGAGCGGATGCGGAAAGCACGGTAGGACCGCTGAGGCCAAAGTGAGTAAACAACATCTCACCGAACTCGGAAAATACCTTCTTCCCTTTTTCATCCTTCACTGTAAATTCTACGTTTTTAAGAGAAAGTCCCATCATTGATGAACAAAGTGCACGGTCGGCTTCAAGGGGAACAAGTGAACCCTTGGGGGTAACTATACGGTGACCGAGGGACTCAGCAAAGCGGTAACCGTCACCGTCTGAACCGGTAAGGGGATAGGAAAGACCTCCGGTAGCGATTATTACCACATCGAATTTTTCACAACCGTCAGCGGTATAAACGCCAAATTTACCTTCTTCGTCGGTCTTAATATCAAGAACCGGAGAAAAACGAAATACAGCACCGTTCTTCTTTACATAGTGAACAAGTGCATCAACTATATCCTCTGCCTTGTCCGACTGCGGGAATACTCTGTTGCCTCGCTCTGTTTTAAGCGGAACACCGATCTCCTCAAAGAATGTCATTATATCCCTCGGAGAAAACTCTGAAAGCGCGGTATATAAAAATCTGGGGTTACGAGGAATATTCGCAAGGAACTCTTCCTCTGTACAGTTGTTAATAACATTACAGCGACCCTTGCCGGTTATTCTCAGCTTACGGCCGGGACGGCTGTTCTTTTCAAAAACTACGACGCGAGCGCCGAGAGATGCGGCTCTTCCCGCCGCAAGCATTCCTGCCGCACCGCCGCCGATAACAGCAATAGTCTTCTTATTATCCACAGGATTATTCATCGGAGTCATCCTCATGTTCCTTGGCGTAAACACCGTATTCCTCCCATACATCCTCAAGCTTAGAAAAAGCATTCTCAACGTAATCCTGCTTCTTTCTTCCGATCGCCGCAATCATTGCGTTGATTATAGAAAGAGGGGCAACAAGAGAATCAACGAAAGATGCCATATCACTTTTAGCAATAAGCACATCATTGGCGCGCTCAGCTATAGGTGAGTTTTCGCTGTCGGTAAGGGCAATTACCCTTGCACCCTTGGCACGGGCAAAATCAACACCGCTGACTATTCTCTGAGAGTAACGGGGAAAACTGATAGCTATCATAACATCACCCTGACCGATATGGATAAGCTGTTCAAACATTTCACTTGGGCCGGCAGAATCAATAAGTCTGACGTTTTCAAAAATAACATTCAAATAAAAATGCATAAATGAGGCCAGAGGAGCACAGGATCTGACACCCACAATATATATGTTTCGTGCCGATACAATTCCGTCCACCGCACGGTCAAAGTGAGCGCGGTCAACGGCCTCGATCGTTCTCTTTATTTTATCCATATCGGATAGAAGCACCTTGTCAAGTACTTCGTCGTCCGTCATACGGGTATTTGCTACCTCAATACGCTGTACAGAGGTAAGCTTGGTACGGATCATTTCCTGCAGAGCTCTCTGGAGTCCCGGATATCCGTCATAGCCAAGCTCGAGGGCAAATCTGACCACAGTAGACTCGGATACCTTAACAACGGCACCAAGCCTCGCAGCAGTCATATATGCCGCCTTATCATAATGTTCGGATATATACTCAGCAATAAGACGTTGCCCTTTTGAAAAGCCGGACATACCCGTTTGTATTCTTTTAAGCAGGTCCCCACTCAATGGGAGGTCCCCCTTTCCCGCAATATTAACGAGTAATTATTTTTACTCCGAGCAAATCAATTTACTCGAGTAAATCATTTTACTCCGATGTCTTTTCTGTAGTGCATATCCTTGAAGCTGATCTTGCTTACTGCATCATAGGAACGCTTTATAGCACTGTCAAGATCTTCTGCAAGAGCAGTAACACCGAGAACACGACCACCTGAGGTATAGAACTTACCGTCTTTTACCTCGGTACCGGCGTGGTATACTCTGATGCTGTCATCACCGTCAAACGCATCGGTACCGGATATCTCATAGCCCTTCTCATACTTAACAGGATAACCGCCGGAGGCAAGGACTACACATACCGCCGCATTATCGGACCACTCTATGGTGAGTTCATCAAGTTTTTCATCTATAACTGCATCGATTATGTCAACAAGATCGGTCTTGAGTCTGGGAAGCACGACCTGAGTCTCGGGATCACCGAAACGTGCATTATACTCGATAACATATACACGACCGCCGGAAAGCATGAGACCGAAGTAAAGAACACCCTTGAATGCTCTGCCCTCTGCCGCCATAGCCTTAACTGTAGGTTCAAATATCTCCTTCATACAAATATCTGCAATCTCGGGAGTATAGATTCGGCTGGGAGAGAAGGTACCCATACCACCGGTATTGGGACCCATATCATTGTCATAGGCTCTCTTGTGGTCCTGTGCGGAAACCATAGGTTTAACTGTTTTACCGTCGGTAAAGGCAAGAACAGAAATCTCCTGTCCAACAAGGAACTCCTCAATAACCACGCGGCCACCTGCCTCACCGAATACACGGTCACACATAATGCTTCTTACTGCATCAGCAGCCTCGTCAAAATTCTGTGCAATTATAACACCCTTACCAAGTGCAAGACCTTCTGCCTTAACAACAGTGGGATACTTGTTCTGGGTCTTGATATATTCAATTGCCTCTTCGCTGTCGGTAAACACCTCGTATCCAGCGGTAGGAATACCGTACTTTTTCATAAGATCCTTAGAGAATACCTTACTACCCTCAATGATAGCAGCATTTGCTCTGGGACCGAAAGCACGTATACCCTCTGCCTCCAGTCTATCAACCATACCAAGCACAAGGGGATCGTCAGGAGCAACAAAAACAAGGTCTACCTTCTTTTCCTTTGCCGCCTTAACTACACCATCAATATCGGTTGCCTTGATGGGAAGGCATTCAGCAAGGCAGGAAATACCGCCATTACCGGGTACCGCATAAAGCTTACCACATTTGGGACTGCGAGAGAGAGTTTCTATTATGGTATGTTCGCGGCCACCGCCGCCTACAACAAGTATATCCATTTTACACACACAGGCACTTCTGTGCCCACCGCTCCTATTATTTATATACATATTATTATATAAAAAATATGACCTGATGTCAAGAGCAACAACCCTACGAGACAGTTTAAAACACAATACGAAAACAAAAAAAGAGCCGCTATTAAAGCGGCTCTGACAAATATATTATTCTGTAATTTTTTTCTTGTATTTGACACCGGTAACTATAAAAGCCGTCACCGAAATAACAAAAAGAATAATACTGATGAACTGCGAAGTGGAAACACCGAATACAAATCCACGAACCGCATCGCCTCTTAAAAATTCATCGCTGAATCTCACTATCGAGTACATGAAAAGATAACAGAAAACAAGCTTTCCGGAGAAAAATCCGCCATTTTCCTGCACTCTCTTGTAGAGCATCAGCAAAACTGCAAAAATCACAAGATTAAGAACAGACTCAAGGAGCTGTACCGGAAATCTCGACACGTCATTAACCGCAGAAGATAACTCGTTACCATGAGCAGTAAATCCAAATTCACTCTCGATACCGTAACAGCATCCGCCAAGGAAACATCCAACTCTTGCAAAAGCGTGGAACAGCGGAACGATTACAGCGATAATATCCATGTATATAGCAAGGGGCAACTTTTTAACCTTAATGGTCACAATACCGGTAATGGCTCCTCCGATAAGGCCTCCGTAAAAAACGGAACCGCCAAGCAAAAGAGACAGAATAAACACAAGCTGATCAAAGTTCTTCACCTTAAACAGATACGGGACAACCCTTATGTTGGTTATAGCATAAAGCAAAGTTCCTCCAACGATAACACCAAGTGCAATGAAGAGTAAAACGATAAGCATATCGTTATCGTTCATCTTACGGCGGCGGATAAGAAAACAAGCAAGTATACCGGCCGCAAAGGCACCTATTCCCGCCATAATACCGTACATAGGAAATGAACGACCAAATATTTCTAAGTAAGGAAACATCGCAACTCCTGTCTGCCGTCACCGCTCTGACGGCAAAAATCATTAACTCTGTGTATATGAGAAAAGCGCCACAAAACTGTGGCGCTCTGCACTCAAAGAAAAATTAATAGAGACCGCTGAGAATATCGTTAAGATCGCCAACTGCGCTGGAAGCCTCCTGAAGTGCGCACCATGCACAAGTGGAGCAAATGCTGCAGATGGTGAAAATGGGAGAAAGAGCAAGGCCGATAATGCTTATAACAAATCCGGCAGTTGCAAGACCGGAAGCCTTACCGGTAGCCTTAAGGGATGCGCCACGGCCGCTGATACCCATTATAAGGCCAACGATAGCAGTAGCAAGGATGATGATAAATGCGAAAGGAATGATGCCGCTGAGGAGACCAAATACGATGCTTGCGATACCGCATACAAGAGAGATAATGGACTTGGTCTTACCATCGTCAACAGGACCTCTCATAGGAGCAAAGTTAGGATTAGGAATGTTGTTCATTACAAAGTCCTCCAAAAAATATTACACTTTCGTGTTATTGTTCATTATTTTATCACATAAAAAACACAATTTCAAGTGCTTTTTGCATATTTGTGTTGAATTTACTTTATTTTTGCATATTTTGGGTCTTTTTGGTTTTTTATACAAGTTACATGTAGTAAGTATTCGTCCAACGCAAAAATATACAGTGAAGACATCACTGTATAACAATATGCACCTGTAAAAGATTGTATACCTTTTACAGGTGCATATGCTATGGTATTTATACTATTCCGACAAAAGAATATCTGCTATCCTCTCACATGCATGACCGTCGCCGTAGGGATTTACGGCACGGCTCATTTTTTCGTATTCCTCTTTTGAATCAAGAAGAAAACGGAAATTATCATAGATGACAGTCTCGTCCGTTCCCACAAGCTTAAGAGTACCTGCCGCGATACCTTCCGGACGTTCGGTGGTATCTCTCATCACAAGTACCGGCTTCCCGAGAGAGGGAGCTTCCTCCTGTATTCCGCCGCTATCGGTGAGTATCATATAACTGCGGGAAAGAAAATTATGAAAGTCAAGAACGTCAAGAGGCTCTATTATCCTGATGCGGTCACATCCGCCCAGTTCCTCCTCCGCAGCTTCTCTCACAGCAGGATTCATATGAATGGGATAGATTGCCTTAACATCGGGAGTCTCATCTATAATACATCTGATAGCGCGAAACATATTATGCATGGGCTCACCGAGATTTTCACGTCTGTGAGCAGTTATCAGTATCAGCCGACTGTCAGCTGCCCATTCAAGCTCGGGATGTGTATACTCTTCCCTTACCGTTGTCTTCAGTGCATCGATTGCAGTATTGCCGGTAACGTATATACTGCTTTCATCCTTACCCTCGCGGAGAAGATTCTCACGGGCAAGCTCGGTTGGAGAGAAATTATACTTCGCTATTATTCCCACCGCCTGACGGTTAAACTCCTCAGGGAACGGAGAATAGATATTATAAGTTCTCAGTCCTGCCTCTACGTGTCCCACAGGTATCTGCATGTAGAAGCAAGCCAAGGCTGTAACAAATGTGGTAGACGTGTCACCGTGAACAAGAACTACATCGGGAGACACCTTCTTCAGCACCTCACCAATGCCACCGAGTATCCCTGTCGTTACATCAAATAGGGTCTGCCGCTCCTTCATAATAGACAGGTCATAATCGGGAACAACACCAAAGGCTTCAAGAACACTGTCAAGCATCTGTCTGTGCTGTCCGGTAACGCATACCGTTATCTCAGCATCTTTTCTTGTCTTTAGCTCATTAACCAGCGGGCACATTTTTATGGCTTCGGGACGGGTACCGAACACCAACATTATTTTTTTCATTGTTTTTCTCCGAATCAGAGGTTTTTATCAGCTGAGGATTCCTTCGCAGAGCTGGAATCTGGTGGGGGAGGAGCATAATTACCGTTATCGGCAACTGTAATCTCCTCATTCTCTCCGAGATAGTATTTACGAAGATACGAGAAATATCCCCTCATGGTCTTATAGTAATCGACGATCAATCCCTCACAACCTCTGTCAGGCATCATAAGGATGTATTCACCGATATATTTTTCAAAATATTCAGATGCTCCGAGAATACTGTTTCTGATGTCTTCCTTCTCTTCATCGGTAAGTCCTTCGTTATTCTTGCCGCAAATATCTCTTATTTTAAGTATCTCACCGATAAGACCGAGATGATGCACGGTAGAACGGTAACGGTTAGCACAAAGTTCAGCATACGCACGTCCGTCCGGTGTAGTACAGTCGGTAATGCAGCGGAGAAACTCACCGCTAAGCCGAGTTGCTTCTTTTCCTGCTGTAGTAAGGCTGTCTCGGGTCCAGTTGTCTGTCCAGCCGATACCCTTATGCATAGTCCAGCAGTCAAGGAAACAAAATCCAATATTAAAAAGATTATCTCTGCAGAATGTATCAAGGTCACCCGCCGCCGCTACTGTAGACTTTAGCTGTGCTTGGTCAAATCCAAAGCGCTGTGCCGCAAGTGAAAGATAATCATCAAGTGAAATTCCGCTCTCTGTGGCAGATGCACTGTACGAGATAGGAAGACGGTTCTCTGAGGTACGCCAGTGATTAAAATATACCGCATAAACGGAATCCGCACCGCTGTACTCTCTGAGATAATCAACGGTGTGCATCACTGCCGCCGCAGAATTCTGCTGAATATACATATTGCCGTCAAATTCTATCCATGAGTGAACTACTGTTTTGTTAAAATCAGATGGCTCGAACTCCATAAACTTAAGAGTATCAACCACAGCCTCGGTGCCGTGTGCAGGAAGATAGGTACGAACCATATTTTCGGGTAAGCACTTATCCATTATTCGTTTGGTTATGTAAAGGGATCCTCGGCAAAGAACGTAAAGTCCTATACGGATCGGAATCTCCCGTCCCTCGTGGAATATCTCATGTCTGTGCTCGTAAAGATTTATAGCCTCAGAAAGAGAACGCATGGTATCCCAAATCTTCGGGGGAACAACGCCATCCGGTTCAAGACCGGGAAGTCTGCCGCTTTCGTCAAGTATCTTATCACCAAAGAGCTCTACCGCACGGTCAAGAACCTGATCATAGCTCTCCTCAGCATCGGCAAACACACCATACTCGGGGGTTATTATCTCAAGTTCATCAATGTTTGGATAGAAGCTGAGTGCATCTCTGAACACCTCTATTTCAGAGGGTTCAAGAGAAAGAGTAACTCTCATACCCGCTTCCTTAGCAGTATCGATAAGCTGACGGAGAAAGTCCTTTGCAAATTCAGCGACCGCTACCTCATCCCCAAAATACTTTTCACACTCGGGGCTGATAAATATTTTATCACCCTCTATATGATCACGAAGCACATCATTTTCCGGAATCGGGAACACTTTACCATAGAAGAAATGACCTGGATTATTATGCCACATTCCGTCATAACTGTGGAAGGTAATCGCGTTCATACGCATTCTGGCAAGGTCTCTTATATATTCCTTTGCATCCTCTATACGGTATGAAGAAATATCCATGGGGAAATTTATGTGCTGTCTGATACCGCGCAGACGTACAACGGGATGAACAGTGTCGTCAGCATTTTGTGCCGCACACACATCTGTACCCGAAAGAGAAATATGGCTACCCTCTGTATCAAAGAATATACCCATTTTCTCAAGAGCAAGATATACCGCAAGCAGAACCTCATTCTCGCTATTACCGAGAAGCTTTACAACTCGTCCGTCACCCTTTACGGAATAGGAATAGAGATCCATGTCTCCGTCTGCTATAAGTTCAAATATCAGATCTGCATCATTCTCATTTTCTACCGGAACAACACCGTCAACAAGCGGAAGAAATCTGGCAAGCTCCACGGCCGCGTATTCTGCTACCTGACCCGGGAGATCGTTTTTTATGTATATTTTCATTTTAAATCCTCCTAAAAAGCATTTTGATGGAAGATAATCCTACCCCCAATTATATCAGCAGACATATATAAAGTCAACTGACAGAGTCTGCTTTTACACTAAGACACCTTTACTTTTTCAAAAATATATCTGACAGTATCCTCAGTTTCTGTGTCAATAAAATCTATTTTTACATTTTCTTTTGAGGCAGGACCGTGGCGACCTCTGATAACGGAATAGTCCCCATACCTAATGTCTCGGGTATAAGCTGGATTGCTCTCCCAGAACGAAGAGGACAAATACGCAAGTCCCTCGCCGTCACCGCACTTGATTGTCACCGCAAATGTAGGGTGGTCAGAACGCGTTAACTCTCCGCGACGCACTATAATCTCAACATCGCCTAAGGCTGTCGGAGAATCGGTGACTGTACTATATATGTTTACTGTACAACCATTTTTCTCCGCCACGGCAATGAGCTGTGAACAAACAATTTTTTCTTCATCATTTCTCGGTTCAGGCAACCAGATATTACGCACCTTTTCATTTGATGAAGTCTTACCGAAGGAAGATATCTGCCGTGAATGATAGTGAGTTACAAGATAGTTTTCAATTTCTGTAGAATATTCGTTTTCAAGCAAATAAAGTGTTTTGCGTAAAACCCCATAACTGCCGCCGGACATGTCGCATACTGTGGTTTTCCCTTGGGAGATAATTGTCAGAATCTCATTCTTGCCCTCATGGGTATACACCGCTCTTGTCAAAGACGAATCGATATATCCGTTAACTGTTATGCAAACAATAAATACCGCCATAGCAGTAAGTGATACTGCTGAACAAAACAGTAGCTTTCGTTTCACAAACAAAATGACAAACACAAGAGAGATAAACAGTAAAGCAAGTATCATTCCGGCTCCCGGATACTTAAGTGAGAAAGTAATATTTCTCATATCTGAAAGTCTTGTGCATATATCGGTGAGCAAATCGCAAACAAGGATATCGAGGAAAGCAATAAACGATGAAACAGGCGGTATAAAGCTGAACGCCAAAGCAAATATTCCAAGAATAATTATGAGGCTTATAAAGGGAGACACAACTACAGTAAGAAGGATCCCCATAAATGACATTTCAAAAAAATACAGCCACATTATCGGGAGTGAGAATATTACAGCAAAAACGCCGGATATCAAAGTAAAAACAACAGAAACAAGTGCCAACCGCAGTTTCTTCGGAATTGTTTTGACTCTCGGAATACGGTGTATAATAGAGGTCAACGGATTGCTGATAACAAGTATACTGAGCATGGTAAAAAACGACAGTGCAAGTCCAATGTCCCAAACTGCTCCGGGAGATACCGCACAGATAATCGCCACAGAGAGAAACAACGCGGTAAGAGAATCGTATTCACGCCCTGTAAGAACAGATACGTAATATATTATAAGCATTATTCCCGAACGCACCACTGACGGTGAAAATCCGGTTATGGCACAGTAAATAAGGACAAGTGGGATCATCACTGCTGAATTAATAAGTCTCGGGACAGTTGTTTTTCTCAGAAGCTTTTCAAGCCCACCGATTATAAGCGACAGATGCATTCCGCTGAGAGCAAGGAGATGAGAGAGACCAAGCCGTCTTACATCCCTCTTAAAGCTGTCACTAAGGTCGCTCTTGTCACCTAAAATCAGCGCAGAATTAAGTCCTCCATCGTCACCATTAAATACCTTTTTGCACAGAGAAACAAGATATTCCGACAGATCCTTTATGTATGAAAATATATCCTTTCCCCGAGTCCCCAAATATTCAAACTCTTCTCCTGCGGCAACAAGGTATATTCCATCGGAAATATATGAATCTCTCATAGGGTAGCCATACAGCTCCTCCGCAGGAAGGGTCAAAAGGAAATTACCCTTTATTACGTCATCACGGGACAACTCACCGTTATATTCAAATTCAACGCGTACACCGATATCATCGTCTTCTCCGTCAAGTGATACTATCCTGCCAAGATATGCCGAGTAATAAGAATAAGCAGATATTTCTTCGGTTATCTCTATTGTAACCGACACCGTCTTTCCGTCATATTCTCGTGAAACAGCAAGATCTCGGTCAACTGTACAAAGGCACAAAAGCAGAGCAACACATCCAAAAAGAGCTGTGAATGCAAGAACCGAAACTCTTTTAGCTATATTTCTTTTTCTGACCAAAAGCATGATTCCCGAGAGAAATAAAACAGTAACCCCAAACAAAAACAAAGGTAAAACTGCACCGTGACGTATATTCTCCGGAACATATTTTGATATAAAAAGAAAGGTGATGAAAGAAACACAAGAAACGGCAAGGCCTCTGCCACCCAGTATTCTCATTCCCTCATCACCTCAAAGCCCAAGATGTTTTTCTGCCTATAGGTTATAATAATACAAAACATGACATTTTTCAAGAAGAAAATCCCCCGTCAGGGGGGATTATATTCTGCCGTAAAGAGAACACAGATGCCGAAAATTGCCGCTGACCTCCTGCGAGGGAATATCCGTCATTCGCCACCGCCAGTTATCACCGCCGGTAGTACCGGGAAGATTCATTCTTCCCTCTGTGCCGAGCACAAGTATATCCTGCATAGGTATAACGGCATATTTGGCAACCGAGCCAAGTACCGCTCTGACCGCTCTCTGTACACCGTCAGTGTCATCTGATGCCCCCAGATAATTGAGAGCAAAATCATGCTCTTCCGAAGAAAGAGATGACAGATGTCCAAACATTGTATCGTTGTCATGCGTTCCTGTATATGCCACACAGTTAACAGGATAGTTGTGGAGAAGATATTCTTCAGCACCTTTGTAAAAGCCAAATTCGAGTACCTTCATTCCGGGATATCCACTGTAGGAAAGCAAGTCTCTGACCGAATCGGTCAAAAAGCCAAGATCCTCGGCAACAAGCTTAATGTTGCCGAACTCTCGCCTGATAAAGTCGATAAACTCTCGTCCGGGTCCAATCTCCCACCGTCCGTCAACGGCAGTATCAGATCCTCTCTGAATACAGTAATATGAGTCAAAGGCTCTGAAGTGATCGATTCTTATCATATCAAAATATGACACTGCAATCCTGAGACGCCCCTTCCATATACCGCCGTCGCCGTCCATTATTCTGTTCCAGTTATATATAGGGTTTCCCCACAGCTGACCGAGTTCACTGAACCCGTCAGGAGGACATCCCGCCACTACAGTCGGCCGGAGATCCCTATCAAGCAGAAAATCCTCCGGTACACTCCACACATCCGCAGAGTCCTCTGCTACATATATCGGTATATCACCCATAACAGAGATCCCACGTTCACGGCAATAGCTTCTCAGTATATCCCATTGACGTCTGAAGAAAAACTGCAGGATTTTAGTCTCTCTTATCCGCTTTGCATGCTTTTCTCTCGCTGCCTCAAGTGCTTCTGCTTCCCTATACTTGAGGCCTCTGTCCCAGTCCTGCCAACTGACCTCTGGCAACTCGTTTTTGATGGCATCAAAAAGAGCATAATCTTCAAGCCAGTATGCGTTCTCACAGCAAAATGCTTCATATTCTGCATCACTGACAGGGAATCTGTCTGCCGCCAAGGCCAGAACAGATCGCCACTGTCTGTATAGAGTCCCATAATCTACCTTGTTCTTGTTTTCAGATACAGTAAGCATCCGACACTCATCATCCGTTAGAAGTCCCCATCCGTTCAAAATATCCGGGTCGATAAAATAAGGGTTACCGGCAAAGGAAGAAAAAGACTGGTAGGGGGAATCCCCAAAGCCGGTAGGACCTACCGGAAGTACCTGCCATATACTGCAACCCGAGTCAGCGAGAAAATCAGCGAATCGATAGGCCCCCTCTCCGAGGGTACCTATACCGTACTTTGACGGTAGAGAACTTATATGAAGAAGTATTCCTGCTTGTCTCATAATTACACTCTTTCTTTACATCATCCCTTTACTGCACCTGCGGCAACACCCTTGATTATCTGCTTTTGTGAAACAAGATAAAAAACTATTATCGGAATTATCGAGATCACCAAAAGAGCCATCAGCGCACCAATATCCCTCGATCCGTATCCACCCTCAAGATACTGTACCGCTATGGGAATGGTTCTGTAGTTGTTTCCTATAACGAGATACGGCAGGAGATAGTCGTTCCATATCCACATGGCATTCAGTATGGCTACCGTGGTTGCCATTGGACGAAGCATAGGTAAAATAACTTTAAAGAACATTGATACCGGTCCGCAACCGTCTATAGTAGCCGCTTCTTCGATTTCCATCGGAATACTTTTTGCAAATCCATAAAACATGAATACAGACAAACCGGAGCCAAACCCAAGGTATATAACAACGATCCCCAAAGGGTTATCAAGGCTTATGATATTGGCCACCTTTGACATTGTAAACATTACCATCTGAAACGGTACGATCATCGAAAAAATAAAGGCGTAATATATACCGTTTGTAAGCTTTCCTCTCTGTCTGACGAGATACCAGGCAGCCATTGAACAGAACAGTACTATAACGAAAACAGAGGCTACCGTTATAAACAAAGAGTATCCAAAGGCCTTAAAAAATCCGGTTCTGTTAATTCCGGTAATATAATTCTGTATACCCAAAAAGCTCTCGGCTCCCGGAAGAGAAAAAGGGGATGAAGATATATACAGTCTTCCCTTAAATGAGTTATAAAGAACAATGATAATCGGTGCAATAAACACCGCCGCAAGCATGGTAACGACAGTATAAAAAAGAATGTTTAAGACAGTTTTCTTAAGCTTTACCGTCATTTTTTCTTACCGTCCTTTTTGTTCCTGTCTGTAAGTCTCAGCTGGAGAAATGCGATCAGCGCAACGATTACAGAAAACACGACCGCTTTAGCCTGACCTACACCTTCCTCACCCACTCTGCCGTAAAAGGTCTTGTATATATCGAGAGCAAGCATGGAACTTTCCCGTCCCGGGGCACCGCCTGTCAGGGCAAGGTTCTGATCAAACATCTTAAATGAGTTGGTAATGGTGAGGAACAGACATATCGTTACCGATGGCATTACAGTCGGTATAGTTATATATCTGAGCATTCCTATGGGTGATGCCCCGTCTATCTTCGCCGCCTCCACTATCTCATCTGGGATATTGTTTATACCCGCGATATAGATTACCATCATATATCCTATCAGCTGCCAGTTTGTCAGTATGATAAGCCCCCAGAAGCCGTATTCGGCGGAATAGGTTATATCCACTCCGAAATAGGAGAGCACACCGTTGATAATCAGCTGCCAGATATATCCGAGGACTATTCCTCCGATAAGGTTGGGCATAAAAAACACGGTGCGAAAGAAGTTGGTACCTCTCTTACCCCGAGTAAGAGCAAGGGCAAGGAAAAACGCTATAACATTTACTGTCACGGTAGAAACAATAGTAAACCTTACCGTAAACAAAAGCGCGTCAATAAACCCTCTGCCCTCACTAAAGGCGTAAATATAGTTCTGTATTCCCACCCACCTGCCGTTTGTAACTGTGGTGAACTCGGTAAATGACAGATATATTCCCAGGAGAAACGGAATCACAAAGGACACAGCAAAGGCAACAAGTGTCGGCAGAAGAAATATCAAAAAATATTTTTTCGGAAAATAATTTTTTGGATGCTTACCCAATTCCAAAGCCTCCTTTTGCCCTTGTGGATTTCAAAGTTGTTTTTACTTCAAAAGAGAACTCTCTCGCTCCCATGATTCTTTCACCGTCTTTTTAACTTCATCAAAATTGATCTTACCCTGTGCATATCTAAGCAATGCCGCACCGAAATTTTCTTTAAACACACTTCCGGGAAACACTGTAAATACCCAGCTCACGTTCTCTGTTTTTCCGTCTGACATATAGCGCTTTACCTCTTTTGCAAGAGGATCACCGGGTATCTCATTATCTTTGAACGTGCTGAACGGAGTTGTGAATCCAAGCTTATCAGTGACGTATTTTTTTCCTGTATCGGACGAGAACAGCCAATCGAGGAACTCAAAGGACATCTTTTGCTTATCTGCCGAAACCTGACTGTTGACCGCAAGGTAATTTTCGGTACCGATGCAGAGACCCTGCTTCTCTTCACCGTCAACACCCATATATATGGGGAGCATCTTTATCTTGTCTGACTTAACTGTGTTACCCGCGACGCCCTTTATATCGTTCCATGCCCAGGTGCCGTTCTGTACCATAGCACACTGCCCCAGAGCAAATTCACTCATTGAATCGCTCACAAGCTTTGTTCCGAGCTTACCCGGTTCTGTAACAGAATTAAGAATATAGAGGTCAAAAATATTCTTGTAATTATCTCCGTAGGTGAAATTCAGCTTTGTCACGGTACTGTCGGTCAGATCTGTTTTATTGTCTCTGAACTCATAATACACAGGAAGATTTGCAAGGTGAGTCTGCCAACGCCAATCGTCGCCGGGCTTAAGTGAAGTGGAGGCAAATACTCCGGCTATACCGAGCTCAGAGAGTCTTGCAGTCATATCCTCAACAACCGCCTTAAGCTCTGCAAAGGTGTCAACCTCGTCCATTGATGCAATACTGTTGTTTCTGCCGGAGAGTGCAAAATACTTGTCGGTTATTTCTTCGTTATAGATGATACCGTACCCCTCTACCACGTAGGGTATACCGTATACTCCGTTGCCGCTTTTTATCGCAAGGGATTTATCCGAAAGGTATTCGTATAACTTACTTTCTGACATATCTGCGCAATAGTCCTTCCAGGCAGAGTAACCTATAGGACCGTTTATTTGGAAGATAGTAGGAGCATCTGACTTAGCTATCTCGGATTTTAGGGTCTGCTCATAAGTGTTTGCGGCAGCAGTTACGACCTTAACGGTAACTCCCGTCTCCTCTTTATATTTTCTGGCTATTTCCTCATACACTTCAGCCACCTCGGGCTTAAAATTAAGAAAATAGATTTCCCCCTTGTTCTCATCTTCTCCGGTGACAGAGCAAGCGGAAAGGCAGAAAATAAGGGTGACTGAAACCATCACCGCAAGCAAGATCGCCGCGCGGCTTTTTTTCATTTTTATCATGTTTTTTCTCCTATTCTGAATATGTCGCTTGGTTTTCGTTTTTTCGCTCAAAGGTATTCTGCTTCCGTTAGAGAGAATTTATTCACTGAAGTCAAAATCAATTTGTTTTTTCTGACAAAATGTATTTTTTCAAAAACCAGCTTTTTATTATATATTGTTGTAGACATTTTTTCCTTTTCGTGGTACAATATAAGATGTATAATTATTTTTGCGTGGTGAAAAGATGTTAAATGTAATCAATCTGCACGGCGGTCCATACTCTGCTAACAGCTTTCTTGTTTTTGACGATGTTTCAAAAGAAGCCGCATTATTCGATCCCGCAGTGTCAACAGACAGTTTTGCAGAAGCAACCGAGAAAATGGGACTGAGTCTTAAATATCTTGTCCTGACACATGGACATTACGATCACATGATCACATTAAACGATTTCAGAGCGCAGTATCCCGATGCCGTTACCGCTATATCCGTAGAGGATGCGATATGCTTTGAGGATCCCATACGTAGCTGCGCATCATTCTTCTCTGTACCTGAGTTCCGTTCGGCAAAACCCGAGATGATTTTATCAGAGGGCAGTATCCTGACTCTCGGAAAAGAAGAGATAAAGGTCATCGCTACACCGGGTCACACCCCCGGATGTCTCTGTTTTATTTTCGGAGAAGAGATGATCACCGGGGACACTTTGTTCCGTGACAGCATCGGCAGAAGCGACCTGCCCGGCGGTAATTCGTCAGTTTTGTTTGACACACTTGCACGTCTTGTCTCACTTGATACCGATTATGTGATATACCCCGGTCACGGAGATAATACAACTCTTTCACGAGAGAGAAAGTTCAACCCCTTTTTAAGAGAAATAAAATAACAGTTTATATAACGGAGAATTAAAATGGATTTCGAACGTCTTGCTGAGTTACTTTACCCGAATATTACCACTCTCCCCGAGGATATGGAGGCGAAATATCCTCCGAGAGATCTTCCCGAGGGTGCTAAGGTCACCCGATTTGCACCCAGCCCCACAGGATTTATTCACCTTGGAAACCTGTACGGTGCGCTTATTGATGAAAGACTTGCTCATCAGTCCGGCGGTGTGTTTATGCTCCGTATTGAGGACACCGACGCCAAGCGTGAGGTAGAGGGCGGTGTTTCTCTTATCATCGATATGCTTGATAAGTTTAACATTCACTTTGACGAGGGCGCTACCGCTGACGGAGACAACGGCGCATACGGTCCCTACCGCCAGTCACAGAGAAAGGAAATTTATCAGACTTACGCAAAGCAGCTTGTCAGAGAGGGCCATGCATACCCCTGCTTCTGCTCTCCCGAGGAGCTTGACGCTATCCGCGCTGAGCAGGAGAGCATCAAGATGACTCCCGGTTACTACGGTAAGTGGGCAAAGTGGCGCGATGCGGATATTGAGGCAATTGAGGAAAAGCTGAACGCAGGTGTTCCCTTTGTTCTCCGTCTCCGTTCTCAGGGCGAGGACGGTCAGAGCTTCAAGTTTGACGACCTTGTAAAGGGTAAGATAGACGTTACCGCTAACTTTATCGACCACGTTATACTGAAGTCTGACGGTATTCCCGACTATCACTTCGCACACGCGGTAGACGATCACCTGATGCGTACCACTCACGTTGTAAGAGATGAAAGCTGGCTTCCCAGTCTTCCTTTCCACATTGAGCTGTTCCGTACTCTCGGCTTTAAGATGCCCAAGTACATTCACACCGCTCAGGTACTTAAGCTTGACGACGGCAAGAAGAGAAAGCTTTCAAAGAGAAAGGACCCAGAGTTTGCAATGTCCTTCTTCTATGCCTCCGGTTATCCTGTGCTCGTTACCACCGAGTATATGATGACTCTTCTCAACTCAAACTTTGAAGAGTGGAGACTGGCTAATCCCGATCTTCCCTACACTGATTTCCCCTTCACTGTCAAGAAGATGAGTCCCTCCGGATGTCTGTTTGACTTTGACAAATTAAACGATATATCCAAGACCATACTCTCAAAGCTTTCCGCTGACGAGATGTATGATGCTTCCCTTGAATGGGCAGAGAGCTTTGCCCCTGACTTTGCAGTCCTTCTCTCAAGAGCCCCCGAGTATTCAAAGGCCATCCTTTCCATCGGACGCGGCGGCAAGAAGCCTCGTAAGGACATCACCGTGTTCTCCGATCTTCCGAAATATATGGGCTTCTTCTTTGATGAGCTGTTCACTGAGGTTGAGGAATATCCCGAATCCTTTAATAATGGCGACATCAAGAAAGTTCTATCAGATTTCGTATCGGTTTACAGCCCGGACGACGATCAGAACCAGTGGTTCGATAAGGTAAAGGCAACCGCAAAGGATAACGGCTTCTGCCCCGATATGAAGGAATACAAGGCTAATCCCGACAGCTACAAGGGCAGTGTTGCAGACGTAAGTATGTTCCTGCGCGTAGCTATCACAGGACGTCAGAATTCCCCGGATCTTTACACAGTAATGCAGATTCTGGGTTATGATAAAACTATTAATCGCTTAAATAGCAGAATGGAGACCCTTTGATCATGGAAGAAATGTCATCCAACTTTATACACGAGATAATCGATGCTGACCTTGCCGAGGGTAAGGTTGAAAAGATCCACACACGCTTCCCCCCCGAGCCTAACGGTTACCTTCATATAGGCAGTGCCAAGGCGATATACATCAACTACGGTACTGCAAAGAAGTACGGCGGTCTGTTCAATCTCCGCTACGACGATACCAACCCCTCAAAGGAAGATACCGAGTACGTTGACTCCATCTACCGTGACCTTGAGTGGCTGGGTGCAATACCCGAAGGTGGTATTTTCTACGGCTCCGACTATTTTGACAAGTGCTACGAATTCGCTCTCAAGCTTATCCGCGATGGAAAGGCGTACGTTTGCGACCTTTCTAAGGAAGAAATGGAGAGCATGCGCGGTGACTTCAACACTCCCGGTAAGAACAGCCCCTATCGTGACCGCTCTGTTGAGGAGAACCTTGCTCTCTTCGAGAAAATGAAGAACGGCGAGTTCCCGGACGGTGCTTGTACCCTCCGTGCGAAGATAGACATGGCGTCCCCTAACATGAACATGCGTGACCCTGCTATCTACCGTATAGTTCACACATCTCACCACCGCCAGGGCGACAAGTGGTGTCTGTACCCTCTCTACGACTATGCTCATCCCATTCAGGATGCTCTTGAGGGTATCTCCCACTCTCTCTGCTCTATCGAGTTTGAAAATCACCGTCCCCTTTACAACTGGGTAGTTGAGAATATCGGATTTGAGCCCGCACCTCATCAGTATGAGTTTGCAAGACTTAACGTTACCTATACCGTAATGAGTAAGCGTTATCTCAGAATGCTGGTTGAGACCGGAATGGTAGACGGCTGGGACGATCCCCGTATGCCTACCCTCTGCGGTATGCGCCGCCGCGGCTACACTCCCTCCTCTATATTTGAGTTTGTCCGCCGTGCAGGTATTGCAAAGGCATACAGCGTGGTTGACGTAGAGCTTCTTGAACACTGTGTCCGTGAGGAGCTTAATACCACCGCCAAGAGACGTGTTGCAGTCCTTGACCCCGTTAAGGTAATTATCGACAACTATCCCGAGGACAAGGTAGAATATTTCGAGCTTCCCAATAACCCCGGCGATCCCGAGGCAGGTACCAGAAAGGTTCCCTTCACTCGCGAGCTCTATATTGAGCGCGCAGACTTTGCAGAGGTTCCGCCTCCCAAGTTCTTCAGAATGAAGCCCGACGGAGAGGTTCGTCTCATGGGCGGATATATTGCTAAGTGTGTCTCCCTTGAGCACGATGAAAAGGGTGAGGTTTCCTGCATCCACTGTACCGTCGATCTTGAAACCGGTAACGGAAACCCTGTTGACGGACGTAAGATCAAGGGCACTATCCATTGGCTCTCCGCTTCTCACGCAGAAGACAGAACCGTTATGCTCTATGACAGACTCTTCGATATCCCCAACATCTGCGAGATTCCCGATAACGTTGACAGAGACGAGTACTTCAACTCTCATCTTAACCGCGATTCCGTTACAGAGCTTATGGTAAAGGTAGAGCCTGCTCTCGGAGAAGCTCAACCCGAGGAGCACTTCCAGTTTGTACGTAACGGTTACTTTGTAGCTGACATAAACGATCCTAAGGTATTTAACCGCATCGTCAGCCTTAAGGACAGCTACAAGCCTCAGAACTGATTTTATATAAGGAGACCCTAAAAATGGCAGATTACAAGATAAATACAAAATGTGTGCAGGCAGGCTACACCCCCAAAAACGGTGAGCCCCGCATCCTTCCCATATACCAGTCCACCACCTTTAAGTATGAGTCCAGCGAGCAGATGGGCAACCTCTTTGACTTAAAGGAGAGCGGATATTTCTACACCCGTCTTCAGAACCCCACAAACGATCAGGTAGCAGCAAGAATTTGCGCTCTTGAGGGTGGTGCGGCAGCTATGCTCACCTCCTCCGGTCAGGCAGCAAACTTCTACTCCATCTTTAACATCGCATCCGCCGGTGACCACATCGTTTCCTCCTCCGCTATATATGGCGGTACCTTTAATCTTCTCTCTGTAACCATGAAGAAGATGGGCATTGAGACCACCTTTGTTCATCCCGAGTGCACCGAGGAAGAGCTTCGTGCGGCTTTCCGTCCCAATACCAAGGCTGTATTTGCAGAGACTATCGCAAACCCTGCTCTTATTGTTCTTGATATTGAGAAGTTTGCAAAGGCTGCCCATGATAACGGTGTACCCCTTATAGTTGACAACACCTTCCCCACCCCGGTAAACTGTAGACCATTCGAGTTCGGTGCAGACATCGTTACTCACTCCACCACAAAGTATCTTGACGGTCACGCTGCAACCGTGGGCGGTGCAATAATCGACAGCGGTAATTTCGACTGGTCTAAGTACCCCGACAAGTTCCCCGGTCTCACCACTCCCGACGATTCCTATCACGGCGTTACCTATACCGAGATGTTCGGTAAGGGTGCATTCATCACCAAGGCTACCGCTCAGATAATGAGAGACCTTGGTTCTATACAGTCTCCTCAGAACGCATTTCTCATCAATATGGGCATCGAGACTCTCGCTCTGAGAATGGAGAAGCACTGTGAGAACGCTCTTTATATAGCAAAGGCACTTGAGAAGGATGACCGCATTTCCTGGGTTGAATACCCCGGTCTTGAGTCCAGTAAATATCACGCTCTTGCCGAGAAGTATATGCCCAAGGGCACCTGCGGTGTTATCTCCTTCGGTATCCGCGGCGGCCGTGAGGCGGCAACCAAATTTATGGACAGCCTCCGCCTTGCAGCTATCGTTACCCACGTTGCGGATGTACGTACCTGCGTGCTTCATCCCGCATCCACCACTCACAGACAGCTCACCGACGAGCAGATGATTGCCGGCGGTATCTCCCCCGACCTCATCCGTCTTTCCGTGGGTATTGAGGATAAAGAGGATATTCTCGCTGATATTATGTCAGCTCTCGATAATATATAATCTATAACGAAAGGCAGAATAATAAAATGAAAGCAAGACTTCCCAAGGGTATGGGCGGCGGCCCCGGTAATATGAATTCCATGCTTCGCCAGGCACAGAAGATGCAGGAGGATATGCAGACTCTTCAGGCAGAGCTTGACGAGAAGGAATACGAGGTGTCTGCCGGCGGCGGAGTGGTAAAGGTAAAGATCAACGGCAAGCGTGAGATCCTCGGCATTGATATTGCCGAAGAGGTAGTTGATCCCGACGATATTGAGACTCTTTCCGATATTCTCGTTGCGGCAGTTAACGAGGCTATCAAGAAGGTTGACGACACCAACTCTGCGGAGATGAACAAGATCACGTCCGGTCTTAACATCCCCGGTATAATGTAACTCATGGCTGAATATATTGAGCCGCTGGAGGAGCTGATATCACAGTTTCAGCATCTTTCCGGCATCGGCAGAAAAACGGCAGTCCGCCTGGCCTTCTCTGTCCTTGATTATACCGATGAGGAGGCAGAGGATTTTGCTGAGGCGATAATCCGCGCCAAGAGAGATATCGGTACCTGTCCCGTGTGTCAGAACATATCCGAGGGTGATCTGTGCCCGGTATGTGCCGACAGCACCAGAGACAGAAGCACAATCTGCGTGGTTGAGGATTGCCGTGCCGTTATGACGATGGAAAGGGTCAGGGAATACCGCGGCCTATATCACGTGCTCCACGGTGCACTTTCCCCCATGAACGGCATCACACCCGAGACTCTGCGGATAAAGGAGCTTCTTGCCCGTCTTGAGGACGGTACCGTCAAGGAGATAATCATAGCCACAAACCCCACCGTTGAGGGTGAGACCACCGCTATGTATATCTCAAAGCTGCTCCGAAACACAGATATCAAGGTCAGCCGTCTTGCCTACGGTATTCCCGTGGGCGGCGATCTGGAATATGCCGACGAGGTAACTCTCTTCCGCGCCCTTGAGGGCAGACGGGAGCTGTAAAAGAATAGTTTAAACAAACAAAAAGCAGTATTACCGATAAGTGTCGGCAATGCTGCTTTTTATTTACAAATTGAGACAAATTTTGAGAATAGATTTGTATGATCAAAAAATAACAAATAAAGATTTTTATCGTAGCCTATCTCTTTTTCACACATTCTTGTTATCCGTACAGAGAAGTGTTGCCAAGTACAACAATACCCAAAATGTCTTTTTTTAGCTCATCCGGCCAAATCAGTTCACCATCAAGGAATTGAATAATTTGCATATTACTATAATTTTCTCCTTTAGCATAGGCCCCTATAAGTCCACCACAACTGCCAATTGAGAATATTTTACCGGTGTTATCAATAACTACGAGATGATACCCTGTTTTCAATTGATAACCGGATGAATTCTTCTCGTAACAGGTTGACATAATAGTTGGGAATTTTGTGTAATCGCCGTATTTTTCAATCAGATCCACTGAATTATCCATAGTTTCCGAAAGTCCACCAAAGGATATTTCTACATACTGTGCATAACATTCCCCGACGTATTCTTCTGTGGTAACGGTAAAATCATAGCTTGAAAAGGGAATACCGGGATCAAAAGCAAAATATTTCTGCCAGTTTGCGGCAAAACTCTCATATAACTGTGATTCTTGGGTGATCTCATTACCGGCATCATCGTAATATGTCATATTGATGCTCACGGTATAATTTTTATCGCTTTTATTTTCAGCACTGAGAATGACAGCATTATTTTCTCCGTAAACGTACTTTTTTGCTTTTATAACAAACCCCTCTGCGGAGGTTTCGTCCACCGTGTCGTAGTCCTTTATGGGATCGTTAAAAGCAAGCACGGAGCTGTTATCATCATTAGTAGTATCATCTACCGACGTATCGGCGTTATTACAACCAATAAGTGTAAGCAACATAAAGAAAATCATTAAAATAACAGATATATGTTTTTTCATAAGTACCCCCTCAATTGATAGGTTTTATTATCATTTCTCTGCCTTATCATCGGTCTGAAAAGGATTCTCCATGGATTCAGGTGGCTTAGCATATTCCATAGCACAGATACCTATAACATCTCCCGTAAAGTTTTCCGGCCAAGTGAGAGTATCTTCGTGAACTTGGTAGAGATATTCAGAATTACAAACATCAGTCATATATGGTTGAAGTCTTAAACCTCCTATTCCGGTAAAGTATACCTCGCCTGTGTTATCGATAAGTATGAATTTATACGATGTATCAAGAACACTGGCGGTTGTGCTTTTATAATAACGGTCTGCTTTTATAGTGGGGTATTTGGTATAATCTTCTAACTTACCATCAATAAATAGTTGTTTGAAATCAGGAAAGCGTGTTTCGACTAATCCACCAAACCAAACATCAACATCTTTTGCATAGCATTCACCTGTATACTCTTCGACGTTTATCTCGTATGTGTAATTATCGAATAGGATTCCCGGTTCAAACGCGAAGAAATTTTCATACCCTGTGGCAAAACCCTCAAATGTTTGTGTTTCACTTTTGAGAGTTTTTCCTGTACTGTCTAAAAAGTCTACACTTACAGATACAGAATAGTTTGTGTCTGTTTTGTTTTTTACCAATAATATCAGTAAATTGTTTTCCTTGTATTTATACTTTTTACCCTTGACGGAAAACTCGATGCTTTTATCTCCATTCGCGTTAACTATAGACTCTGTATCGTATTCGATATTTATGTCTGTATTTTTCCTTTTCTCTGCCGGGTCTTCTGTACCCGAGGCTTCTGTACCCGGGTTATCTGTATTTGGTGTACCTCCGTTACATCCAAACAGCGTAGTAAGGATGATTGCAGCGATAAGTAAGAATAATATTTTTTTCATAAGCACCTCTTGATAAATAACTCAGGATCAAGGTTTGGGTGGAGGAAAAATTCCCACCCCGATCTTATCAAGAATAAATATTCCTGCCGTTTCACCTTTGAGATTTTCCGGCCATTCCACAGAATCTTTTGTTCCCAATACCACCTTAATACCAAAGTTTTGCTCAACATACGGTGACTCCATATAACTCATCCCCGAACCAATAGCGCATATTTCGCCTTTATTATCAAAAATTATGCCGTAATATAAAATATCAAGAATTCCAGGATATTCATATTTAAACGGAATTCTTCCATATATTGCTTTTCCCATTCCTATTGGTTCACCGTTTTCGTCAACACCAAGAAATGCACGGCCTTCTTCAACCCCGTCATATTTATAAGTAATTGTATTGCCGTAACATTCACCGTCAAAATCTTCCGTAGTGATCTTGTATTCGTAACTTGAAAACGCCCTGTCCGGCTTAAACATGAAATATTTCTGCCAGTTTGCGGCAAAGCCTTCGAAAGACTGTGATTCTTTGGTAATTTCCTTTCCGGAATCATCATAGTAAGTCAAATCTACCGTAACGGTGTAATTATCATCGGTTTGATTTTCAACGTTCATTATAATTACGTTGTTATCTTGGTAGTCATACTTTTTGGCTTTTATAATAAATCCATCTGTGGATGTTTCATCAACAGTGTCATAGTCCTTAATAGGGTCTACAAAAGTAGGACCTGTAGTATCGTTCGATGATACTTCGGTGCTGCTGCAACCGAAAATGGCAAGTAATATAAAGATAATCAGTAAAATAAAAGATGTAGATTTTCTCATAAGTGCCTCCATGTTTTGGGGGTCGTTCTTTTTATCCGTACAGAGAAACATTGTCAAGCACAATAATACCCAAAACGTCTTTTTTTAGCTCATCCGGCCAGACCAAGTCACCTTCGAGGAACTGAATAATTTCAATGTTACTATAATTATCGCCTTTAGCGTAGGGGGCTATCATTGCACCGCTGCTTCCGATAAAAAATATTTTACCGGTGTTATCAATAACTACGAGATGATACCCTGTTTTCAATTGATAGCCTGATGAATTCTTATCGTAACAGGTCGAGATAATAGTTGGAAACTTTGTTGTATAATCACCGTATTTTTCGATCCGATCCCATGATTCAAGCATAGTTTCCTCAAGCTGACCGAAAGATATATCTACGTACTGCGCATAACACTCGCCCGAGTATTCCTCTGTGGTTACGGTAAAGTCATAGCTTGAAAAAGGAATGCCGGGATCAAAAGCAAAGTATTTCTGCCAGTTTGCGGCAAAACTCTCATATAACTGTGATTCTTGGGTGATCTCATTACCGGCATCATCGTAATATGTCATATTGATGCTCACGGTATAATTTTTATCGCTTTGATTTTCAGCACTGAGAATGACAGCATTATTTTCTCCGTAAACGTACTTTTTTGCTTTTATAACAAACCCCTCTGCGGAGGTTTCGTCCACCGTGTCATAGTCCTTAATAGGGTCTACAAAAGTAGGACCTGTAGTATCGTTCGATGATACTTCGGTGCTACTGCAACCGAAAGTGGCAAGTAATATAAAGATAATCAGTAAAATAAAAGATGTAGATTTTCTCATAAGTGCCTCCATGTTTTTGGGGTCGTTCTTTTTATCCGTACAGAGAAACATTGTCAAGCACAATAATACCCAAAACGTCTTTTTTTAGCTCATCCGGCCAAATCAGTTCACCCTCAAGGAATTGTTTAATCTTAAAATTACTATATCCATCTCCTTTAGCATGTGGTTCCAGTATAAAATTACCACTCCTGACAATTGAGAAAATTTCACCGGTGTTATCAATAACTACGAGATCATACCTCGTTTTCAATTGATAACCGGATGAATTCTTCTTGTAACAGGTTGCCATAATAGTTGGGAATTTTGTGAAATCGCCGTATTTTTCAATCAGATCATCTGACATATCCATAGATTTCGAAAGTCCGCCAAAGGATATTTCTACATACTGTGCATAACATTCCCCGACGTATTCTTCTGTGGTAACGGTAAAATCATAGCTTGAAAAGGGAATACCCGGATTAAAAGCAAAATATTTCTGCCAGTTTGCGTCAAAACTCTCATATAACTGTGATTCTTGGGTGATCTCATTACCGGCATCATCGTAATAGGTCATATTGATGCTCACGGTATAATTTTTATCGCTTTGATTTTCAGCACTGAGAATGACAGCATTATTTTCTCCGTAAACGTACTTTTTGGCTTTTATAATAAACCCATCTGCGGAGGTTTCGTCCACCGTGTCATAGTCCTTAATAGGGTCTACAAAAGTAGGACCTGTAGTATCGTTCGATGATACTTCGGTGCTGCTGCAGCCGGAAAAAGCGAATATAAAGAATAATGCGATAAATAAAACAGATATTACTTTTTTCATAAAACCCTCCTAATATATTTATAACGGTTTATCTCTTTACACCGCCGAGAGAATAAATATAGGCATCTTCAAGGGTGGCCTCAACGGGATGGGATACCTCGGTCTTGGGCTCGTCTGCAACGTAGCGGACACGGGGTTTGCCGTCAACATAAGCAACAGAGGTAACAATTGTCTCACGGCGGAGCATTGTCTCTTCCTCCTGTGTGCCGGTATGCTCAAAGGTCTTGCCACCGATACTATTGATAAAGGTTCCTTTCTCACCGAGATATTTTACCTCGCCCTGCTCGATAACACAGATATTGTTGCAAAG
This sequence comes from Clostridia bacterium, assembly GCA_017556745.1. Classification (GTDB taxonomy): domain Bacteria; phylum Bacillota; class Clostridia; order Oscillospirales; family CAG-272; genus RGIG2161. Next base: position 85,648 of record JAFYMF010000055.1, read on the forward strand.
ATGTTCAATGTCTGCGGTGATGTGGGTGGAGAAGATTATAGTTCTGTCAAGTGCGATCTGCGAGAGCAGATTGAGGAAATAGAGTCTTTCCTCCGGGTCAAGTCCGGTGGTCGGCTCGTCGATTATAAGTACCTTGGGGTCGCCTATAAGAGCCTGCGCGATCCCCGCACGGCGGAGCATACCGCCCGAGTAGTTTTTGAGTCTCTTTTTCTCCTCACCTACAAGACCAACGGTCTCGATTACTTTTTTGATCTTTTCTTCTCTTACCTTTTTGTCCTTCATTCCTTTCATAACGCAGACGTAATCAAGGAACTCAACTATGTTCATTCTCGGCATCAGCTTGGTGCTCTGGGGCAGATAACCGAGAGAACTGCGGAACCCGTCTTTATTTGCCTTAAGATCTTTACCGTCGAAATATATTTCACCCTCGGTCGCATCCATAATAGTAGCTACGATTCTCATAAGTGTGGTCTTGCCCGCGCCGTTACGTCCGATAAGACCGAAGATACCTTCTCCTATTTCAATGTTCACTGCATTAAGAGCCTTTTTCTTACCTCTCGGATATATCTTGGTTAGATTCTTTATCTCGATTTTCATATCATTTATTCCTTTCTTGATTTGATTTTTAGATACCGTGTACTCATTTATCATCCCTTGGGAAGAAATCTTTCTAAGGAAGAATTTTGTATTTCGTAAGAAATCGAAATTCTTGTAAGAATGTGCAACTGCAACTTTGAAGTTATCGCTATATGATATGCACATTCAGCCTCCCTCCCCGAGTGATGAAATTGCTTTGCAATTTCAGGTGGCACGAGTGGAGCGAGTGACGGAAGGAGTTCATTTCCCGTCCTTTGTTTTATATAACTCTTTTGTTCTGTAAAACTCCCTCAGTCGCGTGATTTACAAGTAAATCAGGCGACAGCTCCCGGAACATTGTAAACAATATCCTTAGAGGGAGCCTTTCCGGGGAAGTTTTTGAATCACAGCTTCAAAAACTTGTAGCATACCCCACTAAAACCATGGGTACATAGTTACGCTAGTACTTTGGAAGTTTTTGAAACCTACGTTTCAAAAACTTATAGCAGGACCCACTAGAACTTTGGGTACATAGTTACGCTGGCACTTTGGAAGTTTTTGAAACCTACGTTTCAAAAACTTATAGCATGACCCACTAGAACTTTGGGTACATAGTTACGCCGGTACTTTGGAAGTTTTTGAAACCTACGTTTCAAAAACTTATAGCATGACCCTCTAGAACTTTGGGTACATAGTTACGCCGGTACTTTGGAAGTTTTTGAAACCTACGTTTCAAAAACTTATAGCATGACCCACTAGAACTTTGGGTACATAGTTACGCCGGTACTTTGGAAGTTTTTGAAACCTACGTTTCAAAAACTTATAGCATGACCCACTAGAACTTTGGGTACGTAGCTATCTCTACGGTCATGCGTTATTCCCCGAATCCTTCGTGGAGCTTCTCGCGTCTGAGCAGTATATAGCTCAGCACAAGCAGAACCGCGCCTATACCGAAAAACAGAAGCCGGTTATACGTCCATACGTTATGCATTTCCGGGATATTGCTGTAATGGTTATTTGGAATATGATCGCTGATTATGTAGTTTGAAATAAACGGGTCGAAAATACAGCGTCTTATATCGATCATTCCGCGACGAATGGATTCGTTTATCGTACTGAAGGTAGTATGAAGGAACATACCGACCACAACCGGTACGTAGCAGTTACGTGACAGTACCCTGAAAAACACCGTAACAGCGGCGAAGAAGAACATGGTAACAAGCATCGATATAAGCATATACACCCTGTAATTATCGGGAACGTGGACGGGTATGATCATCTTTGTCCCCTTTGCAGGTACGAACTCCTGATACTTAAACAAAAAGACGAGTACCACCATCGGTATTACCCCGTAGATAAAATACGCAAGTGCCTTGGTCAGCATCAGCTTAGCGGTTTTTACCCCGCATACCAGGCTCAGCTCTATCTCGAAATTATCGTACAGTATAAATGACAGCGGAAACACTAGCAAAAGGGGAATAGCAAGCTCGGTATTGTCGATATAACCGGTATTGGGCAGTGGTACAATAAGATGTTGAGCATGCCAAAAGCGTGATCCGACCGCCATAACGGCAGTAACTATAAACATATAAAATATACTTTTTCTGAAAGCCCTTATCTGTAACATATTATCCTCAGCTCCTCTCTGATACATCTACTGCATCGTATATTATATAATAGCTTGCATTTTCGTTCAGCTCCCGGGGCCAGAGAAACTCACCCTCAAGAGGCTGGTATACAACGAAGTCTATAGTGCCGCCCCAGGCATCAGGTGGCATAAAAGCGGACGAAGAATATACACCGTATACCTCTCCGTTACCGTCTATAAGTATTACGGTAGCAGCCACATTATATGTAACGTGCTCGGTATTGCTTATTTCTATTTTGCCCATCAAGGTTGGAAATGCCGTGAGATCGTTATCCCAGGCAAGGGTATCGCTGTAGCGTGTAGTTTGGGTAAATGAGAGGTCACCGAATTTTATAGCCTCCACATTCTTTTTCGCAGTTTCTTTATAATCATCTGTTATCATCGAATAGCTGTGCTGTGCAAAAGCAAATCCCGGTCTCAGAAGTAACGTTTCGGTGTCCCCGGGGGCAACACCCTCTATCATTACGTTTTCTTTCTCGATCTGTGACCCGTCCTCATTTTTATACGTTACTATCAAAAGAATACTTTTTGCCGCCTCATTTTTATTCTCGGCAGTTATGATAACCAGATCTTCTTCACCGTAGTTCAGCTTTTTCTCTTTGATCAAAAATCCCTTATCGTTTTCTATTTCCCTAAAGTCTTGAAGCTCCGACTGCTTTGCGGTTATCTTCTGTCCGCAACCGATAAGTGAGACCGACAGAAGTAAGACAGCAGCGGCTAAGACAAAAAACCTCTTTTTCATATTTTCAAATCTCCGACAATTATTTTAATTTAATTCGTGGTGTGTGACAGTAGAGTTTAAAATAATATTCACGCGGGTCTCCCTTAGACCTGCTGTCAAAATCACCTATTCCTTCTTCTTGTTGCAATGTATGAAATGAGCATAAGAAACGCCCCCACACCGACAAGAAACAGGACACATAATGCCGCTTTTTCAAGAGACGTATTATGGTTTCTGACCAGATATTCAAAGTCGTATGAATCGTACTGATATAAATACATCTCCAGCTTATCGGGTACCGGTGAAAAATAATCGTTGTACAGCTCCGGTGTGACCCAGCGTAACACATTAGATTGAAGCATATACACCACCATATAAGCTAAAGAGCAAAGCGATGCCACGATACCTGAACGCGAGATGCAACCGAAGAAAAACGTCATACCGACGTAAAGCACTACCGGCGGAAACAGTCTGAACACCACGTGTCTTAGCAGTCTGACCGTTGAATCGGTAATATAGAATACCGTACCCATTTCCCGTATAGGCGAACGAAGGGCAAAATAAGAGTGAAATCTGACCAGGGTTATAATAAAGGCAAAGGAAAAAACTACGGTCAAAATAGCGGCGAATCTTCCGAGAAGATAGGCCGACGGCCTCATTCCCGCACCCTTTTCTATTTCGTAAAAGTTGTCGCCGTAATCACGGTTAAGTATAAGCACCACCGCAAGGATAGCCACAACGGGTACGGCGTAACGCATAACAGCACTGGGGCAGTTACTTGTGCTTTTCATATACGTTTCAAAGGTCATACGGTAATTCGGATCCGTGTCCGAGAGCATTATATATGCCCCGGTCGTCGGGTGTATTTTAGTTACACCGTAGCTGGGTGAAAAAACGTCATAAAACTGGACGACAACAATAACCGCCACCACCAGCCAAAACAACCCGGTGCGGAACAAATTTTTTAGTGTTGTTTTATATACCTGTCTGAACATGTATGTATCTCCTTTTTACTTTATTTACTGTTTTACCGAGACAGCTCCTCGCCGTTTGGAACAATACTGTTGAATATAATTATTCCACTCGTCTCCCCTTTTAGGTTGTCCGGCCATTCAACCGATTTCTCGGTTCCGTAAACCAACTCACCCGGGTACCAGTGTTCTTCACCCGGCGGTACGTTCTTCTGCTTCACTCCGTTAAAAATCTTGAATATCTTGCCGCTGTTATCAAAGAACACAACGTCAAAGGAAAAATCAAGTATCTCAGAATATTCGTATTTATATCTGATGTCTCCGAGGATCCCTTTTACAAAACCTGTTTCTTCACCAGCCCATACCCGATCCTCTTTAAGACCATTGTACCGAGTGGTAAACATCTTGCCGTAGCACTCTCCGGTATAATCCTCTGTGGATACGGTATACCGATAGCTTGAAAATGCAATGCCAGGATCAAAGAGGAAATATTTCTGCCACTTTGCGGCAAAGCCATCAAAGGTCTGTGATTCTGTTTTCAGTTCCGTGCCTGCCTCATCACAGTAGGTCATACCTACAGTCACAGTACAGTTGCTGTCACCGTGATTTTCAACGCTGAGCAGTACCGCGTTGCTATCCCCATAGTCGTATTTCTTTGAGCTTACCGTAAAGTTTTCTGCCGCCTCGGTATCTACCTTGTCGTAATCCTTAACAGTATCAACAAAGGTAAACCCGGAGGTACCTTTTTCGTCGGGTGTATCGCCGCCGTCCGAGGCTCCGTTACTACTGCAGCCCGAAACCAGAACAGAAGTAAAGATAAGCAACAGTATAAAAATCCGCTTCATTCTTAGTACCGCCTTTTCATTTTATTTACAGAACTCCAACGCAAAATGCGTATGTCTATCCTTAATAAACAGTGCGTGAAAAATACAAATTTCTTACAAACCTGTTATATTTTTATATAAAAAAGAACCCCGCGCGGCAAGGATGACTCCTGCCGCGCGGGGTTCTGTATTTAGATTCTTAGCACTCTGTAATTTTTAGTTGTCCGTTTTTTCGTTCGGTTCGGTCCGAGCCGACATTAATTTTCCTCAATATACTGTTCTCTCAGATCACTATCGATCTCACCCTCATAACCGTTTAACTCCTCCTCTAACCACTCTCTCCAGTCCTCGTAATTAAAGGTCTTATGATAGAGGTCAGAGTGAGCAGAGTACTTATCGGTATCGTTCACCTCAGAAACTGCTTCATCACCGATAAAATATCTTGATACAATACACTTGGTATTAACGGAATAATAGGAACTGCATTTACCGATATCGGCAGAGACTATTCTCTTTACGTCCCAAACCACCTGATCTGAATCACTTACGTTGAGTCTTGCACCGACAGCGCCGTTAACTGTATAGAAGTCCTTAATCTTGCCCTCATCAACGTCGCATACCAGAAGAATAGCGGTATAATAACCGTTAACTATATCAAGCAACTCCTCGTCGGATATATCAAGAGGCTTGTCGGTCATTTGTTCTCTTATGGTTGCAGAATATCCGCCGTTACGAAGCAACGAATAATTCTCACTGTCCTCGGGAATAACGTAGGTTGAGATATACAGGTCTCCGTTAACGGAAGCCATATCCTCAATGTTGTATATATATCCGTTGTCAGTAAGATCAAGCTGCAGAACAAGATTTCCGTCAAAGTCAAGCTTTACTATCGAATCGTTTACTCTGCTGTCAGCGATCTGTGATATCTGTAAAACATATCCGTCGTCAACGAGGATTGCATTCTTTATATCTATGTTGTACGGCATAGGTATTACGTTTGAGGTAAGAGTGTTACCGTCCGTATCATAGACAGCAAAACAGATATAATGAACTTCTGTACGTGCTTCCATATCAATATTATTGGCACGGGCAAAAACAACGATATTTCCGTCCCTGTCACCAACAACGGCCTCTATTCTCTCAATCCCGGGATCGGTTTCATTATTTTCAACAAAATCGGTAGAGCCGATAAACCCGATCTGTCCGTCCTCGGTTACGTAAGCAAAACGTGCACCGTCCCAATTACCAAGCTCACGGCCGTGTACAACGTATCCGTTATCTAATACTGCCAGTGTGTGGAACATATACTTACTGTCAAATGAAATCTTCCACTCCTCAACACCCTCATTACTCTTAACAAGCTCGAAGCTGCCCTCGGCAAGAGTATCGGGATAGTAAAGAGTCATTGTTTCACTGTCTGTCTTCGCATTATAATCCATTCCGCTGTTCCAAAACTCTGCAATACTCTCGGGAGACGGTGACTCGGAGGAGATCTCGTAACCCTCTATATCCCCCTCATAAACCGAGCTCTTTATAACCTCTGCGGTTTTCGAGTAGCTGAAAGACTCAGAGGAAATATCTCTGTATACCTTCTTGATCTCAGAACGTGTAAGACCCGCATCTGACAGATTGTACTCGTCAAAGAAGTTCACTGCGGCTTTGTATTCCTTTGCCTCTGCCGCATACGCGTACATACCGCCACTTATTGTTGCTGTCAATACAACACACGCCGCGACCGCCGCAGTCATACGTCTGATAAAGGCTGTCTTCGCTTTCTTCTTGCCGAGAACCTTTTTTTCAAGCCGCTTCAGCATGACCAGATCTATCTGCTCATCGGTGAAGTCATCACCAAGCATAATGTCAAGATCCTTTGCGGTAGCTTCATCGAAAATTTCATTAATATTCTTTTTCACTTGGCACCTCCCAAAATTTCTCTTAGTTTTTTGATCGCCCTGTGTGTCCTGGTATCAACGTTTGAAACAGTTAAACCGGTCTTTTTAGCAATTGCTTTTGAATTCTCGCACAGATAAAATTTTCTGATTATTATCTCTTTGTCCGGCTCCCCAAGCTGTGCTACTGCACGCATCAGCATTTGTCTATCCTCCGTTTCACCAAACCCACCGTCGTCACATAGCGCCGACTCAAACAGGGTGGCATTTTCATCCTCAAGAGAAACTGTTCTGTTCTCCTTATCTCTCTGTCTGAGTCTGTCACAGGCGTTGTTTCGGGCTATGACACACAACCAGCTTCGCAGGCTTCCCTTTGCGGGATCGTATTTACCAAGGTCACAGTAAAATTCGGAGAATGTCTCGGCAACGCAGTCCTCTATGTCCGCATCACAGAACGATTGTGGCACAAGTCTGCCGCGAATCACAGTCAGAACAAGCCCTGCGTATTTCCGCATAAGACATCGCATACCTTCCTCGGGGTCACTTCGAAGTAAGACAAGCAGTTCTTCCTCCCCCATGGGAACACCTCCTCTCGCTGTTTTGAGTCGACTCACCTATTATAGCGTAATAATAATTAAAAATCTTACACATTTTTTCGTTTTTTCTCTTTCCGATTTAATTATAGCATAAAAAAGGGGCAAGAAAATCCCGGGTACCGCAAAAATTGCGGTACCCGGGGAAAATCAATACGCAATATTCGTATCTTTTTTAGTCACGGTTTATACCCAAAGCCTCATCGAGCTCTTCACTGAATTCGCGCTGTACCCTGTATGCTACCTCGCAGTACATTTCTCTTTCTTCTCTTGTGGCGTTCCAGTATCCTGCCGCCTCAAGCTTATCCTGATGCTCCGCCTGAAGTACCTCAATCTCCTCAAGCATTTTCTCATTAAGTGCCTCGAGTTCGGTTGCCTCATCATAATTTATATCATTATATGCCTTTTTGTATATCTCTTCTCTGAGAACGGCATATTTTGCGGAGATAACATCAACTGCCGCAGAATATTCTTCCGTGATCCTTCTTGTCTCGGGGGTATCGTTCTTACTCATGTCAATGTAGTCAAGTCCGGCCTCCTTGATTGCTTCCTCTACCTTTTCATTTACTTTGACCATGACTTCACGGTACTTAGCAAGTCTTTCCTCGCTCTCTTTTCGGAACTCGTTGATTCTGTCACTTTGCTCCTCCAGATACTTATTTATTCTCTCCTCCCGTTCCTCAAGAAGCTTATTGATCTTTTCCTCAAGGGTGTAGTTCTCGGTCTCCTCACTTGAGTCTTCTGCATCTGCGAAGTAAGATAAACCCGACCATTCGGGGTAATCTATATCCGACCATTCGGGAATCTCTACGTCACCAAAATCAATATTACCGAATCTCGGCCCGAACTTTTCCTCGTATGCCGCGTCGTATGCCTCCATGGCCTCCCTTGATGCCTGGAGCAACAGCTCGCGCTCTTCCTTGGTTGTTTTCCAGTAACCGGTAGGCTCAAGGTCTGAGAGAAGCTTGTCACTAAGGCTCTCGAGCTCTGCGATCATCTCATCGCTTGTATTCTCATATTTCTCGTCAAGTTCCTCTACCTTTCGGTTAAACTCATCAAACAGGGCCTGAACCTCGGGAGTAACGGTCTTGGTCTCGTCAACGTGGGCAACACCCAATCTTTCCTTTGCCGCTTCGTATGCGTCTATGAAGATCTTATCAAGCTCTATCAGATCCTTAACCGGAATGCCGCCGATCTTGTCAGAAGCCTTAAGTGAGACACTCTCGTTTTTCTCATTTGGATAAGTATCAACTATCACGGCAAAGTCACGGGGTGTCCACTCGACGATCTCGTCATCTGCAATCTCTTCCGCAGTTACATTCTCCTCTGCGGTATCCGCCGCCTCAGCATACTCTGCTGCGGAAGCTCCTTCAGCACCATCCACGGTAACTTCATCGACAGATACTCTGGGCAGGTCCTCGGGTTGACTCTCTGCGCCGTACACAAAGAACGGCAAAGAGGTACAAGTAACGGCAAGAGCTGTAGCTGCGCATAAAATGACGGGGATAAGCTTTCCTTTGGTGTTGTTTTCCTTTTGTTTCATTTTTTCTCCCTTCTGCCGACATGCGGCGGCACAAATGTTTTATTTTCCCTCTATATCCGAGGGTTATTTTCTCTGTAATGAATACACGACTCCGTCGCTGTCCTCGTCCTGCCAGTCGTACGGAGCTAAGTCAAGCTCGACCCCCACAGTTTCCGGAACGTCAAAGCTTTCTATCTGTTCCTTTGTCATTATGGCAATGACACAGTCGGTATCGTTGGTTACTATATTTTCCTCGGAAACGGTCTTCACCTCAAGAAAAGAATAGTTGATCCCGCTGTCGGTAAGTGTTTTTGTAACAGTATGCGTAACATTGTTGTTAAACACATATCTGTCTATGACAGCTCTCATCTTTTTTGTAAAGTTCTGGCTATATTCCTCAAGCCATGAACGCACAAGACTCTCCATATCCACTTCGGTAGCTATACCGTTTTCACGCTTTTCAAGAGCGTCCCAATATTGCTGACATTCCCGTGAGCTACGCCAAGTACCGTATATATCAACACCTCTGAAGCTTATATCAAAGGCCCAATATATACTACTGTTGTTATCACCGTATACAGATACCAGTTCATCCCTGATAGACATTGCATACTCTTCGTAAAGCAGATCAAGCTTTCCCTGTTGTTCAAAATATTCCATCTGAAATTCAGTGCGGGCATCTTTGTATTCATTTATATAAGTATCTATATCATTAATGTAGCGCGTCATAGCATCGTCAAATTCTTGGTAATCTATTTCACCTATTCTGTGTAGATCAACTATGTCGCTATATTTTTCCTTTATCTTTTCTATACCGTCACTAATACTGCCGTTATAGCCGCTGGTTTTGTATTTATAATCACCTTCGGTCATGGTCCTCAGATGCTCTAAAGCTTCAGATATAAACTTTTCCTTGAATGCCGCCATCCTCTCCTCGTTTATGCTAAGCATTTCATCGGCAGTTTTCATAAGTTCAGGGTCAGAAAGACTATTCAAATATTCGGACGATCCACTCTTTAGTACCAAGGCAAACGCAACGTCCGAATCGGTATCTGCATTAAGAGCAGACTCAAGCTCACTTCCTATCCTCACTTCCCCGTCTGCAGGGGGGGTATAATTCTCGTCGTATGCAGGGACACCGCTAAGCTCCGAATAAAGCACGAGTCTTTCTACCGGCTCAACGGCGGTAGTACCGTCATCCGTAGTGTCGGGTTGTGGGATAGTATCGTGGCGTGGGGTAAGAAACGGGATAGCAACCCCCACCGCAAGGATCACCGCCGCCGCTGATACGGCGGCAGGGATCATTCTGCCCAAGGACATTTTTTTCTTATACTCAATATGCTCACGGAGAAGCTCCTGGTCTATATCACCCATTGCATCAAGAAAACGGTCACGTTCACTCATTCCGATACCCTCCTTCCGATAATTGTTTTTTAAATGTGTTCTTCATTCTAAACAACCTTGTATTTACTGAATTTTTTGATATTTTCAGTCTTTTTGCAATGCTGTCAAGCTCCTCAAAATCAAAATATCTGCTTATAAATATTTCCCTGTTCACCCCCGACAAGCTTTTGAGAAAAGCATTAATATGCCGTGACAGCTCTATACCGTCGATCACCCTATCCGAAAGATCATCAATATCTGCAAGCTCTTCGTATACATCCGGGTAAGTCGAATTACCCGGATGTATACGTTTTTCCGCATTCTCTTTCCTCAGTCTGTCAATAGCGCGTCTCCGCGCAAGCATAGAGGCATAAGATGAAACAGACGCGGGCTTGTTCGGAGGTATAGAATTCCAGATGTCAAGAAGGGTGTCGTTTAAACACTCCTCCGCAACATCACTGTTTTTAAACAGATTAAAAGCAATATATTTAATTAGCTGACCATATTCGGTCTGTATCTTCTCAAGTGCTCTTTCATCCCTGTCAAAAAGCAACTTGATGATGACGTCATCGATGCTGTTTTTCATATTGGCCTCATATACAAGTAATTACCCTTTTGCTAAATAAATCGTATTCTCGGGGTAAAACTTTCTCTAAAGAAAAAAATATAAAGAAACCGCCGTATTTCTACGGCGGTACTATAAGCGAAATATTAAAGAAGGATTATACCCGTACCCTTGCAGGACTCGATGGTTTCGGCATCCCATATAGAGGACTGTACCTCGCCGATATGAGCTTTTCCGAGAATGAGCATAGAAAGTCTGGATTGACCGACTCCTCCACCGATAGTCTGCGGAAGCTCACCTGCAAGAAGCATCTTATGATACTCAAGAGTGCGGCGTGAGTCACAACCCGATACCTTCAGCTGACGGTCAAGAACCTCGGCATTAACGCGAATACCCATTGAAGAAATTTCAAAGGGGCAGTCAAGAAGCTCATTGTAGAAAAGGATATCGCCGTTAAGATCCCAGTCATCATAATCGGGAGAACGGCTGTCATGGGGCTTGCCGTTAGAAAGAGGAGCACCGATCTGAGAAATAAATACTGTACCGTAACGGCGTACAGCCTCAAGTTCTCTCTCCTTATCGTTCTTGTTGGGGAACATTTTGAGAAGCTCCTCAGAAGAGATGAATTTGACAGTTCTCTCAAGCGAAGTGGTGACTGCAGGATACTTGGCACGCACCACGTCGACAGTGTCACAGATAGCACCGACTATCTTATTTACGGTATCCGCAAGATAATCAAAATTGCGGTCGGATACATCCATAACCTTTTCCCAGTCCCACTGATCAACGTATATTGAATGAAGGTTATCGGGTGTCTCCTCGCGGCGGATAGCGTTCATATCGGTATAGAGTCCCTTTCCCACTGGAAAGCCGTAACGGTAGAGAGCCATTCTCTTCCATTTTGCAAGAGAGTGAACTACCTCTGCATTTACACCAGCACTGGGAATATCAAAGCTGACCGCCTTCTCAGATCCGCTGAGGTTATCGTTAAGACCGGTTTTGGGTTCAACGAAAAGAGGGGCAGTAACTCTCTTGAGATTAAGCTCTGATGAAAGTCTGTCCTCAAAGGCGCGTTTGAGCATACCTATAGCTGATTGTGTCTCATAAAGGGAAAGAGCCGAAGAATATCCGGCAGGGATCACCGTCTTTTTCATGTATGTCACCTTTTTGAAAAAATATATAGGTATTATAACACAAAAACGAGCCAAATGCAATAGTCGGTTTTTTATTCTGTTTTTCGGGAACTTCTTTGAAACATTTGCCGTCTAACGGTACATAAAAGGAGGTAATAATATGAGAACACTATCTGTTGTCACTGCTATACTTTTACTTTTTTGTCTGCTGTCATGTAGTGATGCTACAAGCGGTTATGAGATACTCAGCATAAAATACGAAAAGGATCCGAACGTTGACATCCGCCCTGCCCTCGAAGTTATATATGAAGATGATAACTACTATTACTGTCTCGGAAATCTTGAAAGTGAGTACTATATCGTCACCTATAAAAACGGTGAAAAACAGAACATCAAAGAAGCACTGGCGGTGGGGCACATAACATTGACTGACCTCAATACCCACGGCGTGAGTTATATCAAAGAGGAAAAAAGCGTCGAAAACACCCCAAAAAAAGATATCAAAAACATAACCGATAACTCACGCGGACTTGAGCTCTCCGATGTGGAAGAGATATTTTACGAGGATCACAACCGTAAATATATTTTTGGAAATCCAATCAGTGAATATATCATTGTTGAGTACTCGGACGGCAGTACCGAAAACGTGAGAGACGCACTGAAAAACAGCAATATTTCACTTGCCGATCTTAATTTTTACGGCATATCTTACTTTTCCGAACCGAAGCACATTAAGGGTATCGTAGACCTGACGGAAAACGGTGAAATACCCACCGCAGATGCTCTTGAAGGCTTTTATCGCGACGACAAATATTATTATTCTTTCCCATCGATAAAGAGCGAGTACGTTACAGTATACTATAATGACGGCACAGAACAAAACGTTAAGGATGCATTAGAAGAAGGGAAAATATTGATCTCCGATCTTGACTACTTTTCTATTGGGTATTATAGAGAACCCCTTGAGAATTTTATGGAATGACAAACAGGCTGAATCACATCATGAACTGCCCCAATTTGTGCGGACGGTACAAAAACAGACACTATGGTAGATAAAATTAAATATTAAGCAACATACTGACATCGCTTTTCAAGTGGTGTCAGTTTTGTTTTTAATTGGATGCGTTGGTTGTTATAGAATTGA
>JAFYMF010000056.1 GCA_017556745.1 Clostridia bacterium
AAGAATTACTCGGTGTTCGAGGAACACCGTTTTGCATACGCAAAAACGTAATTCTTCCGTAGTAATATGGTGCTATAACTCGCAAGTTTGAGTGGCGCCTTATTGCGTCGATAGGCTCCCTCTCGAGGGAGCTCCCGACGCAGTCGGGTGAGGGAGTTTTTGTATAGACAATAGAGCTATATGAAACATAGGAACGGGGGACAGACTCCTTCCGTCACTCGCTCCGCTCGTGCCACCTCCCTCAGGATGGAGGCTAAAGATAGTCGCCACATTTGTGGCAGTAGGGCAGGTTTACATGTGTCGGATATTTCAGTGGGCTTTCAGCCCAGCCAGTAACATGCCCTTATAGGGCTGAGCAAGCCACCGGCTTAGCCGGTGGTTATGACTTATGCTGTGCCGGAGTGCTGAATACAACCCTTGCTGCCTGAGTTGTTCCCGCGGTCAGACCGCTTCATTATTTTTCCGTCAGCATTTTTCAAAGCCGAGGAGCATTCCGCCCTTCTCTGCGTAAAAGCTGCACAAACCTCTCAGCTTATGTATTTCTACCTCTACACGGCTAAACTTTTCTTCAATTTTCTTTTTGATGGCGAGTGCGGCCGATTCGTTTAAGCAGTGTCCAATGCTTACCTTGCCCCCTTTGAGACCGTATTTTTCAAGGTCGGACAACAGTGTATTAATGGAATGGTTTTCGCCGCGGCATTTGTGTGTGGGATCAAGGGTACCCTCATCGCTGGCACGGCCAACGATACAGATTCCTGCAATTCCGACTATTTTCGCAACGATGGGGGATACACGACCGTTGTTTGCGAAGTTTTTCAGTGATTTAAGCATAAACACAAGTCCGGTGTTTTTCAAGTATTCCTTAATGTTTTTGCAGATCTCGTCAAAGGGCATTTTTTCCTTTACGTATTCCTCCAGCTTTTTTACCACCAGAGTTATCTGCGGCCCTGCCGACAGGGTATCAAGAACGAATACATGTCGGTCGGGATGCTCTGCCTCATACATCTGCTTTGCGGTGCAGGCGGAATTATAACTGCCGGAGAGTGAGCTGGTAATTGTAACACAGATGACATTCTCCGCATCGCCGAAGGCTGCCAGCCAGTCAGAGGGATTGGGGCAGGAGGTACTTGATCTGCCTTTATACTTGTCAAAGAAATCTGCCATTGCCGCAACGTCAAGGGCAGTGTTATCGATAAACTGCGTTTCCCCTGCTATTATTTTCATCGGGGAGTATGCAAAATCAACATATTCAAGATCGGTTATATCAGAGGATGAGTCTGACACTATTCTGATTTCTTTCATGGATCGTCTCCTATAAGCTAGTGTTGATGTCTGTACTGCTGTGATGTTGATAATTCAACATATAATATTATAACAGAACTTTTACTTGCAGTCAACAGGTACGGTCAAATATAAAGAGAACGGTTTGTGAATTTTTTGTATTTTTTGGCCGATGATATATATTTTATAAGGTCGCGGATCAAACAGTGCAGCCTCAAAACAAAAAAAGGCAGAGAACAATGATCTTTCTCTGTCTTTTTCTTGTTTTATATCTGTCAAAAGATTATTCGCCGCGTGCGATTATGATATTCTCAAGGTGCTCAGGTTCTGATTTTGCAAACAGAGTGGTACCGTCCTTCTTTGAAACAAAGTAGTAATACTCGGTGGATGCGGGATAAAGGGCACAGGTTATAGCATTGTATCCGGGGTTTGCGATGGCTCCGGGGGGAAGACCCGAGTAGATATAAGTATTGTATACGCTGTCATATTCGGTATCCTTACCGGTCAGCTCTTCCGGACGGGAACCGGAATCACACTGCATAGCGTACGCGATGGTTGCATCACTTTGAAGCTTAGGATAGGTCGCCTTGTCTCTCAGTCTGTTATGGAATACAGATGAGATTCTTTCAAATTCTACAACGAACTTACCCTCTTTTTCTATGATCGAAGCAAGGGTAATAACCTCTTCGATAGACATATTAAGCTCTTCGGCACGAAGTTTAAGATCCTGTGTGAATATCTGCTTGAAGCGGTCAAGGAACTTAATTATGGCATTTACCTCATCCTGATAGATGTAAATGCCGTCACCCTTCTCGATTCCTCTGGCCTTGTAGAAATCGTAGGTATCGGGAAAAAGGAAGCCCTCAAGACGGTAGTATTTATCGTCTGTCATTTCCACACCATCAAGAAAGGCATATTCGTGTCCTGAGAAGTCATAGTTATTTATTACCTCGCGGAAGCCCTCGGCAGAGCCGACACCGTTTGCCACAAGCAGTGCGATCATCTCGTCAATGGTAGAGCCCTCGGGGAAAGCAATTCGCACTGTTTCTCGCTTTGCTGACTTCTTAAAGGTGGCGAACAGCTCATCATAACTGCTGTTTGCGTTGATCACGTACTCACCTGCAACAAACTCAACATCCTTTGCGTTTCTTCCGCAGTAGATCTTAAAGATAAAGGGATATTTGATCACGCCTTCCTCGTGGAGGATGTCTGCGAGCTCGCTTGTGGTCATCAGCTCGGGTATGACCACAGTGATCTCTTCATCCGCCTTTACAAAGGCAAATGCATCATTTGCAATAATGATTCCAACGTAACTGAGGAAAATGGACACAGTCAAAACCGCCACAATGTATATCAGAGCTTTGACCGCGCTCTTGGTTCCGCTTGCGGCTTTCTTTTTTCTTTTGCCTTCGGCTGTGAGATGTACCACCTTGACAGGTTTTATTTCTGCTGAGTCGCTGATAGAATCGTGTATTGCGGTCTTGTCAAAAATCGGTGCATATATCTGATGGTTTTGCTGAATAGGAGCATCGAATGCCTCAGCAGGTTCAGATGACATCATCGGAGCACTGCTTTGACTCTGCGGAATCGGTGTTTCCTTGTGACGAACAGGCTGATTCTGTACAGGTGGTACTGTGGGAGCCGCAGGTTGCTGTGCCGGAGCATCGGCTAAAGGTGTCTCCCGAAGCTTTGAGACGGGAGTTACCTTGGGTGCACTTTGACCCGCAGGTGTACCGGGGGAGGGGATATTATCCGCCTGAGGATTTGCCCTCTGCACAGGACGGTTGCCTGAGGGGATTACTCTGCGGATAGTATAGTTTTTCTGAGGATTTCCATCGGACTTACTTCCACCGACAGGTGGAACGGGTGGAACCTCTTTTTTTCGAACAAAGCCACTGTCGGGAAGAAAATCATCTTCCTTCACGGGCATGTTTTTTTCATTATCATTCATCTATCTGTACCCTACCTTTCTTAGGTAATGAGGAAGACTATCACCAGATATACTGTCACACATATTGGAAATGATGGGGTGAGGAGTGCCGAGAAAAGATTTCCGTTTTTGTTCTCCGGAATAAAGTCCTCTTCCTTATCAAGGGCAAGAGAACCGTTACGGTAAAGCAATCTCTCTCCCTGACCCAGCATGAGGAAGAGAGAAAGGAGGAAAAATACTACTGCGATGAACACGGTAAATACGATGTTCTGGGGTATTTTTACCATTGCGGAAATGTATTCTTCAAAGAACAGTATATACAGGTTATGTATAAGGTGTACTATCGCAGAGCAGAAGACCGATCGGGTTACAAATGCTGTGAAACCAAGAATCAGCCCCGAGAAGAAATACACCGGGAAGGCAGTAAGATCAAAGTGAAGAAAAGAGAAGAGAATTGCCGAGAAAAACACGGCGGTACCAATACCGGCACTTTGGTATTCTGACATTATTACCGAGCGGCAGAGGAACTCCTCTGTCAGGGCGGGAATTATGGCAAAAGCAATTGAAATAAATACAGCTCTTGATGCAAGGGCATCCGGCACAAGCTGGCTGTACATTGACGAGCTTGAGGCAGATACTCCGGAAAAATACATACCAAAGGAAATAAGCATACTGCCGAAGATTACCGCAAAAAGTGCGGATACGGTAAATAAAACACTTCTGCCCGACGGGATGCGGAGGCGAAGAGACGATATTTTTACATTTCTGAATCTTACATAGAGCAGAGCGGGGAAGAACAGTATTACCAGCTGAAGCACTGCAATAGAAAGGAATACGGCATCTCCCTCACCAAGTATGGATACGTCAACATATCTGATTAGTAAAGACAGTGCCATTACGATAATGGCAAGGATCGGGGCGGAGAAGAATCCTTTATTTTTCACTTGTTACAGTGACCCCCTTTTCAGAAACGAGAATATCTACCGACAGATCGAATCTGCCTCGGGGAACTCTCTCAAGGATACAGTCGCTATATATAACACCCATGGTACTGCCGCTAAATGACGGAAGAAATCTGTCGTAATATCCGCCGCCGTAGCCTACTCGGTACCCCTTTTTGTCAAAGATGAAGGCGGGAACTATACACAGACAATTTTTACCCGTGCCGTCAAATAAGGATGTATCTTTAGGTGGTTCAAGGATCCCCATGTTACCGGGGATGAGACTGTCAAGACTGTCTACAGTATGGAAATTCATAATACCTCCGGGAGGAGATATGGGGAAGGCCACAGTCTTTTTGCGGCGGAGAGCTTCTTTCGCTATAGGAAAAACGTCTATCTCATCATCAAGAGGTGCAAAGAGCAAAATGGCATCCGCGAATCTGAAGCTGGCAAGAGAAATAACTGTGTCACATATTTTCTTGTCAAGAGCCTCTTTCTTTTCTCTGGGGATGAGCCGTCTTTTCGCTCTGTATTCCTGTCTGAGAGCGTTTTTTGCGGTTCTGATTTCTTTCATAAAGCTTAGCTCCGTGTGTGGAACACAGATGCGGCGATGGTGTCAGCTTTTTCTTTACTATAGAGAGCCTCAATAAGAGTAAGACCGAAGTCTGTGGAAACACCCATGGCCTTGGCGGTGATAATATTGCCGTCACGAACTACTCCGTCATCGGAATATTCCGCGTCAAGAAGACGTTCGATAAATATTTTCTCGGGAAAACAGGTAGCGGTCTTACCGCGAAGAAGTCCGCGCTTACCGAGAATGTACGGAGCGGCACAGATCGCAGCAAGAAAAGCTCCGCGGCGGGCACCGTCAAGGATCATCTCCCTCACCTTGTCCGATGCATCAAGATTGTCAGCTCCGGGAATACCACCGGGAAGGATGAGCATCTCGGGGGCATCCGATACTGAGATCTCATCTATTCCTACATCTGCCGTAACAGTAACCCCCTGTCGGCTGGTTACAGCTTGGCCGGTAACTCCTACGGTTTTCACATCAGCACCGGCACGGCGGAGCAGGTCAAGGGGACAGAGCGCCTCCACTGTTTCAAATCCGTCTGCAAGAAAAAGATATATCATAAAATTTCTCCGTTTTTTATTTATATGCGTATGTACGGCCGATTCATCTCTCGGCAAACAGGTCAAGTCGGGGGTCTTTTATCGGGATATCATCTCCGAAAACTCTGTACAGTGCCTTTGCTTCACGGTTGATAAGCCTTTTGCGCTGAACAGTTTCCCCGATGTCACTTTCAATTATACCATAATTGTCACTTCTGTCTGTATAGAAAGAGTGAACAATTATCTCGTTTTTGTTAATATCGGTCTCGTATACGGTAAAGCCGATCTTTCTTCCGTCTTTTACAATATAGTCAACAGAATAGCCGTCAAAGGTAAGGGGAAAGAATTCACGGGTGGCAACAAAGGCCGCCTTGTCCCGTCCTGCGGCTTCTCTGTACAGGGAATACAGCAGGTCTGTGTCCCCGTCAAAGGGAATACGGTCAAGGGAAAGAAATGCTTCCTTTTCTCTCTCTGACAGTGGCTCATCGGGAGAGCCCACAAGTCCGGGAGTGCCGTAAGCCGGAAGAGAAAAGCCGAATGAGAGATACATGGGAAAAAGACCGGGACGGGCAGGGGTCACTACCGCAAATCTTTCTCCGCGGCTATCGAGAGCGGCGTGTGAAAACTTCATAAGCTCTCTGAGAAGCCCCATACCGCGAAATTCTTTTTTTGTGCAGCAGGAATAGAAGTAGACTCCCTTTTCCTCTGTGTCCCCGGAGCGAAGATATACCGGTACCGCACAGTGCATGGCACGGACTA
This sequence comes from Clostridia bacterium, assembly GCA_017556745.1. Classification (GTDB taxonomy): domain Bacteria; phylum Bacillota; class Clostridia; order Oscillospirales; family CAG-272; genus RGIG2161. The sequence goes on from JAFYMF010000056.1 coordinate 6,025, forward strand.
TTCCATCCACCCTCATGACGAAGATGTCGCGGTTTATATCAAGGGTGGATATAAATCGGTCAATGTATTCCGTGCTGTCCCCGAACGCCTCCTGCCAGAGGGCGGTTATATCGGACAGATCCTCGGACGTAGCGAGACCGGGGGATAAATTACTGAATGTCTGCATCTTTGAGAACCATCTCCATATATTCCTGCTTGGTGAGAAGCACCTCGCGAGGCTTTTGGCCTTCGGGTGCACTGACGTAGCCCAGCTCCTCCATACGGTCAATGAGCTTTGCCGCACGGCCGTAGCCGAGAGACAGCTTTCTCTGTATGAGGGAGGTTGATATTTTTCCGCTGTCTACCGCCAACTCAAGAGCGGCCTTCAGCATGGGATCACCGCCATCATCGTCACCGTCTCCGATGGTGGAGGATACGAGATCCTTTTTCTTAACACCGCACAGCTCTGCGGCTCTCTCAATGCTCTGAATGACCTCGTCGCTGTACTGGGCGGCAATATCGGTATTTTTCTTTATGAACTCAACTACTGTCTCAACTTCCTCGTCGGAAACGAATGAACCCTGTCCACGCATAGGCTTGTTTGCGCCAATGGGGGAATAGAGCATATCACCGCGTCCGATAAGCTTTTCGGCACCGCCCATATCGATAATGGTACGGGAGTCGGCCTGGTTTGAGGTGGTGAAAGCAATTCTTGAGGGGATGTTTGCCTTGATAAGTCCGGTGATAACGTCAACCGAGGGACGCTGAGTACCGACGATAAGGTGCATACCTGCGGCTCTGGCCTTCTGGGCAAGACGGCAGATAGAGGTCTCTACGTCGTCTGATGCGGTCATCATCAGGTCGGCGAGCTCGTCTATAACGATGACTATCTGGGGAAGAAATTCTTTTTCTGGATCCTTTGCGGTAATAGAGTTGTATCCCTTTATCTCACGAGCTCCGACTTCCTCGATCAGCTCAAAGCGGCGCTCCATTTCGGTGACAGCCCATGAGAGAGAACCTGCCGCCTTCTTGGGGTCTGACACAACAGGTACAAGAAGATGAGGAAGACCGTTATATATATTAAGCTCTACCTTTTTGGGGTCGATAAGTATCAGCTTCATCTCGTCGGGACGTGCCTTGTAGAGAAGGCTGATAAGGATCGAGTTGATACATACCGACTTACCGGAGCCGGTAGCACCTGCAATAAGGAGGTGGGGCATCTTCGCGATGTCCATATACATGGGGTTGCCAACAACGTCCTTACCCAGTGCGGCTGTTATCTTTGAGGGGGCGGTCTCAAACTGCTTGTTCTCAAGAAGGCTTCTCAGACACACCATTGCGGTAGTACGGTTGGGGACCTCGATACCCACGGCGGATTTACCGGGGATGGGTGCCTCTATTCTTACACCTGAGGTAGCAAGGCTGAGAGCAATATCGTCAACAAGATTTGCAATAGATCTGACTCTGGTACCTGCCTCGGGCTGAAGCTCGTAGCGGGTGATGGTGGGACCCTTAGATACGTTTATCACCTTGGTTTTAACGTTAAAGCTGAGAAGAGTATCCACCAGACGCTTGGCGTTGGTCTTAAGTTCATTTTCATCTGTTGCAGGGGGCGCTTCTTCCTCTCTGAGAAGATCGAGAGGGGGGAATATATAGGCCGCCTTCGGGGGAGGAGTGGGTTTCTTCTTTACCTCTGCCGGCTCCTCGGGACGGATGCGGGTAACCGTAAGCTCTGTTTCTGAGGCCTCGGGGGCATCCTCATCCCCGGGGAGGGGAACATCAAGAGAGAGATCGGGGGTGACCGGATCGGGATCAACGAATATATTCTTCCAGTCAAGCTCTATACCGTCTGAGGGCTCTTCATCGGAGTGTTTTTCCGGTTCAAGAACTTCCTGCGCGACAAAATCAGGCTCCTCTGTGTCAGAGCCGGAAAGAATAGCTTCTTCCTTTTTGATTTTTGCGGCGGCGTAGACCTCTCCGTCTACCACGTCTTCCTCATGATAGGAATCTATTCTTACGTTATCGTCAATGGGGGAAGAATATACTTCTTCCCCTTCTTCCTCATCAAGAGAAACGTCGGGGTCAAACTGATGTCTTTTTATCTTCTTCGCAGGACGAAGATCTTTCTTTTTGCTTGGAGTTACGGGAATATACGGATCATCGGGATAAACAGCCTTTGAACGTTGTTCTGCGAGAACAGCTTCCTTTTCCTCACGTCTGCGCTTTATTCTGTACGCAATGGACACAAAAATACTTCTGGGGGTAGCACCGAAAAGGAAAATTGAGAAAATAAGCAGTGCGGCGATAACGATAATAAGGGTGCCTGCGGTATCAAATCCCGCAAGCATAAGTGTGCCCAGAAGACCGCCGATGATTCCGCCGCCGGAGAGTACCTTGCCGCCCTCCCAAAGAGAGGGTATGCTGTAGGTACGGAGCTCATCTGGTGCAAAGGAATGTAAAAGCACCGAAAGGAGCAGGATGACAATAACCGAAAGAGTAATACGTGAGGCAAGTGAATAGCTCTCAACACTCTTTTTCCAGATTACCGCAAGGTAGATGAGTATCAGGGGTACCGCGTATGATGCGCCGCCGAGTATACCGAAGAACAGGTTATGTATGCCAAGGCCTACCGTACCCACCGAATTTTTGAAGAAATAGCAAACTACCAAAAAAATAGCTACTACTACAAGCACGCATGGTATTATCTGATGCTTTATGCCTGCTGCACGTCTTGCGGCATCCTCAGCCGGAGACCGGTCGGGAACTTTTTTCTTGTCGGAAGGTTTTTTTACCGGAGTTTTGGGGACTTTTCTATCAGTCTTTTGATGGGGCTTTTTCTGTGCCAAAATCAAGCACTCCTTTTCTTTAACTTTATTCGCTTATCCGTTTAGTGTAATAATAACTGCAAAACGGTGAAAAATGCCAGATACAAACAAGTATAGCTATCTTATATTATATCACATAATAATAGAAAACACAACAGTATTTTGTCACGGCAGGAGGTAGCTATGAAGAAAAGCAGGGGAGAAAAAACGGAAAGAAAAGGGAGAGGGAGACTTTATCATCTCATAGCTCCGGGGCTTTTAGCCGGGGGTATCAACGGGCTTTTCGGCTGTGGAGGAGGGATAATCACCATGCTTGTTCTCTCTCGGTATCTGTCGGGCGATAGGGGAGACAAAGAGAGAACGAGACGGATATTTGCAAGTACCGTACTGTCTGTCATCCCCATGTCCCTTGGCTCTGCCATTGTATATGGAACTTTGGGTGCGGTGGAGTCGGAGGATGTATTGCCGCTTATTCTGCCGGCACTTCTCGGAGGCATGGCAGGTGCGCTTCTTCTCTCAAGGATTAATACGGGGCTTCTGAAAAAGATTTTTTCCGCCCTGGTTATCTGGTCGGGCATAAGACTTATGATGTAGGAGAAAAAACAAATGGATTTTCTTTTGACCGTACTTTTCGGCGGATTTGTGGGACTGGGTGTGGGAAGCGGAGGACTGTATCTGATCTATCTTACCCTTATAAATGGGACCGCACAGCTTACCGCCCAGGGAATGAACCTGTACTTTTTCCTTGCCGCCTCTGCAGGAGGGGCGATAATGCACCTTTGGCATCGCCGTGCCGACCTTGGTGCAGTGGCAGTACTGGGTGTAGCCGGTGCCGTATCAGCGGCAGGGGGGGCACTCCTTGCAGGGTGTATAGATGGGGAACTGCTCAGACATATTTTTGGCGTTTTTATGGTAATATCGGGGATTTTTGCATTATTAAGGAAATAAAATAGACGAAAAGAAAAAAATAATCAAAAAAACCTTTACAATCCGGGATTAGTGTGGTATACTACATGCTGTGTATCCTTGGCTCGGTTTACGGGATCAGCCTTCCTTATTTACGGAAGTCTTTCACCCGCCGTATACTGTGCCGAGAGAACAAAATTTTATTTAGAGAAAGGTGAAAAAACGATGCTCAAGAACGAAAAGCAGGACATTATTGCTCAGTACGCAGTACATGAGGGAGACACCGGTTCTCCTGAGGTTCAGATCGCTATTCTTACTCACAGAATCGCAGCTCTTACCGAGCACCTCAAGGCTAACCACAAGGACTTCCACAGCCGTCGCGGCATGCTCAAGATGGTAGGTCACAGACGTAACCTCCTTAACTATCTTCAGAAGAAGGATATCGAGCGTTACCGTGCAATAATCGAAAAACTCGGCATCCGCAAATAATTTCCTGACAGAGAAACACTTGCCAAGAGACCTGCGGGCGGGGGAACACCCGCCCGCAGGATTTGTTTTTGGCACAAAATTACGTAAATCCACCTCGCTCTTTTCCGCGTCAGGGCGGTATTTGTTTAGCAGTTAAATAAGGGCGCGCGACCCTCGCCGCGGCTTTTATCTAAATGCTAAACCCCACTTTGACCGAAGAGCGGGAAAGCTTAAAAAGTTAAAATTGGAGGAAAAAAGCATGTTTGAAAATTTCAGAACTTTCAGTTATGAGCTTGCCGGACGTACTCTTACCATAGAGAACGGCAAGATGGCAGGTCTTGCAAACGGTTCCGTACTTGTAAGATACGGTGAGACCGCAGTGCTTTGCTCTGCAACCGCAAGTGCCGCACCCCGTGACGGTATCGACTTCCTTCCCCTTTCTGTTGACTACGAGGAGCGTCTTTATGCAGTAGGCCGCATCCCCGGCGGTTACCTCAAGCGTGAGGGTCGTCCCAGCGAGAACGCTATTCTTGCTTCTCGTGTTATCGACCGTCCCATCCGTCCTCTCTTCCCCAAGGATCTGAGAAATGACGTTAACCTTAACCTTACCGTTATGTCAGTTGATCACGACTGTGCTCCCGAGATCACCGCTATGATCGGTGCATCCATTGCACTTGCTATCTCCGATATTCCGTGGAACGGTCCTATCGGCGGTGTGTTCGTAGGTCTTGTTGACGGTCAGCTTGTTATCAACCCCACCGCTGAACAGAGAGCGAAGAGCGATCTTGAGCTTACCGTTGCAGGTAGCAGAGAAAAGGTCGTTATGATCGAGGCAGGCGCAAACGAGGTTTCCGATGATCTCATGTTTGAAGCTATCATGATGGCTCACGAGGAGATCAAGAAGCTTGTTGACTTCATTAATGTTATCGTCAGCGAGGTTGGCAAGAAGAAGTTTGATTATCCCTCCTGCGATGTTCCAGCAGATCTTTACGAGGCTATTAAGGAGTTCTGCATTGAGGACATCCGCCGCGCAATGGATACCGACGATAAGGTTGTCCGTGACGAGGCTATGCAGATCGTTACAAATAACGTATATGAGAAGTTTGATCCCGAGTACCCCGATATGCACGTGGTAATGGACGAGATCATCTACAAGATACAGAAGTACGTAGTACGCCGTTGGCTTCTTGACGACGGCAAGCGTGTTGACGGCCGCCGTCTTGACGAGATCCGTCCGCTTGCAGCAGAAGTTGGTCTCTTCAACCGCACTCACGGTTCCGCTATGTTCACCCGTGGACAGACTCAGGCCGTTACCATTGCTACCCTCGGTACTATCGGCGAGGCACAGATGCTGGACGATATCGGCGGTGAGGAGTCCAAGCGCTATATGCACCACTACAACATGCCCGGCTTCTCTGTTGGTGACGCAAAGTCCTCCAGAAGCCCCGGCCGTCGTGAGATCGGTCACGGTGCACTTGCAGAGCGTTCTCTCTATCCCGTACTTCCCTCCGTTGAGGAGTTCCCCTATGCAATCAGACTTGTATCCGAGATCGTAAGCTCTAACGGTTCTACCTCTCAGGCTTCCGTTTGCGGCTCTACTCTTGCTCTTATGGATGCAGGTGTTCCGATAAAGGCTCCCGTTGCAGGTATTTCCTGCGGACTTATCACCGAGGGTGACCGTTGGATGACTATGATAGATATCCAGGGTGTTGAGGACTTCTTCGGCGATATGGACTTTAAGGTAGCAGGTACTCACAAGGGTATCACCTCCATTCAGATGGACCTTAAGATCGACGGTCTTACCCCCGAGATTATCCGCGAGGCTCTTGCGGTTACTCATAAGGGCCGTGATTACATCATCGACGAGGTAATTCTTGCGGCTATTCCCGCTCCCAGAGCCGATGTTTCCGAGTATGCACCCAAGATGATCACTATGAAGATCAACCCCGACAAGATCCGTGAGGTTATCGGTAGCGGCGGTAAGGTTATTCAGAAGATCGTTGCTGACACCGGTGCGAAGATCGACATCGAGGATGACGGAACCATTTATATTGCAGCTGTTAACCGTGATGCAGCATACGCGGCTAAGTCTATTATTGACGGTATCGTATTCGAGCCCGAGGTAGGCCAGATCTACACCGGTCGCGTTACCAGAATTATCCCCATCGGTGCATTCGTTGAGATCGCCGCCGGCAAGGAGGGTCTTGTACACATCTCTAAGCTTGACAAGTCAAGAGTTGAGAAGGTAGAGGATATTTGCGCTGTCGGTGACGAGATGACCGTTAAGTTCCTCGGTACCGATGAGAAGGGCAGAATCAACCTTTCTCGTAAGGATGCCTTAAATTAAATAAACGTCTGGACGTTTATTTAATTTACTGAAAAATGCCGGAGGCATTTTTCGTACATTACTAACAAAGTCTGATGTAGCCTTAAAAGAGTTTCATACGGCTCAAAAATAATACAAACAACTAACCGGCTCGGCGGCAGGCACGGACTTGTCCGTTCTGCCGCCGAGAGTTTTTTTAAAATAATGAATAACAGAAACGACGAAAGAATACTCAGGCAAATATCTCGCCGGAGACCACGCCGCAAAACCGGACTTGCTCCGATATGGATACTTTTGGCTCTTTCGGCAGTATTTTTGGCTGTACTGTTTACCCTGCTTCTTCCTGACAGAAATAATGAAGGAACAGAGGTAACAGGTACCGACAGTTCTACGGTTATTACAGATGCCGATGGCAGTACCGTTATAGAAGAAAGCACCGGACCCATAGAAAAGTACCCCGGGTATACAGAGCTGGTTATTAAAAATGAAGAGATACACCGTGGGGATCTGATACTTGTCAGTTCTGACTATGCCTACGTTTTTCCGGATGATGCGGAAATTGTAAGCATAACAGAGAACAAGACCTCCGACTACAAGGTGGCATACAGTAATCTGTATCTTGACTCTCGAATTCTCGGTATATTTAACGATATGCTCTCCGAATTTGCTTCAGTCATGGGCAGACGTGATGTTATCGTTAACAGCGGTTACCGTGACTATGAAAGTCAAAAGAAGATATATGACGAGAGAAAACAGCTGTACGGTCAGGCGTACGTTGATAAATACGTTCAGAATCCCGGTTACAGTGAGCACCATACCGGATATGCTCTTGATATGTCGGTATATACCGATGCGGGTGTTTCCTTGACATTTGATAAGGATCCGGACTTCAGCTGGTTTTACCATGCTTCTCACACCTATGGATTTATTCGCAGGTATGCCGGTCACAAGGAAGAAATAACAGGAATCGGCAATGAGGAGTGGCACTTCAGATACGTGGGTAAGCCCCACGCATATTATATGTATACGAATGATCTTTGCCTTGAGGAATACATAGACCTTCTCAGAAGTTACCCATTTGATGGGGAGCATCTCGAGTTCAGAGATGATGCTGAGCAGCTGTGGGAGATGTATTTTATTCCTGCAGATGAAAGCGGAGAAACCGAGGTATATATTCCCATAGAGGGTGAATACACTCTCTCAGGAAACAATGTTGACGGCTTTATTATAGCCGCTGAGAAAAAGGCAGACTGATGCCTTACAACCGAAAGGAGAACGAACCCGTGAAAAACAGAAAAAGAAATGCCGTCAGATTTACGGCAGTTATAGCATTGCTTCTTTGTGTGGCGACAGCTATGTCCTCCTGCGGAATTATTATTATCAACGATGGAAAACCAAGTAGTGACGTTACAGTTCCTGCAGAAACCACCGCACCTCCCAAAAACGAGGTTACCGGTCCCGTTATTGATAAATCTCCTACTCTAGACTACATCGAGCAGTCAAAGGAATATCTTGCCGCACTTGACAGTTACGATTTCGGCGGCGATACGATTCTCATCAGAGGTATAGGTGCCGAAAAGCTTGGTGGCGTTAATGCATCCTCCGCAGGCACTATAATCAGCCTTAACAAGGGTAAGAGAAACACTGCTGTGCAGGAAGCGGCAAACGCTACCCTCTCATATATGGATTTCTCTGTCACAGAAGGAGATCTTGAGAAAGCTTTTGTGGATGAGTTTAAAAAGGCTATCAAGGCCGGGGAGAAATATGCCGATATGGTAGTTATCCCTCAGGGACTTGTGGGTACTCTTGCGATAGCGGATACCCTGCTTGACGTAACAACTCTTAGCTGTAATTATGCCGAGCAACCCTATTTTGATTACGCGGCAATGCAGGCCTCCGGCGGAGGAAAGCTCTATGCTGTTGCAGGTGATGCTACCTGTGACCCCGATTATCTCTACGGTGTATATTTTAATAAGGCACTTATAGAAAATGCAGGCCTTGCCTCTCCATATGTCCTTGCGGAATCGGGAGAGTGGACCTTTGACAAGTACCTTGAGTATATGAATACTGTAAGTGCATCCGAGCACGGAATTGAAAATCTTTCTCTCCATTGCTTTAACGAGTCTAATTACGCGGATGTGCTTTATGCTGCTGCCGGATATAACATGCTTAACAGTGCATACGGTGCAGTACCTACCGTTACTCTTCCCACTGATGACAGTATGGCATTTCTTGATAAGATCAAGGCGCTCTTCGGTCTTAAGACTCAGTGGAAGAGCAGTGCCAATGAGGATAACCCTGAGGATGCATTTTCCTCCGGTGACATGCTGTTCTATGTTGCACCTCTTTCAAGAAGTAATGCGCTCTCTACCGCAACCTATGACTGGGGTGTGGTTCCTGTACCGAAAAAGGATGCAGAGCAGAAGAATTACCGTACTCTCGCAGATTTCGATATGCCGATGATCGTTATTCCCAAGACCACGGAAAATATCGAGGCTACCTCTTATCTTGTAAACGCGTACTTTGCGGCATCCTACAAATATCTTGCTACCGCATACGCAGAGAATCAGATGTCATACTTCCTTCGTGATTCTCAGGCTATTAATATGGTATACACTATTGCAAATTCTGCAGTATACGACGGCGCATATATGTACGGTAAAGCTTACAGTAATGTTTCCAACGCAACCTACACTTCCCTCAGAAGCGTAGCCGGAGGAAATAGCAATATGCAGAACTATTATGAGTTCTATTCATCAAAGGCTAATTCCTCTCTTAAAAACAATTTCCTTACCCCTAAAAAATAATCCCGGAAAAAGAATTATTTCTGATCGGAGTTGTCTTTTGTGAAGATACGGTATGACCTTCACCTTCATTCCTGCCTGTCTCCCTGTGGGGATGACTCAATGACACCGGTTACCGTTGCAGGTCTGGCAGTACTTGAAGGACTTGATCTCATCGCCCTGACCGACCATAATACTGCGCTTAACTGTCCCGCCTTTCTTCGGGCGGCAGAGGAATACGGCATTGCCGCTATTCCGGGTATGGAGCTGACCACATCTGAGGATATACATGTGGTATGTCTTTTTGAGACCTTGGAGGGTGCCCTCAGCTTCTCGGAGTACGTGGCAGAACATTCCCCGCCTATAAAGAACAAGGCGGAGATATTCGGACGTCAGCAGATAATGGACGAGAACGACGAGGTTATCGGCGAGGAAGAACGTCTGCTTATCATTGCAGGCGATATCAGCATAAATGATATAGATGACCTGATCGTAAAATTTGACGGGCTGGCATATCCCGCCCATATAGATAAAGAAGCAAACGGAGTTATCGCCATTCTGGGTGCTATTCCCCCCGAGGCGGAATTTAGTGCGGCAGAGCTTTCCCCTACCGGAAGTGAGGAGCTGCTCCCATCGGGTTACAGAATGATACGGTCCTCGGACTCCCACTATCCCGATACTATCGGAGGCGGTGGAGGTGAGCTTGAGCTCGACTGCGGTAAAGAGGATATTATTCCGGCTCTCTTCCGCTATCTTAAAGGAGAATAACCAAATGGGAAAAGTTTCGATAATGACCTTTAATATAAGGTATAATACAAAAGAAGACGGACAGTATAAGCTTCACCCGTACAGATACGAGTACATAGATCAGTATCTTAAGGAGAATGCTGCCGATGTAATGGGCTTTCAGGAGGTGGAGGAAAAAACTCAGCGTCTGCTTGAGGGGACTCTCGGTAATGACTATCTGGTAGTCGGTCTCGGTCGACTGAGAAACTATACCGATGAGTCAAACTGTATTGCATTCCGCCGTGATAAATTCAGGTTCCTGTCATGCGATACCTTCTGGCTGTCTCCTACCCCCGGTATATGTGACAGCTGTCCTGTGGATGTTTATCCCGGAAGAGTATGTACCACTGTTACCTTGGTGCCCATTCCCGAAAAGGGTCAGCCTGCAACTCCCTTCAGAGTGTATAATACTCATCTTTTCCATTCACCCGATGAGCGTTTGCGCGCCTACGGTCTGTATGTTATCTTAGAGAGAATGCGCCGCGATAAGGCGGAGGCAGATTTTCCTGTGGTTCTTATGGGAGATTTTAATTCAACCCCCGATTCTACCGCAATGGAGGCTATATATAAGTACGCCCCCCTCAAGCTTACCGATGTTACAACTGACGTAGGATATACATATCACGAATATGAAAACCCCGATCTTGTAAAGACAAAGATCGACTATATCTTCACCGATGCAAAATACGATCCCGTATCGGTTGAGAAGATCACCTGCCGCCGTGATAGTGACGGTATGTTCCTCACAGATCATTTTCCCATAAAGTTTGAGATAGAGCTTTAATACTATTGTCGATATCACAGGATACAGAAAATGAAAAACAGATATACAGTCTTGTCCTTTAACCTCAGATATAATAATGAAAAGGACGGACAATACGCGCTCCACAGCGGACGTTTTGATTTTGCAATTGAATACATAAGAAGCTCCGGTGCTGATATTGTCGGTTTCCAGGAGATAGAGGATGACACCAGAGAGATGTTAATAGACCGTCTCGGTGACATCTATCATATTGTGGGACGTGGCAGAGGTCGCGGCTTTGACGGTGAAGCAGTTTGTATCGCCTACCGCCGCGATAAGTTTGATCTTCTCTCACTTGACACATTCTGGCTTTCCCCCACACCCGGCGTTGCGGGTTCAAAGCCGGTGAGGGAAGGGTGTCCCAGAATAACTACAGCTGTAACTCTTCTTCCTCTTGATACGGATGATAAGGACGTAAAGCCTGTAAGAGTATACAATACCCATCTTTTCCATTCTCCCGACGATTGGCTTCGTGCATACGGTCTTTATAATACTCTTGAGCGTATCCGCAGTGACAGAGAATATGCAAATTACCCGATAATTCTTATGGGGGATTTCAATTCAACTCCCCAGTCTATGGTGTTATCGGCTCTTTGCAACTATCCCTCGGTGAAGCTGAAGGATGCAACTGCGGCACTTGGCTATACCTATCACGAGTTTGAGAATCCTGATCTTGAGAAGACTAAGATAGATTACATATTTACCGATCTTGAATACGATCCGGTATCCTCCCGCAGAGTTACACTCCGCCGTGAAAGTGACGGAATGTTTCTCTCCGATCACTATCCCGTCAAGGTCGATGTGCTGATATAAGGAGGAAGAAAAATGGAACAGAATATAACCCTGATGTCCTACAACACCAGGATAAACTCACATAGGGACGGACAGTATCAGCTCTATCCCTACCGTATCAGTTACGTTATAGAATTTCTTCGTGACTGCGGTGCTGATATTATCGGTCTGCAAGAGGTTCAGCCTCCCACGAGACAATATCTTATCGACAGCCTATCCGCTCAGTACGGAATTGTCGGTATGGGCAGAAATGCGGATTATGAGGGAGAGGCATGCTGTATCCTTTACAGAAAGGATAAGTTTGATCTTCTTGCGTACGATACCTTCTGGCTTTCCCCAACCCCGGGTGTACCGGATTCCCGTCCTCAGGCTGTGTGGATGCCGAGAATCTGTACCACTGCCACTCTGCTTCCCAAAGGAGAGGGTGTGAGAGATGCTATCCGTGTGTACAATACCCACGTTTATCACGTGAAGAATGAGAGACTTTCTACCTACGGCATATATTCTATACTTGAGCGCATCCGCCGCGATGCGGAATTTATGAAGTACCCGGTAGCTCTTATGGGTGACTTTAACTGTACTCCCGATTCTATGGCTATCGAGGCGATAAAAAAGTACGGTCCTATCAAGCTTACCGATGCTACTGCGGATCTTGATTATACATATCACGAGTATGAGAGAGAAGAGCTTATCAAGACCAAGATCGACTATATCTTTACCAGTGCCGAGATCGTTGACGGCTCAGCTGAGAGGGTGACCGAGCGCCGTAAGAGGGACGGTATGTTCCTGTCAGATCATTATCCGGTAAAGGTTACCGTAAGAATATAAGGACGGCTTAAAAAATGAATACAACATATCTGAAACGCAATTCTTATAAAATATTTGCTCTTTGTTTTTTTGCTTATACTATAATTTACATAGGCAGGAAGAACTTTGGCGCATGTATGAACGCTATGATCGGAGAGGGACTCATAGACAAGGCGTACGGCGGAGCGATTTTAACCGCCTTTCTTGCGGCATATGCTATCGGTCAGATGGTAAACGGAGTGCTTGGCGACCGTTTTCATCCCGGAAATATGATGACTGTCGGTCTTATGGGTGCGGGATGTGTCAACGTGGCAATGGGTCTTAACAATATTCCGGAGCTGTTTATAGTTCTTTGGTGTATGTGCGGAGCTTTCTGTTCTATGCTCTGGTCTCCCCTTGTTCGTTGTATTGCAGAATGGATGCCCGATGAATACCGTACTCAGGCAGGAACAAACATTTCTCCCACTATCCCCTTAGGTACCGTTATCTCTTATCTTTTGTGTTCACTGCTTCTCGGAACTGTTGGCTGGAGAGCGGCATTTATCGTATGCGGCTGCATACTGATCGTATCATCCATCCTGTTCCGCTTAGGTATCAGAATGATGCGTTCCTTTATCGGTGAGATGGAGAAGATAAACCGCGAGAGCATAAGAAAGAATACGGCAGCCGAGGAAAAATCTCACGGACGTCTTTCAATAGTCGGACTCATCATATCCTTCGGTGTTTCATTTACCGCAATAGGAATACTCTTTAACGGTATACTCAAGGACGGTCTTGAGTCCTGGGTTCCTACTTTTATTACATCAGCCTTTGGCGCTTCCGAGTCTCTTGCATCCCTGCTTACGGCGATATTGCCGATAATCAGTCTTGCCGGTGCGTATTTTGCCAAGTGGATGTATAAGAGATTCTTTAAGTGTAATGAAATGCTTACCAGCGGAGTTCTTTTTGGAATATCCACGGTACTTATGGTTCCGATAATCATTTTGACAACTATCGACACCTCTGTTATGGGAGATGTTGCTAAGCTTATTCTTATGATCGTGTCGGTAGTGTTTATCGGTGCGGTTATTGCACTTATGCTTGGTGTCAATACCCTTTATCTTACATTTATTCCCCTGTGCTTCGGTAAGATCGGCCGTGCATCCTCTATCACCGGACTTCTCAATGCATTTTCTTACGGTGCCGCGGCTCTTTCGGGAATCGCCATCGGCTTTATTTCTCAGAATTTCAGTTGGACAGTTACCATAAGTATGTTTACTCTTGCAGCCTTACTCGGTACTGTAGCGGGCTTTGCCGGTTCAGGTGTATGGAAAAGAGGTAAGGACAGACTTTCCGCAGGTGAATAAAAGGAGAGGACTATGGAAAAGGAAACAGTTTTAGCTTTAGCTGACCGTTTAGGTCTTGAAAAGATAAATCTGGCAGACCCCGACAGAGAGGTCACCGCAGGGTATGTAGGTGATCTTCTCAGCTGGGTAATGGGCAGAGCACCTGCTGACGGTGCATGGATCACGGTTATGACAAACGTGAATGTTATCGCGGTGGCATCCTTGTCTGATGTTGCTTGTGTAATACTTGCAGAGGGTGCTGAGCTTGACGAAGTAGCCCTTGGCCGTGCAAAGTCTGAAGGTATAAATGTGCTGTCAGGTAAAATGACTGCTTTTGACATTGCCCGTGCAATCTGACGAAAAAGAGCGACAGATTTCACTTGACAAAAAAGTTAAAATATGTTATCATATTTTGGTGACAGGGGAGCCATCCCCGGTTACCAAATATGCGGATGTGGCGGAACGAGAAATCGGAAGCGAAGCGGACGATTTCAGCAGACGCGCGGCGCGGATGCCGAAAACAACGCATAGAGAAACAATTTGATACGCGGATGTGGCGGAATTGGCAGACGCGCTAGATTCAGGTTCTAGTGGTAGCAAT